>JADJKB010000022.1:0-600000 GCA_016706225.1 Myxococcales bacterium
CCGCTGCGTGCAGTGTGGCGGCGAGTTCGTTCCAGACCGGGGATTCGTGAGCGCCAGGTCACCGCGGCGCGCCGAGTGCCATGAGGCCGGCCGCGAAGCAGTGCCGCGAGTGGCGCGCCAATAACAAGAGATGACGGCCGAGCACTACCAGGACGTGGTGGTCCCGTTCGCCGAGAGCAGCGGGACTACCAGCGGCGATGGCGCTGCTGGAGCCGGCGCTTGCGCGAGATACGAGAGAAGATTGACGGTGATGGGCGGGGCCCTGCTGGGTGAGGCCCCGTGGCCTGGTCCCGCAGGCCGAGCAGTTGCTCGATCGGGCCGTTGGCAGCGCCAAACTCGGCGTTCTCGCGGGGGAAAAGCTCCGCGCGGTGGCGGCGGTGCGCCCACCATCACGGCGTTCGCAGAGCTCGAGGCGAGCATGACGGAGCTTCCGGGGAGCTGGGTCTGTGACGGCGGCGGCGAGGATACGAGAGGAGACGGACCACGGCTGAGGATTCGCGACCGTCGCGGTGGCCATGGACCTCGAGCTCCACCAGCTGGACCGCCTGTACGAGGCGCTGCGGACGACGAGCCGCGAGCGCGACAGCCGGGTTGTGGCGTCCCTGGCTCGCGACGGCCAGCAGCTGCCGGTAGTCGTGATCGCGGCGACAGGACGCCGCCGCCTTGATCCCGGTCGACGGCTACAAGCGGGTCCGAGGGCTCCACAAGCTCGGCCAGGATCCGGTCCGCGCCACCCGCTGGGACCTGCCCGAGCCGGAGGGCGCTGCTGCTCGGCGGCTGATGCGCGCGGCCGAGGGGGAGCGCGCGCTCGAGCAGGTGCTGTCGCTGGTGCGCGAGCTCCAGGAGCGAGCGACACGCTCGAAGATCTGGCCCGCCGCTTGCGGTCGCAGCCCGAGCTGGGTGGAGTCGCCGGCTCGGCCTGGCCGCGACGCTGGCCGAAGCAATCCAGCAGCTGGTGCGCGACGGAAAGCTGTCCCCGGCACGCCGCCATGAAACACCTGTTGCCTTTGGCGCGCGCCCAACCGCGCGGGCGCCATCGCCCTGGCTCCAGGCCCTCGCCCCGCTCCGCCCGAGCACGCGGCAGACGGCGCTCTTGTGCGCTGCGTTTGCACGCGGCAGCGAGACGAGCCGCGAGCAGTTGCTGCTGCACCGGAGCTGCTGCGTGCCAGCGGAGCGAGCCACGCGGCGGCAAGCCCGACGACCCGGCGCAGAGCTCCGAGCGAGACGTCGGCGCTGTGGGAGGCATCGCCCGGCGCGCGTTGACTCGAGTCCGGGGTGGTCGTTCAGCAGCTGTTGCCGCCGGAGCAGGCGCGCTTGCGGCGGACTGCTGCTGGCGCGCGGCGACGTCGAGCGCTTGTCAGCACCATCGAGAAGGAGGTTCCCGATGTTGGTGAGACGACTCGATCCCACCATCCTCACCTCCTGCAACAAGCGGGTCGCGGCAGAAAACGTCATCGCTGCATGCTCGGTATCTCACGTAACGCGGTTCGGCGGGTCATCGCATCGGGAGCACCGATGTCCGACCCTCGACCGCGGCGAGAAAGCCGAGCCGTACCGACGAGCTCGTCCAGCTGGTCCACGAGTGCAGGGCAACCTCGTGCGCGTCTACGAGGAGCTTGCGGCCAGGGCGCACAGCCCTCGTACCCGACCTGACCGCGTACTGTCGCCGTCACGGCATCGGGCGTCAGCCAAAGAAGCCTGCGTGGCGCCGACCATCAGCCAGGCAAGGAGATGCAGCACGACACGTCTCCCCACTCGCTGACATCGGCGGGCTTGAGAGGGCCGTTGCAGATCACGGGCTCGCGCTCGCCTACTCGCGGCTGGCCTACGTCCAGCTGTACCCGCAGTTCACGCGGTTCGAGTGCAAGGTCTTCCTCGACGACTCGTTCGACGTGGGCGGCACCTGCCCCATCTGCATGGTCGACAACAGCAGCGTCATCGTGTGCGCGGCACCGGCGAAGACATTCCCGTGCCCGAGATGGCATCCTTCGGTGAAGCGCGCGGCTTCGGAGTTCCGCGCCCACGAGAAGGGCGACGCCAACCGCTCCGCCGTGGTCGAGGGCCTGTTCGACTTCGTGCAGAACAACTTCCTCGTTGGGCGCAAGTCCACGACTTCGACCACGCCAACCGCGAAGCCGTCATCCCTGCGACAAGATCAACGCCGCCTTCAGCCGCAAGTCCACGCCGCTCGCCGCGATCTCTTCGCGGCCGAGAGCCACCTGCTCGTCCGTTGCCCGCCTGGCGCTCACCCGTCTATCGCATCCACACCCGCCTCGTCGACCTCGAGAGCTACGTCAACGTCCACACGTTTTCGCTACGCGAAGTGCCCGCTCGCAGCATCGGTCACCAGCTCGGGTGCGCGAGACCAAGACCGAGATCCAGCTGTTCGATGGGCCGCGCGTGGTTGCCACCATCCGCGCGGGTGGATGGCCCGAAGCGAGTGCGGCTCCCCGAGCCGGAGCGCGCCGAGCACAGGCAGCGCCGCGACGGGCAGCTCGTCGCCGAGGAGCGCCAGCCCGCACGCCGAGCTCCCCGAGCTTCGCCTGGATCACCGAGCTGCACCGGCGCGCACCTCGAGGACGGGGCGTTGCCCGCCTGCGCCAGCTTCGCCGCCTGTTGCGCGACTATCCGCAGCCACCGCTCATCGACGCTCCGCGACGCAGCTCGCTACGGCCTCCTACGACCTCGAGCGCATCGAGACCATGATCCTGGCAACATCCGCCACGACTCTTCCCGCGTCGCGACCCCGACGACGAGCAGGGTGACCACATGCGCGACGACGAGCTCCATCAGCTGCTCAAGACCCTGCACCCCAGCAAGGTCCGCCAGATCATCGAAGAGGAGCTTCAGCACGCCGAGAAAAGCAGCTCACCTACGGCGAGTTCCTGCTCCGTTTGCTGCGCGCCGAGTGGCACAACAAGCAAGAGTCCGGCCCCTCAACTGGCGCATCAAGCGCGCCGCCATGCCTGGAGGTGGACCATCGAGTCGTTCCCCTTCAAGCGCCAGCCGATCTCCGCTCGCCAGATCCGCGGCTTCGCCAGCCTCGACTTCGTTGCCCGCGCCGAGAATCTGGTCTTCATCGGTGGCACCGGCGTGGGCAAGACAGGACTCGCTCGGCCTGCTCCTGAAGGCCCTCCAGAACGGCTACCGCTGGCTCTTCCTCAAAGCGCAGGACTTGTTCGACGAGATGTACGCCTCGCTCGCTGACCGCTCGTGCCAGCCAAACTGCTCAACCGCTCGCCCGCGTGGATCTTGCTCGTCATCGACGAGATGGGATACCTGAACCTTCGGCCCGAGCAGACCAACGTCTTCTCTCCGTCTGATGGAGGAGCGCCTACAAAGCGGAGGCCACGATCATCACCACCAACCTCGGCTACGAAGAGTGGCAGAACTTCCTCGGCAACAAGGCCCTCTGCGACGCTCTGCTCAGCCGCATCCCCACCAGTGCCACACCGTCTCCATCGGGACGGCCCGTCCTTCCCGCGCGATCCTCCGGCTAACGGCGACCTGGGCTCCCGCTTCGGAAGCCGCAGCGCCCCTACCGGGGCCTGCGGCTCTTCGCACCAACGCCGAAAATCGGTTGCACCACGATTTACCTGATCCAGAAGCCGGGTCGATTCTCCCGAGCAGAGGTGGGTCATGCTTGGCGAGCGCCGGAAGCGACCTGCTGGTGATCGACGACTTCGCCTGCCTCGAGATGGACCCGGCGCAGGCCGAGTCGCCTTCCAGGTCATCAGCGAGCGCTACGACTACCGCGGCTCGACCCGCATCACGACCAACGCCCCTTCAAAGAGTGGCCAAAGGTCTTCCCGGACGCCCTCAACGCCCAGGTCATCGCCGAGCGCCTCACCGAGCGCGCCGAGCACTCCGTCCACGGAAAGGGCTACCGCACGAAGCGCTGACCCTCGCGCCCAACCCCGACCGAGAGGGGACGACAGCTCGGTCAGCGAAGAGCTCGGGCGACGATCACCCGCGTCAGCCCAAGCCCCTGCAGGCGAGGTCCGCCCTCACGCCAAGGTGGTGCCGTCCCGGGCACCGGTGACATCGGGGGGAGGGGCCCCGGTCTCGTCGCTGGTGACACTAGCATCCTCCTCGCGCCGGCGAGCGCGGGAAGTCGGGTTTACAGAGTCAGACTGGTCGCGCCATGCTCAAGCCCGATGGCGAAGTCTCCGACGACACCGAAAGTTCTTTCGGCTGCGGCCACATACTCTTGCTTGAGATCGCGGTTTGGATAGTCGCGATCGTTGTCTGGTGCGTGGTCGGGCCGCTGCTCACACCGACCGTCGTGCTTGCTCTCGTGGCCATCGGGATCATCGCTCCGCTTGCCGCAGCTGCGGTCATGGTCATTCGCGGCAGACGACGCCGGCGAAGGCAGCGGGCCGCCGACCAACCACGAATTCCACGGTCGCACCGCGATTCCCAGCGGTAGCGCCGCACCCTTCAGCGCCGCGAATCACCGTGATTCCGCGCCCTGCATAACTCACGTTGCACCCGCCGAACGCCGGCCCTGCCGACTTCACCGTCCGTTCCGCTTCCGCGGGCGACCACTCTGATGCGGCACTCGCCCGCGTCTGTGGCGCCTTGCCGTCTGACGACTTGACGCTCGGCGTTCGCGGGTGAATGCGTGTGCCGTTAGGCGGACTTTCGCCATTCACTGGACTCTCATGGCGCAACGAGCGCCCGTGGTACCGTACTCATGATGAAGCTGCTCTTTGGCGCGATGCTCGCTCTAATCCTCGTCTCCGCGTGTAAGAAGGAATCTGGTGACCCCGCCGGCAGCAAGGCCGGCACGCCACCCGTATGCGTCGACGGCCAGGGTTCCGCGTGCGCTGGAAAAGGCATGAAATGGACAGGAGCCAAGTGTTGTGTTGATACGCCCACAACGTGCGTCGCTGGTCATGGCTCGGCTTGCGCTGGGCCGTCGGCGCACTGGACCGGGTCCCTCTGCTGCGTTGACGGTGCGGTCACATGCGCTCCAGGATCGGGCTCCGCCTGCACGGGCGTCTGGACGGGCGCATTATGCTGCGTCAAGTAACCGCATCGCTGACGGCGACATGACGCCGCCTAACTCGCTGCTGCTCCCGACGAGCGCGGCCTTGCCGTCTTCAGCGTCCGTTCCGCGACGGCCGGCGACACACTGTCTGCGGCACACGCCGGCCTCGGATTACGCCTCGACGACTGCTGGGATGTTCTTCGCGCTCGCGGGAGAGCGCGAATCCGTTATGCAGCTTGGCCCAACCTCGTGACGCTGCACATTCCGGTGAAGCGTCGCCTGGGCGCGGGGTGATAGGATCATCGTACCGTAGGGGTTGTTGTCATGACGGTGCGTCTGGTGAGTTCTTAATGTCGTGGCCGAAGCGACTCTTCCCGGGCGCCGTCTTCGCGTTGACCGTCGCGGCCTGCTCCGGTCGCACGGAGCTCGATGGTGAGGGAGGAGACCCTCCGGCGCTGTTTGTTCGTCAGGTCCTGGCGCTGGGGCCCGGGGAATGCCTCGCCAAGCCCAACCCAGTCTCCACTTTCATGCTGAAAGGCGCGCTCGATCTCGACCTGAGAAATCGCTACGACGCGGCCATATTGGTCGCCAACACACTTCCCGCTGATTTCGACGCAATCACACTGGACCGCGCAAGTGTCGTCATCCGCTCCCCCGACGGCAAGGTCGGCTCGACGAAACAGGTTCTGACCGGTGGCTTCGTCGAGCCACGCACCGCTGAGTCGTACGGCTGGGGCGTAGCGTCCGTCCAGCTCTTGGACGCCGCCGATATCGCCACTCTCGTTCCCCAATCGGCCATCCAGGATGGCGGAACCTTCACACTGAGCGCTGAGGTTCGCGTGGAGGGCGCGGCGCTTAACGGCAAGCGATATGTGTCCGCGCCCTTTCAGTACCCGATTGAGGTGTGCAGCGGCTGCCTGGTCTCGTACCCGACCGAAGCCGATGAGCCCGCTGAGCCCGGCTATCAGTGCTCCGCGTGGCTCAGCTCCGAACTCGACGAACCTCCACCTTGCCAGCTCGGGCAGGATTACTGGGTCGACTGCCGGTTCTGCGTTGCCACGGTTCCAACGTGCTCGGCACCGCAATAGCCCGGGTTGCCGCGAGTTGGGACCGCGCGGTCTGCTACTGCATTACTCACGTTGCACCCGCCGAACGCCGGCCCTGCCGACTTCACCGTCCGTTCCGCTTCCGCGGGCGACCAAACTGATGCGGCACTCGCCCGCGTCTGTTGCGCCTTGCTGACTGACGACTTGACGCTCGGCGTTCGCGGGTGAACGTGTGTCTCGTTCGCTAGGCGGACTAGCCACCTGAAACTTGTCAACGGGGACGATGTGCTCAGTCGAACCACCACGCGTCTTGGCTGTGCCGGTGTGACGGCGTGCGTGGTGCTCGCATCGAACCACGTCCGAGCAGAGGAGCCGACACCAGCGAATCCGTACTCAACCGAAGCTCGGTCATCGCCTCAACTCGGCGTTGGCGGCGGGTGGGCCGTCCCCGGATGCGATTGCGACCTTTCGAGCAGTGCGGTTGTGCGCCTGTTCGCGCTCTGGCGCGCCGGGAACTCCCGGCTTGGATTCGTCGCGGATCACGCAGAGTTTCCCTGGCGGCTACCTCGCACCTCGCATCACACGTTTGTCGGCGGTCTCGCGCGTGTTTACTCCGAGTTCGGTCCCTGGGACGTGCACGCTGGGCTTGCTGCCGGCCCTGCGTACTCTCCCGCCGGCGACGGGTGCTCGGCGGCACCGGTGGTCTTCGCTGCCCAGCCCGGCGTCGGCGTCGACTTGTGGATCGACCCCCGATGGGCGATCGGAATCACGGGCGCGTATGTGATTCCCATTGCCGGCTCCTTTCGAACTTGTGACGCGGGCGGCCCCGCGAAAGCCGACGAAGCACAGCAGGTTCTGGGCGTCGGGAGCGTCGCACTCGAAATTAGCTGGGGAGCGGGCCCAGCTCACCGGCCGTGATTGGCGCCACCTGGGTCACACTGCGCACGTCGAACGCCGGTCCCCTCGGCGCGGTACGTCGACCCCGTGCCCCAGCAACCGCCGGCGCATCGATCTCTGGCGGCGAGGCGTCGCCGCAAGGCCGACACGTGGTATCCTTCAACTCGATGGATCTCCTCGGCAGGATTACCCACGACCCCGCGGTAATGGGCGGACGCCCGTGCATTCGTGGCTTGCGTGTGACCGTCGGCACGGTCGTCGGTCTGCTTGCTTCCGGCAAAACCGCCGAGCAGGTCCTTACCGCCTATCCCTATCTGGAGCGCGACGACATCCAGGCCGCGCTGTCGTACGCTGCGTGGCGAACCGAAGAGGTTGATGTGCCGCTCAGCGACCGATGAAGCTGCTCGTCGACATGAACCTGTCACCTCTGTGGGTCGCGTTCCTGGCGGCCCACGGAGTGGACGCCGTGCACTGGAGCTCGGTCGGCGCCCCGAACGCGCCAGACGTCCAAATCATGACCCACGCGCGCGATCACGGTTTGGTCGTTTTCACGCATGATCTCGACTTCGGTGTGCTGCTGGCACTCACCCGGAGCGCGGGCCCGAGCGTTCTTCAGGTCCGCACGCAGGCCGTAATGCCAGAAGATATCGGGGACCTTGTCCTCCGTGTCCTGAGCACGTTCACCGGCGCACTCTCGAAGGGCGCACTCGTGACCGTGGATCACGCCGCGGCTCGCGTTCGAGTACTGCCCCTCCGCTAGGACAGGCACGCTGTGCCGCCTATCACGTTGCACCCGCCGAACGCCGGTCTTGCAGACTTCAGCGTCCGTTCCGCTGCCGCGGGCGAACATTCTGATGCGGCACTCGCCCGCGTCTGACGCGCCGCGCGGACTGACGACTTGACGCTCGGCGTTCGCGGGTGAACGCCGTTCCGTTAGACCGACCGAGCAGCGCACCGGTGCGTGGCGGGCAGGCGCCAGGAATTGCCGAACGGTATCACCTGTGATACCATGCCGGAGTGCTGGTCGTTCTCGACACGTCTGTCCTGGTCGCAGCGTGGAGGTCGCGACTTGGGGCCTCCTTCGAGCTGGTTCGGTTGCTTCGTGCCGGTCGGTTCGAGATAGCGGTCTCCGTCCCGCTCGTGGTGGAGTACGAATCCGCGCTCCTGCGACACATGTCACCCGGTCAGCGTCCGAGCCACGTCACCGCGTTCATCGACTACCTCTGTTTGGTCGCCCACAAGCAGGACGTGTTCTTCCTGTGGCGACCGCTGCTCAACGACCCGAACGACGATATGGTCGTGGAACTGGCGATGGCCAGTCGTGCCGGCGCGATCATTACCCACAACGTGCGCGACTTCGTCCCGGCCGCGGGACTGGGAGTCCGCGCGCTTGCACCGGCTCAGTTTCTCCTTCACCTTCAAGGACGGTAGCGATGTCGACACTCAGCCTGAGGCTCCCGGAATCCCTTCACCGCAAGCTTGCCGAGGTTGCGGAGCGGGAGGGAATTTCGCTCAACCAGCTCATTAGTTCCGCTGCCGCAGAGAAGCTCGCTGCACTCATGACCGAGGAGTACCTCGAGCGTCGCGCTGCTCGGGCAACTCGCCGGAAGTTCGACGCGGCGCTCGCGAAGGTTCCGAGCACGAAGGCGCTTCCCGGAGATGAGCTCCCCGCCGAGTACAGAAAACGCTCGCGTCGACGTGCGGTCTAACTCACGTTGCACCCGCCGAACGCCGGCCTTGCCGACTTCACCGTTCGTTCCGCTTCCGCGGGCGAACATTCTGATGCGGCACTCGCCCGCGTCTATGGCGCCTTGCCGACCGACGACTTGACGCTCGGCGTTCGCGGGTGAACGTGTGTCTCGTTTCTATAGCGGGCGACGTCAAGGAAAGATCTGTCCGTCCCGTCCCGCTTCCGCGGGCGAACATTCTGATGCGGCACTCGCCCGCGTCTGTTGCGCCTCGCCGACTGACGACTTGACGCTCGGCGCTCGCGGGTCAACGCGTGTGCCGTTATTCGGCCTCACGCCTCCCGACGCGCTCGATGGAGCCTGATGTGCAGGACTCGTGCGTAGTGCCCGAAGTCGGCGTCTGTCGAGAACACGGTGAAGCCACGACGCAATGCCACAGCGCAAATCAGGAAGTCTGTGTTCGAACCCTGAATTCCGCGTCCGCGGCATTTGTTGAAGCAACTGGCTGCTTCTTCGAAGTCTTCGTGCGAAAGCTCGACGTCTGGAAACGCCCGCAAGCGGTCGAGCAACCCTCGGTACTGTTCGGGAGTCTTGATCCCCGAAAGCAGCTCCTGCCGGATTGGCCCAATGATGACGACCCGCCCCTCGCGGATCAGCTCCACCAACTCGCGTTCCTCTGGTGTTCCCCGCGGCGCGCTGCGGCGAACCGCGTGTGACCAAACCGACGAATCGACGAGAACGTTCACTTCCTTCGCCGTTGCTTCTTGTAGTCGTAGGCTGGGTCGACGTCGATCTTGCCAAACAGCTCCACGATTTGGCCCTGCTTCCGCCGTTGAATGTACTCCAACAGCGCTTCGGTCACGGTCGCCTTCTTGGTCGGGTGCCCGCCCACGCGCAGGGCTTCATCCAGAAGCTTCTCGTCGATGGCCAGGTTCGTTGCCATGTGTGAACTCTTACACACAGGAACGTGTGGCGCAAGAGTGCCGTATAACTGGAACGCCGGCCGTGCCGAGTTTCACCGTCCGTTCCGCTTCCGCGGGCGACCATTCTGATGCGGCACTCGACCGCGTCTGTCGCGCCTTGCCGACTGACGAGGCGATGACGAGGGCGCGGATGACCCCCGTAGCCAACACGGCTGAGAGCAGACTCGAGGCGGTTCGGTACGGGCGGTCACTGGAACGTGATCACGACCAGCTTTGCGCTGGGCATGTCGAAGCTCGTCTTGGCCGTGATGGTCTCGCCGGCGATTGCGGCTCCATAAGGGATCTCGCATGAACCGTTGGCGTTCGGCACGCAAGGACAGATGCCGAGGTCGGTGCACGCGATGGCGGTGGCGGCCGTTGCGATTGCGCCGTACGCGCCCGCGGGCGCTACGATCTTTCGGTCGCAAAGGGGAGGAGCGTACTTTGGCTCGAAGTAGCAGCTGGTTGGCATCTTCTCGGGGACGAAGCTGGTGCCGTCCCATGCCTTGTCGTAACTGCCGCCAGGGTTGATGACGACCACAGGTGGAAGGAGGCAAGCGTCGGGGCACCAGTCACCTTGCTGCTGCAATTTCTCGCAGGTGTTTCCACATCCGCTGGCGAGGAGCTGCACCGAACCACTGGGTCCCTCCAGGTCGAACAAAGGATCCGGGCTGCAGTTGCTGTCGCCTCCCATGTAGATGGGCGTGGCGCGCGCATTCTGAAAACGAATCGTGATCGTGTCCGGCGCGACGTCGTCCGCGAAGTCGGCGCAGCTCCCTCCACCCGCTCCGCCACCACCACTGCCACCGGTCCCCGCGATGCCTCCGGATCCGCCGGCGCCACCGGCGCCACCGCTCCCCGAGGAGCCGCCCGTGCCCGAGCTACCGCCCGCGGCGGAGTCCTCGCTAGTCGACCCACCACACGCCATCGGAGCAAGAGCGAAGAAGCAAACCAATGACCAGCGCCCGAAGGTGTTCACGTCCACTTCCCGAGCAATCCGCGTGCCGGCGCAAGAGCGTGGTTTTCTGCAGGAAGAGTCCGGTTTGTGCCACCCCTGCGCCACACGCGACGGGCACGCTTGTCATGCCGAGCGGCTTTCCGAGCTCGATGCGGCGAACACGAAGCGGGTTCAGTGAGCCTCAACCCCCGAGCGTCGCCCGAAACAGCCTGCCCTCGCCGGTCACCGAGTATTCGGCGTCTGCGGCGCTGACGAACACGGATTGTCCGCCACCGAGCTCGAGCTTCTCTCCCGAGCGTTCCAGCACAAACCCTCCCTCGGTGCAGAGCAAGATCTCGGGACCCATCACGCTGCACTGTGCGGATGCACTCAGCGTCGACAGGCGAAACTCCGGTACCGGAGTCTGATAGACACCTTCGCTCCCGACGTGCACCGGACGCAAGACCGGAACGTCTCCGCTTCGGAACTCGAGCACGCTGCACAGCTCGGCCACGTCGACGTGTTTTGGAGTCAGGCCGCCACGGAGCACGTTGTCCGAGTTGGCCATGATCTCGATGCCGACGCCCGAGAGGTAAGCGTGCAGGTTGCCAGCGGGCAAGAAGAGCGCATCACCGGGTTCGAGCACGACGAGGTTCAAGAGCAGCGCGCTGATGACGCCGGCGTCGCCAGGGTAGAGCGCACCGAGGCGCCCCGCCCAGCGACACTCGTCCGCAAACTCGTCGTTGGCGCCGGCAAGGGTCTTACACCGGCGCAGAGTCTCGGTCACCAGTTGCTCCCGCAGCACGGCGTCAAGCGTCATGAGCCGCTCGAACACCGAACGCAGCCCCGGGTCGCCCTGCGCCAAACCCTGCAACACGAACTCGAGCCCCGGCACCGCGAGCCGCTCGAAAAAATTCAGACTTTGCGGCGCGGCACGAAATCCGCAGAGCGCGTGGAAACCCGTGAGCGCGCTGATGAGCTCGGGTTTGTGATTCGCGTCGCGATACGAACGGCTGGGCGCATCGCGGGCGATACCGCGGGCCTCCTCGCGCGCGAAACCCGCTCTCGCTTGTTCGAGGCTCGGGTGCGCTTGCAGCGACAGCGGCTGTTCCGCCGCCAGCACCTTCATCAAGAACGGCAGTCGGGGACCAAACTCGGAGAGAGAGCGCGCGCCGAGCTCATGCTCGGGTGAGGCGTTGATAAGTTCATCGAGGGGCTGCCAAACACCACCTCGCTGCACGCGGGATGGCGCGAGCGGGTGCGCGCCCAGCCACAGCTCGGCCTCGGGTCGAGCTGAAGGCGTCGCACGACCGAGCAACTTCGAGATCGCGTGATGAGAGCCCCATGCGTAGGGCTGGATGGAATTTTCGAGTAGCTCCAAGGCGACGAGAACCTACCACTCGGGCCACCGTCCGCGCACGCCCGCCCCAGCCGAGCGCCGTAAAATCCCGCGCCGGTCACTTGCACGGACGCAGGGTCAAGCTCCAGCGCATGTTGCCTTCCGTCATCTGACCGTTGGCTTCGTCGTACTTCTGCTTGAAGGCGAGGCTGATGGCGTTGGGCGACGCTTTGCCGTCACTGAGCGTGCCCGAGTAACGCAGCGGATCCTTGTCGGAGCGATTCAGATCCAGGCTGACGTTGGCCGCGCCGGCGAACTTCGAGCGGGCGGTGCCGATGGCGCTGCAGGTCAGGCGACAGTCGGCCTTCAGCTTGGCACCGTCGTCGAGCTCCTTCAGCTCGTTGCACTTGCCATCGCAGCTGATGTTCACGCCGCCCGCCTTCACACCGCCGCCGAGCGTGTAGTAGGCGCCAAGACGTGCGCAGCTGATCACGGCCTTTGGCCCCTCGACGACCGCCGGCGGGGGTGGCGCTATCGGCTCTGGCTCTTGCGGTACTGGCGCGGGCTGCTCGTTGTTCTGGTTCTTGCACGCTAGCAGCGCTCCGAGCACGAAGATGGCGTGTACGGCTTTCATCATGGTGGCGCTGCCTCCGCGAGCCCTCGCACGATACCACGGAGCTCGGAGGTTCAGCCCGGCAAACGCGGCTCGCTGACGCTGCGAAACCCGCTAGGGCTGCGCACGGTTGTCGAGCTCCTGCCCCGCCAACGCCCGCTTGCACCACGCTGCGATCGGCGCTGCCGGACCGCGCGCACCTCGCGACAGTCGGCTGAAGACGCTGACCTTGCCAGACTCGTCCGCGAGCACGCGATTGGCGAACGTCCGGTTACCGACCGTCAGCAGCACCGCAAAGCTGAAGGCACAGCCGGCGTCGCCCGACCTGCAGCCACTCCGCTCCACCGGGTCGCTGGTCACGACGTCCAGGTGCACACCGCCGCAGGTGCTCTTCGATATGGCCTTCCGCGCGGCTCCTCTGCGCGTGACGAGCTCACGGTAACGCTCGAGGGTCACCGTCGCGCCGTCCGGTTGGGTCAACGGGCCCGCGTCCACCTTCACGGCGTGTGTCGCTTCGTCGACGGCGAAGCCGGCGACCCAATCGAAGAGTCCGACTTCGCAAGGACCGGTGCGCACGCGCTCACAAATGTCGAAGCGAAACACACACGGGGTCTTTTCACTCCGGGTGCAGGTGTAGGGTTGCGGCGCGCGCGGCACGATGCCGAGGGTCTTGATGCGCGCCACCTCCGGCAAGCGGTGGAGCACACTCCACGCCGCGTCGCTGCGCCGTTTCATTGCTCTCCACTCTTCGATGGGCTTCGGCGCTTGGTCTTGCTCTTCCTTCGGCCACGCCTCGTCGAAGAACACCGTGATGGCACCGCTCCGCGCGTCGATGAAGAAGCTGCGATCCACGTAGGCCTCGTCCTGCAAACCCGAGTTGATGGTCCAACGGCACTCGGGGCTATCTTCCAGACAGCCGGTCGCCGGCTCCGAGCTCATCCAGACGTCACGCGGCAGCTTGCGCTCGCCCGACATGGTCCCACCGACCCGGAGCGCCTCCCGGGCCTCTGGCAATGCGCGCACTCGCTCGAGCGCCTGCTCCCGCGACGCGATGACGAACGGCCGAGAGTCCCGCGGAGCGGTCGCCTCGACCAGTGAGGGGACGGCGGGCAAACTCCCGACGGTCGCCGACGCGGGCGCGGCAGATTCATCTGGCTTCGAAGGCTCCGTCGACGGAGTGCGTGAGCAAGCGAACACAGAGAACGCGAACGGCAGGAGCCGAGCTACCCACCGAGAGTGTTCGACCATCGCACGGCGCGCGCACATTCGCAGCTCCAAGAACGCCCGGCCATTCTAGCGCGTTCCCGCTCCGGGCACTGCGGTGGGTCCGCGCGACGTGACATCGTCGGCGGAGGCGCTAGAGTCCCACATCGTGCGCGACACGACTCGGGAGGGGACTCGCCGTTATCAGCAGCTGCTCCGGGCCAAGTCCGCGGGTGAGCGCCTGGAGATGGCGTCCGCGCTCACGAGTGCGGTGCGGGAGCTTGCGTTAGCCGGGATCCGCGAGCGGTCTCCGTACCTCACGGAGCGACAGCTTCAGTCGAAGCTGGCGGAGCTCCTGTACGGGCGAGAGGTGGCCTGCCGGTTGTTCGGTGACGACGGTGCGCGGTGAATGCTGCAGCGCCTGACGACGCGATCTCGGTCGCACTGCGGGTCGCCGCAGCGGTGCAAGCGGTCGACGGAGCGTTGGCGAGACGTTCAAGGTGTGCTCGCGACTCACGCCGGCGCGCTCGACCAGAGCTACATGGAGAGCTGGGCGCGTCGCCTGCAGATTGAGCGGCTTCTCGCCAAAGCCCGCATTGAAGCATCGGGCTGACGGCCCCGTTCACCCACCGTGGAGCGCCCTTCGACACCGCGACGTTGGACTTCCCACCGCAGCCAGAGGACCGTCGGGCTTCGATGTCCGCGGCGCGCACCAAGCTCAGCGATTTCGTCCCGCGAGGCGCGGACGACGACGCGATCCTGTCCGCATTTCTCGAGTGGGTCGAGGCCACCGGGCTCGAGCTGTATCCGGCGCAGGAGCAGGCGCTCTTGGAGATCGCCGCCGGCAAGAACGTGATCCTGAACACTCCGACGGGCTCGGGCAAATCGCTCCTGGCTTACGCGGTGTGTTTCTTCGCCATCGCCAAGGGGCGTCGCTGTTTCTACACCAGCCCGATCAAGGCCCTCGCGAGCGAGAAGTTCTTCACTCTGGTGGACGAGCTGGGCGCGGACGACGTCGGCATGATGACGGGGGACGCGGCCGTCAACCGCGAGGCGCCCATCGTGTGCTGCACGGCGGAGATCTTGGCCAACATGGCGCTGCGGGAGGGCGCCGATGCCGACGTCGACGACGTCGTGATGGACGAGTTCCACTACTACTCGGACGCCGATCGCGGTGTGGCCTGGCAACTTCCGCTGCTCACGCTGCGCCATAGCCGCTTCCTCTTGATGAGTGCGACGCTCGGCGACACTACCTTCTTCGAGCGCTGCCTCGACGAGCTGACCGGGCTCGAGACCGCGCTCGTGCGTTCGACGGATCGCCCGGTGCCGCTCGACTTTTCCTACCGCGAGACGCCACTGCACGAGACGGTCGCGGAGCTGATCAAGAGCGGGCGCGCACCCATCTATCTGGTGAGCTTCACTCAGCGCGGCGCGGCGGAAGAAGCCCAGAACTTGATGAGCGTCGACTTCTGCACGAAGGAGGAGAAGCGCGCCATAGGCGACGCACTCCGCGGCGCTCGCTTCGACAGCCCGTACGGCAAGGAGCTGTCGCGTTTCATGCGCCACGGCGTCGGCCTGCACCACGCGGGGCTCTTGCCGAAGTACCGCCTGGCGGTGGAGAAGCTGGCGCAGGCCGGGCGGCTCAAGGTCATCTCCGGCACCGACACCCTGGGCGTGGGAGTGAACATCCCGATCCGCACCGTGCTCTTCAGCAAGCTGTGCAAGTTCGACGGCAAGAACACCGGGGTGCTGAGCGTGCGTGACTTTCAGCAGATCAGCGGGCGCGCGGGGCGCAAGGGCTTCGACGATCGCGGCAGCGTGGTCGCACAAGCTCCGGAGCACGTGATCGAGAACCTGAAGCTGGACGCGAAGGCCGGCGCCGACCCTTCGAAGAAGCGCAAGCTCGTGCGGAGGAAACCACCGGAGCGTGGCTACGCCCACTGGGACAAAGCGACCTTCGAGCGTTTGCTCAGCTCACCTCCCGAGCCCCTCACCTCCCGCTTCCGCGTGAGTCACGGCATGCTGATCAACGTGCTCGGTCGCCCCGACGGTGGTTGTATGGCCCTCGCTCGGCTGATCAAGGCGTGTCACGACCGGGCTCACGACAAACGCAAACACGGACGTACGGCGATGGAGATGTTCCGCTCGCTGCTCGACGCCGGCATCGTGGAGTGGGTCGATGGCGAGCGCGGCGGCCGACGCGCCTCGGTGAACGCAGATCTTCAGCAGGACTTCTCGCTCAATCACACCCTCTCGCTCTACCTGCTCGACACCCTTCCGCTGCTCGACAAAGAGCTCGAGAGCCACCACCTAGAGCTCTTGACGCTGGTCGAAGCGATCCTCGAAAACCCTGAAATCATCCTGCAAAAGCAGCTCGACACGCTGAAGACCGCGGCCATCGCCGAGATGAAAGCACAGGGCGTCGAATACGACGAACGCATCGCGCGGCTCGAAGAGATGGACTACCCGCGCCCAAACCGGGAGTTCATCTACGACACCTTCAACGTCTTTGCGAAGAAGCACCCGTGGGTCGGCGCCGAGAACATTCGCCCGAAGTCCATCGCTCGCGACATGGTCGAGCAGTTTCTGTCGTTCTCCGAGTACGTGAAGGAGTACGGCCTCGAACGCTCCGAGGGCCTGCTGCTTCGTTACCTGTCGGACGTGTACAAGGTGCTCGTGCAGACCGTGCCCCTCGACGATCGCACCGAAGAGGTCGAGGAGCTGCTCACGTTCTTCGGGGCGATGGTGCGGCAGGTGGACTCGAGCTTGCTCGACGAGTGGGAGCGCATGCGGAGCGGCGACGGCCCTCCGCTCCCGAGCGCGCCCCGCGAGGAGCTGGAGCCCGAGGGTTCGAAGGACGTCACACGAGACCAGAAGGGCTTCACCGTGCTCCTGCGCAACGAGCTGTTTCGCTTGGTGCGCGCCCTCTCGCGCAAGGATTGGAAGGAAGCCCAGGAGGTCACCGGGCCCGCGAGCGGCGGCCTGGATGCCGGCGCCATCGAACGCGCACTCACCCCATTCTACGAGACCGAGAAGTCCCTGCGCACCGATCCCGACGCACGCAGCCCGAGCCTCTTGACCCTCGAGACCGGTGAAACACGCTGGGACTTCGCGCAAGTCTTGCTCGACTCCGCGGACGAAAACGACTGGGTGCTCGTCGGCTACGTCGACGTCGCTGCGAGCCGGGAAGCGGGACGGGCGGTGCTGGTCGTGGAGAGGCTCAGCGCGTGAGTACTCATGGCTCCAGTAGCAGCTTTTCGCTAGCCTCTCTGCGAGTGAGGTTCGCCGCACACCTCTGCAGCTCACTCGCGGTTGGCGGGCTCGCCAGCAGCGCATTGCTTTCGGGCTGTGAGCGTGGCTCGGTGAACAACGGTCCCGCCGGGAACACGAGCTCTGTGGCCACCACTTCTGTCGGAGCTCCCGTGGAGAGCGCCCCGCAGCCGCCCTCGGTTCCATCAACCGCACCGAGTGCAACGGCCGCGGCAACACCGAGTGCGTCCGCGGCCCCGGAGCCGATTCCCGGTGCGCTCCCCAACTTCATCATTGGTCGCTTCAAGGGCTCGGCGAGTGTGTACGCCACCGTCGTGGACGAGCACCAGACGTACACCAAGCGGGAGATCGAGCTCGAGATCGACGCGACCGGCGCGACCAAGACCAAGCTCACGCGGGGTTCGCTGAAGGGGCAGCAGTTCACGCCGAGCTACCGCTGCGAGGCCAGCGGGAAACTCCGACCGTCTGCGGGAGGATTCGAGCTCGAGCTCGAGGTTTCAACCTGCGCCGCCGCGCCGGCCGGCGCGAAGGGCACCTTCCGCATCGTGCGCGTCGGTGACTGCCAACTGCAGTACGACCGCCAGTCGGGAAAATCTCCGTTCGAGGTCGAGCAGATTGCGGTGCGCCGAGAAGGCTGCAAGTGAGGGCGGAACGGGCGAGGGCAATTCACGCCGAGACCAAAGACTCAGTCTGACTGGCGTCGCCTGACTCTGCGCCGCACCTGATGCACGACGAGGGCCGCAGAGACCGCCAGCAGCGCCTCTGCGCCAAGGGCGGAGTGGCCCGAGATCGAACAACCCCCGTCGGAGTCCGAGCTCGGGCGCGCTCCGGTGCCCGACGCTCCGCTGCCACCGCCCGTCGACGCGCCACCGCCACCACTCGTTCCACCGCCACCGCCCGCGCCGGTACAGTCCGGGCCCCCCTGCATTTGTTCCCATTTGGGATCGAGCGTGGCAAGCACCGCCTCGCAAGACTTGCTGTTCGCCGCCGAGAGCGCCTGATCCATGACCGACAGCGGCACCTTGCCGGGGATCGAAGCAACCTGCGGATACCAGCATACGCTCGACGGCACCGTGACCAGCGGATCGCCCCCGTTACCGGTCGGAGGCGCCACGAATTGGGCAAACGCACTGCCGTTCGGGCTCCAGCGCGCGAACACGATGTCGTCGGGTCCCGCAAAACCCGCGGCGCCAGTCAGCGGCACGACGTCCCCGATCTTCGCGCCCACCGCCGGCCCGTACACGGCGGCGACGGTGAGACTTGCACCCGCATCGCCAACGACCCCGCGCACCATCCCGGAGCTGAACGCGTTGCCACAGACGCAATTTTGGGCCGGCGTTCCGCAGTACGTGGGCTGGATCTGCCCGGCTTCGTCCAACGTCAGACCGTTAGCCTCGAGCCAAGCGCCGAGCTCCTCGATGTCGACGAGCTCGCGGACCCGAGCGAAGTTGCGCTCGCCCGCGATGTACTGCACCACGTCCCGGCCGCCACTCTCTTCGATCAGGTGACCCATCGCGCAGCGTGTGCCCAGCTCGTCGATGAAATGCGGCAACGCAAGCCCGGGAAAGCGCAGGTTCCTCGGGAACACGCCGCGCTCGCGATAACGGTCCAGGCTCGCGATGTGCCGCGCGCGGGCGCGCCGCTGTACCGGGGACAGGCGCTTCGGCGAGCGCGTGACGAGCAGGCGAAGCACGCGCTTGAAGTGCGCGTCCAGCCGGCGCAACTCCATGCCCTCCGTCAGCAACAACGCCCCCCCATCATGAACCTCGACGCCAGCGGCCTGCATCATCTCGGCACCTCGCCCACGGAGTATACACGCTGTCGCGCCCGTCGACCCGTGGCATCCTCGTACTCGACGTATGGTCGATACAGTCGTCTTGGTGCGCTGCCCGCGCTGCGGCTCGATGGACGCCGAGAGTGTCGAGCCGATCCACATCGAGTTCGACCGCATGCGCTGCCACAGCTGCGGTCACGAGCAGATCTGCGACCTCTACCAGATCAAATTCGGGTGGAACGAGACTGTCCCCATGGACCGCGTGCCGCATCGTGTCTGGCACGTCTTGCCCGATGAGCGTTTCTACGATCTCTGGCAGGCCCTGAGCGCGCGCTCCCACGGTCGGCCAATCTTCGAACGACTCAGGGACGCCTACGACGAACCGCATCGCGCCTACCACACGGCACGCCACATTGGAGCGTGCCTGCGGCTGTTCGACGCTCCAGAGGTCGCCCGGCTGGCAACGCATGAGGCCGAGGTCGAGGCCGCGCTGTGGTTTCACGACGCCGTCTACGACACCCACACGCGGACCAACGAGGAAGAGAGCGCTGCGCTCGCCCAGCAGTTGCTCGTCTCCGACGGCGTGGCACCGGAGGTTGCCGCACGTATTGCCGCCCACGTGCTCGCGACCCGTGGGCACGTGGCCGAAACCCAGGACGCGCAGCTCGTGATCGACATCGATCTCTCGATCCTCGGCGCCGAGACTCCGGAGTACGAGCGATTCGAGCGGGAGATCCGCACCGAGTACGCCTGGGTCGACGAGGCTGCGTACCGGGCGGGGCGGAGTGCCGTGCTCCGGAGCTTCCTGGAGCGCGACCGGATCTACGGCACAGCGATCATCCGGGAGCGCCTGGAGGCGCGAGCTCGCTCCAACCTGGCGACGGCTCTGTTACAGTTGGCGTCGCCCGGTGCGCTGCCGTGCTGAAGTGCAGTGGCTGGGGCCGCAGCCGCTCGACCGAATCAACCCCCGGCTCGGCGTGTTCCACTCGACTCGACGGAGCGGTCTTGGGCCCAACCTTTGACGTCGCGGTGGGAGCGCGACGCCGCGGCCTCTTCAGTAGTGGACCGCTGCGCGGACCGCGCGGTGGTCGGAGTAGTCCTGGGCGGAGTCGACGCCGGTCAGCGTCTTGGCCGCCTGGCCGGCCTCCGCGAAGCTGATGGTGTGCTGGCCGCTGAACATGGGTTTGCAGCCGTCGCCGCGCTTCGCGAACAAGAAATCGATGCGATTGCTGCTGCCGATTGTCCAGTTGTTGGCGAGACAAGCCTTCACCGCACTGCCCGCTGCGCAGAGCGAAAAGATGGCATCGCGGTGGCCGAGCTTGCCGCCAAGATCTCCGTTGGCCGCCTGGTACCAGGGTTTGTAGTTGTCGCTGGCGTTGCGGTCGCCCTCGTTGGCGTCGCCGCCCCAGATCAAGAGCTCACCGCCCAGAGCAGCAAGCTCCTTGTCGACCTGCGCCGCGTTCGCCTCGGCACACGCCGGATCCGCTCCGGTGCCCGAGAAGGTCGACCAGTGCATCGAGACGACGCTGATGTCCTTGTTCGCAACCAGGTCATGAAAGCGCTGTTTCACCGCGATCGTGCGTGACTGGTAGTTCGCCTGACACGCTCCGTTGTAAAAGGCCTGGACTTGAAAAGTCTGTTTGCCGCCGAGCGGCTGCAAGCGCCCGGTGCGATAGATGATGGCGTTGGTCTGGTAGTCCTTGGGCGCTCCGCAAGGGGAGTTCATCACTTTGGGATTCGCCTCGGCGATGACCCCGGCGAACACGCCCGCCAGGTTGTCGGTCATGTACTGCACCAGCTGATTGAGCTGAGTCTGTCCCGAGAGCTGCTGCACCAGGAACACGTCCGGGCTCGGGTGCAGCTTCATGTAATAAAAGAGATCCTTCCAGTCGCCGGGACACGGGTCGCTGGTCGTCTGCAGGTTCTCGACGTTGTTGACGTAGACCTGAACGAACGCCGGATTCGAGTTCACACCGGTGAACGCGGCTGGAGGAGTGACCGAGCTGGGGCACGTGGGGTTCACGGGGCCCGAGTCGGCCTCCACGCCGGCGTCGCCGGAACCGCCGGAACCAGTCCCACCAGCGCCGGCACCACCAGCGCCGCCCCCACCGGATGCCCCGCCCGAATTGGGCGAACCGCCCGCATCGGGCTGGTCGGAGTCGTTGGTGACATCGGCGGTTGCATCCGCGCCCTTGCTTCCGCCCGTACCCCCCTTCGACGGCGCATCGGAGCTCGCGTCTAGCTGCGGGCCACCTGGGTCTGCATCGACGCTCGCACCGCAGGCAATCGCGACCAACGCGGGCGCGGAGGCCAGGCTGCGGAGCAACACTCGGAACGACCTCGCCTGCACGTTGTTCTCGAGACTGAAGAGCAGCGATCGGGCCATGTCTACGCTGCCTGACTATAACTCGCTGGTCCCGCGCGCGGTGTATTTCCGTTTGGCGACTTCGCGTGGTGACGAGCGCACAGGCACTCGTTTAGTCTGACCACCATGCTGGCTTGGCCTCTCCGTACCCTGGGTTCCGTCGCCGTCATGCTCGCGGGTTGGGCCGCGTTCGCTTGCTCCGGAGAAACGAACTCCTCCGAGTCGACCGGCGGGACAGGAGCAAGTGGCGGGACCGGCGGCGCGGCGGGAACGGGCGGCGGGGCAGCGGGCGCTAGCAACTGTCAGAGCGATCAGAAGCTCTGCGCCGGGGCATGCGCGTCGCGCAAGGACCCTTTGGTGGGCTGCGATGCTTCAGGGTGCAACCCGTGCGTCCTGCCTCATGCCACGGCCGGATGCAGCGCGACCGGAACCTGCTCCGTGTCTCAATGCGACCCAGATTGGTCCGACTGCAACGACTCCCCGGTCGACGGTTGTGAGACGAACCTGAAGTCGGACAAAGAGCACTGTGGCGCCTGCGGTAGCAGCTGCCTGACGCAGCTCGGGGTCGGCGCCGTTTGCATGGCCGGCAAGTGCGAGATCAACGGCGGGAAGGACTGCGAGAAGCTCGGCTTCTTCGACTGTGACGGCGACAACACGACTGGCTGCGAAGTCGACACCAATACCGACCCCAACAACTGCGGACTCTGCGGCAAGGTGTGCTCGAACGGGCAGACCTGCTCCGGCGGGAAGTGTCAGTAGCCGCTTTTTCGCGAGGCCCCCGCGCGGCGGGCCCTAACTTCGCTCGACGGGCTTGTTGGCCTTCTCCCAGCCGCGGATGCCGGCGGGCATGATGTACACGTTCGAGTAGCCGAGCTTTTCCGCCGCGACCGCGGCGGTGTGGCAAGCGTGTCAAAGCTCGCTGGCGCAATAAAAGACGAGCGTCGCTGATTTGTCTGCGGGGAGGTCGCTGGCGGTCACGGCCTTGAAGTCGACCCACTTCGCGCCGGGCAAGTGGCCCTTCTCGTAGCGGCCCTTCGGATTGTTGTCGAAGATGAAGGTCTTGCCGTCGTTGGCCGCGATGCGAGTCGCGACTTCGTCGACGCTCAGCTTCTTCAGGTCCGCGGACTCCTTCGAGCGCGAGCAGGCGGTGCCGGCCAGGGCGACAGCGACGATGAGCAGCAAGATCGAGCGGCGTTTCACGGGGACAATTCTTGTGCGCGATGCCGTTCGGCGCAAGCTGGCCGTCGAACTGTGGTCCGTTCGGCCCCCGCTTCCGCCCCGCGGGAAGCTCCTGGTAGGCTGCGCCGCCACTCCAAGGGAGGAATCGTCTTGGCGGAATCGATCACACTCTACGCCTTCGGCGATCAGGATCGCAGCGGCAAGGTGCGCTGGGTCGCTGCGGAGCTCGGGCTCGTGGTGGACGAACGGCCGGTGAAGCCAGGCGCCCACCGCGCGTCGCCCTACACGGAGCTGAACGCGTTTGCACAGATCCCCACCGTCGTCTTCCGCGACGTGACGCTGATGGAGAGCACCGCCATCTGTCATGTGCTCGCCGAGGCGTTCAAGCGTCCGAAGCTCTGGATCGGTCCCGGCGAGCGGGGGCGCTCGAAGTATCTGTTCTGGCTGGCTGCGTTCGGCGAAAACCTCGAGGGTCGGCTGGTCGAGTGCGCGGTGAGTCGCGCGGGGATCCTTGGCCCGGAGCACTTCGCCGTGCACGAGCGATACCTGCGCTTCAAGCTCGGCGTGCTCGGTTCACTCTTACCCAAACAGGGCTACCTGTGCGGGAAGCGCTTCACGCTCGCCGATGTGCTCGCGGGGTACAGCTTGCGGCTCGCGATCCAGTGCGAGCTCGTCGAGCGGAAGACGGTCGAACCTTACTTCAGCCGACTGGTCGCGCGGCCGTCGGCGCCGGTGAGTCGGATCTTCGCGAGCTTGAAGTAGGCTCCGCCGCCAAGCGCGGCCGCCAACCGCTGCTTGTCAGTCCCAGCTCGGAGGCGAGTTGTCCCGGGATTTCTTGGGCCCCAACTGCGGCCCAACCATTGCAATACCCGCGCGCATGGCTTCGCGCTCTCGGCTGGGAAATGGCATTCGCACCGCGTTCCTCGGGCTCGGTGCCCTCGGGCTCTTGGGCATGGCGAGCTGCGCCAGCGAAGAGGGCGAGAGCGCCGAGGCAGGCTACGACCTCGGCTCGACCGGCGAAGAGCTGACCAAGAAGTGCGGCGCCGACAAGTACCAGGGGCCGCAAGGCGCCGACGTCTCGTCGTGGCAGGGGAACTTCAACTGGAGCACCGCCGGGGTCACCTACGGGTACGCGCGCATCAGCGACGGCGCCAACTACATCGACAAGTACTTCGAGACCAACTGGAAGAACATGAAGGCGCTCGGCATCCTGCGCGGCGCTTACCAGTACTTCGAGCCAGGACAGGACGCGACGGCGCAGGCCAACCTCATGGTCTCGAAGGTCGGCGGCAAGCTCGGCGCGGGCGATCTGCCTTGCATGATCGACGTCGAGGCCACCGGCGGTCAGTCACCCGCGACGATCGCGTCGAAGGTGAAGACCTGGCTCAAGATCGTCGAGGCCGGCACCGGCAAGAAACCCATCATCTACACCGGCGCGTACTTCTGGCAGGACCACGTCAAGGACACGTCGCTCGGAGGCTACCCGCTCTGGATCGCGGCCTACGGTCCGAGCTGCCCGTCGATCCCCGATGGCTGGACCAACTGGACCTTCTGGCAATATTGCAACGGCCAGACTCAGTACTGCACCAACGGCAAGGGCTTCGATCGCGATGTGTTCAACGGTAGCGCCGCCGAGCTCAAGGCCTTTGCTGGCGGGACGACGACGCCGAGCTACGGTGCTTCGTACATGAGTCAGTCGTTCCCGCTGGCGGTGACGGCGCTGACCATGAAGGCCGGCGAGACCGTGTCCGGGAACATCACGCTGAAGAACAGCGGCACCAAGGCGTGGGACACCAAGACGCGCCTGGGCACGACGATGCCGCGAGATCGCGCGAGTGCGTTCGCCGATTCCGGTTGGATCGCCCCGAATCGTCCCGCCGGCGTGACCGGCACGGTGGCGCCCGGCGCAAACTTCAAGTTCGAGTTCACCCTGCACGCGCCGGACAAGCCCGGGAACTATCACGAGCACTTCGGCGTGCTCGAAGAGGGCGTGGCGTGGTTCAGTGATTCGGGACAGGGCGGCCCGCCCGACAATCAGCTCGAGATCCAGATCGAGGTCTTGCCCGCAGATCCCACCGGGACCGGTGGCGCGGGGGGTGCGGCGGGCGAAGCCGGTGCGGCGGGCGCGGCGGGCGAAGCCGGTGCAGCCGGTGCGGCGGGCGCGAGCACGGGCGGCACGGGTGCAGGTGGTTCCGGCGGCAGCACGCCGGATGGCGGCCCGAAGCACGGCGGCACGACCTCCGACGATGCGAGCGGTTGCAGCCTGAGCGGTCGGCAGCGTGAGGGCAGTGATCCTCGTGCCTGGCTCGGCGTGGCGTTGGCGCTCGGGCTCGGACTGCGGCGTCGGCGCGCGACCTGAGCGCGGAACGTGGCATCATCTCGGGCATGGCCCGAGTTCCCCTCGCCTGCGCGCTCCTTGGCTCGGCCCTGGCTTGCTCGTCGCCCGACGAGAGCCCTGGCAGCACGGCGACGGGCTGCGGTGAACATGACGGGTGAGACTTTGCCGAGCGAACCAGATGAGCGCTCGCACGAATATGAACGACGGCGAAGGCACCGATCCTCGCGCCACGCAAAGCTTGTCATGCTAAGTATCTCGGAGGCGAGGGCGCCCAATGCCGCGTACCCTCCCCGCTTCCCTGTGCCTACGCCCGCCGGCCGTTGATCTCGCGAAGCGAAAGGACACCGCGTTTGGAATCGCCTTCACTGTGGCCGACAAGCACGGCGATCACATCGACGATATCGTGGTCGGCGGCGGGCTGTACGACTGCGACCCTCGTGTCCCGGGCCCAACTCATGGCTTTTTTTGGGCGGTCCAAGGGCCTGTCGTCCCGACCGTCACGCTGACGGCGTTGATCCTGGTTTTCGCGGCACTCGCAGCGTGGTCGGCGCTCGTCACCCATTCGTACCCAGCCACATTGGCTCGCGCAACCGTGGCTAGAGCGATAGGTCGGTGACGCCCACGCGCGCTGCGCGGACATTTACTTGTGGATTTTCGTAGACGGCAGCTTGGCCGCGAGCTCCTCCTTCTGGGACTCGGGGATGCGCGTGCCGTACACCTCGAGGGTCTTGAGCTGGGTGAGCCCGTAGATCGGTGAGACGTCCGCGAGCCCAGTGTCGGAGATGTTCAGGTGCTCCAGCGTGCTCAGCTTGGCGAGCGGAGAGACGTCGGTCAGCTTGCAGCGGGCGACCTGGAGGGCAGTCAGCGAGCTCAGGCTGGCGAGGGGCGTCAGGTCGGTCACCTTGGTATTGCCGAGCCGCAGGCGCTCGAGCTTGCTCATCTTGGACAGCGGCGCGAGCTCCGTGAGCTCTTTGCAGCCGTCGAGGTCGAGCTCACGCAACTCGGGAAGCTTCTGGAGCGGCGTCAGGTCGGTCGCCTTCGTCGAGGCGAGGCTCAGCTCCTTCAGCTTGCCCAGCGGCTCGAGCTGGCTCAGATCACCGACGTTGACCCCGGGAAGCGTCAACTTCTCGAGCTCGTGCAAGCCACCGAGGGCGGACAGATCGCTCACCTTCCGCGCCCAAGACAGGTCCAGCACTCGCAGTCGGGTGAGTTTCGCCAGCGGAGTGAGATCGTCCACGTCGGTGTGGATGAGGACCAGCTTCTCCAGCTTGGTGAGACCAGCGAGGGGCGCAAGGCTCTTGGTTCTGATCTCGAGAATCACGATCTCGCGCAGCTCCGTCAGCCCGGCCAGCGGCGAGAGATCTCGCGCCGGCATCCCCGCCGGTCCGCTCGCGATGGTGAGGGAGCGCAACTTCGGGAGCGCGGCGAGCGCGGCGAGATCCTGAGGGGCATCGACCACCGCCTCGGTCTGGCAGTTGATCGCCGTCGTCTCTTTGCCGAGCTTCTTGCCGCAGAACTCGACCGGATACTGCAGAGGCGACGGAGCCGCTGACGCGGACGGCCCTGCCGACGCGACCGCCGCGCTGGGACTTTCGCGGGCACTCGCGCTCGGTGCGGCGAGGGGAACAGCGGAGGATGGCGATGTGCCTTCGGCCTTCGCCTGTTGCTCGACCTGTTGGCTCTTGGAGCACGCAAGGGCGATCAAGCCGAGGAGCGCTGCGCGGAATCGCTGAGTCATGAACGCTTTTCCAACCTCGATCGCAGGGCGCGTCAAGCGCGTGTGCTGGGGTGCTCGGCGTGCTCCTGCAGCTGGCACTGCGGGCCGACCTGCGACAGCGCCTCCTGCTCCGCCACCAGGATTTGCGATTCGAGCGGCGAGCCGAGTACTAACATGGACCGCGGGTCGCGAAATCGCGTCCGTTCGGACCGACGCGCGTAAAGTGCTGATGCCGCGACGGCGGCGGCGCGACGGAACAGGCGGAGGACTGCGTCACTCGCTTCCCCGTTGGCGCGAGCGCGCGGCGGCGCCTCCCCGGAGACATCGGAACGACGCTGCACCTCCAGCGTCGGGCGAACCATCCGCGCCACGCGGCAACATTTTGGGGGTTCCCACACCGACTTGACGCAAATCACTCGTGGCGCGCGGACAACGGCGTTACTCGTCGGCGAGCTCGATGAAGAAACTCCTCTCCCGCATCAAGGCCAAGCGCAAGCCCATCGCCTTGTCGCTGCTGATCGGCTTCGTGGCCATTCAGGTCTTCCGCCCGGCGAAGAACCAGTCCTCGCAGCCGTCGGGCCACGAGGTCACCAAGGTGTTCCCCGTCCCCGACGACGTGATGACCCTGCTGAAGGCCTCTTGTTACGACTGCCACAGCAACAACACGGTGTACCCCTGGTACAGCAACCTCCAACCCGTGGCGTGGTGGCTGGCCAATCACGTGAGCGAAGGAAAACGGGCGCTCAACTTCGACGAGCTCGAGACCTACCCGCCGAACCGCATGTTCAAGCGCCTCGGGGACATCCAGAAGGAAGTGCGCGAGGACGAGATGCCACTTTCGTCCTACACGCTGATCCACCGCTACGCGATCTTGAACGACACGCAGAAGCGAAGCTTGATGGACTGGGCCGCCGCGGCACAAGAGACGATGAAGGCGAAGTACCCGGCAGAGAGCCTGAAGATGCCGCCGCGAAAACCGAAGCCCGAGTGAACGGCGGCGTGCTGACGCACCGGCGCGCACGCAGGCAATTCACGCATCGACCCGCTCTGCGCAGAGCATGCCGGGCGGAGCGCACGACCCCGCAGGTGCGCGAAGAGCACGAGTGCGAGGCGCAACCTGGACCTGCTTTGCAATTCGTGATTCAGCGGCGTACCTTGCTCCGATGACGAAACTCGCGCTGGCTCTCGTGACGTCTGGCCTGTGTCTGTTGTCAGCCTGCAGCGCGAGCGACTCGAGCTCCGGAGGCCCGGGCGGCGTGGGGGGGACCGGAGGACCGGACGGAAGCGCTGCGACCGGCGGCGGGGGAACGACGGGGGGGACCGCTGGGACTGGCGGCAGCGCGGGGGCGACAGGCGGCTCGGGCGGCAGCGCGGGGGCGACAGGCGGCTCGGGCGGCAGCGCGGGAGCGCCGGAGTGCACCAGCGCCGCCGAGTGTCCCGGCAACGACACCACGTGCAGCCAGCGGACGTGCAACGCGGGCAGCTGCGGCAAGAACGACGCAGCGCAGGGCACGACCTGCACCGAGACCGGCGGCGCCGTATGCGACGGCGCGGGGGCGTGCGTCGCATGCGTCGTCGGCACGGACTGCACTGACGGTGTGTGCGTCAGCAACAAATGTGTCCCCGCCACGTGCACGGACTCCGTGAAGAACGGGACCGAAGCGGACATCGACTGCGGTGGCAGCTGTCCGCCCTGCAAGAACGCGCAGAGCTGCGGCGGCGCCGCAGACTGCGAGTCGGGGTTCTGCAAGTCGGGCTCGGACGGCGGAGGCAGTGACGCGGGTGCCGGCGACGCCAGCATCGAGGCAGGGCCGAGCGACGCCGGCGCCGGGCCGGGGACGTGCGCGGCATGCACCAGCAGCGCGGACTGCATCGGCTCTGCCGGAACCTATTGCGACGCTGGCAAGTGCGTGCCCAAAAAGACCGGCGGCGCGGCGTGCGGCGCGGCGGGCGAGTGCCTGAGCGGGTATTGTCCCGCCGACGACGGCGTGTGTTGCGACACGGCCTGCGACTCCCCGTGTCAGGCCTGCAAGCTGGCCAAGACGACGGTCGCGAACGGCACGTGTGCGCCCGTGACCAAGGACACCGATCCCGACACCGAATGCGCGACCACGGCAGCCGCGACCTGCGGCGTCAACGGCACGGGCTGCAACGGCAACTCGACCACACCGGCTTGCAACGTGTACCCGTCGGGGACCGTTTGCGGCGCTGCGGTGTGCACCGCCGGCAGCGCCACCGCGGCCTCGACCTGCACTGGGACCGGGACCTGCAATACGCCGCCGGCGACTTCGTGCAGCCCTTATCTCTGCAAGCCGACAGGCGATGCATGCGGCACCAGCTGCGCTGCGGACGTCGACTGCGCCGCAACGGCGTACTGCTCTGGCAGCACGTGCAAGCCGAAGCAGGCGAACGGGCAAGTCTGCGGCGGCGCCAACCAGTGCACCAGCGGCAACTGTGTCGACGGAGTTTGCTGCAATTCCCCGTGCGGCGGCGCGTGTGATTCGTGCGCGGTCAGCGGCAACGTGGGCAGCTGCAGCGTGGTGCCCGCCGGGCAACCGGGTTCACCCAGCTGTGCGCCCTACTATTGCAGCGGCACCAGCTCGAGCTGTCCGGGCACCTGCGGGACGGACACGGACTGCATCTCGGGCACCTGCGTCGGGGGCGCTTGCCTCGTCAAGTGTCTGGCCCAGAACGACGACACCAGCCTCGGTTCGTACGTCGACAACTCCAACGTCTTCGCGTTGATGTTCACGCCGGCATCACCGCTGAAGGTTCGGCGCTTGGAGATCTACACGGGCAACGGCCCGGGCACGGGTCAGACCACGCTCGGTCTGCGTGCAGACGCCGCGGGCCTTCCCGGAGCTTTCCTCGCGAGCGGCGCCTTCACGGTCAGCGCGGCCGTTGGCTGGCAGGGCGTCAACCTCCCGCTCACCGTCCTGGCGAGCGGCACGCAGTACTGGCTCTACTACGATGGCGCGAACGGAACCTGGTTCCCGATCGGTAGCGGCACCCCTCAGAATTACTATTACAGCTCCAGCGGCGGCGCGAGCTGGTCGGGCCCCAACCCAGGCCTCTACGCGTGGAAGTACCGCCTTTGGTGTGAGCCCTGAGCGATCGGCGCGCGGCCATGTAGGCTCACGCGGCAGGAGGACCCATGCCCGACTTTGATTTCTCATCCACCGCCGACGACGTCACAGACGGGATCTCCCTCGAGGGTGAGACAGTCGTCGTCACGGGCTGCAATTCGGGCATCGGCCAAGAGACGGCGCGCGTCCTGGCGAGGCGCGGGGCTTTCGTCATCGGAGCCGCGCGAACGGCCGAGAAGGCCCAGGCCGCCCTCGACGAGCACGGAGTCGCGGGCGCCGCCGTTGCCTGCGAGCTCAGCGAGCCGAGCTCGGTGCTCACGGCCGTGGAGACCATCCGTGGCCTCGGCCGAGAGCTCGACGCCATCGTCTGCAACGCGGGCATCATGGCACTCCCCGAGCGCAGGGAGGCTCACGGCGTCGAGCTGCAGTTCATGACGAACCACGTGGGCCACTTCATCTTCGTCAACGGGTTGCTCGACTCCCTGAGCGCGAGCGGCCGCGTGGTCGTCGTCAGCAGCGGCGCGCACCACATGGCTCCCGAGGTCGGGGTCGAGCTCGACGACCTGGCCGGACGCAAGAGCTACGAGGCATGGAAGCATTACGGGCAGTCGAAGCTCGCGAACATCCTCTTCGCCCGCGAGCTCCACCGGCGCTTTCGCGGTACGAAGCGCGTCGCCAGCTCGCTCCACCCTGGCGTGATCAAGACCAACCTCGGCCGCAACAACCCCGAGCGGGTTCAGGGCATGTTCGAGAAGATGGACCCGAGCAGGGTCAAGACCATCCCTCAGGGCGCGGCCACCCAGTGCTTGCTCGCGGCCCACCCTTCGGCGACGGACGCCGCCGGTCGCTACTACGCGGATTGCCAGCCGGCGGAAACCTCGCCCCTCGGTCGCGACGACGCGCTCGCCGAGCGGCTCTGGCAAGCGACGCAAGCGCTCGTCGACAGCTTCGGCTAGACCCGCCGGGGCAAGAGGGCTGACCGAGGAATGCGTGTTGACGTCACGCTGACCCGCCCGCCCCATGCGAATTTCGTGGGCCCGCGACCTTCGATTTCGACGTCCACGGCGAGCAATTTCAACGGGTTCCCGCGATCTTGATGGAAGTCATTTCCCGGCCACCCGGCGACCCGTACGAACGTTCGTGGGAGGCCACGAATGGGGTTCCGAAACGAAGCCTGGGTGTTGAAGGAGACGGGCAAGCCGCTCGTCAAGGAGAGCGTCGAGCTCGCTGAGCCGGGCTCGGACGAGGTCATCGTCGAGGTCGAGAGCTGCGGCCTCTGTCACACCGATCTGGGTTTTGCCGAGGGCGGCGTCGCGCCGCGCATGGCGCTTCCCATCGTACTCGGTCACGAGGTGGTCGGTGTCGTTCGAGCGGCGGGCGCTCGCTACACGACGCTGATCGGGCAGAAGGTGCTCGTGCCCTCCGTCATGCCCTGTGGCGATTGCGCCTTTTGCCGCGCGGGTCGCGGCAACGCTTGTTTGAAGCAAAAGATGCCGGGCAACGACATCAACGGCGGCTTCGCGACGCACATCGTCGCGCCGGGCGCCAGCATGGTGTCCTTGGCCGACGCGCCGGCGAGTGTGAAGACCGATTCCCTCTCGGTGGTCGCCGACGCGGTGTCGACGGCGTACCAGGCGGTCAAGCGCTCGGGCCTCGCGGCGGGTGACGTCGCCTTCGTGATCGGTGGTGGCGGCGTCGGCGGCTTCACCGCGCAGATCGCCAAGGCGCTCGGCGCCAAGACCGTCGTGTGTGACGTGCACGAAGAACGGCTGGCAGGGCTCGCATCGCTCGGCTTCGACCACACCTGCAACGTCAAGGGGCGCGAGGTGAAGGACGTGCGCAAGGAGCTGCACGGCAAGGCCAAGGAGTGGGGCATCCCGAGCCTCGGCTACAAGATCTTCGAGTGCAGCGGCACGGCTCCCGGACAGACCCTCGCGTACACGCTGCTGTCGAACGGCGCGACGCTGATGATCGTCGGTTTCACCCGCGAATCGGTGAACGTGCGGCTCTCGAACCTGATGGCCTTCGACGCCTCGGTGCACGGCTCCTGGGGCTGCCCGGTGGAGGCCTATCCCGCCGTTTTGAAGCTGATCTACGACGGCAAGGTCGTGCTCGAGCCCTTCATCGAACGCGCGCCGATGTCGAAAATCAACGAGCACATGAAAGCGCTCGCAGAACACAAGCTCGCCAAGCGCTTGGTGATGGATCCCAAAGTTTGATCAGACCGTCAATGAATATTTCTCCGAGGTCGGAGGTTTTGTAAGGAACCACTTCAACCGTCTTGCCCAAGTCAGATCACGATCGGAACAGAGAGAAGACCAGAAAATCCGGCGAGGCCGGCGGCGGCACCTGGATGCCGGGAACTGACGCCAAGCCCCACCAGATGGAACGGTGCAGAAGAAAGAAGAAATCCCCATGACCCAACTCCTCAGCCACGACATCCTCCCCGGCTACGAGTTCCGCCACATCAAGTACGAGCAGCGTCCCGTGCTCGACGACAAGGGCAAGGCCATCGACGGCTTGCACCAGGTGTGGATCTCGCTCGACAACGAGAAGCAGCTGAACAGCTACACCACCGCCGCGGTGAAGGAGGTCATCCTGGCGTTCCGCCGGGCGAGCTGTGACCGCGCCGCCACCAACGTGGTGTTCACCGCCGTCGGCGACCGCGCGTTCTGCACCGGTGGCAACACCGAGGAGTACGCGACCTACTACTCGAACCGACCCCTCGAGTACCTGCAATACATGCGGCTCTTCAACGACATGGTCACCAACATCCTGATCTGCGACAAGCCCGTGATCTGCCGCGTGAACGGCATGCGCATCGGCGGCGGACAGGAGATCGGCATGGCCTGCGATTTTTCCGTCGCCGGCGACCACGCCCGCTTCGGACAGGCCGGCCCCAAACACGGGTCGGCGCCCGACGGCGGCTCGACGGATTTTCTCGACATCTACGTCGGCTTCTCCCGCGCAGTGGAGAGCCTCGTCTTGTGTGAGCCCTGGAGCGCGCACAAGGCCCTGCGCATCGGCCTCGTGAACGAGATCGCCCCGACCCACAAGAGCGCCGACGGCAGCTTCATCCCGAACCCGTTTGCCGTGACGGATCGCTACCTCGACGACATGGGTCGCCTCGTCTACGGCGAGTGGAAAGAGGGCAAAGACAAGGACGCCGCCAAGGAGCTCGCGGGCAAATGCACCCTCGATCTGTCGCTGCTCGACAAGGCGGTCGATCAGCTGGCCACCAAGCTGCTCTACACCTTCCCGGACTGCACCCGGAAGACGCTGGAGAGCGCCCGCAAGAAGAAGCTCATGCACTGGCAGCAGAACAGCGAGAGCAACCGCTCGTGGCTGGCGCTCAACATGAACACCGAAGCGGCCGCCGGTTTCCCGGCCTTCCACTTCGGTGACCGCAACGAGCGTGACATCGATTTCGTGCTGATGCGCAAGCGCATGGCCGAAGGTTCGCGCTTCGATCGGCAGCTGATCAGCGACGTGCTGAAACCCTCGGCGCGGGCCGGCTGGGAGAAGAACCCGTGAGCTCGTTCGTCCGCTCGGAGCTGATGGAGGACGGCGCGCTCTTGCGCGTCGTCTTCGAACGCGACGCGGGCAATGTGCTCAGCGGCGCCGTCATGCGAGAGCTGGACGAAACGCTGAGCCAGCACGAGAGCGATGCACACCTGAAGCTCGTGACCATCGAGGGCGCCGGCAAACACTTCAGCTTTGGCGCCAGCGTCGAGGAGCACCAGAAAGATCAAGCCAAGGCCATGCTGGGGACCTTCCATGCGCTGATCCGGCGCATGGTCGGTTACCCGGTGCCGACCGCGGCGGTCGTGCGAGGGCGCTGTCTCGGCGGAGCGTTCGAGGTGGCCCTGGCCTGTCGCTTCGTGTTCGCGAGCGACCGCGCCATCTTCGCTTGCCCCGAGATCAAGCTCGGGGTGTTCCCGCCCGTGCTCGCGGCCCTCGGGCCCGGGCGCCTGGGGCACACCTGGACGGAACGACTGCTGCTCACTGGCAGCGAGCTCGACGCGACAACAGCCGAGCGCATCGGGTTCGCCACGAAGCTCGCCGCCGAAGGCGCCGACCCCTTCGCCGACGCCCTCGCCTGGTTCACCACCAATCTGAAGGAGCTCTCCGCCTACTCGCTGCGCCAATCCGTCGAGGCACTGCGCATCGGGTCGGACACGGCGGACGCGGTCGGCGACCGGCTCGCGCGGATCGAAGATCTCTACCTGGCGCGGCTGCTGGAGAGCCACGACGGCAACGCGGGCATCACCGCCTTCCTGGCCAAACAGAAGCCCGTCTGGAGGGACGCATGACCGAGCATCCGAGCGCGGGCATGACGGAGATCCTGGCCGCGGCGGCCCGCGCCTTCGCCGAGCACGGCTTCCACGGCATGAGCATGCGGGATCTGGCCAAGCTGACGAAGCGCGCGCCGGCCACCCTCTACAACTACGTCGATTGCAAGGAAGACCTGCTCTACCTGATCCAGCGCGACGCCTTCGACGAGATGCTGGCCGCCGCCCAAGACGCCCTCGACGGCCTCGACGACCCGAGTGAGCGCCTGCACGAGTTCGTCCTCAACCACGTGCGCTTCTTCGCGAACCGCCAGTACCTGATGCGCGTGCTGATCCACGAGGCCGCGGCGCTGCCTGCGTCGCGCCGCAACGAGATCCGCGATCGCAAGGAACGCTACTTCGCCATCGCCCGGGAGATCGTGGCCGCTGTGGCGGAGAGCCGCGGTGACGATCCGAACCCCCTCGACGTCGAGCGCAACACGTATTGCCTGTTCGGCATGCTGAACTGGACCTACGGCTGGTACGAGCCTCGGCGGCATGGCAGTCCCGAGGAGCTGGCCGAGACCATCGAGCGCGTCGCCAACTTCGGTGTGTCGGCGGCGGCAGCGCCGAAGGCCGCCCGCAAGAAACTTCGTTCCGATAACCCTGGCGCCCGTCACACGGTGCCCACCGGAGGTGTCCGTTGACCGAGCATGAATCCGACAAGAAAGAGACCGATCCCGCCGCCGCCGTCATCGAACGCGCGCGGCTGCTGGTCGACGACCTCAGGCTCGCCGAGGTGGTGCGCTGGAAGAAGAACCATCCCGGTCAGCTCGCCGTCGGTTACATGCCGATCTACGTGCCGCGCCCGATGCTCGAGGGCATCGGCGTGCTGCCCGTGGCGATGTTCGGCGGGGGCGATCAGGTCGACATCATCAAGGGCGACAGCTTCTATCAGTCGTACATCTGCCACATTCCCCGGAGCACGCTGGAGCTGGCGCTGAACGGCTCCCTCGACTCGCTCGACGGCGTGCTCTTCCCCAGCATCTGCGACGTGATCCGGAACCTCTCGGGCATGTGGCAGATGCTGTTCCCGGACAAATACGCGAGCTACGTGGATCTACCGCAGAACTTCGACCCGGAGCTGGGCGGCAAGTTCTACGTGAACGACATGACTCGCATCCTCGGCGACCTCACGGCCCGCGGCGCCTGGAAATACGACGCCGACAAGATGCGGGCCGCCATTGTCGCGGAGAACGCCCGGCGCCGGGCCCTCGCCGAGCTCGACACGATGCGCATCAAGGAGCCCTTCCGGGTGCGCGCTTCGGAGGCCTACCTGATCGCCCGCGCCGGCAGCAACCTCGAGGCCGCGGAGCACGAGAAGCTGGTGCGCGAGTTCGTCGCGGCAGCTCGGGAGCGCGCGCCCCGCGTCTACGACAACGTACGAGTGCTCGTGCGCGGGTCGTTCTGCGAGCAGCCTCCCCTCGGGCTCATCAAGACCCTGGAAGCCGCGGGTTGTGACATCGTCGACGACGATTTCCAGCTGGGCCTGCGCTACATCGACGGCGACATCGAGTGCGGCCCGAGCGAGGACCCGATGCGAGCCATCGCGATGGCGTTCCTGAAACGCGGTCAGGCGACGGCCTCCCGCTACATTGCCGACGAGGAGAAGGGCCGTGCGCTCATCAACAGCGTGCAAGCCGTCGAGGCCGAAGGCGTGATCTTCGCCGCCGCCTCGTTCTGTGACCCGGCGCTGCTCGATCAGCCGATGCTCGAAGCCGCCCTCGACCGCGCGAACATTCCACACACCAGCCTGAAATTTGCAGAAAACACCGGACAATTCCAAGTGATCCGGGAACAAGCCGGAGCCTTCTCGGACGCCGTGAAGCTCTGGGGGAGCGCAGCATGACCACCCCGACCCCGACGCACATCGCAAGACCCCGCCAAGTCGACGCCGAGGCCGCGAAGGACGACAGCCAGCTTCGTCAGAAGACGATGATCGCCAACCACTTCGACAAACTCTCGACCGCCAACGAGGACGGCCGCAAGGTTGCCTACACCTTCGTACCGGGGAACTTGACGGAGCTGATGCTGGCTCTGGACATGCTGCCGGTGCTGCCGGAGATCAACGCGCTGCAGAGCGGCATGCGCAAACTGAGCGGCAACTACATCACCGAGGCGGAGAAGCTCGGTCACAGCGAGGACGTGTGCACCTACGTCAAGTGCGACATCGGCATGATGAAGAGCGGCAACATCGGCCCCACCGGGACGAAGCTGCCAAACCCCGACATCTTGCTGCTCTCGTACACCGGTTGCTTCACCTTCATGAAGTGGTTCGAGCTCCTGAAGGAAGAGTACAAGTGCCCGGTCGCGATGCTGCATGTGCCCTACCAGGGTGACGGGCACATAACGAAGGAGATGCGCACCTACGTCATCGACCAGCTCGAGCGCGAGGTCATCCCGGCGCTGGAGAAGGCGGCAGGCAAGAAGCTCGATCTCGACCGGCTGTCGGAGCTGTTGGAGCGGTCGAAGAAGGCCGAAGACGATCTGGTCGCGGTGTGGGAGAGCGCGCAGAACACGCCCTCGCCCATCGACGGCTACTTCGGTGGGGTCTACTACATTGGCCCGATCTTCAGCGCCTTCCGCGGCACTCAAGATGCGTGCGACTACTACGCGATGCTGCGCCGCGAGGTGGAGCAGCGAGTGAAAGAGGGCAAGGGCCCGGTCACGCCGGACGGCGACGCCCCGGAGGAGAAGTACCGCCTGGTGGTGGAAGGTCCGCCCAACTGGACCAACTTCTTCGACTTCTGGCGCATGTTCAGCCGCGAGGGCGCGACCGTCGTGTCGAGCACGTACACCCGCGTCGGCGGCCTCTACGACACCGGCTTCCGCCACGACCCGAAGGATCCCATCGGCACGCTCGCCGACTACTGCCTCGGTTGTTACACGAACCTGAACCTGCCGATGCGCACCAAGCTGCTCGCCAGCTACATCGAGAAGTACAAGGCGGACGGGTTTTTGATCAACAGCGTGAAGAGCTGCAACAGCTTCAGCGCCGGGCAGCTCTTGATGCTGCGAGAGCTCGAGCGGAAGACCGGCGTACCGGGTGGTTTCATCGAGAGTGATCTGGTGGACCCGCGCTACTTCGGCAAGGCCAACATCGAGAACCGTGTCCAGAGCTACCTGCAGATGCTGGAAGCTCGCAAAGCGAGGGCCAGCGCATGAGAGTCGTCGTCGGCGTCGATCTGGGCTCCACCACCACGAAGGCCATCTTGCTCGATGAAGAGCGGCGCATCGTGGGCAAGGGCATCACCAACAGCCGCTCGAACTACGAGGTGGCGTGTGCCGTCGCGCGGGAGGAGGCGCTGACCGCCGCCCGCTTCACCATGCTCGAACGCGCGCTCGTGGAGCGTGAGGCCGAGCTGGGCGGGGATCCCCGGGCGCGGGAGCACGCGCTGCGCGAGGCGTTCCGGCTCGAGACGTACCTCGACGAGCTGGGTGATCTGCACGAAGAGATGCAGAAGGTGCTGAAGAGCCTGTCGTTCATCAGCGATCGGCAGAAGCTGTTGCCTGCCATCAAGGACGTCCTCGAGTCGATGGAGAGTGAAGCCAACCGGCTCTTCGGCGAGGGTGGCGGACGCAAGAGCGACTTCTTCCGGGATCTCGCCTCGAGCAGCTACATGAGCGCCGCGGAGCGCGTCGCGGCGGCCAGCAATGGACTCGTGAACTACGAGCGCCTGACCGGCGTGTTCGACCGCGCGATCCTCGACGTCGAGACCCGGCTCAAGAGCCGCGATTTCGGCACGACGCTCCGCAAGGCCGCGCGGCGCATGACCGCCGAAGATCAGAGCCGCGCCGGCAAGGCGTTGCTCGAAGCAGTCGAGAGCGCGGCGACCCAGGACATCGAAGAGATGTCCTTCGTCGGCACGGGCTATGGGCGGCAGACGCTCCCCTTCCCCAAACAAGCCGTGAAGAGCGAGATCTTGTGCCACGGGCGCGGAGCGCACCGGGTGTTTCCGGGCACGCGCACGGTGCTCGACATCGGCGGGCAGGACACCAAGGCCATTCAGGTCGACGGCCACGGTGTCGTGACCAGCTTCCAGATGAACGATCGCTGCGCGGCCGGTTGCGGGCGTTATCTCGGGTACATCGCCGACGAGCTGAACCTCGGTTTGCACGAGCTCGGACCGTTGGCGCTCGGAGCCAAGCGCGTGGTCAAGGTCAACAGCACCTGCACGGTGTTCGCCGGCGCCGAGCTGCGGGAGCGGCTGGGCCTCGGTGAACGGCGCGAGGACATCCTCGCGGGGTTGCACCGCTCGATCATGCTCAGGGCGATGTCACTCTTGGCGCGCTCGGGCGGCATCAGCAACGAGTTCACGTTCACGGGTGGCGTGTGCAAGAACCCGATGGCCACCAAGGTGCTGCGGGAGCTGGTGGACGAGAACTACGACAAACAGACGGTGCTGAACGCCCACCCCGACAGCATCTACATGGGCGCGCTCGGAGCTGCGCTCTTCGGTGTGGACGATCTGGAGGCGGGGCGCCCGGCGATTCTGCCGACGTTCGTGGAGAACCTTCGAGCCGGAGCCGCCGTCGCGGCCTCGGCAGAGTGAGGAGTCGAGGAAGATGGTAGCCCGTGAACATCTGACAATCGGCATCGACCCCGGCTCGAGCGCGGTCAAGGTCGCGATCTTGAGGAGCCGCGCCGGCAGCGACGGCACGCTGCTCGCCCAGGTGGTGCAGCGCATCCGGCGGCGCAAGGTCGCGGACGTGGTGAGCGCCGCCTTCGAAGAGGCCTGCGGCGCCGCGGGGGTGAAGGCCAAGGACTTCGACTACATCGCGTCGACCGGCGACGGCGACGCGGTGACCTTCCGCACCGGTCACTTCTACAGCATGACGACGCACGCTCGCGGCGCGTTGTTTCTGGATCCGACGGCCCGCGCGGCCCTCGACATCGGCGGCCTGCACGCTCGCGGCCTGCGCATGAACGAGGACGGGCGGGTGATGTCGCACCGCATGACGAGCCAGTGTGCGAGCGGCAGCGGTCAGTTCCTGGAGAACATCGCGCGTTACCTGGGCGTGCCGCTGGACGACGTGGGCGAGCTCAGCAAAAAGAGCGAGAGCCCGGAGAAGGTGTCGAGCATCTGCGCGGTGCTCGCGGAGACGGACGTGATCAACATGGTGGCGCGGGGCATCAGCACCTCGGACATCTTGAAGGGCATTCACCTGAGCATCGGCGGACGCCTGGTGCAGCTCCTGCGCGCGGTCGGCGCCGAGGGCAACGTGGTGGTGACCGGCGGGCTGTCGCGCGACGTGGGCATGGTGGCGGCGGTGGAGCAGATCTTCGCCGAGGAGAAGACCAAGAAGAGCCCGCGCAAGCACGCCGAGATCGTGATCAAGACGTTCCCCGAGGGGATCTTGGCGGGCGCCATCGGCGCCGGGTTGCTCGGCGCGTACCGCTACGAGCAGCTGGAGCGAAAAGGGCGCGCGGCGGCGGTGCTGGCGCAAGCGCAGGCGTGAGGGACCCTTTGATGATCCGCAACTGGCCACGCCGCGCGACCATCGCGACCTGCACCGCAGCCATGCGCCGGCCTCGCCGGTATTCAACGTGGGGCTCCGCCCCACACCCCGCGTGGGGACCCCAACCCCACGCCGCTACTACTCCATCCCGTCGAAGATGATCCGCCCAGGAGGCCAGTGACATGCAAGAGCTCAATCCCCAGCCCGGAACCCTCGAGACCGATCACGTGGAGGTGCGGAACCTGCGCGCCGAAGATCTCGACTGGATCATCCGCGTGGACTCGCAGCACAGCGGCAAGCAGCGGCGCGAGTATTACAAGGTGAAGCTGGCCGAGGTCGCGAAGGACACCGGCATCAAGATCTCGCTCGCGGCCTTCATCAAGGGCGAACCCGCCGGTTTCCTGATGGGCCGCCTCTACTACGGCGAGTTCGGCCAACCCGAACCCATCGCGAGCCTCGACTCCCTCGGCGTCTCCACCGTCTTCGCCGGCCAACACGTAGGCGCCGCGCTGATGCGCCAGCTCGAGATGAATTTGGCGGCGCTCGGCATCGAGCGCCTGCAGACGCAGATCGAGTGGGACCAGGTGGATCTGATCAAGTTCTTTCAGCGAGCGGGCTTTGAGCCGGCGGCGAGGATTTGTTTGGAGAAGGTGGTGCGGCGGCCGGTGGGGTGAGGGAGACGCGTTGGCTTCGGCTGTTCACCGACTCGCTGCGCGGCGCGCAGCCGCGCAGCGCCGAAGGTGGTGCCGGAAGAGGGAGCGGCACCGTGAGGAGGCGATCGGAGCTGCCTGACCGGGACCGCTTGGACCTCGCAGTCTGAGCCTCCGCCCGGCGCGCAATTCTACCCGAGCACGAGCCGCGCTCGATGGGGGGGCGCGCTTCTCGGAAAGTACTTGTCATGCCAACTATCTCACGGGCGCGCAGGACGTCCAACGGCCAGCCCGGGTCGTGCGAAGCCGGACGGTGCGCAATCGACAACGTCGTCCCGAGGAGCTTCGGGCTGGGCTCGCTGATCAAGCGAACGTACTTGGGACGGGAGCCTGGGGCCTCAGCAACGCAGGAGAGCGCGTTTTTCGAGCGTTTGGGGCCTATGGGTTTGGACGCGACACCGAGTCCGAGCTCAGTTCAGTCGCAGTCTTCATCCTCTTCGTTGAGCCTTACCTCCCATCCGGCCGATCGCTGGTCCGCTGCGGACTGCCAACGGGCAGTTGGCGTCGCGGAGCGCGAGTTGGCGGTAGCGACGCAGCGCCCCGCCCCGATCTCGCGGGAATAGTTGCGGCTCGCTGCTTGCAAGGGTCGGGTCGAGCGTCACGGAGGTCCGCATGAAGTCGAAGGTCTTGGTCATGGGGCTCGGTCTGTTCGTCACGTGCTGCGCTGGGCCCGACGCCGAAGAGGCGGCGCATTCCGAGCAGTCCCACCTCGAGGTGCCGTGCACACTCGACGATCCGCCATCCGGCCCAGGATCGAGCCCGATGGGCCTGGCAGAGCAGGGCGCCAACGAGGTTTACGCGGTGTGGCCGAATGGAAGGATCCCTTACGTCATCGACCCGTCGCTCGACGCCGCCAGCAAGGGCTCGGTCTTGCAGGCGATGAGCAACTGGCAGACGAAGACCCAGTCTCGGGTTCGCTTCGAGCCGGCCAAGCCCAGCGACAGTCCACGTCTCATCGTCGCTGCCGGTGCCGTTCCGATCACCAATCATGTCGGATACAGGGCCGGATCGAACTCGAGGGTGACGTTGGCAAAGTCGAGCTCGATGCCGCTGGCGCTCCACGAGCTCGGGCACGTGCTCGGCCTGAATCACGAACAGCGGCGCGCCGATCGCGACAAGTACATCCTGGTCAAGTTGGAGAACATCGCCGACAAGCCCGGATGCGCCAACCAGTTCAAGATCTGCAAGAACTGCGTCCCGGTGCACGAGTACAACATCGACTCCGTGATGCAATACGACAGCAACGATCTCAGCCTGTGCCACCCGAACGGGCCCGTGCTCTTGCGCAAAGACGGGAGCAAGATCAGTCACGTCTGGAAGCTGACGCCCGGTGACGTCTCCGCCATCTACGAGCTCTACGGTCCACCACTCGGAGGCACGGGCGCGGGCGGCGCAGCGAGCGGCGGCGGCGCAGCGGGCGCGAGCGGCGCCGCGGGCGCGAGCGGCGTGGCGGGCAGCGGCGGCGGGGCAGCCGGCGGCGCGGCAGGCTCAGGCGGCGCGGCAGGCGGGAACGCCCCGGGCAGCGCCGGTGGTCACGGCGTCGAGGTCCGCGACCTGCCGGACGAAGAGGTCGGCAACGGCGCGACCGCCGAGGAGAACGCCAGCTGTGGCGTCGGGCGCCGAACGCCAGACCGCGACGCGGGCTGGCCGGCCCTCGCGCTCGTCGCGTTGGGGCTCTCGCTCACCCAACGAGCCAAGGGCGCGCGGCGTGACCTCGGCGAGCTGGGCCGTCAATGAGCTGCGCCGGTCGCGGCAAGCCCGGGGCTGGCGGCGGCAAACGCCCATACGTTCGCACTCGCGGCGACGCCGAAATGGCTCCCGCGAGATTCATGAAGAGCGGCTCCGCTGCGGTCGGGATCCAACGACCCGGACAGAGCTCACGCCAGGTCGCCCGCGGCGAGCCACGTCGCGCTCTGCATGCGGCGATTTCTTCGCGCGCCGACTAGAAGCGGATGACCGCCCGCTCCGCGCGACGTCGCGGGATCTGCTAGGGTTGACGGTGATGTCCGACGAAGGCACGGCGGCAGAGCTCGAGGCTCTGCGCGCGGAGATCGTCGAGTTACGGCGCAGGCTGGAGTTTGCTCAGTGCGCGGTCGATGCGCTGCCCTTCCCCATCTTCTGGAAGGATCGGGACTCGATCTACGTGGGCGCCAATCGCGAGCAGGCGTCGCGCTCGGGCTTTCCTTCGGGCGAGTACGTGGTCGGCCTTTCGGACACCGACTTGCCGTGGACGCCAGAGCAAGCGGAGGCGTTCCGTGCCGATGACCGCAGGGTGATGACGAGCGGCGTGCCAGTCTCGCCCATCGTCGAGACGCAGCGGTTGCTCGACAAGGGTGAGCGGCTGTGTGAGACCCACAAATCCCCTTTGGTGGACGCCCAGGGGCACGTGATCGGCGTGGTCGGTTGGTACGAAGACGTGACCGAGCGTGAGGAGCAGCGTCGCGAGCAGCAGTTGCTCGACGAGCGGTTGCTCCGCGCTCACAAGCAGGACTCGCTCGGCACGCTGGCCGGCGGCATCGCCCACGACTTCAACAACATATTGGCCTCCATCATGGCCAACCTGTGGTTGGTGCAGGCGGCGCTGCCCACCGATCACCCGGCGACCGAGAGCCTCGAGGACATCCAGCGGGCGGGGCTCCGCGCAAAACGCCTGGTCGAACAGCTCACTGCGCTCAAGCAGAGGCAACCCCAGAAGCTCGGTCCGGTGTCGCTCGGGGCAGTGGCGCTCGACGCGAGCCGGCTCATCCGCGCGATGCTGCCGGCGGGAGTCGAGCTCACCACCCAGCTGGACCCTACGACGCCAACGGTCCTGGCCGATGCTGGGCAGCTGCACCAGGTCGTGATCAACCTCTGCACGAACGCCTGGCTTGCGATCCAAGACCGGCCCATGAGCGCGCCGCGGATCGAGCTCGAGGTGTCCGCGCGCGCTCTCGACTCTGCAATGGTTGCGAAGTTGCCCGGAGAGCTCACACCGGGAGTTCATGTCGTGCTGAGTGTTTCCGACAATGGCGTCGGCATGGACGTGGCGACGCAGCGGCGAATCTTCGAGCCTTTCTTCACGACCCGCGAGGTCGGCGCCGGGACGGGCCTCGGACTCTCCGTCGTGCAGGGCATCGTTGCCGCGCATCGCGGCGCGGTGGAGGTCGAGAGCACGCCTGGGTGTGGCACGACCTTGCGGGTGTTCTTCCCGCAGTCGGCCGAGCTCGCGCCTCGGTCGGTGGTGCCCAGCCGGCGGCTCTCCTCGCGGCCACCTACCGGAGAAAAACACGTGCTCTACGTCGACGACGATCTCGCGGTCTTGCGCGCTGCCGCTCGTCTGTTGGGAAGAGAGGGTTGTCGCACGACCGTGTTCTCGGACCCACGCGAAGCCGCCGACGCGCTTCGAAAACAACCGTGCGAGTTCGATCTGCTGGCTGTCGACTTCAGCATGCCGCACCTTTCGGGGCTCGATCTTGCGCGTATCGCCGGGGAGGTCAGCCCCGAGCTCCCGGTGATCTTGGTCTCCGGCTACGTCACCGCGGACCTGCGTCGGGAAGCCGAGAGCCTGGGCGTGGTTCGGGTACTCAACAAGGTCGATGTGGCCACCGAGCTGTGGGACACCGTTCGAGGGTTGCTCGCTCTGGACCGATAACCCTGACTTCAGCCCGTTGTTCCGAGTCCGCGCGCGGGCTTTCCCAGCAAGTAGCCCTGCATGTAGTTGCAACCCAAGCGAGCCACGCAGTCCCGCTCCGCGACGGTCTCGATGCCTTCGGCGACGACCGCGATCTCCGTGGCGCGCGCGAGCTCGACCAGGCTCTTGATCACACTCTGGCGCATGAACGACTCGTTCACGTTGCGCACGAGCGCCATGTCGATCTTGACCAGATCTGGTTCGAGCAAGACGAGGCTGTTGAGACCGGAGTAACCGGCTCCAAGATCGTCGACGGCGATCCGAAACCCGAGGTTCCGCAGCCTCAACAGGCGCAAGCCGATGTCGGCGACGTCCTCGATCTGCTGGCGCTCCGTCACCTCGAGCACGACGCTCTCTGCGACCATTCCGAGCGGGGACGCCGCATCGAACAGCTCGTCGTCGAGCAGGTCGGACACATGCAGGTTTACGAACAACGAGAGGTTTGCCGGCAGCGTGAGGGCCACCTCGGCCGCCTTCGAACGCACACGGCGGCCCAGTGCCTGCAGCCGATCCGCGTCAGCCGCCGCGGCGAGCAGGAGATCGGGGCGGGAGAGCGACGCATGGTCGCTGCGCAACAGCGCCTCGTAACCGAACAACTGGCCGCGCGTCGCGTGAATCGGCTGGAGGGCGAGCCACATCTGGCTCAAGGCGTCGTCGACCAGCGCCGCGGACGGGGCCGGTGGTGCCTGCGCCGGCCGCAACGACTCGGCGCGCTCGATGCCCTTGCGCACCGCGCGCAAGAGAACCGGGGGCTCGACGGGCTTGAGCAAGTACTCGGTCGACCTCAGCGCCACGGCTTCGATCGCGGTCTCGAGGCTGCCCTGGCCTGTCACCAGAATGACCGGGACCTCGGCGTCGTACGAACGTACGACCGAGAGCAGATCGGTGCCGGAGATCTTCGGCATGTTGATGTCACTGACGATCGCGTCGAAGCGCTGGGAGACGACCTCCAGGGCAGCGTCGGTCGGATCGGTCCTGACGATCGCGGTGAACCCGGCGGACTCGAGGACCTTGCCGTACGCCTTCGCCACGTCCTCGTCGTCGTCGATGACGAGCACCGTGGGTTTGTCGCCCGCGGCGGCCTGCCGTGCATGGCCGGCCCGCTCGGTGGCGGGGGGCTTGTAGTTCGGCGCCGACATCCTGTCAGGATACAACCAACAGCGGCGTTTGTGTGGGATAAGCAGGCTTGATGGTGCAACTCGATTTGTCGCGAGTCCGCGCCGCGTTTCCGGCGCTGGCAGGCGAGACGGTATTTCTGGATAACGCCGGTGGCTCGCAGTGCCTTGGCGCGGTTGCCGACGCGGTGCGCGAGCACCTGCTGGAACGGAACGTTCAGCTTGGAGCAAGCTACGCGGTCTCGGAGGCCGCCTCGGCTCATGTGCTCGAGGGCCGCCGAGCGATCGCCCGGCTGGTCTCGGCCGCCGACGACCGACAGGTCGTGCTCGGTTCGTCCACGACTCAGCTGCTCGCGAACCTGGCGCTCGCCATGTCGCCGGGACTGAGAGCGGGCGACGAGATCGTGGTGACCGACGCGGATCACGAGGCGAACATCGGACCGTTTCGGCGGCTTGCGACCCGCGGTGTCGTGATCCGAGAATGGCGGCTCGACCGCGCCTCCCAGACCCTCTCCGTCGAGGACCTCGAGCCTTTGCTCGGCCCGCGAACGCGGCTGGTGTGCATGACCCATTGCTCGAACGTGCTCGGGACCATCCACGACGTGCGGGAGGTTGCGCAGCGTGTGCACGCGGCGGGCGCACGCCTCCTGGTCGATGGGGTCGCCTATGCGCCGCACCGTCGACTCGACCTGCCCGCCTTCGAAGCGGACTACTACGCGTTCAGCCTTTACAAAGTCTACGGACCCCACCTCGCCGCGCTGGTCGCGCCGGTCAGGCATCTCGAAGAGCTCGCGAACATCAACCACGAGTTCTTGGCCGATCAGCTCCCTTACAAGCTGCAACCCGGCAACGTCTGTTTCGAGCTCGTTGCGTCGCTCCCGGCAGTGGAGGCGTACCTGCTCGAGCTTGGGGGCGGAGTCGGCGCCGGGACGTATGCGGAGGCACTCGAGCGGACCTACGCGGCGGTGGCTGCCCACGAGGCGGCGCTCGCCGAACAACTGTTGGCGTTCCTGCGTTCACGTGGCGACGTGACGTTGCTCGGTGAATCGAGCGCGGACGCCTCCCTGCGCGTGCCGACCATCAGCTTCGTCCCGCAAGCGCGGGATCCCGAGAGTGTAGTGCGCGCAGTTGACGCATCCGGCATCGGCATTCGGCACGGTGACTTCTACGCACGGCGGCTCATCGACGTGCTCGGACTGCGCGCGCGGGGCGGGGTCGTCCGCGTCTCGATGGTGCACTACAACACTCCGGCGGAGGTCGAGCAGGTGGTCGCAGCGCTGGAGGGTGCGCTGGCGGGGTGAGCGTGCTGCATGCGTCGCGCTGGAGTGCGCCGCCGGACGAACACGTGTCCAGCGCGCGGCGGCGCGCCTCGCCGAGGCTCAGCTCTTGGGTTTGCGCTCGAGCTCGATGCCGAGGCGCTCCATGCGTCGATACAGCGCCTGACGGCTGAGACCGAGCTCCGCCGCCGCTCGGGCCACGACCCCTTGAGCGCGGACGAGGCTCTCCTCGATCGTACGGCGCTCGGCTTGTGACAGCGGATCGCTCGTGCTCGGTGCGGCATCGCGCTGCGGCGCGGGCTCCGACGCCGAGCGGGTCAGGTCCAGGTCGGCCGCGCCGATGGCGCGGGACTGGCACACCAGAAGCGCCCGCTGGATCCGGTTCTCGAGCTCGCGGACGTTGCCCGGCCAGTCGTGCGCCTCGAGGGCGGCGATGGCGTCCGCACCGAGCTCCGGAGGGGGCTCGCTCTCGTCTCGTCGGGCGCTCGCGTGCAGCTGCACGAAGTGCCGAGCCAGCGGCAGCACGTCCTCGACGCGTTCACAGAGGGGTGGGACACGGACCTCGATCACGTTCAGGCGGAAGAAGAGATCCTCCCTGAAGCTGCCGGCAGCGATGGCGGCGCGCAAATCGGTGTTAGTCGCACTCACCACGCGCACGTCGGCGTTGCGCGTCGTCGAGCTGCCGACACGTTCGAACTCGCCGCTCTGCAGCACCCGCAGCAGCTTCATTTGTCCCGCGACGGAGAGATTGCCTATCTCGTCGAGAAAGAGCGTGCCGCCATGGGCCGCCTCGAACCGACCCAAGCGTAGCTTGGTGGAGCCCGTGAAGGCCCCCGCCTCGGCTCCGAACAACTCCGCCTCCAGGAGCTGTTCCGGCAGGGCTCCCGTGTTGACCTTGACCAACGGATGCCCGCGTCGCGGTGAGTTGGCGTGGATGATCTCCGCGATCTTCTCCTTGCCCGCACCATTGGCTCCGGTCACGAGCACGGGAACGTCAGCGCGCGCCACCTGCACCGCCAGCGACACCGCTTGGTGCATGGTCGTGCTCCGGTAGAGCAAGCCACATAGCTCGAACTTCTGCGCGAGCCCGGCTCGCTCGCGCGCTGCTCGACCGCGGAGGCGTGCGTTTTCTTCCCCGATTGCGCGCATGCGCAGCAGGTTCTGGACGCTGAGCACCAGCTTGGCGTCGTCCCAGGGTTTTCCCAGGTAGTCGGCGGCGCCTTCCCTCACCAGCTCGACGGCCGTTTGCAGCGAAGTCCAGGCGGTCATGAGCACCACGGGTAGCTCGGGGTCCAGGCCGCGGATCTTGCGAAAGAGATCGATGCCGTCTGCGCCGCTGGTCGAGCTCGCAGCCAGGTTCATGTCCTGCACGACCACACCGATGTCGGCCGTGCGCACCGCTTCGAGCGCCGCCTCCGCCGTGGGCACCGCGAGAACTTCGAGCCCATGCAGGTCGAACAGCAACGACAGCGCGGTTCGCACTGCTTCTTGGTCATCGACGACGAGGACCTTCGCCACGGTAGTCCCAGTCTAGTTCAGTTGACGCGCTAGCGCGCAACTGCCGTACACTGGTTTCTAGAGGGCACACCGTCATGATGCTGCCGTTCAACCTGCTCCCCATGCTGGTCGCCGTGATCGTGGCAGGCGCGCTCGGCATCGCGGCCCGACCGCTGCACGAGGCGCTCGGCGCCGGCGCCGTAGTCGGCTTGCTGGTCGCGGTCCTCTCGAGGCGTGGTACGACGCCGCCGGCGACGCTCGCAGCGAGCGTCGCGGATCTGAATCCGGACGCGCTGGTGCTGTACTCGGACACCGGCAGGATTCGCTACGCAAACGGCGCGGCGAGGGACCTGTTCTTCGAGGGGACCGACCCAGCCGGACAGAACTTCTTGCGTTTGGCTGGGCGAGCGCCGGCGGCCTTGTCTCAGGCCTTGTTGGATGGGTCGGATCGTCTGTTCACTTTCGAGGTCGAGCAGCAGACGGAGACCTTTCACTTGAGCCGGTGCGCCTACGACCTCGATGGCCAGGAGGTCACGCTCTTGGTGGTCAGGAACCTGACGCGGGAGATCTCGCGCCGCGAGGTGTCGACACTCAAGAACGTCGTGCGAGTCATCAGCCACGAGGTCAACAATTCCCTCGCACCCATCGCATCACTGGTCAATTCCGCGCGGCTGATCGCCGAGCGGCCCGAGCACGCGGCCAAGCTCGCGTCCGTCTTCGACACCATCGAAGAGCGAACCAAACACCTGCACGCATTCCTGGAGGGTTATTCCGGACTCGCCCGCCTGCCCGTGCCGCAGCCGCGGAATGTCGAGTGGGGCAGCTTTCTGCAGCACCTGAAGGAGCTCTACCCGGAGATTTCTTTGCCCGAGCCCAGCGCCGCCCCGGGCTACTTCGATGCCACACAGCTGGAGCAGGTGCTGATCAACCTGATCAAGAACGCCGTCGAAGCGGGGAGTCCGAAGGCGGACGTCGAGCTTCGCGTCAGGGAAGAGCTCGACGGCTCTACCCGCATTCAGCTGGCGGACCGAGGTCCAGGTTTCACCGAGGAATCGCTCAAGAGTGCCTTCATGCCGTTCTACACCACCAAAACAAAAGGCAGTGGGATGGGACACGCCCTCTCGCGGGAGATCGTCCATGCCCACGGCGGCACGATCAGTCTCGCCAATCGCGAGGGCGGCGGGGCGCAGGTGACCATCATCTTGCCGGGCACCAAACCGCCGGATGGGCGGCTGGCGCGTTCACGCACCAAGCTCACCCTGTCCCGCGCTTGAGGCCTCGCTTCGCGGCTCAAAGCACCTGAACCTGTCGCGAGGTCCAGGAGTTGCCGCCGCGGTTGTCCCGAGCGACGAACCACATCGTGTGGGTCTGGCCCGAAGCGGCCCTGCGGGCAACCCAGCGGTTGTTTGGCGATTCGTCGGTACGCGCGTCGAACTCGAAGGTGCCTTCGGTCGCGTAGTACTGAATGACGACCTGCTCCTCGAAATCGCGCCCGAGCTCGTCGTGACCGGACTCTGCCGAACCGGGGGTGAGGGCGACCGACACACGGTGACGCTCCCCTCCGTCGCAGTCGTCCAGCTTGTTGGGGTTGTTCTTGCAGGGGCGCACGATCTTGACCTCGGTGTCGGGCCACGGCGCTCCGTCCCAGTTCACCTGCTCGATGCCGGGGTTTTGGTTCCTGTCCGTGCGGCGCAAGAAGATGCGCTTGACCGCCACGGCCCAGCGCTCGTACGGAAGCTCTGCATTGGTCCCCGCTTCGTTGCAGCGGAAGGACAACTCCCCGCTGCTCAGCGTGGCCGGGTCCCGTTCGGAGAGCGTGCCAGGGCAAGCCAGCGTCACGACGCCGACGATTGCGTTCCCGAGCGCCGAGTCCGGCACGCCGTCGAGCGCAGTCGTGGGAATGCTCGTGTCGATCTCGTCGAGCCCGACTCCCTGCTGTGCCGCCGGGCTCTGCCCGCTGCTCAGCGCGTCCGCCGCGATCTTCTGCAAGCAGCCGATCGGCGAGGGGTCGCTCGGGTTGTTGCAGGTCATCCAAGTCAAGCTCACGGGCCGCCCGAAGGGCTCATGGTAGAGCACTCGCAAGTGAACTTGTTCTCCGGGCGCAGCGAACGGCGCGTCGGCCTGGACGGCGATCAGTCGGAAGTCCGTGACTCGGGAGCCGGGGTCGAAGTCGTCACCGCACGCCGCCAAAGTCATTGCCAAGAGGCCCATCAGGCCCGAAATCCAGCTCCTGTTGATCACAGCTCACCTCGCAATCCGACGATCGGAAGAATGGGCAGTCCGGCAATCGCGTCGGACCGCGAGTAGTTGTAGTTGTAGGAACGCCCTTCGGGGTTCTTGCGGTTGTAAGCGTTCTGCACGTCCACGTAGGTGCTGAGCTTCCAGCTGGTGAACGTCCAGGTCTTCTCGGCGCGCACGTCGAGCGTGTGGTACGCGGCTGTGCGCCCGGAGTACTTGCCGGCGTAGCTCGGCTGGTAGGCGCCTGCGTCCGCGTCGTACACCGCGGCTTCTATCGGGGTGTACGGGGTGCCGCTCGTGTAGCGCCAGCGCGCGCCGAGGCTCCACCCGCGACCAAGCTGGTAGCTCCCAAGGGCCGTGAGGATGTGAGTTTGGTCCCACTGACTGAGGTGAGTGGGCTCGGAATCGGCGGAGCGCAGCTCGCTGCGCGACAGCGTATACGCCACCCAGCCGAAGAAACGCTCGTCGGCCTTGTAGCGCAGCAGCAGCTCACCGCCGAAGGCCCGCCCGGACCCGGTGTTCTGGTACGACCGACCGCTGGCCTTCGTCGCATCCGGGCGTTCGGCCACGAGATCAGTCATGCGCCGATAGAAACCGTCGAGTGACAACTCGACGCTGCGCGAGAGCTCCTGCTCGAAGCCGAGACCGTAGTGCACCGCGCGCTCGTGAGAGATCGAGGAGCTGCCGAAGGGTTCGATGCTCTGGTAGGGCTGGGGCGGCTGATGATAGAGGCCAAGGCCTCCCTTGATGGTGGTGCGGGGGAAGCCCGACGCGACGTCCCAGCGCGCGGACAGGCGCGGGCTCACGCGAGTTTGGCCGATGTCGCTGGTGTAGTCAGCGCGCACGCCGGGCATGAGCTTCAGGCCCGGCGTGGGCGACACTTCGAGCATGGCGTAAGCGGCGGGCAGGAAGCGGGTGGTGCTGGTCCTGAGCGCGTTGTAGGGCTGCGCGAACATTGGCCCGGGGCTGTCGCCATACTCCTGAATTGCCGGGCCGAAGTAGTCGGCGTCCGTCTCCATCCAGAGCATGTCGAGGCCGCCGATCAACTTCAGACCCGTCGTCAGCGGGATCCTCAGGTCGGAGCGCACCGCAACCGGCTTGTACGTCAGATCCAGCCGCGCCGCGCCGACGTCGAATTTGTGGTTGTCGCGACCGACCGAGACGGTGTTGAGCCAACGCGAGCTCTCGCCGAAGTGGGTGTCGGTGCGGAGTTGCACGCGCTGGCTGCTGAGCGATTCGCCGAAGTTCCCGCCGAACGCCGGGTCCTTCGGGTCGGGTGCGTTGAGCACAAAACGCATGCGGTCGTCGGAACCGAAGAAGGTGACGCGCGCCGTCGTGTTCTTGGTCACGTCGTGCTCAACCATCGCCTGATAGTCGTAGTAGACCGGCGCGGTGGAGACGCCGACGCCGCCGCCTTTCTCGAGCACGGAGCCGATCCAGGCGTCGATCCACGAGCGTCGCCCCGCGAAGAGCACGCGGGTCTTCGAGCCGATTGGGGCTTCGGCCAGCACTCGACCGTCGAGCAGATCGAGCTGCAACATGCCGTGAAAGCGGTCCTTCTTGGGCGAGCGAAGACCAATGTCGACGATGCCGCCGACGGCGCGGCCGTACTCCGGGCCGAAGTTTCCAGGCACGAAGTCGATGCGCTCGAGAAGCTCGGACGGCAGTACCGAGGTGAGCCCGCCGAAGTGATAGGCGATGGGGATCGAGGTGCCGTCGACGAAGACCGCCGAGTCCTCGGGTCCTGTGCCCCGCACCAAGAGCACACCCATGCCACCCGGTGCGCGCGCCACGCCCGGCAGGCTCTCCACCGACCGCAACGCATCTCCGTTCGTCCCCGGCATGCGCGTCACTTCTTTGCGGTCGAGCTCATGGTGGGTGACCTCACGAGCCGGGCGCGCTCCGACGATCTCGACCTCGGTCGTGGGCAGGTCGCTCGGCGGAGTGGTCACCGCGGCGGGCCGGGGTGACGGCTTGTTTGCGGGCTTGGGGGGAGGGGCCTTGGGTTGGGGCTTCGGCGGTTGATAGCTGAACTCGAGCCGGAAGGGGATGCGCGCCGGGATGGGCTGTCCACTCCTCGTGGCGGGCTTGAACCGGGTCCGTCGCGCCGCAGCAACGGCGGCGGCGTCGAACGCCGCGTTGGCGGACCGGGTGACCTCCACGTCGGTAACCGCGCCTTGCTCGTCGATCGACAGGCGGAGCTCGACGTGGGCGCTCGCGCCTGCCGCCGTTTCGGACTCGGGATACTCCGGCTCCACGCGCTCGACGAGCTCGGGTGCCACAAGCTTCTGCTCGGTTGCATCAGTGTCCGGCTGAGCCTCGACCCGAGTAGCAGCCGAGAGCGCGAAGCAAACAAGAGACAGTGCGAGAGCACTCATCGGGCGAAGCGAGCGGAGCGACATAGATCACCTTTGGTTGGCGGTAGGTCACGCGAGACGCGGGCGACGATTGCCGACGACACGCTTCAGCAAGCCGCGCGCCAACGTGAGGACCGCGGTGTGGGAAGCACGAAGTGAGTGCGAAACGCGCGGCGAACCGCCGAGGCCCGGAGCTCACGCGACGACGAAGCGGCCGCCGGACAGCGGACACGTGTCCGGCAGCGGGACGAGCGTCCGGCATGCGCGCCGGACACCCGGGGGAAAACCCGGGCAAACGCGGGGTCTGGACTCGAACCCCGGCTGGCACGCCGCGTGCGATGGCTGCCCGGTACCGAAGGAGATCATCACGATGAACATCGTCATTCGCGCCAAGGCCCTGATGCTTGCAATGGGGGCATCGCCGATCCTCTACTTGATGCTCGCGCTCAGCGTCGTGAGCTTGGCCATCATCATCGAGCGCGCGTGGTTCTTCTTCCGCTCGGCCGGAGACGTCGAGCGGCTCGCGAGTCAGCTGGACGCTCAGCTCACGGCGGGTAACGTCCACGCTGCTCGGCAGGAGCTCGCGAAGCAGGCATCGACTGAAGCCAGGGTCGTTTTGGCCGGGTTGATGAAGGCGGAGGACGGCGCCGAATCAGCAGCAGAGGCGATGGCGGGCGCGGGCTCGATGGAGCGCATGAAGCTCGAGCGAGGTCTGGCGTATCTGGGCACGTTGGGTAGCAACGCGCCCTTCATCGGGCTCCTGGGCACGGTGATTGGCATCGTCATGGCGTTCGAGCGTCTGAGCGAGGCGGGGCACGCCGCAGCGACCGCTGGAGCTTCGGCGGAGGTGATGGCGAGCATCGCCGAAGCGCTGGTGGCAACCGCCGTCGGCCTGGCCGTCGCGATTCCAGCCATTGTCGCGTTCAACTACTTCCAGCGGCGCATCAAGGCCATCAGCGTCAACACCGACGCCCTCGGTCGCGTGCTCCTCTCGTGGCTGAAGCGCAAGCGCGAAGGGCGTCCACTGGAGGTGGCTCCCCCTTCGTCCCGACGTCCGTCCCTGAGCCTGGCGCGCCCGACGCGTGCGGCCGGAAGTGAGGCGTGATCATGGCTGCTTTCCAGACCCACGACGACAACGAGATCGTCGCCAGCATCAACGTCACTCCGCTCGTCGACATCGTGCTCGTGCTCCTGGTGGTCTTCATGGTCACGGCCAAGCTGATCACCCAGCAGGGGCTCCCGATGGACCTGCCGCGGGCGGCCACCGCCGGGGCGACTCAGACGGTCTTGACGGTTTCTCTCGACGAGCGCGGGCGGCTTTACGCCGACGGTCGGGAGCTCGGCGGCGATGAGGAGCTCCGCCGGATCGCCCAGCAAGCCAACCAGAATAACCCCGAGCTTCGCACCGTGCTTCAAGCCGCGGGCAGCGCCCCGCACGCATCGGTGATGCACGTGCTCGACGAGCTTCGCTCGAGTGGCGTGACACGCATCGCGTTTGCTGCCGAGCCGGCAGCGAGGAGTCTCGATGAAGGACGGCCTGGAAATGTCCCGCGCTGACCCCAAGGCCGCCCGCCGCTTCAGTGTCGCCGTGGGTCTCGCGTTGAGCGTGCACGTCGGTCTCGCGCTTGGCTTCAGCGGAGCGAAGTCTCGAGCGAAGCCGGCGGTCCTGGTCACGGAGATCGAGCTGGCTCCACCGCCAGCGCCTCCTCCTCCGCCGAAAGTCGAGGAGCCGGAGAAGGCGACCGATGACACGAAGGCGACACAGCCGAGGCCCGCCGAAGCGGACCCGCGCCGGCGCCCGAACACCAATGCGCCGCCGCCGGGCCGCGCGGGAAATGTGCTCACAGCGAAGGCCGACACACCGGTCCCGAACGCGACAGAGCCAGTGGACTTCGTGACGGACCCGAACGGTTCGAGCTACGCCGGCGGCGTGGTCGCGAGAGGCGGTAGCGGCGACCACGGTGGGCACGGCGCGACGCCGCGGGCAGCGCCCGCCGCAGCACCCGCGCCGCGCCCCAGCCGACCCGTTTCGAAGAGCGACCTGACGCCTGCATCGGATCTGAGTCGAGGCCCCACACTGCGGAATGGCACCGACTGCGCCGGTTATTACCCGCGCTCCGCCGACGCCGACGCGGCGCTGGTGACGTTGGTCGTCGTCGTGGCGGCCGATGGCTCGATTGCGACGCTGTCGGTGGCGCAAGAGTCTCCCGGAGGTCAGGGTTTTGGCGCGGCCGCCAGAGCGTGCCTCCGCACCGGCCTCTTCGACCCAGCCATCGACAAAGCAGGGCGTCAGGTGAAGACCGGTACCAGCGTGCGCGTTCGATTCAAGCGTTGAGCGACGCGATGATGGCAGTCCGCGCGCGGGCGAGTATCATCGCGTCCCTCGCGCGCACATGGTCAAGCCGTCTGATTCTCCGTCGCTGTGGAACCGAGTGTTCGGCCAGAGTGCGCCATCCTCGACTGATCCGCGCGAGTTTCAGCAGGAACGTGTCGCGCTCTTCGTGAAGTCGCTGCTCGTGCTCCTCAGCAGCTTCTACGTGATCGACGCGCTGGGGGTCACGTTCAGGAACGGCCCGCGCGGTGTGCTCGAGCCCGGCCTGATCATCCACCTCGTGCTGGTCCTAGGGCTGTTCGCTGCCTGGCTCTTCGTCCGCCAAGGCGAGCGCTCGCTGATGATGCTCTCGGTCACCGACGTTGCGTGCACCCTGGGGCTGTGCCTGATGGTGGTCGGGTTGCTCGCAACACTCCCGCCCTCGATGAACCTCCCAGGCCCTACGCTGAGCGTGGCCTTCGCCGTCGTGGCTCGCGCAGCGATCGTGCCGAGCACCGGCCAGAAGACGTTGCTGGTCGGGATCGTAGCCTCCTTGCTCGTGACGTTGGGCTACTGGCGCCGCGGGCCCGAGAGCCAGCCCGAGCCCGCGTTCGTGTTCCTGTGGACGTTCGCCTTTGCCGTCGCCTCGGCCGTGGTGTCGCGGGTGATCTACGGCCTGCAGCGGCAGGTGCTCGAGGCCCGTCAGCTGGGACAGTACACGCTCGAAGACAGGCTGGGCGAGGGAGGCATGGGCGCGGTGTACCGGGCGCACCACGCGATGTTGCGTCGCGACACCGCAGTGAAGCTCCTGCACCCGGAGCGCGCGGGGACCGAGAACCTGATGCGTTTCGAGCGCGAAGTACGCCAGACGGCGCGCCTGAGCCACCCGAACACCGTCACGATCTTCGACTACGGTCGCACGCCCGACGGCACGTTCTACTACGCCATGGAGCTCCTCGATGGGGCGGACCTGGCGGAGGTCGTCGAGGCGACGGGGCCCATGCCGGCCGAGCGTGTCGTGCATGTGCTCGCGTGTGTCGCTGGGGCGCTCGCGGAGGCGCATGGTGTCGGGCTGATCCACCGGGACATCAAGCCGGCCAACATCATCCTGTGCCAGCAGGGCGGCGTGCCCGACGTGCCCAAAGTCGTTGACTTCGGCCTGGTCAAAGAGCTCGAAGCCGACGGCGGAGTGCTCCAGACGAAGGCGGATTCAATCCTCGGCACGCCGCTCTACATGTCGCCGGAGTCGATTCGCGCGCCGGACAGCGTCGACGGTCGCAGCGACATCTACGCCCTTGGGGCGGTGGGCTACTACCTCTTGGCGGGTCAACATGTCTTCTCAGGTTCGGCCATTGTCGAGGTGTGCCTGAAGCACCTGGAAGCTGTGCCGGTTCCGCCATCGGAACGCCTGGGAATGCCCGTTCCGAGTTTGCTCGAGCAGCTGGTGCTCGATTGCCTCGCGAAGGACCGCGAGCAGCGGCCGCAAACGGCAGCCGAGCTGCAGGAGCGCCTGCGGAACGTCGGAGTGGGTGCCTGGAGTGCGAGCGACGCTCACGCTTGGTGGACCGCTCACGGGGAGCTGGTGCGGTCCAGCCGCGCCGCGGCTCAGCCGGTGAGCGGGAGCGATCGCACGTTGGCCGTGGACCACGAGCGACGGACCTGAAGGCCCCACGGCCAGGGCGCGACGCGCTCAGAACGCTTCGCCAAGGGCGATGTAGAAGTTCACGTCGCCCGACGAGGTGCCCGCAACGTCGAAGCGCAGGTTCACGCGGTCGGCGTCGTTGAGGGAGAAGCGCACGCCGGTTCCGCCGGCCAGCTTCAGATCCTCGAAGCGAAACCCGTCGAGCTCGTGGGCCACGTCGCCAGCGCCGACGAAAGCCGCGCCGCCGAAGCGCCAGAAGAGCGGAAGCCTATACTCGATCTGCGCCGCGAGCATGTGAAGATCGCGATAGCGACCCTCGAAGTAGCCTCGCATCAAGTTCGCGCCGCCCAAGGTGGCCATCGCTTGAAACGGCACCCTGCCCAGGTTTGCTTCGCCGTAGAGCTGCGCGGCGAGCACGTGCGCGCCCCCGAGTGGAATGAACTGACGCAGGTCGAGCTCGTACTTGGAAACGTCGAACTGACTGCCCCAGGGTTCGGCGAAGTAGGCAGCGGAAAGGGAGTAGACCGCGCCGCTCCGGGCTGCGAAGTCGTTGTCCCGATTGTCCCAGCGGAGCACCGGGCCGATTCCGACGAGTCGCCCGCCATCACTGCCGAGCACGCGATCTCGATCCAGATCTCCGCCCGATTGTTTCTCCGTGATCTTGCTCGTGAACACTCCGGCTTGACCGCCAGTCCGGAAGCTACCGACGAGCCGACGCGTCAAGGCCCCACGGATTACGAACCCCGTGTCCGTGTAGTCTTCGGCGCTACCCGCCGGCGTGGCGTTGCCCACCGGGTAGAACGTGTTGGGGAAGAGCGAGGCGTTCAGGTCACCCTCCGCGTGCCAGGCTTCTGCATCCCAATAGACACTCGGAGACGCCGAAACGAAGAACTGGTTCTCGAAAGTGTAGGCGCTCACGAACGCGATGGCGGACTTGCGCGCCTTCGGCCCGGTCGGCGCCGGGTGCCCGTCGACGTCGAAGGTGTAGACCAGCCCGGCACCGAGCATCGCGCTCGTCTCGGGACTGTACGCGATGATGGGAAAGAAGCTCCAAGGCGACTCTGTCACCTCTGGAGCTCCACCGGACTCGCTGCCGGAGTCGCCCGCCGCGGCTCGGGTGAACACCGCCACCACGAGCCCTGCGCAGATCGCTGCCGTCCTGCCTCGCATCTGCCCGCTCAGTGCGTAGCAGCGATGGGACGGGACTGAAACCTCCCGCCCGCTGGAGCCGACTCAGCGGCAGCGGTGGTCTTCGGTTTTGTGCCCGCGGCGCACTTCACATCGACAGTCTGCGGGTTGTACAGGCCGATGCTGACTACATCGAGCAGTCCGTTTCCGAACGAGGTGTGGGTCTTGATCTCGGCCCAGCCTTCGGGACAGATCTTGGCGAGTTGATAGGGGCCGCTCGCCTCTGCCGTTCCACCAACGAAGCCGTGATGCCAGCGCTGGTCGCCCTCGATGGGTGCCTCGCCGACGGCTTTGCCGTTGTGGATCGTCGTGGAGTAACAGCCACTCGTGGCGAGTGCGATGGTGGTCATCAGCAGACATGCGATGCGTTTCATTGTTTGGCCTCTTCTCGGTTGGATTCGCCGGCGTGCGCAATCTGGTCGGGCGCGCACGTCACGTACACCTTGCGCGGCGCGTAGATGCCGAGCGTCACGACGGTGAGCGCGGTCGTCCCGACGTTGCCGCCGGTTCGCGTCGCGGCCGTTCCGTTCGGACACCAATCGCGGGTGTCGTATTCTTTGTCCCCGACCAAGCCGAACACGTAGTGGTTGGACCACTCCTCGTGCGTCGGCGCTCGCTTCGCAGCCGACGGGTCCTCGACGAAGGTCGCTTTGTAGCAGCCAGAGGTCAGCGCCAGGGTCGCGAGGACCGTCGCTAGTCCGACGAGCGATTGCCACTTCGATTCGTGGTGTCGTTGTTGTGTCACGCTGTTTCCGCCTTTCGGTGGGGAGCGTTTACAAGGTCCGTGCCACTCGGCTGGACCGCGAATGGGCGCAGATCCTTGCGCAGCCTGTCCAAAACATCCGCGCTCGGCGGACACGTGACCGGACAGGTGACTCGGAAGCGGACGATCGGGGCCGCGCGGTTCGAAGGCAGCTTCACTGTCGGCGTGACGAGCTGAGCGCTCAGCGCCGAGCGTGCGCTACGAACTGATCGAGGTGGACCCTTGCACGTGCCGGCAGAGCTCTGCGGCGTTGACCGTGAAGGTCTCGGTCTTGCCGCAGTGCGTGCAGATCAAGAGAGTCATCGTCCAGCGAGCGCCGCCGGTCGCCTTCTGGGACGCGCGAACTCCGAAGGTGGTCGTGGGCTGCCAGAACTCGAGCTGAAGATTTGGCACCAGGTGAAACGACTGCCCACCACAGTGGGCGCAGGGTTTTGGGGTGAAGGTCATGGGAGGATGCGCATCATGCGGCGGAAGGCGAGCCGCGACAATCCGCCCACGCTGGGTTGAGCTACTGGCAGACCGTTGCGCTGCAAACACCCGAACAACACTGACTGTTGTTGGCGCAAGCCGAGCCCGAAACTTTGCAGCACTGCTTCGTGGTCACTGAGCACGCATACGTCGGGCCGCAACACTCGAAGTCCTGGGTGCAGGGGGTGAGGCTGGTGCCACAGCATTTGCTCATCAGGCAGAGCAGCTGACCGCAGCACGCTTCGACCGCGCTACAGGTCGCGCCGGCAAACTTGCACGCGGTGGTGCCGCCCGTGCCCCCGCCGCTCGGCGTCGTGCCGCCCGTGCCACCGGTGACGCTGCCGCCCGTGCCACCGGTGACGCTGCCGCCCGTGCCACCGGTGACGCTGCCGCCCGTGCCACCGGTGACGCTGCCGCCCGTGCCACCGCCGGTCGGCATCGCGCCCCCGGTGCCGCCGGTGAGAGTGCCGCCGGTGCCGCCGCCGCTGGGCGTCGTGCCGCCGCTTCCGCCGGTCGGGCCAGTTCCACCGGTTGCGACAGAGCCGCCGGAGCCAGCCCCGCCACTCGTCCCACCCCAGGCACCCAGACCGCTGGCAATTCCCGCTACGCCACCGCCACCGGGCGCGCCATCGAGCTTGCCGCCGTCCAGATCTTCGCCTGCATAAAACTCGTCACGCTCCGGCGCGAGTAGGCTGCACCCACCGACGAGCAACGGAACGACGAGCGACCAGCGTTTCATCAAAAACGCCCCCCAACGTGAAACAAGGTTGGACGTCCCGTGTCCTTGCCGGAAGTTTTCCCGGTCGGAAGTGTCAGGTAGGCGCCGATCCCCGCGGCCAGCCCGATGCCCAACGATAGGTCGGCGAAGAGGTAACGCCGCTGCATGTCATCGTAGAGCGAGCCGTCCCGACAACGAGGTTTGCAATCGTTCAACTCGTTTTGTTTCGCCTTGCCTGCCAGCGCGAAGCCGACGAATCCCGCCAGCCCGGCAATCGCCACGCCACCAAGCACATACGGCAACACGCCGCCGGAGCGGCGAACCTCTTGTGAAGGGTCGTGCTGCGCCGACGGCAGCTCGAGCTCCAGCTCGCGGTGCTCGCCGCGTTGCAAAGTCATACGACGCTCGTCCGTTGCGCCATCCGAGGAACTGACGCGAAGGACGTGATCCCCGGCCTTCACGCGCACGGCGTCTCCACCCTTCATCTCGTCTCCATCAAGGGTCAAGCGGACGTCTGCAAGCGGCTCTCCGCCTCGGAGCACTCGAACCGAGAGGGACGGGAGGTTCGCCTCCAACACCGCCAACCGCTCCGCGCAGTCCCTGCGCACGAGGTCGGGGCAGCTCGCGGCGGCGCAGATGCGGTAGCGGTCAGCCGCCATGGAGAATTGCTTCTCCAGCTCGGCCTTCTGCCCGCCTTCGTGGGCGCCAAGGCATCGATCGACGGGTTCGGCGCGGACCGGTGCGCCCCAGATGAGGATGACGAGAAGGCCGCTCGGCCAAACCTTCACTTCAAGCACTCCCGCTTGAAGCGCACGATACCGTCAGCGCCTTTCACGTAGGGAGGATCGCAGTTTGGCGGAGGTTTGACAGCCGCTTTCACCGGCAGGCGCAATGGCGCTGCTTTGTCGGCCACCGGGGCCGCCCGCGCAGTCGGGACCTCCGAGGGCCGCGCCTTCGCGGGCTCGGGCTCGACGGGATGGGCGAGCGGCACCCGGCGGGTCCAGCCCAGGCTTCGCACGAGCGTCTGAGGCTCCGGTTCGGGAGCTCTGGTTGCGACGAACCCCGCAAGGGCGCCCGCGAAAGCGACTGCACCGAGCGCCACGCCGAGCAGCGCGGCACGCCGCGGCCGCTCCTTCTTGGGAGTCATGTCCCAGGACGCGGCAGCGGTGATCTGGGAATCCGTGGCTGGCGCGGGAGCAACGTCCGTCGGAGGGCTCGAGACGGGAGGGAAGGGCGACTGAGCGAGTGGCGTCGTGAGTGTGTCGTCGGCACCACTCAGCGGAGCGCTCGGGCGGCTCGTTTCCAGCGGAGGCCCATCGAGCAGGCTCGTCGCCGAGTGATTGGCCGAAGGATCGAGAGCCCGCGCGAGCGACACCGGATCGGCGACGCGCACGTGCTCGTCGGCCTGAGCGTCTCGGAGCATGCGAGTCCGCTCGCTCAGCGAGGTGTGCGCGATGGCCTCGACCCACTCCCCAATCACCCGCTGCGGCGCTGGCTGCACCACGCCTTCGAGCGCCATGACCATTTCACGACAGCTCGCGAAGCGAGCCTCCGCGCTCGGCGCGAGGGCGCGCAATACGATCGCGTCGAGCTCGGCGCTCACCTCGGGGTTCTCACTGCTCGGCGCCGAGACCTCGTGCGACTTGATCAGCCGCGCCACGTCGAGCGGGTGGTCTGCGTGGAACAGACGACGGCCCACTAGTGTCTCCCAGAGCACGGCCCCTGCAGCAAACACGTCGACGCGCCGGTCGACCGGACCGGACGCCAGCTGTTCTGGCGCCATGTACGCGATCTTGCCCTTGAGCTGGCCCACTTCCGTCTCTTGGATGCGCCTCGCGGCCTTGGCCACGCCGAAGTCGGCGACGCGCGCGATCCCATCCACACCCACGAGCACATTTTGGGGTGAGACGTCGCGATGCACGATGCCGAGAGACTCTCCAGCATCACTCTTGGCTTCGTGGGCCGCGTGCAGTCCGTGCAGCATGCTCATCACGATGCCAAGAGCGATGGGTAGGGGCATGCACTCCCCACGCTGACTCGCGCCTCGCAACAAGTGAGCGAGGGACTCCCCCTCGACGTAGTCCATGATCAGGAACAGCTCGCCGCTGGCGCTGACGACGTCCAAGGTGGAAACCACGTTTGGATGGCGGATCTTGGCGGCGAGCCTCGCCTCGTCCAGGAACATCGCGAGAAATCCGGGGTCCTTGGCGAACTGCCGGTGCAGGCGCTTGATGGCCACCGTACGCGAAAAACCGACCGGCCCCACCAGGCGTCCAAGGTGAACCGTGGCCATGCCGCCCGAGGCGATCCGACGATACAACGTGTAGCGCCCAATCTGGGCGCCGGGCACGACTTGCCCTGCGTCCTCGCTCACCGCGACATGATACCATGCGAGCTTGCGCGGGAAGTTCAGCGCGCCCTGCGCGGCCGGGCGTCCAGCATGACAGAGCGAGATTTCGAGGTGACCGGGCGGACGGCGTCGCACGTCTGGACCACCGGGGACCCGAGCGCCGGTCTGCGCGTAATCGCACTGTGGGATGGGCACGTAGTTGAGCGGGAGCTCGTACCCGGCACCGAGCTGATCGTCGGGCGTGCTCACGAGTGCTCGCTGCGGATCGATCACAAGTCGGTATCGCGCACTCACGTGCGCATCGTGGTGGGTGAAAGCGTGGAGCTCGAAGATCTCGGGAGCGCGAATGGCACCCACATCGGGACTCAGGCGCTGCCCAAGGGCGCCCGCGTACCGCTCGAGCCCGGGGCGCTGGTGAGCGTCGGAGTGGCCACGCTCGTCATTCGAGCGGCGGGCGCAAGCGCTCGCCCCACCGGAGCCACGTCGCCTGGCTCGGAGCGCTCGCCCTGGCCTCGGGGTGGAGTCATGGATCGTGTGGCGGAGCTGCTCACGCTCGTGGCCCAGAGTGACATCAGCGTGCTCTTTTTGGGTGAGACCGGCGTGGGCAAACAGATCGCAGCGCAGGCACTGCATCGCGCTTCGCCGCGCGCAACCGGTCCGTTCGTGAGCGTGAACTGCGCAGCGTTGCCGGAGGCGCTGCTCGAGAGCGAGTTGTTTGGGCACGAACGCGGCGCCTTCACCGGGGCCGTGGAGACCAAAGTGGGCCTCGCAGAGAGCGCCAGCGGCGGGACGTTGTTCCTGGACGAAGTCGGAGAGATGCCCCTTGGAACGCAGGCCAAGTTGCTGCACCTGCTGGAGAGCGGGCAGCTCCGACGTTTGGGGGGCGTTCGCGCAAAGCAGGTCGACGTGCGTTTCGTGTCGGCGACCAATCGCGCGCTGCCTGCGCGCGTCGAGGAGGGCGAGTTCCGACGTGACCTGTTCTATCGCCTCGCCGGGATGCCCATCGAGCTGCCGCCGCTGCGCGAGCGCCGCTCCGAGGTGTTGCCCCTCGCGCGTCAGCTCTTGGCAGAGGCCGCAGCACGTACGGCCAGACCAGCACCGGAGCTGTCGGACGCTGCGTGCGCTTTGCTCATGCGCCACCCATTCCCAGGAAACGTGCGCGAGCTGCGCAACGCCGTCGAACGCGCGTTGGTGCTCAGCCGCGGCGGAGCGGTCGAGCCCGAGCACTTGATGCTGGAGCAGGTACCGAGCGCGGCCGCCGAACCGGCCACCGATTTACGGTCGGCCATGCGCGCGCTGGAGAAACAACAGATCCTGGACGCCCTCGAGCGCGCCGGAGGCAATCAGACCCGCGCGGCGGCGCTGCTCGGCATCGGTCGGCGCACCTTGATCGACAAGCTGGAAGCGCACGGGATAGCGGGGCCGCGGGCAAGACGCTCCTGACCCATCACAGCCCCCACCACTGCCCCCTGAACCCGAACGAGCGCCATCTTCACCGCCACACGCCGGGACTCCCAGCAGTGCGAGACAAGCGCCGAAGGCCAGCCCCCGCAGCCGGGAGCACCCTGCGACGTCTGCGCGGTACCCGGCGAGTGCAGCTACGACACCTGCTCCGCGATCGGCAAGCTGACGAAGGCGAGCTGCGTGAACGGCAGCTGGTCCGTGAGTGGCGCGCCGTGTCTGGTCGATGCTGGAACGGACTGAGGCCGGCGGCGCCGCGTGCGTGCTCGCCGGGTGCTCGCCCGTGCTCGCGGCGGACCCAGCCCCGTCACGATGTTGCCCCGAGGTGTTGCCCATCCCGCGTCAGCTGTTGGCTGAGGCCGCTGCATGTACGGCCGCGGGCGAGGCGCTCCTGACCCATCACAGCAGCGTGTCCATTCCGCCCCACTCGGTGCCGATCAGGACGTTTTCGGAGCTCCAGCCACCAGTGCAGCTCGAGGCGTACATCCGCAAGCTCGCGTCACTCACACGTCGACCGACCAGATCGCTGCACCCGTCACCATTCCAGTCCTTCATCACCAGCAGATCGAAGTCACCGAAGCTCGTGCCGATCAGCTCGTTCTCCTTGGAATACCCGCTGTGACAATCGCCGGCGTAGAGCCTCAGTGTCTGGTCGCTGGTCCGCCGACCGACGAGATCTGAACAGCCATCGCCGTCCCAATCCCCCGCGCCCATCACGAAATCGAAATCGCCCCAGCTGGTTCCGATGACCACGTTCTCGCGCAAGTAACCGCCGGCGCAATCGCCCGCGTACAGCCGCAAGCTGTGATCACTCGACCGGCGACCGACCAAATCGGCACAGCCGTCGCCATCCCAGTCGCCCGGCGAAGTGAGCAGCTCGAAATCGCCCCAGCTGGTGCCGACCAGCACGTTCTCGCGGGAATAACCGCCGCCGCAATCACCGGCGTAGAGCCGCAGGCTGGAGTCACTCCGGCGTCGTCCGATCAGATCCGCGCAGCCGTCGCCGTCCCAGTCGCCGACTGAGAGCAGGCGGTCGAAATCGCCAAAGCCCGTCCCGATCGTCTGGTTCTGGGAGCGGTACGCAGCGTGGCAGTCGCCGCGATATAGAGCCAGGCTCTGGTCGCCAGCCCGGCGCGCAACGATGTCCTCGCAGCCGTCGCCATCGAAATCGAGCCCGTGCTCGCGCTCGCTCGCCCGCACAACGCGCCCCTTGCTGACCGCCCACAGGGAGCGACTGACGCCGTCGTTGCATCCAGCAACCCCCGGCGGGCAACCGGGATGCACCGGAGCGCCGCTGTCGTCGCGAACCTGGAAATGCACGTGATCAAAGCCCACTGGATCGGTCCATCCGGTGGCGCCGCTGAGGCCCAGCACGTCACCCCTCCGGACCGGGCGTGAACCGCCCTCGAAGGTCGAGAGATGGCAGTACTTCACGCTGTAGCCCGAAGCGTGGGTGACGACGGCCATGTTGCCGCAACCGCCCACGTTCGCCTGGACGTCGAGCCAACCGTCGAGCGCGGCGCGGATGGTTTGTTTGCCCGGTCCGGTCGTGAGATCGAGGGCCGCGTGCCAGGACCCGTCATTGTTCTTGTAGCAGTCCCAATCGCAGCTCACGCCCTGGAAGAACTCGTCGAGCGGGTAGTAGAGCAAGATCTGCTCGGCGGCTTGGTTCGACGACTCGACGGGCTCGCCTTTTGGGCCCGAGCACGCCGCGCCGAATAGAAGCGCCGAGCAGACAATGACATGAGTGAGCTTCACTTGTGACCTCCGCGAAGGGGCTAGCAAGCGCGGGGCCAAGGCAAATTGGGAGCTTATCCGGGCGTTCTTGCCCGGAGGTCCGCGAGTCGTGCGGGACTCCGCACAACGGCCCGTGCGGGGCGTCGCACAACGCGGCTCTTCAGTGGACTTCGGCGAGCGGCCCAGGCCAGCGGAAGGGATTGCCAACGGAAAGCGGCAGCGCATGCCCCCTACTCCCTCCCCTCCGCCCGGGTGAGCGCAAGCATCGAACGAAGCGAGCCGGGGGGAGCGCCGGCGCAAAACGTGTCCGACCTCTGCGGACCGCTGTAGGCTGTGGCCGCCGTGGCCAACGAAGATCAAGTGAAGAAGCTCGAGGCCCTGCTGGTTCGCGTCCACACGCGCACGGCGGAGCCGCGCCCGGCTCGTGGCAGTGCGGGCTCTGCCCCCGAGCCCGCGCTGGCGACACCGGCACTGGCGGCGAGCGCCGGACCACTCACGGACTCTCACAAGTCCGAGGAGGAAGCGACCGGGAACGAGCACGAGCGACTGCGCGCTGAAGCGATCCAGGAGTTGCACGCGCGGCGGGCGGCCAAAGCGCAGCAGCGAGCGGAGGAGGCTCAACGCGCGGAAGAGGAGCAGTGGGACGAAGCGGCCCGGCTCGCAGAGGCGGAACAGGCGGGGCGTGCGGCCGGAGAGCGGATGCGCGCGGAAGCGGCCCGGCGGGCGGAGGAAGCGGCCCGGCTCGCAGAGGCGGAACAAGCGGGGCGTGCGGCCGGAGAGCGGATGCGCGCGGAAGCGGCCCGGCGGGCGGAGGAGGCGAAGCAAGCCGAGGAAGCCAAGCTCGCTGAGGAAGCCAAGCTCGCTGAGGAAGCCAAGCTCGCCGAGGAAGCCAAGCTCGCCGAGGAAGCCAAGCTCGCCGAGGACGCCAAGCTCGCCGAGGACGCCAAGCTCGCCGAGGAAGCCAAGCTCGCCGAGGAAGCCAAGCTCGCCGAGGACGCTGCGCGTGAAGCAGAGCGCGCTGATAGTAACCAGCAGCAGGACGACGAGCGCGAGCGGCTCGAGGAAGAGCGCAACCAAATCGCGGAGCAGCGCAGCGCGCTGGAGGCGGAGCGCGAGCGCGTTGCGGAAGAACGAAGACTCGCCGAGCAAGCCACACAGAAGGCCGAAGAGGAAGCAGAGCGCGCCGAGGAAGAACGCCTGCGAGTCGAGAAGGAACGCCTGCAGGTCGAAGAGGAGCGCCGGCGCGTCGATGCGAAGGCGAAGCGCCTCGAGTCATTGCGGCCGCCTCCCGAGCCGAAGGGTTCGGGCGCTGGCGTGCGCGTCGCCGCTCTGGCGGTCGTCCTCGGCCTAGCCGCGGCCGCGTACTATCGATTCGGCATCAGCCACGAACCCTCGCCCCCCGGCGCTCCGACGAGCGGGCCCGCGACCCCCTCCCCATCCAGCACGATTGCGGCGCTTCCGCCCGCTCCGAGCACGACTCCAGACTCGGGCGCTCGCCCCATCCAGCTCGAGCTCGAGATCCGAGCGGAGGGTCCGTCCCAGCGACCGACGGTCTACGTGGTTGCGAAGGCGCTGAGCATCGAGGAGCGCGTCGCCGAAGTGCCCAGCCCGTTCGTATGTCGTTTGGCGCCGAACGAACGCGGGGGCAGCGTGACGTGCACACCCGATGCAAGCAAGGTGGAGCTCAACATCGTGAAACAAAGCGATGCGCTCGAGCTCACGCGCCCAGGCGCAGAGGCGAAGCGTGCGGTTCTCCCGCCCGGAGTCGACGTGGTCATCCAGCGCTCCGAGAAGAGCTCGCGCGATTTGCCGGGCGGCCAGTGCCCACAAGGTTCGCCAAGCCGAACCTTCGATGCGCCGTTCTTGAACCAGTACGGCGCGGGGGCCGGCGGCAAGTTCAGCATCTTGGTACCGAACGCCGAGAAGACCCGGGTTCAGCCAGCCCGTGTGTTCAGCAGCCCGGGCCCGGCGCGCTGCCGCTCCGAAGGAAACGACCGCGCCCGTCACCTGAGCTGCGAGAACGTCGGCACCGATTGCAACGTACGGGTCGACGGCGCCAGCATCGAATTCGAGTGCACCGGTACGCTCGCAGCGTCGGGACGTGTGCTCTTGCCTTGCGGCGCCGAGGGACGACTGCCAACGACCGGTGTCATCGCCCACGTGCCCTACGAGTGATCACACTGCTTTCGCCGGCTTCGCGCCGCCCCTCTTCCTCGTACCCATGCGACTTCGGCTTCGAAGACTCGAGGGCGGCCGGCAATGCGCGAGGCCTGGCCCCGAGAGAGGTGTACCATCCGCCTGCACCCGCGCTGAGGCGGTGCTGGCCTTCCTCCTCGCACACCCGATGCCATGAACTGCCGATTCGTCGCACCATCGCTCCTCGCAGCCCTCTTGCTATCGGCGTGCGGCTCCGTCGCCCCACGGGTCCCGACGCCAGCGCCAGAGCCCGCTCCGCCCCCGGCGCCCAGCGTCGTCTTGATCGAAACCGCGGACGCGAGCGTGAGCGATCGCACACCCGCCCTCAGCATTCCGCCGGTTGCTGCGCTGCTCCGCGATGGTTTCGAGCAGCGCTTTGCGGAGCGCGCTCTCCCCCACGACCGAAGCGGCCAAAACAAACCCCACGTCGTCGTCGACAAGGGTCCCGGCAAGGCTCGCATCATCTTCGACGAAGCGACGGAGCGGCTCCTCTTCTGGGTGGAAGATAGCGGGCTCTTGGAGACACCCGCCAGCGTGACTCCGCTCACCCGCAACCCCGCGAAGCCTGGCCCCAAGGAACGCGTGCTCGTCGGCCCGGGTGCCTTCCTCACTCGGCTACGCGATCAAGCGGGCTTCGTCCGTGTCTCGGCCAGCGATCAAACCGTTGCGGCCGAGGGCTGGCTTCCGGCCTCGGCGATCGCTCGCACCTACGTGCCGGCGACGGTGCCTGCTGTGTCGGGCAATCAGAGGTGGGCGCTCGCTCGAGGCGCGAACCTGCTGGAGCGCCCCGGCGGTCCGGCGTTGGCCAAACTGCTCGACACTGCACCGCCCCAGGTGACGGTGGACGGGATTTCGACTGGCCCGGCGTGGTTCGTCGAGGTCGCCTACGGCTCTTCGTCGCTGTCGGTCCGGGGTTTCGTGCCCAAGTCCGCGTTGTCAGAACCCCAGTCCATGGGTTGGGGGCGGAAGGGTTTCGGTTACGCCGCCCACCAGGATCCGCCTTCGGAAATCCTCACCTTCTCCACCGGCACCTGCCTTTATGACGAGCCGTGGGGTGAGGTCATTGGTGTGCTCCGGTTGCCGGTCAGCAAGAGCGTTCACATCGAGACCGGTGCGACGAGCGCATGGCGCTTGCTCGATTTCCCGCGAACCGGAGCGAAAGCCTGGGCGCCCCGCGAAGGCGCGCAGCCGAATCAACCCACCGGCAAGTTGACGCCGCTCTCGCTGGCGGACGGGTTCGGCTGCAGCCCGGCGCCGCCGCGCTGATTTTCTTTCCCGCTTCCAGCAACGGGACTTTTCTTGATCGTGTTGGCGGGGGCTCGCCGGGCGAAACCCGCGCTGGGTGCCTGAAGCAGGGGCGCGTCTCGCGAGCGAACGGGCAAAGCACACTTGCCGCGTCGACGATTTTGGGCCTAGTTGGCTCCAATGACTCGACACCTCCTCGCTACGACGCTCTGCCTTCTGGCTTTCGCTTGTGGTTCCGCTCGGCCTGCCGCCATCGCTCCCATCGCGCCTGTCACGCAGCCCCCCGCCGGCGGCGACGGGTTCGGAACACCAGAGCCCGGCGCGGCGTCCCCAGAGCCGACCCCCGAGGAGCTGAAGAAGGCCGAGGACCTGAAGAAGCTCGTCGCAGACCGCGAGAAGATGCGAAGTGAGCACCAGACCGAGCTGGCGCGATGGACGCCGGAGCTCGTGACGGAGGCTAGAGCCCTCGCAGAGAAGTTCTACCCGAGCGGGCGCAGCGCCGTGCAGGCCGCGTTGGCCGGCAAACACCGCATGCCCGGCAATGCCGAGCGCGACCGGGCCCGTCGCCCTTTGGACACTCTCGAGCTGATGGGGTTTGCCCCGAACATGACGGTTCTCGAGTACGGACCAGGCGAAGGCTGGTACACCGAAATACTGGCGCCAGCGCTCGCGCGGCGAGGCAAGCTCGTCATCACGAATGGTGATCCCAAGGGCCCGCCGGATCAGCGCAGCACATTCTACGCCGAGCGGGTGCAGCTGTTCCTGGACACGTCGCCGGAGGCCTACGGCAAGGTCGAGCGGCTGGTGGTCGACGGGCGCGCGCCCAAGCTCCCGCTGACCGGGACTGTCGATCTTGCGCTGGTCATTCGAGGCATGCACGGCATGCAGAACAACGGTGTGCTCGACCAGTGGCTCGGCCAGCTCCACACGGCGCTGAAACCGAAGGGGGTGCTCGGCGTGGTTCAGCACCGCGCGAAGCCCGATGCCGACCCGGTCGTGAGCGCCAAACAAGGCTACCTGCCGGAGAAATGGCTGATCGAGCGGATCGAGGCGGCCGGCTTCAAGCTGGTCAAACAGAGCGAGCTCAATGCCAACAGCAAGGACACCAAGGACCACACGGACGGCGTGTGGTCGCTGCCTCCCACCCTGCGCGGCGGCGACAAGGACCGCGAGAAGTACCTCGCCATCGGCGAGAGTGATCGCATGACGCTCAAGTTCACGAAGATCGACAAACCGCGCGCGAAGTAGTCCTGCCAGCGTTCGCGCGGGCGAGCCCGGGGGGCACTATCGTGCGCGGCTAGCCTCCCCACAACTGCGGCCGTGCTAAGCTGCTGACCTCGTGCAATGACCGGGGATCAGGAGCTGGCGGAAGCACTCACACGAGCGCTGTCGATCGAGAGCCTGGAGGACGCAGCGGAACAGAGCGCGCTGGAGGCACGCCTCCGCGAGGGACTCGAGCAAGCGCGGAGCAAGTGCCCCGGCGCTCGCTTGTCGGTGGAGAGTTGGCTCGCCCACGTCGCCAGCAAGCTCGATCCCGGCATTGGGCTCATGCACACACTCGAGGGTGTGCACCTCGACGAGTTGTACGTTGTCGCCGGGTGCCTGTCCGGCGACCGGAAGAGCCTCGAGCTGTTCGAACAGCTCTACGGCGGGGTCGTGAGCAGCACAGTGGCGAAGCTTCGTATCGACGCCGATGCCCGCGACGAAGTGACGCAAGAAGTGATGTCGGGGCTGCTCGTCCCGCGCTCCGGTGAACCGGCGAAGCTCCAGAACTACTCGGGTCGCGGCTCGCTCGGGAGTTACCTCAAGGTGATCGCTACGCGGACCGCGCTCCGCAGAAAACGCCGACGCCGGCCGGAGGGACCGCCGGCCGACAGCCTACTCATCGAGGGGTACTTCCTGACGCTGTTTGGTCTGGCCGAAGAGGGAGAATCAGAGCTCAGACGCGCGCTGGATGTCGTGCAGCGGCTCGGTCTGTCGGAGCTGGAGCAGATGATGCAGCAGAACCTCGGCTTCGCCTTGCTGAGGCTCGGACGTCGAGCCGAGGCCGAAGAGTGTTACGCGAAGTCTCTGGCCGCACTGGGTGAGAGCGGCGCGCAGCGCAAACAGGGCATCTCACACCTGTACCTTGCCCAGATCGCCCTCGAACGTGGCGAGCACGCTTGCGCCGAACTCGCAGCGCGTCAGTCCGTGGAGTGCTTCGAGGCCGGCGCACCGCATTTGGTTCCGTTCGCGCGCGCGGTCACCGCCCGAGCGTTGATGGAGTCGGGGCAGACGGAACCTGCTCTCTGGGAGGCTGACGCCGCCTACGCGCACTTGTCGGAGAAGACGGGGGTGGCGGAGGGTGAATTCTACGTCCGCTGGACCAAGGCCGACCTGGTGTCGCGCTCCGGCGATCGGGCCGAAGCACTTCGAATCGTCGACCTAGCTGCAGCCCGTCTGCGCGAGCTCGCGGCCCGCATCCAGTCGCCCGAGCTGCGGACGAGCTTCCTCGAGCGGGTCCCGGTGCACGCACTCGTGTTTTCCCTCAGAGAACAGTGGCACGCGGACGGTCACGGTGAGTCGTCGCGGTAGAGCACGTCCTCGCACAGCTCGAACACCATCACGAGATCACCGATGCGGCAGTAGGCTCGATCGGCGAGCGTCGGTTCGTCGCCGAAGCGTTCAATCGCACGCGCTCTGATCCGTCCCTGTGGCAGCAGTCTTCCCGCGGGCGAAGCGCGCGCCGCGTTGCCGGCTCAGGGTTCCAACGTGGAATTGTTGATCTCGACCTTGGTGTCGTCGTGCATGGAAATGCCCGGCTTGGCGTACCAAGAGCCACCGCTGTTCTTCCGAATGACCGAGTCGTTGATCACGATGTTACCGCTGTGATCGTTGGTCACGAAGAAGATCGCACTGCCGTGGGCGTTGACGCTGTTGTTCTCGATCAGTGTTCCACACAACGACAACGTCATGGTGTTGCCGTCGTTGTAGATGGCGCCGCCACTGCCGCCGCCCGGTGTCCCCGCCTTGGCAGGGTTGGCTCCGTTGCCGACGGCCTTGTTGTAGCTGAAGAAGCTGTTGATGATGGTCCAGGACACGCCAATGCTGCTGACGCCGCCGCCGTTGGAGCCCGAGTTGCCGAACCCATTCGGGTCGCCACCGAACGTGGAGTTCACGACGTAGACGGGCTTGCCTTCCGACTGGCTCAACACACGCACGGCCGCGCCGCCGATGTCCGGCCCGACGTCGGCGCACACGTTGTTGAAAAAGCGGGTGTTGATCAGCTTGATGCGCCCGCCCCTCGAGAAGATCGCGCCGCCGCCGTCCTCCTCGGCCTTGGCGTTGCCGTCGGAGAACGTGATGTTCTGGATGCTCAGCTGGGGGTGGTCCTGATCCTGGCAGTGTGAGGTCGTCCACACCTGGTCCTTGTCGCAGGTGTTCATGTACAAGATGCGACGCTGGCCATCGCCACTCAGCACGACCTTGCCGCCGCCGTCGATCACGATCTTCGGGCCCTTGTCGTTGAAGATCTTGGCGGTCGCCGTCAGCTTGATGACAACCGGATCCTTCCCGCAGCTGAAGGTGATGACTCCACCTTTTGCGACGGCGCTGACCACGGCGTCCGACGTACAGCTCGCGGCGGTGCCGTCACCTACGACAGTGGTCGGCGCCGAAACGTCCTCCGGCAGGGCATCGGCCGGGATGCCGAGGCTGCACTTGTCACCGTCGGGGTTGCCCGCCGGCGGCCCCGACTCTGGGTTCGCAAGCGGGTTGATGATGCTGCCGGCCGAGCCGCCCCCGCCGCCGGTGTTCGCCCCGCCAGCAGCGCTGCCACCTGCGCCCGCGCCCCCCGCACCGCCTGCTGCGGCTCCACCGGTCCCGGAGGCGTCACCGGAGTCGGAACCGCAGGCGAGCTGTGAGCTCGCGAATGCGAGAGCCAGAAGTCCTCGTGCAAAGATCTTGATGGTCATCATGGGCCTTGTCACCGGGCGAAGCGAGCTCGGCAGTCAGAGAATGCCATGGAACTAGACTCCGAACCAAGCCACAGCCCGCGCCCGCCGCTCATCCGGAGCCGTCGACGACTCGGGGCCCTGCCGCTAAAGTGGCGGGCGTCTGCTCTCGGAGGCATTCGCGATGAATCTGCGCCTGACGTTGCTTTTCTTCACCACCGTCGTGCTGCTTGGCAGCGTTGCCGGAAACGCCGCCGCCGAGACCAGCTGCGGGCCTGATTGTTATCTCGCGGACAGCTGTGAACAGGCAGCGGTGCAGAGTGCGGTCGATGCTGCCGTGGCGGCGAAGGGTGGCACCGTGCGGATCCCCGACCCGACCGGCGCGCCTTGCCAATGGGCGAAGGCCGTCCAGGTCGACGCATCCAAGGTGCCACTCGACATCGTCGGACAGAGCCGGAACACCACACACATCGTGGCCAGCGAGCAGGCGTTCGCCATCACTGCTGGCGTTGGGCAGCTGCTCAGCGTGTCGGAGCTGAAGTTCTCGGACGCTACCTGCAAGGGAAGCTGCGACTCGGTGTTGGGCATCGGTGGCGGTGACAAGTGGCGCCTCCACCACCTCAGCTTCGAGACCACCGGCGTGTTCACTCGCCTGTTTCGCTCGTATGGCAAGAGCTTCGGTCTCATCGACCACATCAGTGTGAGTGGCAGCACCCCGAGTGAGTTCGCCACCGTGGACGACGAGGGGTTTGCGGCCTGGAAACGCCCGGTCGACCTGGGCAGCGCCGAGGCGGTCTACATCGAGGACTGCGACATCAATTTCACCGGCTCGTGGGAGGGGCGCCCGTTCGACGGAGAGAATGGCGGGCGTATGGTGGTGCGGAAGAACCAGGTGAAGAACCAGATGCTGGGCAGCCACGGGCTGGACTCGGGTTTTGGCGCGTCGATCTTCAGCGTCGTTGCCTACGGGAACTCCTTCGTGCTCGACGATGCGACGCCGGCGTGGAGCTCCAAGACCTGGGCGCGGCTGACGCACTTCCGAGGTGGCACGGGCCTGCTCTACGACAACACCTGGACCATCGGTGACGACATCTGGATTGGCTCATCGAAGATGGATCTGGCCATCTACCGGACGGCCGCCGATGCGGGCGGGAACGAACACTGGATGCCCTGCGACGGCTCGCAGTACCGAATGTGCTCGAACATCGCCAAGGACTGGAGCGTCACATCCGGCCCCTATCCGTACAACTGCAAAGCGGATCAAGACTGCATCGACAAGGTCGGGGCCGGCACGACGTGCAAGTGGAAGCTCTGCTCCGTCTCCAAGCTGGAGCTGTGTACGACGGACGCCGAGTGCCCGTCGGGTGAAAAGTGTACGGAGTACCTGGACGGAACCGGAGCAGACGCCTACCCGTGTTTCATGCAGATCGGCTTCGCGACCGAGATGCAGCGTCACCCCTGGTACGAGTGGGGCAACACGTGGTCGGGCGGCGAGGGCAGCAGCGGTTGCGGGACCCCGCCCTGTAACGCGGACTTCGGCGAAGACGTGAGCCAGCTGGAGCCGGGCCGCGACTACTTCGACGATGTGCCCACGGGCACGTCGCCTCCGGCAACCTGCAAGGCGTACGACGGGTTCTTCAACACCGCGGAAAAAACGCTCTATCGCTGCGACAGCGCGGGCAAGTGGCAAACCTACTACAAGGAGTATCCGTATCCTCACCCGATGCAGGGCAATGGCGGCGCGGGCGGCAGTGGCGGCGCGGGCGGAGTGAGTGGTGCCGGCAACGGCGGCGCGGGCGCAGGCGCGGGCGGAGCGAATACGGGCGGCGGTGGTGGAAGCGGCGGCGCCGCCGGCAAGGGGGCGGGCTCCGGCAGTGACGACTCGGGCTGCGGTTGTCGTACGCCGCGCGGTACGAGCTCGGCTTCATGGCTCGGCGCGCTGGCGCTGGCGACACTCATCGGTAGCAGACGACGGCGTCGAACCGTCTGACCACGCTCCACGTCATGGGACGAGGTGCGCGAAGAATCCGGTCTTCGTCGGGGAGAGCGGCCCCGTGCCAAAGTCCAGCGTTCCGCCGGTGTACTTGCCTGCGAGCCCAACGGCTGAGCCCACCCACACCACACTCGTCGGTGTATCAACGCTGATGTAACCCCAGCCCTTCGATGAGACGTGGGCTCCCTGAGAGCTGAAGCGCGTGAGTGCGAGATCGGTCTGACCGATGTGGGCGACCGGGCCTCCGCCGAAGTCCACAGCGCCGCTGATTTCTGCCGCGAACGCGATCTCCCCGCTGCTGGCTGTCGCAACGGAGATGCCGCGGTCGTCCCCGCTGCTGCCGAACCCCTTGGCCCAGGTCGTGGACAAGGACACAGCGTCGAGCTTCAGTAGGAATGCGTCCGCGGCTCCCTTGCTCACGACGGGCCCGGCTCCGAAATCAACCTGCCCGACGAACGCGCCGGTGACGATGATCCCCGAGTTCCCGTCGCGCGCGATATCGCGACCGTTGTCGACGCCGGAGTCTCCGAAACGCTTGGCCTGCTGAACCGCGCCGTCCACGCCGGAAAACCGGGCGACGTACACGTCCGCCGCGGTGCTGGTGCTGACCAGCTGTGTTCCCCCTAGGTCCAAGGTGGCGACGAAGTCCCCCACCGCGACGACGTTGGTCCCGTCGCCCGCCAGGGCTCGAACGGGAGCACCGCTCGAGCCCGAGGAGACCGTGAGCTCCTTCGCCCACGCCAAGCTTCCGGTCACACCCGAATACTTCGCCAGGTAACCCTGCCAGCTCGCGTCGTAGAGCTGCGAGCCTCCGAAATCGAGCGTGCCGTAGAAACGGCCTCCCACGTAGACGTTATCGGCCGCGTCGACCGCGAGCCCGAACAACTCTCCACCCGCCTGGCTCGCGGGAATGCTGACACAGCGGGACCAGACCTCGGTGCCCTTGTCGGCGCTGTATTTGATCACGAACAGGCCGGCGTTCGGGCAGCTCAGGGGCTTCGAGAACGATGCCCCGTTGGTGGTGGTCCCGACCACGATCACGTTTCCCTTCGAATCGACGGCGACCTCTTCCAGTTGGTCGCTACCCGTCCCACCTTGGCGCTCCACCCACAGCGGAGCACCAGCCGGCGTGAACTTGCCAATGAACAGATCGTTTCCGCCCGCCGAGCTCAATGACACTCCGCCGATGTTCTGACCGGTGATGAACGTGCCGGCCGCAACCAGATTTCCGGTCGGATCCGCGGCGACCCGCGGGGTGCCCGTCATCGCCTCGACCCAAGTGGTGGGCCCCGCCGGCTTGCAGAGTTTGTTCACGCAGTTTGCGCTCTTGCAGTCGGCGTTCGTACCGCAGCCTTTGCCGTCGGCACAGCCGCTACATTGGCCGCCGCCGCAGTCGATGTCCGTCTCGTTACCGCTCTGGGTCCCATCGCTGCAGCCCGCCGTCGTGCACACCCCCGCAGCGCATTTGCCCTCCGCGCAGTCGCTCGCCGTCCAGCAACCCTTCGGCGCGGGGCACTTCGGGCAGCTCTGCCCACCGCAGTCGACGTCAGACTCCGCGCCGTTCTGGAGCCCGTCGGCGCAGCTCGGCGCCGCGCATTTCTGAGCCGTGCAGACGTCACTGGCGCAGTCACTCGGCTTGGTGCAAGGGGCTCCCGCGCACGCACCGCACGCTCCGCCACAGTCGACGTCGGACTCGGCGGGATCTTTCACGCCGTTCTGGCAAGCGCTGCTGCCACCGTCGAGGCCACCCACGATGCATCTGCCGTTCTGATCACAGGAGGAGCCGGGGCAATCCTTGTCGGTGACACACTCCGGGTTGCAGGCGCCCGCGAGGCAGATCAGGAACCCGGGGCAGTCCGAGTCGTGGACGCAGTTCTGACCGACACTCGCGTCCGGAGAGGTACCGTCGGGTTTGATCAGGCCGCCACCGGCGTTCACGTCGGCTGGGACGGCACACGAGTACTCCGCGCACACCTGATCCGGAACGCAGTCCGTGGTGAGCTTGCACTCGGGGCGGCACTTGCCGACGACGCACTTGAAGCTCGACGGGCAATCGCTGTTGTACGTGCACTTCTGCTCGCTCTCGAACATGCACACCTTGAAGGGTTTGTCCGTCGGCACGCAGAGCTCTCCGTCGGGGCAGTCGCGCTGCTCGGTGCACTCGACGTGGCACGTGCGGAATGCGCAGACCAGCGGCGACTTGCAGTCAGTGTTGAGCAGACATCCCTCGGCCAGCTGCGCGCGTCGCAGCTCGGCAGCATCGTCCGAACCGCAAGCCCCGACCGCCGCGGACCCCAAGCCCGCGACGCAGCTCAGGACCAAGACCCGTCCCCAGGCGCCCTTCCCCGTTGATCGCATCACGGGAGCGTAGGCTGATGCGCGCAGCCTAGCGAGTGACTTCGTCGGGGGGGGGCCGTTGGCTGCCAGAAGCGTCTCGCTTGGCCTTTGCTTGCCAACGCCGCGCGAGTGCACGCGCCGCGACCGGGTACAGCCCGAGCTGCGCGCAGTGGTCGCGTTTGCCCCCGCCGGCGTAACCGCGCAGATGAAAATCACCCCGATCGAAGATCTCGATCAGCTGGAGACCGAGCGCATCTTCACGCTCCGCAGCCAGGGGTCTTCCCCCGCGCTCCAGCGCCAAGAAATGCATGGTCTCGGTCGTCGACGCAAACCCATCGGTGTCCACCGACGAGTGACTCACGAACATGAAGGCCTTGCCGTCGACCGCGCGCTCGGCGAAGCGCAAGAACGGCCCGAGCTGTTTGGGCATCATCTCCCGGTCCCGCGAGCAGTGCAGCCCGTCGAGCAGCACTACGCCGTCGACGCGGTCGCGGGACGGTGAACGCTCTAGCAGGATGCTGATGGCGTCGTACCCCGCGCTCCAAGCAGCGAGCGCGACATGGCGCGCGTGCGCTGCACGCCCCGCACTCTTGGAGACGACCTGTTCCACCGCGGCGAGCAGCTGATCGAGAGCTTCGGGACCGCCGTACTCCCCGCGGTAGTCGCGCAGCGTCGTGCCAAAGAGCACGATGGGAACCTTCGCCTCTGCCAGCATCGTCCAAGCCACGTCGTGGCCGTTGAAGATCAGCAGCGTGTCGAAGTTCCCTTCCGTGTCCACCGCCTGAGCCTCGGGAAACGCCACGTAGCCTCGGGAGGAGATCGACTGCCAGGCCCCGAAGGTCGACTCTGTCGCCTTGGGCAACGCGCAGGGATCCACGCCGCCGCGCTCCGCCGCCGTACGCTCGTGCCGATGCGCCGGGTCGGGGCGGGCAACGACCCAGCTCGTGTCGTCCACGGCGCGGGCCGCCGTGCCTTGAAAGGCTTCATCCCGCGGCGCCAGCGCAAACGCGGGCCGCTCTGGGCTCACGGGGTCGATGATGACTCGCGAGTCCGTCTCGAGCGCGCGCGCTCCGCGCTCGAGTACCAACGGGATCGGCCGCACCGGGCGCGACCGCCAGGCGAAGGCGCCACCTACCGCGCACACCACGACGGCGAACGCGGCCAGCTGCTTGGTACGGGCCATGAGCGTTCGCGGACGCTAACACGTGGCCCCGCTCGAGAAGCAGAGTCACTCACAGTCGTAGCGCGCGTAGGTCACACCTTGGTCCGAGCGCATGGCCTGGATGACACCACCAGCATCCAGCACGACCAGGTCGCGGAAAGACTCCTCGGGCAGGGTGTTCACGGGCAGCGTGGCGCTCCCTACCGGTTCCCCGCTCAGCGGATCCAGACAATGGAGCACAATCGCGTTTGCGCCGGGCGACTGCTCGACTTCGGCGGCGAAGTAGATCTTTCCAGACTTGTCGCTGTCGAGCAGAGAGAGCATGTGTACGTGGGCATCGAGCTTGAGCTCACGAGTGAACCGGTGCTCGTTCGTCGCGCGGTTGATGCTCGACACGTAGACTCGCCCCAGCGGCGCCTGGATGATGCCCGCGTTCAAGAATGACTTGCCGTCTCGGCTGGGTCGGCCGGGGATCTCGCTGCGCGGGTCGGCGGGCGTGCCGTCAAGACCGCCGATCTTCACCAGGGGGCCGTGCTCGCGCTCGACGTAGACGTCAGAGCCGTCCACGAATACGCCCGTGATGCTGCCCACATCGTCGATGCCCTGCCCCTCGAGCGTGAGCTTGCCGCGGAGCTTCCCCGAGTCGTCGTAGAGCGTGACGGCCTTGTCCCGGTGCCGGTCGAGCACCGCGCTCGAGCCATCGGCGGCCACGGCCATGTCTTCCGGGTTCTTCACGTCGACGAGAATATTGTTGTCCTGGCTGCCGTCGGCCGCCCGCACTTGGATACGACCGTTCACGTTGTCGAGCACGTGCACGCGACCGCGGCCATCCACTCCGAAGCTCATTGGACCTATCGGGTTGCCTTCGGGAGGACGCTCGCGACCCAGCTCCTCTTTGGCTCCGCCCCAGCGCGCAGTGAAGAGCGCGCGGCCCTGCGGGTCCCTGGCCTTGGGCGTCGCGGATTTGTCGTCATCGACCACGCGTCGTGTCGAGCGCGGCAGCTCCACCGGAGCCTCCGGCGCGCCCGCCGCCGCCGCCGGCCGCTTCGTTTTGGGTTTCTGTTGTGACGACGCGCGCAGCGAGAAGAACGCCGCGACTCCGCACACCAGCACCAAACCAAGAACGGCAGGCCTCCGCATTACGTCAGTAACCCGCGCGCCGAATGGCATGGTAGCCCGAGGTTGCCGTGCGGTAACCCTTGACGCAACCCGCGGAGCAACCCTTGCACTCGTAGGCGTACATCGAGCCCCAGCCGTCACCCTTCGAGTAGATGAAGATGTGCCCGCTGCCGCCGCTCCGGTACACCAGCGCGTCCGCGGCCTTCAGGCTCGAGCGGGATACCGTCTTCCATTGGCTCGTGTCGTTGTCGAAGTCGGCGGTGCTGTAGGGGTGGGAATCCGACGCCAGATCGGTGTTGCTCGACGGAACCTGCCAGACCTTCGCTACGAAACCCGAGCAATCGGCGCCGTAGCTTCCGCTGTGGGAGCAACTGGGGCAGGACCCCGAGCAAGAGCCGGCGTTGCCGTTCACGCCCTCGGAACGGAACCGGCCGTGTCCCCACCAGTACGAGAACCCGACACCCGCTGCGGCGCGCGCCATGGCGCTGTCCAGCACTGGGCTTCCGCCGGCCGAGCCCGCGCTGCCTCCGGCTGACCCGCCACCCGAACCGCCGCCGACTGCGCCGCCGCTGCCGCCCGGATCACCGCCGACCGCTCCACCGCCCGACCCACCGCTGCCGCCGCCGCCGTTGCCGGAGCTGGTGTAGTACTTGCTCGAGCTCCACCCCACCGTGCCGTTGAAGTCGATGTTGTAGTAGCCGTTCTGCGTGGCAGCGCTCACGAGCTTGACCTGAGACCCGCCAACGACCACATCGAGCACCTGATACGAAGTCGAGGGTCCGCTGCGCAGGTTCACGTCGCCGGTCGCCGTCATCACGGTGCCCGTTGGTCCACCGCCGCCACTCTGCACCGGCTCGTAGTACTTGCCGTAGCTCCAGCCGATGCTGCCGTCGTGCTTGACCTTGTAGTAGCCGTTGCTCGGCGCCGAGGCCTGCAGCGTGACGATCGAGCCGTCCGGCACGACGTGAAGGATCTTGGCGGAGCCGGATGGGCTGGTACGCAGGTTCACGTTCGCGATGGCTTCGAGCTGAGTCCCGACCGCCGTGCTGCTCCCCGAGAGGCCTTCACTCGCGACGGTGCCGTCCTCGCTCAAGTCCTCGGACAGTGGTGGTGCTGTCGTCGTTGCACAGCTGGGTGTCCAGACGGCGCACACGCCGGCGACCAACATCACCACCAAGGAAGACCTGCTTACATTCGACCACATTTGGCTGCTCCTACCTGGCCGGCACTAAGCACGCGACGTGCCGCCCCACTTCTGAGGGAAAACGCCGAGAAAAACCGCGATGTCGACTTTGTGGGAAAATGTAGGCCTTGAAACCAAATCCGGTTCCGTCCGGAATCCGTCTGGACCGCGGCGAAACGGACGCCGAACCAGAGGCCGCGCGCGCTCTGCAAATGCGCGCGCTCGACTACGCCAGCTGGGTTTGTCATCGCCGCGGCACGGCTGGATCAATTCCTGCGTATACTCAGCGCATGTTCGCGCGCTGCATCGTCCTGACGTTGGGCATCGCAGCGTTCCTGGGAGCGTGCAGTGTCTCGACCGAGGCCCCCGCTCCGAATGATACCGGCACCTCCGGCGCAGCGGGCGCGCTGCCAGATCCCGACACCGAGCTCACGCCCGACTTGCCCATGGGCGGCGGTGGTCAGAGTGGAGGTGGCTCGGGAGGCGTGGCGGGACAGGCGGGCGGAGCCGCTGGCGGTGGCGGACTACCCGCACCAGTTTGTGGAGATGGTTACTGCGATCCAGCTGGCGAGAGCTGCGCGGTGTGCGCTGCGGACTGCAACTGCGGCGGAGGAGGAGCGGCGGGCGCCGGAGGCTCTGGCGGCAGCAGCGGCTCGAGCGGTGGAGGCGGCTCGAGCGGCGGCGGCCCGCTGACACCCGCTCAAGAAGCGATGACCAGAGCCGAGAGCGGCGTGGGTTTTTCGTACTGGTGGGGACACGGCCGGTTCTTGCCCGAGGGGCCCACCGCGGCCAACAAAGGTTCGTGCTCCGGGAGTTGCTCGAACTGCACGCACTCCGGCAGTTATGGCGGCGACTGCTCGGGTTTCGTGGCGAAGGTCTGGCAGGTTCCGTCGACCAATTCGGATCTGACCAAGGACTCTCACCCGTACAGCACCGCGGACTTCAATGAAGACACGAGCCAATGGAAGACGATCGACAAGGGCTCGCTGAAGCAAGGCGATGCAATGGTGTATCGCAGCGGTGGTGCCGGTCACATCTTCGTGTACGACCACGGGGACGGCTGGGGCTCGATGTACGCCTACGAGTGCAAGGGTTGCTCCTACGGCTGCACCAAGGGCTTCCGCACGGCGTCCAGCTCGTATCACGCGATCCGTCGCGCCGGGTACTGACAGAGCCACCGGTCGCTCCGGCTCCTCACTTCCCCGTTGCCAGCTCGTTCTTCAGCGCACCGAAGATCAGCTTCGCTTGCTCGGTCTGCGGTTGGTATTCGTCTGGACCGTCGAGCTTGGGCACCTCGGGTTCCGGCCCCGGCTTGCCGAGGATGACCTCACACGCACGACAAAACGCGTCCATCGTCTGGAAGCGCCGGTCGGGAGATTTGCGCAGTGCGACGGCGACCAAATCATCGATCGCGGGGTCGAGCTCCTCGACCAACCACGAGGGCGGAGGCGGCGTACTCAACAGCTGGTGCGCCATCGAAGTCGGAGCGTTCTTGCCAATGTAGGGCAACTCACCGGTCAGCACGAAGAAGGTCACGATGCCGAGCGCGTAGACGTCGGAGCGCGCGTCCGCCGTATCGGCAAGCGCCTGCTCCGGCGACATGAAGTCGACGGTGCCGATCGCCAAGAGCGAGCCGGTCACGGGGTTGTGGTCGAGCTTGGCCAGACCAAAATCGCCTATCTTGATGCACGATGGCGGAGTGTCGGGACCCACCAGCAACAAGTTGGCAGGTTTTACGTCGCGATGAACGACGCCTGCCGCGTGGATCGCGGCCAACCCGCGCGCAGCCTGGGCCATCAACAACAGCGCCACCGTGGGATCCATTCGACCGTTTGCCTCGACGTGCTCGCGCAACGTGGGCCCGTCGACCAGCTCCATCACGGCATAGTGAGCCTGGCGCCAGAGCCCACTCTCGCGGTAGCGCACCACGTTAGGGTGAACGACGCGCCGAGCCGCTTCGGCCTCCTGGACGAAACGCTTCACGACCTTGTCGTCTTTCGCGACCGAGGGTCTCAGTATCTTCAGCGCGACGCTCTCGCCAGTCGTCGAGTCAATGGCGTGATGCACCACGCCCATGCCGCCTTCACCCAGCAACTCCTTGACGAGGTAACGGTCAGCAAACGCCTCGGTGAACTCCGGCTCCATGCTTGGTTTGTGCGTCTCGGCCGGACGACATCACAGCCGAGTGCCGCTCGCAATCAGCCGGCGCGCGCGGCCGGTGAGTCGCCATTGGACGCTCGCTCGCCCGGGCCGTCATCCTCGTGCGGGTCGCGACTGCAGCCTCCACCGCCTCCACAAGCCCCACAGCGCCCGCTGTTGCCGCAGCCGCCGGAGGCCCGATCGATGAGCACCCACAGCGCACACGCGGCAGCGAGTCCGAGTACAGCGAGGATCTCGACCATCTTCTGACTACCTTACGCGTTGGAGAAGAGGCCCGCAAAACCCATGAACGCCAGCGACAGGATCCCGGCGATCAGGAAGTTCAGTGCCGTGCCTTTGACCAGGTCCGGCGATCCGTTCACTTGGGTCTCCTCCCTGATCCCGGCCATGATCACCAGCGCCAGAGAGAGTCCGACGCCGCTGCCAAGGCCGAACACGAGCCCCTCGACCAGCCCGTAGCCGCGGCTCGTCTGGAACAGGGCCAGCGCCAGGATGGCGCAGTTGGTCGTGATCAGCGGCAGGTAGATCCCGAGCGCACGAAACAAGACGGGGCTGAGCTTCTTGATCACCATCTCGACGAACTGAACCGTGCTCGCGATCACGACGATGTAGCTGATGACCGCCAGGTAAGGTGCCTTCACCAGGATGAATCGGTTGAGCGCCCAGGTGGAGAGTGCCGTGATCAACATCACGAAGATGTTGGCGAGCCCGAGCCGCAACGCCGTGTCGACCTTGGTCGTCACGCCCATGAACGGACACAGCCCGAGAAAGTAGCTCAGCGTGAAGTTGTTGATCACGCACGCGGAAGCGAAGATGAAGACCAGGTTCCCCATGTCGCCCATCACGACACCGCCTGTTCTGCGCCGTTGTCCCGGGTTGCCGCCCGCGCGCGCCGCTGCCGCACGTAGGCAAACAGCGTCAGCAGCCCTCCCAGCGTGAGGAACCCACCGGGCGGCAAGACCATGATGGCCCACGGTTCGAAGCTGTCGCCCAGGACCGGAAACTCGAGCAGGGTTCCACTGCCGAGCAGCTCGCGAATCGCCCCGATCAGGCTGATGATGAGCGTGAACCCCACACTCATGCCCAGGGCATCGGCGATGGAAAGCCACACGGGGTTGCGCGCCGCGAACGCCTCCGCTCGTCCCAGGATGATGCAGTTGACCACGATCAGCGAGATGAAGGCGCCAAGCTGTTTGTGAGCCGCGGGCAAGAGCGCCGCGAGGGTGAAGTCGATGACCGTGACGAAGGTCGCGATGATCACGATGTAGACCGAGATTCGGACGGGGCCGGGGATGATCTTGCGCATCGTCGACACCAACGTGCTCGAGCCGATCAGCACGAAGCTGGTGGCCGCGCCCATGACCAGGGCGTTCTTGAGGGAGTTCGTCACCGCCATGGACGGGCACAGCCCGAGCACTGACACGAGCACCGGGTTCTCCTTCCAGATCCCCCGCGTCACCTCCGGCCACGCAGGTCTGTCGTCGTTTCCCGTCATACTCACTTCGCCTCCGCACTCGCCGTCTTGGGATCGGCAGCGCCCAGCTTCGACAGCCAAATTGCGTGGCTCTTGCCCAGAATGGAGACGACGGCGCGCGACGAGATGGTGGCGCCGGTGATGGCGTCCACCTGGTTCTTGGCGGTCTTGTCGCCCTTTTTCACTAGCTCGACCTTGGGGTCGACGAGGAGCTCGTTGAAGTTGGCCTTGAAGTGGGGATCGAACGCGATCTTGTCACCCAGGCCGGGCGTCTCGCGACTCTCCAGCACTTCCATGCCGATCACTGCCCGTCGCGCGGGGTCGTAGCCGTAGAGCAGCTTGATCGTGTCCTGGAAGCCGGCCCCCTCCGCTGGGATGGCGTAACCGATCGCCTTCCCGCCCTCGTCGCGCCCCAGATAGATCACCGGGTCCCGGTTCGGCGCGCCGATCTTGCCGGTGAACGGCACGAGCGTCGCGCCGGTCAGCGCGAAGGGTTCGATCTTCGAGGTGCCGGGCAGCACCTTGTAGATGGCCTCCTGCATGGCTTTCGCCCGGTTCTCCTGGATCTTCTCGAGCGTACCCAGATAGACGCTGACGATGATCAGACCCGACGCCAGTCCGGCGAGCGCCAGCGTGCCGGCCAAACGCAGCGAAGAAGGCTCCGCCCCGGCGCTCATCGCTTGCCTCCAAAACGCCGCGGTTGGGTCGTTTTGTCGATCAACGGACAGAGCGCGTTCATCAGCAGGATGCCGTACATCACACCCTCGGGCAGCCCGCCAAATATGCGGATCAGCACCACGAGCAGACCGACGCCGGTCCCGAAGATCCAGGCACCCCGGGGAGTGAGCGGGGTGGTGACCGGATCAGTGACCATGAAGACCGCACCAAACAGCAGGCCGCCCGACAGCAACATGAAGATCGGCGTCGGGTACGCGGTCGGCTTCCACAGGTGAAGCAAGCCCGAGAGCACGGCCACCGACAGCAGCGTTGACACCGGTAACCGCCAGTCGAAGACACGGCGCAAACCCAGCCACAGCCCGATGACGATCAACAGCACGGCCGCGGTCTCGCCGAGTGAGCCCGAGGTGTTGCCGCTTAGCAGGTGGCCCAGCTCGGTGCCCTTGTGCTGGAACTTCGACAGCCCGAGCGGGGAGGCCGAGCTGATGATGTCGACTTTTGCCTTCATCAGTGGCAGCGCGAACGTGCTGCCGTTCATGTGGAGCATGCCTTGCCGGGGTGCGACCCAGGTCGTCAGCGTGATGGGGAAGGCCGCCTGCAAGAACGCCCGCCCGACTAGCGCGGGGTTGAACATGTTCTTGCCCAGGCCTCCCCACATCATCTTGCCGAGGGCCATCGAGACGATGCCGCCGAGGCAGGCCATCCACAGCGGGATGGCCGGCGGCAGCGTCAGCGCGAGCAAGATGCCGGTGAGCAGGCCGGAGCCGTCACGCAGGGTCGACCAACCCCTGCGATCCGACAGCAACCACTCGGTGGCGACGGCACCCACCACGGACGAAACCACCAAGAGCAGCGCCGTCAGGCCAAAATAGTAGGTTGCGGCGGCGATCACCGGGACCGTCGCAGCCACCACCTCGAGCATGACACTGCGCGTTGTCGGGCCGCGGTGCACGAACGGCGACGTGGAGATCTGAAGAGTGTGGACGCCCTCGCTCACGCCGACTCCTTCTGCCGAACCAAGCCCTTACCCACCCGGATCAACTGCACCAGCGGGATGTGAGACGGGCACGAAAATGAGCAACTCGCGCACTCGAAGCAGTCGAGGACATTTTGCTCTTTCAGCTCGTCCGTGAGCTCCGCTCGGGTCAGCTGCGCCAGTCGCGACGGGTTGAGAAACATGGGACACGCCTCGAGGCAGCGCCCGCAGCGAATGCACGGCTCTTCCGGCGCGGTATGGCTGACGCGCGTCAGGACCAGAATGCCAGAGGTGCCCTTCGTCACGGGCACGTCCAGGCTCTTTTGCGCCATGCCCATCATCGGACCACCCAGAACGACCTGTCGTGCCTCGGGGAGCAGACCGCCGCAGTGTTCGATCACCTCTCGGACTGAGGTGCCAATCGGCACGATCACGTTGGCCGGTCGGCGCACGCCGGGGCCGGTCACCGTCACCGCCCGCTCGATCAACGGCTGGCCGCGGTCGAACAGATCGGCGAGCGCCGCGGCGGTGCCCACGTTTTGCACCACGATCTCCAGATCGAGGGGCAGACCGCCAGCCGGCACCTCCTTCGCGAGGATGGCGTCGATCATCATCTTCTCGGCGCCTTGCGGGTACTTCACCTGCAGCCCGACGACCTCCACTCGCTTTGGATCGACCTCCCGCTCCAGTGCCGCGATCGCATCGGGTTTGTTGAGCTCCACACCGATGTAGGCGCGCTCCGCACCAGTGGCCTGCATGATCAGGTCGAGACCACGCTTCACGTCCGCCGCGCGCTCTGCCATCACCCGGTGATCACAGGTGAGGTAGGGCTCACACTCGCAGCCGTTGAGCATCACGAACTGAACGCGTTTCCCCTTGGGGACCTTGAGCTTGACGTGGGTCGGAAACGCCGCGCCGCCGAGACCCACCAGACCGCCGCGCTGGATGGCGTCGATCAGTGCCTCGGTATCCGCGGTCTTCGAGTCCGGGACCTCGATGGGTGTGACCTTCTGGCTCGAATAGGCGTCAGCCTGGATGACGATCGTCTCGACCCGTTTGCCGTTGGGCGCGAGTCTCAGCTCGATCGCCTTCACGCTGCCGGTCACCGGCGCGTGCAAGTGGGTGGACACAAAACCCGACGCTTCGGCGATGACCTGGCCACGCTCGACCTTTTGCCCAGGACGAACCAGCGCTCTGGAAGGCGCGCCGATGTGCTGAGACAGCGGTAGCGAGTACTCGTCGACGAAGGGCACGCGCTCGAGCGCACAGGCTGCCGTCGCCTCTTTCCGCTCCGCGGGGTGGACGCCGTGGCGAAAGGTGCGCCCCGTCAGGGACAAACTCGTCACGTCGGTCCCTCGCCGGGTTTGCTTCGGGCGGCTCCATAACCCGCCAGCTCGAGCAGTCGTGTGCCGAGGCGAGCCGTTGTGTCTTCCGCATGGCGCGCGGTCTCCGCCGCCAGCTTCGCTTCGTACTCCGCCGTGAGCGCCGCGAGCGCCGCCTGGTGCTCGGCGCGCAGGTCACCCTCCGCGGCGGAGCGCACACTCAGCGTGAATGGCGTGGAGACACCCGCAAGCTCTTGCAACGTACGCCACGTGTCGAGTCGCTCGACCACCGCGCGAGCCAGGTCGGCGTTCAGGGAGCGTTCGACGCCATCCAACGTCACGCTCGGCGCCGCGCTGCCCCGCTCGCTCGGGTCGCCGAGCGCCCACGCGGCCACACTCCGAGTCGCCCCACTCGGCTCGGTGAAACACGCGGCGAATCGCGCCTCTTTCAGCGCGAAGTGCGCCGGCGTCAGCAGCTGGCCGCTCGCATCTTCGACCCACGGCTGGTCGAGCGCGGGGTTGCCGGCAAGGCTCAGCTTGGAGCCGAACACCCCTTCCGCCGCGGGGTCCCAGCGTAGGAGCGGATGGACTCGGCAGTCGACCGCCGCCCGCGCGCGCTCGAGCGTGATCGCAGTGTCGAAGCCGTGAGGACCGGGACGCGGTGCGTACAGGTGAATCAGCGCGGGTCCTTCGGCGTCGAGCGCGGCATGTACGCCGGCGAACAAGTGCTCGCGGTGAGCGACGGTCGTGGAGAGGACGAAGGCACGACGCTCCGCAACGAAGGGCAAGAGTGATTCACCCGAGCGGAGCAGGTGCTCGCGTCCGTCGAGCACGATGACCTTGATCGGCAGGTCCGCCCCGAGCACACGCATGAGGCCCGCACGACCTTCGGCGCTGAGAGCCTCGGGGCCGGCGAGGACCAACATCGGAGCCGCGCGCGCTCGTTCGACGGGTGCCAGAGCCGCGAAGGTCAGCTGCTCCAGCTCACGCTCCTTCAACATCCAATCGGCAGGCGCCGCCAGGCAGAGCTCCGCCAAACGTGTGAGCCGTGTCTCGGCCACGTGCGCTCTTGCCATGCTCTCTGCGAGGCCGAGCGCGAGATCGAACGCGCCACCCGAGAGATCGACCACCACGGGTGCGGCGAATGGATTGCGGGGAAATTCTGCGGCCCACTCGGCCAGTGTTGGGCTCGTCACCACAAGGCCGTGACGTGCGCGGCCCATTCCGTCGGCGCCGCTTGCGATCGCTTCGCGGAGCTCTTGGAGTTTCTTTGTGGTGTGCACCAACTTGCGTGCTTTGTCGCCGTCCAGTCCTCGTTGCTCGCCCAGATTGTCCAGGCGTGAGAGCACCGCCGTCATGCTGCCGCCGCGATCGGGTACATCTTCGAGAGCGCGTTCGAGCGCACCAAGGTCGTCGGCGGGAATGGCCTGAGCGAGCTCGCGCCGCAGCGCCTCGCGCAGCTGCCCGAGGAGTGTGTCCATGCGACCCAGCTCGGTCACCGACAGGCGCTGCTGGCGATACTCCGTCACGGCGACGGCCAAGCGCGCTCCCAGGCGTGAGCCGGAGCCCGGCTCGTGTCCTCCGCCGCCCGTCACGCTGAGCAGCGTGTGTCGACTGGCGAGCGCGGCTGGCAGCTTGCCCACGGCGTCGAGGCCGGCAGCGTGGGCGAGACTCTCTCCAGTTGGATCCGGCAAGCGCTCCCAGACTCCGAAGCCGAGCTGTGCCGCATGCACTGCCGGCTCGGTGCGCCCTACGACCCGAATCGCTTCTTCGGCGCACACTGCGGCGCAGCCTCCGCAGGCCTGGCACGCCGCCGGATTCAGCGCGAGGCCGAGCAACTCCCCGCTTCCCTTCGCAGCACCGTGAGGTCCGTGGAAGAACGCTTCGGTCACGGCGAACGGTAGTGCGCTGATGGCGCGCAGGGTGGTCTCGAACGCCCGCTCGAACTCGGGGCGATCGTCGTCAGTGACCTTCATTTGCTGCGTGAGCCAGTCGAAGCTTTCGCGCAAGACTTCGGTGGTCAGCCGGCGATGTTTTTGTTTCGCCAGGCTGCCGTCCACACGAGCAGCCAGCTGTTTGTGGGCGCGCTTGAGCTTTTCTGCTTGAGGTTTGCGTTCGGCGCCGGGCTCCGCCGCGAGGTCAGCCGCCGCATCGAGCAAGCGCTCGCTACGGATGACGCTCGGTGCGATCGCCGAGTCCGGGCAGGCGCTCCAGCATGCGCCGCATCCAGTGCAGCGCTCGGCGTCGAACTGGGGCAAGCGGTTCTGATGCACAGCAACGTGAAACAGTCCGCTGGTGCTGGGCGGCACTGCCCCAAGCGACAAGTAGGGATCCGGCGCCCGCTCGGCGAAGCCCGCGTCGATGCGGGGCTCCGCTAGCTCACCCCAGAAGCGCGGCAGGTTGTCGTAGGTCGAACGCGCGCTCGTGAAGCGTCGCACCGCAAGGGGCACGGGCGAATCCGCCGGCGCCGGAGCGAGCTCAGGGAAACTCTCCCACTGCAATCGCTCGGGCACGCCGCTCGCGGTCGCGGTAGCGGCTTCTTTTGCGAGCAGCCAGGCAGCGTGCTCCACCAGTTCGGTGACTGGCGCGTTCAGCACCCAGATGCCGAGTCCACGCGTGCGGATCTCGTTCCGCCAGGACTCGGGAAGATCGCGCCAGAGCGCTTCCGCCGGCAGTGGGCTGGCGATCAGCGCCGAGCCGCCCGTCACGACCTTGCGCAGCGGATTGATGTCGTTCGGCAATTCTGGCGCCGCCACGATTGCGACGTCGTGCCAGACCCCACCCGCGGGATCCGTGAGCGGCACGGGGCACACACTGACCTCGGCCATCCAGGTTCCCTGCTCGGCACCGGTCTTGCGACTTCTGATGTGTTGACCGACTACGGCTGCACACCTGGTGGCGAGCGCGTCCAACACGTCCTCCGGCGACTCGCTGGTCCGAGCCCAGAGTCCCACAGTACGCGCGGAGGCCGGCCGCAGATCGAGCGGTGCGTCGATCGCCAGCGCCGAGCGCGCGAGCTCCGGGTACGCGCCGCGGACCTTCTGATTCAAGACCTCGCGGCGAGTGTGTTTCGGGTGGGCTTCAGGGAAGGCCACTCCGAGCAATAGCGACCGCTTGGCGCCCGCGCCTGCCTTCATGTTCTCGAAAGCACCCAGCAGATCCGAGTTCGACAGGGGCTGTCCCCCCAAACCATGACTCGCGAACACGATTCGCGACTTCTCGGCGCCGAGCGCACTCTCGATCTCACGCGACAGGGGGCCGCCCGCTCCGAGGGCATCACCCGTGCGTTCCAGCACCGTGATGGTCTCGACGTGCGCCAGCGCCTTCCGGATCTCGTCACGCGCGAGGGGCCTCAACCACTCGATGCCCAGCACTCCGACTTTCTCGCCGCGCTCCTTGCGCAAGTAGTCGGCGACGGCCGTGGCGGCGTCGATGGCGGCGCCCTGCGCCACGAAGGCAACCTTCGCGTCCTCGAGCCGATGTTTCGAGACGAGCTCCAGCTTGCGCCCCGTCAGCAACGCAAACCGCTCGATGGACTCCGACAGCAGCTCGATCACGTTCCGCCCGAAGAACTCGTGCTGGCCGGCCAGGGAGAGCGCCAGATCTTGACCGGCGAGCTGCATTCCATGGGCAGCCGGGCGGTCGAGATCGAACCAACGCGGCACGCGACGACGACTTTCTCCCAGCAGCATGCTCTGCGCTGAACTCTGCGCGGCGAGCTCTTCGCTGGGCAGGCCGCAGAGTTCCCGCACGGTCGCAGCGCTCGGCAGCTCGAGGCTCGCAGGAGCCCAGGCCGTTTCGGGTCCTTCCTGCGCGATGACCGCCGGCACGAGTGAGAGCTCCGCTGCGCGCCGTGCGATCAACGCCATGTCCGCCGCGCGCTGGGGAGTTCGCGCCATGCACAGGATCACACCCGTGTCAGCCAGCGCGTGGTACGACCCGTGCCCTTGGGCGCCGAGTGTGGAGGCCGAGGCCGTGTCCGCCGACACGACGGCGTGGACGATGAACGGCGCACGGCGCGCAACGGCGGCGTGCAGCGCCCCGTGGCACGCCAGGACGCTCTCTTCGGGGATTAGCACCGCGACGCGTGAGCCGGCCATCGCGCGCCCCGCAGCGTTCGAGATGGCCGCCCGCGGGTCCTCGCACACGGTCTGGAAGACCGGCGCGCCGAACGCGTTCGGACCCGCCGAGCGCTCGGCGCGAGTCAATAGCTCGCCCCGCGCGGCCACGCGAAATACCCGCTCGCTGGTCTGTACTTCGGCGGCCAGCGCCGCCGCTGCGCCGCTGCTGACGACGCGCTGTCCGGCCGCCGGCGCGACGCTCTTTGTGTCGCCGCCCACCACGCGCTCGAACCACTTCGCCGCCGCTGCTCTGAAGCTCATGATGCCACCTTCAGTCGCCTTCGGGAAAACTGCACACCTGGGACCTCCTGGATGGCGCCGGTCGGACAGCGCAGCGTGCACTTGATGTCCACGCGCGCGGCGTCCTGAATGACCGGCAGGCCGCCGCGCATGCTGATCGCATCCCGCGGCGCGTCCAGCGCGCAGCGGCCGCAAGCGTCACAAGCCACCGTGCAAGCCCGCGTCGCCTCGGCTCCGGCGAGTGGGCTGTTGCACTGGACGATAATGGGCTGATCGAGCGCTTCGATCGTGAACAGGTTGAGCGGGCAAGCCACGACGCAGTCGCCGCAAGCCGTGCACTTGTCGATATCCACCACCGGCAATGCCTCGGTGTTCATGTGAATTGCCTGGAAAGAACAGGCCCGATCACAATCTCCGAGACCCAGACAACCCCAAGAACATGCCCGCCCTCCGCCGTTCACGACGAAAGCTGCGCGACAGGACGGCAACCCTTCGTACTCGGCGAGCCGCCGCACACTGGATTTTCCGCCCGCGCAGTGCAGCCGCGCCACGCGTTTCACCCGCTCACCCGCCGCGACGCCGAGATAAGCAGCGATGGCCGCGATGCCATCCGCGTTGCTCACGGTGCAAGAGCTCGGCTGCGACTTACCTCCGACCACGTTCTCGGCAAACGCGCGACAACCCGGCTGACCGCAAGCGCCGCAATTGCTGCCGGGCAGGAGCTTCTCGACGTCGTCGATTCGAGGGTCCTCCCAGACCTTCAGCTTGCGGTTGGCAATGGCCAAGATCACTCCGAACGTCAGCGCGACGCCGAACATGATCCCCCCAGCCGTTGCGATCTCATTCAGCGGCACGGTGTGGCCTCCGTCAGTTGAAACGTGCCGCTCTGGCGAGGAGGTCGGCGTCGACCGTTTTGTCGTCTTTGCGGGGCTCCCCTGGGTGAATGCAGGCGGCGGGGCACTTCTCTGCGGCCCTGACCAGCTGCAGGAACGTGCCGGCCTTGGCGTCCGCGAGGACTGCCTGTTTGTCGCCGTTGTACTTGAACATGAGCGGGTTCACGTTCAGGCATTCGTTGCACGAAGTGCAGAGCGGCGTGTCGACGTAGGGATCCGAGAACGAGACGACCTCTTCCTCCACGACAGGGGCTGGCGCGGGCGGGCTCGCCGCAGCCGCAGCTTCCGGAGTCGGAGGCGGAGCCCCGACCCGGGCCACGCTCTTCGTCGTCGCCGGCGGAGCCGTGGCCGCGGGCGCAGCGAGCGCCCCGGGATTGAGCAGCGCCTCGGCGAGTCGGCGGAGCGCGGTGCTGGCTTCCTCGTTGCGAACGCGCTCGAGCTCGGCTTGGTGCGACGCTTCGAGTGCCTGCTGCGCCCGCAGCGCTTCGGACTCGGCCTCGTGGCGGGCGGCGTCGGCTGCGCGGCGCGCGTGTTCGTTGTCGGCGCCACCGAGCTCCTGGATCACATGCCAGATGCGCAGGCGCTCGCGACACGCGAACGCCAGCTCCCGAGACACGACCGCCCGCGCGAATTGTCCGTCTTCGCCGACCACCCAGATGAACGGCAAGTGGGTGAGGTCGTTCGGGGGTCGAGTCAGGTAGGGGGCGAGCTCGACCTGTTCGTCACTCCAGGCCTCGCGCGGGATCAACCAGAAGTGTCCGCGCATTTCCAGGCTGAGCGCCGCCGCGTCGGCAAACGTGGTCGTCACCTCGAGCTTGCCCGCGGTGCCATCCGCGCTCTGGATCTCGAGCGTCGAGGTCGGCCAAGCCAGCTCGGCTCGGGGGTTCTGCCCGATGTCGAAACACTCCGCCCACGAGCCACCTTGGTCCGGATCGTACGAAAACGGAGGCAGCGCTCGCCCTTCGAGGCTGGCGCCGAGCTCGAGCCAGGCCGGGATGGGACCGGGCACAGGGCGTGGAGCAACGAGCACGACCGCCGGTCTGAGCGCAACAGCCATGCGTGCGAGCCCGTCGCTGAAATGCTGCGGGCGTGCGAGCGTGGCTTGAAGCACGAGGGCTTCGCGGTGCGCAACGAGCACGTAGCCGAGTCCCGGTTGGCCCGACAGGGCGAGGCTCTCTTCGACCAGCACGTGAATCGGACGGCCCGAGCGCAGCAGTCTGGAGAGGGAGTCGAGGGAGGACTTCCACACTCGGTCGGCGCTCTCGACCACGACGATTGGCGGCACGAGCAGCAGCTCTTCTGCGCTGAAACCCGTCCACTCGAGAGCCGCGATGCTCGCGCCGTGCACAGCCTCGTCGTAGGCGCCGTCGAGCTCGAGCCGCGCCACCCGCGCGGCGCGAAAGACCTCCGCAAAACGCAGCACCATGCCGTCGAAGAGTCCGCACGCCACCTCGAAACAGTCGCCGTGACGGATGCGTTCCGCTCGCCCGAGCTCGAGGTCGTCGGGCACACTGCCGTGGTGAACCACCACGAGCTCCGAAGCGGTGGGCAACTCGGCAAGGAAGCGCTGCAGCGTCTGATGTGCGCGCTCGATACGCCGTCGGCGTTCGTCGTCGAGCGGCCGCGGCCCGCGCGTCGCCGGCAATGTCCGGGCGAGCACACTTGGGTCGATGAATGCGGCGCCTTCGCCCAGGACGGAGCCCACACCTTCGGCGGAGCGCGCCTTGGGTGAACGCGCGGCCTCGATCCGGATCCGATCACCGAGCGCCGAAGCCAGGCGCTTGATCTGTTCCAGCGTCTCCGAGGTGCGGCGCGCGCGTTCGGCGAGGACCACTCGGGCGTACAGCTCGAGGTGAACGTGCTGGGAAAGTCCAAGCAACCGCCCAGCCACCGGGAGTGATCGGCGGAAGTTCGCGAGCTCCCCATCGAAGCTCTTCTTCGCGGCAGCGCTCAGCTCGAAGTCCCGAGCGAACCGCGCCAACGCGCGCTCCAGCGTGACAGCGACGGGGGCTGGGCCCTTCGCGTCAGCCAGCTCGTGCGCCACCGACGCGACGAACCGCGGCAAGTGCTCCGCGATCACGGCGCCCGCCGAATTCGCGGCCGCTGAAACCGCAGTGATGAACGGGACGACGGCGGGCTCGCTGTCGAGGTCGACCAGCAAAGGAAACTGTTGCTCGACACCCCGGGCGAGCCAGGCAGAGACAGCAGCGGGCGCCAACGGCAAGAGCGCAGCGGCACCGGCGGCCCCCTCCCCCGTCACGTGAAACTTCCGAAGCGCGGTCCGCCAGCTCGACGCCACAGAGCTCGTAACTCCCGCTGGCATGACCGGGCGCTCTTTGGTGGTGCGCGCCGCGCGCGCAACCGTCGTCGCCGTGGGCTCGACCGCGACCAGCGCGGGTTCGCCAGCCAGGGACCGAACACGGTTTTCGTCCAGTCCGAGCCGCTTGGAAACCGCCGGCGCGCTCGCCTCGATCAGCGCGCGACCGAGGGTGAGCCAAGCCGAATTCGGAGCATCGAGCTCGCTGGTTCGCTGGCGAGTGTCCAGCCATTGGATCCGCGCGGAGCGGCGTCTCAGCACGTCGCGCTGCGCAGCGCTGAGCTCACTCCACACTGCCTGTGCGCTGTCCGCCGCCGACGCGATGACCACGGTGCCAGCTTCGGCCAGCTGAGTCTCGAGCCGACTCGGGTCGAGCAGGACCGGATCGGCCGCCAGGAGCAGATCGATGCTGGCTTGCCCGCCAAGGCTGCCCGCGCCCCGCCCCACTGAAAGGAGCGACGCGGCCCCGGAACCGCCCGGCTCGGCGATGGTGATCGAGCCGGCCTGTGCCAGCCGTGCGGCGACGTCGCCGAGCAGCGCCTCGGCACGCGCGCCGGCCGGCACCACACCGATGACAAACCGCGGGGAGCTCGCTGGGACGACTGCCTCTTCCTGTGAAGGGAAACCCAGTGCTGCGCGGAGCGACGGGATCGGATTCGCGCCAAATGGATCCGCGGTCGGCAGCGATTGCGCGTTCACACCCAGCGCCGCTCGAACCGCAGGTTCCAGACGCCCCCTCATCCACCCGGCCTCGAGCACGGCCACGCGTTTTCCGGACACCGCTTCGACCAGCGCTTTGCTGGGAAAGGGTCGGAGCTGTGCCAGCGAGACGACCGCGCAACGGACACCGAGCGAGGCCGACGCCGCAAGTGCTACTTCCCGTGCATCGGCGGTCGTGACGATCACCACCTCCGCGTCGTGGCTGTGCTCCCTCGTCAGGGGTGCGATTACTCTGCCGAGCTTCGCCGCCACCTTCTCGAAGGCGATCCCGAGCTCGCGACTCACCGCGTCTTCGTCGGTGACGAGGCGTTCGCGACTCGCAGCCTCCGAAAAGAGCGGCGCCACCTGGTCTTCCGAGAGCGGTTGAATCAACCAGAGCTCACGCTCGAACCCCGGGTGGACCAGCAGCTCGCCGGCCAACGCCGTCATGTGCGCGACCAAGGCCTGGTCACAGGCCTCTTGGGCTGTGGATGCAACCAGCTCGAACGCGCCAAACGCATTTCCCCGGGCGCGCTGCAACGTGGTGCGGTGGAGCACCCACGGCACCGCAGCCGCCGCGTGACTCAGGAGTCGCACCTCCTCGTCGGCCAGCAGGCGGGCTGCCCGCACTCCCGAGAGCGCGAGCCCCTCGGCCGCTGCCGCCGTTCCCACGGCACCCGAGCCGCACAGGGTCCTCTCCGTCAACGCCAGGGCTGTGCCCCCGCGACACACCCGCTGGCTCGGTTCGCTCTCTGGCACTGGCGCTGCTCCTTCCCGCGCTGCGCCCCCGCTCGCTACACTCTCCTGACGAGGTTCCAACATGGCTTCGTCCACTCAAACGAGGAAACGGTCGATCTCACTCTGCACCGCCGCCAGCTTCTTCTCGACGCCGGTGCCGATCCCGCGAGCCGACTCCTTGTCGTAGCGCTCCGCGTTCTTGTTCCGGTACAGGAGCCCGATCGGGATCGGCATCTCGGAGCCCGCGATGTCACGCGCCGCTTTGAGGTCACTCGGATCGTGCTCGACGCGGTTGGGGAACATGCGATTCAGGCTCGCGTCGGCCGGGATCCCATCCGGGTGTGTCAAGAGCAGCAGCTTGGTCGGATCTTGCTGCACGTCGTCCCACTGGTGATCCATGTAATGCGGACAGCGCTGCAGGATGCGCACGAAGCTCAGTCCCTCGTGTTCGTACGCCTGCTTGATGGTTGCCGCCACGTGGACGGGGTTCCAGTCCACGGTCTGAGCCAGAAAGGAAGCGTTGCGGATGCCCAGCACGACGGACAACGGGTTCAGCGGGCTGAGCGGTGACCCAGCGGGGTGGGTGTTCGACTTCTGGGTCAGACGGCTGGTCGGCGACGTCTGCATCTTGGTCAGACCGTAGACGTTGTTGTCGAACAGCATGACGGTCATCTTCATGTTGTAACGAATCGCGTGGATCCAGTGCGCCGTGCCGATGGCGCAGCAGTCGCCGTCGCCGGTCGAGACGAAGACGTGCAGATCCGGCCGGCGACTGCGTACGCCACAGGCAACGGGCAACGCGCGACCATGCAGGCTGTGGAAGCCGTAGGTCTTCATGTAGTGCGGGAAGCGGCTGGAGCAGCCGATGCCCGATATCATCGCGACCTTCTCCGGTGGCAGCTGGTAGTCGCGCACGAGCCTCTGCACGGCCGTGAGCACCGCGTGGTCGCCGCAGCCGGGACACCAGCGCGGCGTTGCACCTTCGTAGTCCTCCAGCACGAAGTGGCGGGGGGAGATGTCAGCAACCCAGTCGAGCTTCAGTCCGAACATTCCGCGTTCTCCTTGATCCTCGTTCGAGCCACTTCACTGCACGTTGAGCCGGCGTCGCAGCTCGCGTTCGATGTCTCCGGGCGGAAGCGGAATGCCCGGTACGCGCGACCAACAATCGATGTCGACCAACGTCCGCGCCCGCAGGTACCAGGCGAGCTGAGAGTATCTGCGATTTTCCTCCGTGACCCCCGGCGAGCTCACGTCGTCGCTGTAGTTGATCTCGACGGTCATCACGCGCTTGAAGCGGCTGAAGATCTCCTTGAGCCCCGGCTCGAGGGGAGACAGGAAACGCAGGGTCAGCGAAGACACCTTGCCGCCGTCGGCACGGATGCGGTCCACCGCTTCCTCGATGGCTCCGCGAGCGGAACCCCAGCCCACGACCAGGAGGTCACCGCTCGGGTCGCCGTGGATCTGCGGTGGCTTTAGCGTGCTCTGCAGCGTGAGCAACTTGGCGCTTCGCCGCTGCATGGCCCGCTCGTTGATGGCGGACTCATAAGCAACCTTGCTGCGCTCGTCGTGCGCCAGGCCGGTCAGCACGTACTCGCCGCCCTTCTGCCCTGGAATCGGCCGGGTCGACAGGCCCGTTCGTTCGTCCCAGGCGTAGGCCGGCACGCCCGCTTCCCAGTCGCCCTGGTCGATGGGTGGGGCCAGCCATTCTTCCTGTGGCACGGGACGCTTGAACGGCTGCTGGCCCGTCGCCAGGTTGGCGTCCGTCAGGACCATGACCGGTCCGCGGAAGGTCTCGGCCAGTTGTCGGGCGGTGATCATGAAGTGAAAACACTCCGGGATGGTGGACGGAGCCATCACGATCTTCGGCGCGTCGCCGGGCGCGGCGTAGAGCGCCGCCAAGAGGTCACCCTGCTCCACCCGAGTGGGCAATCCCGTGCTTGGACCGCCGCGCTGGACGTTGACGATCACCAGCGGAATTTCGGCCATCACCGCGAACCCGATGAACTCCGTCTTCAGCGCGAGCCCTGGCCCCGAGGTAACCGTGACGGCGGTCTTGCCCGCGTACGATGCGCCGAGCGCGAAACCGATGGCGGCGATCTCGTCTTCGGCCTGGTGGATGAATCCGCCGGTCTTGTGGATCGCGGAGGCCAGGTAGTGGGTCACCGAGGTCGCCGGCGTGATGGGATACATGGAGCAGAGCTCGATGCCGGCAGCCAGGATCCCGAGAGCGGTGGCCTGGTTGCCATTCATGACCACGAGCTCCTCCGTGGTCTCACGCGCCGGAATGCGATAACGCACGTCCAGATTTCGCTCCGCCCAAGCGTAGCCGGTCTCGACGAGCGCGGCGTTCGCCGACTGCAGCTTCTCGCCCTTCTTGGCGAACTTGGCCCGCACCTCGTGGAGCACTTTTTGTTTGTCGTGTCCGTAGAGCGCACACATCAAGCCGAGCGCGAACATGTTCTTACCGCGCCGCGCGTCCGGCACGACCTTGAGGCACTCCTCTTCCATCTCGACTTCTCTGATGACGTAACCCCGCGCCAAGAAGTCGGCCTTGGCCTCGGCGTAGGCCTCGCGGATCGCCGTCTGCGGGTCATTCGCCCATTTGCTCTCGAGGAACACCGTGGTGCCGGGCCTGAGCGCGCCGACGTCGATGCGGCTGTAGAGCACCTGCTCGTTGAACGAGATGACCACATCGGCGGAGTCGCCCATGTTGGTGACCTCGCCGGAGCCGATGCGGACACGGTTTCCGCTGGCGCCCGAACGGGAGCGCACCGGCGGTTCGATCTCCGCTGGGATGATCTCTACCGTCCAGACGCCGTTGCCCATCTTCGCGCAGATGGTGCCGAAGAGCTGGCCCGCAGTCTGGGCCCCCTCGCCGGAGTCACACACCACCTCGACGACGTGCTGGCTGACCGTCTCGACGCGATAGTCCTGGGGCAGCGGCTCCCCCTGAGAGCCGTTGGTCTTCTGAAGGGGCGCTGTGCTGGTCATCGAAGCCTCTTGGATCCTCTCTCGGCCGCGGCGGAAAATTCACCGCAACGGTTGCGTCGCCCAGACCGTCTGGACGGCGCCAACGAAAAGAATGCGGAATGGCGGCGGGGTAGTGCGCCTTTCGGGGACGACTCGCGCGACGGATGCGAAATCTGAGCCATGGTTGGTGACCGCAGCGCTGTAAGGCGCGGTCACGGGCAAACAAGAAGGGGTGAGGTAACCGCTGGGGTTCAGTCGCCGACGCCCAGATCGTCCCAGTAGGTGTTGAAGATGAGCTCGTTCTCTTCGGCCTCGTGACGCCGCAGCTTTGCGACCGCCCGTCGCGCCCGCACCCCGATGCGGGCTGCGGTCTTGACGTCACCAGGCCCGAGCGCGCTCGCGTGCTCCGCTACCTGACGAAATTCCGCCAGAATCTCGCGGTGCTCGGCGGTCAAGGTTGTGAGCTTGCCCATGAGGTGGGGAGCATGTTTGGCGATATCGGCGAAAAGGCTGCCCTCGGCTTCGCCACTGAAGTGGTGCTTCAGGTGCTCGATGACGATCGAAGCCCGACGGCTCAGCTCCGGACCCCACTTCTCGTCACGCGGCGTGTTCGGCTCAGCCCAGGCGTCCAGCTCACTGACGTGCTGCACGACCTCGCGGTGCTCCTCCAGGACCTGACTGCGCTTATCCCCGGAATTCTCGCTCTTTGCCATGGCTACCTCTTGGCGCGCGCGAACTTGCACACCTCGATCGTTTACCACGACCCGAAGCGCAGGGCGCGCGCGTTTCCTGCGCGTTTCACCGCTGTCCGATCGATGGATGACCGGGGTCATCTTCGGCGCCTGCGCTAGGCTGAGCGCGCCAACCCATGACGCATTTCAACGCCAACGAAGTCCTCGAGCTTGCCCTCGCGATCGAGCGCACAGGCGAGGAGTTCTATCGCCAGGCCGAGCAGCAGGTCAGTGACCCCAAGGTCAAACAAACGTTCCGCTCGCTCGCGCTCGAAGAGGTCGACCACGAGCGGGTCTTCAAGCGCATGCTCGAGCGCATTGGCCGCTTCGACCCCGGCGAGAGCGCGTCCGAGGACTACTACGCTTACCTGCGAGCCTACGTGGACAACGTGGTGTTCTCCCAGGCGCGCGCTGCAGAGTTGCTCGCCAGCACGAAGGACAGCGAGACTGCCCTCCGGTTTGCCATGCAGCGGGAGCAGGACGCGATTCTGTTCTATCTGGAGCTGAAGAACCTGGTGCCCCCCGAAGAGCACGAGGTCCTCGACCGGATCGTGACCGAGGAGCGGGGGCACTTCCGCAAGCTCGCCGAGTTGCTCGGCGAACGTTCTGCCGAGTCGGCCTGACGACGAGCGGGGGCCGCTCAAAGGTAGCGCAGCCACATGTAGACGTGGCTGACTACGATGCTGCCGAGCATCAAGGGGAACGCCACCTTGATGTACTCGATGAACCGGAACCGGACTCCGGCCCGTTCGGCCAACCCCGCCACCACCAGGTTGGCCGAAGCACCAATCAGCGTCCCGTTGCCACCGAGGCACGCACCGAGGGAGAGCGCCCACCAGAGCGGCTGAAGCGCCGCGTCTCCGCCAAAGGTCGGCGCCGTGGCCTTGATCATCGGGATCATGGAAGCTACGAACGGGATGTTGTCGACGAAGGCGGACAACACCGCAGACGCCCAGAGCACAGCGAGCGTCGTGGTCTTGAACTCGCCGTGCGTCGCAAGAAGCAGCTGACGTGAGAGTCCATCTATGGCCCCCGTTTTGACCAGCCCGTGCACCAGGACGAACAGCCCGAGGAAGAACATCAGCGTGATCCACTCGGCCTCGGACAGCGCCCCGGCCACGTTCTTCGACTGGGTTTCTGCGTCTTTGCCCAGGTTGTCCAGGAGCAGCAGCAGCGCGGCGCCGAACATCGCGGTCGTGGCGGGCTCGATGTGGATCTGGCGCTGCAGCACGAATCCGGTGATCACCAGCGCGATCACCAGCAGTGACTTCTTGAGCAAGGCCGGGTCGGTGATGGACTCTCGCTCTTCGAAGCTCATGACGCGTTTTTTGTGCGCCGCGTCCGCCGTCAGGTGCCGGCCCCATACGAAGTAGAGAGGAACCATGGTCAGCGGCAGAACGATCAGCGCCACTGGACCCACGTGGAGCAAGAAGTCGTTGAAGGTGAGGCCCGTCGCCGAGCCAATCATGATGTTGGGCGGGTCACCGATCAACGTCGCCGTGCCACCGATGTTAGAAGCGATGATCTGCGTGAACAGGTAGGGGTAGGGCTTGACCCGGAGCTCTTCGGTGATGAGCAAGGTAACGGGAACCGTGAGCAGGACGGTCGTGACGTTGTCGAGCAGCGCGGAGAAGACCGCGGTGACGACCGACATCATCAAGAGCACGCCCCAGGGGTTGGCCTTCACCTTCTTGGCTGACCAGATGGCGACGAACTGAAACAGCCCCGAGCGCTGCGTGGTGTTGACGATCAGCATCATGCCGAGGAGCAGTCCCAGGGTGTTGAAGTCGACGGCCTTGACCGCTTCTTCCTGGTTCAGCACGCCCGTGAGCACCAACAGCCCGCCGCCGACCAACGCCAAGACGGCGCGGTTCAGCTTCTCGGTCATGATCGCGACGTAGACGGCCACGAACAACACCACAGCCACCCAGAAACTGCTCATGCCGAACAGCACATGGCTGGCGTGCGCGGCTTCTCCGAGAGCGGGTGCTGAAGTTTTCTCGATGATGTCAGTGCCCATGCTGGCCAGCGCCACGAAGCGTCACGCGAAAAGCGCCGACCTGCTCCGCTGCCCGCGGCTAATACCGCCATCGCGGCGGCAGCACCAGCTTTAGACGAAGTCTTCCGTGCACGAACTGCGCGCTGTGCAATGCGGGCTCAAAGAAACCGGAACCACATGTACGCGTGGCAAAGGGCGATGCTGATGAGCATCAGCGGAAACGCCACCTTCAGGTACTCCACGAAGCGGAAGCGCACGCCGGCTCGATCCGCGAGGCCAGCCACCACGAGGTTGGCAGAAGCGCCGATCAGCGTGCCGTTCCCACCCAGACATGCGCCGAGCGAGAGCGCCCACCAGAGCGGCAGGAGCGCGTGCTCGCCCCCGAACGTCGGTGCCATCGCCTTGATCATGGGGATCATGGACGCGACGAACGGGATGTTGTCGATGAATGCAGACAGCACCGCGGATGCCCACAAGATGACGTAGGCCGTCACGTTGAAGCGGCCCTGGGTGATCCCCACCAGTTGCCTCGCAACCAGATCGATGGCCCCCGCTTTCACCAGGCCGTGGACCAGGACGAACAGGCCCAAGAAGAACATCAACGTGATCCACTCGGCCTCGGACAGCGCACCCGCCACGTTCTTCGACTGGGTCTCGGCGTCCTTGCCGATGTTGTCCAGGAGCAGCAACACCGCCGCACCGACCATGGCCGTGGTCGCCGGCTCGACGTGGATCTGGCGCTGCAGGACGAAACCCGCGATGACCAACGAGATGACCAGCAGCGACTTCTTCAACAGTGCCGGATCGGTGATCGACTGGCGTTCCTCGAAGCTCATCACGCGCGCCTTGTGCGCCGCGTCGGCCGTGAGGTGGCGCCCCCAGACGAGGTACATCGGCACCATCGTCACGGCGAACACGACCACGATCAGTGGGGCCAGGTTGTAGGCGAAGTCGTTGAATGTGAGGCCCGTAGCCGAGCCGATCATGATGTTGGGGGGATCGCCGATCAACGTCGCGGTGCCCCCGATGTTCGACGAGAAGATCTGGGCAAACAAGTAGGGATACGGCTTGACCTTGAGCTCGTCGGTGATGAGCAAGGTCACCGGCACCGTCAGGAGCACCGTGGTGACGTTGTCCAGGAGAGCAGAGAAGATCGCCGTGACCAGCGACATCATCAGCAGGATGCCCCAAGGGTTCGCCTTCACTCGCTTGGCCGACCAGATGGCCACGAACTGGAACAGCCCGGAACGCTGGGTGGTGTTGACGATCAACATCATGCCGAGCAACAGCCCAAGTGTGTTGAAGTCGACGGCGCTGACGGCCTCCTCCTGGCTCATCACGCCGGACAGCACCAGCAGCCCGCCGCCGACCAGCGCCAGGATGGCGCGGTTCAGCTTCTCGGTCATGATCGCGACGTAGACCGCCACGAACAGTGCCACGGCCACCCAGAACGGGCTCAGACCGAAGATCACGTGGCTCGCAGCTGCAGCCTCGCCATGCATCATGCTGCTCCGTCAGGAAGGCACGAGCGCAGCGAGTACGTCGTGCGTCGCGACCACTCCCACCAGGCGGCCAGTCGCCGGATCCACGACAGGGATGTTGTTCGCACCGCGGTACAGGAGGTGCACCAGCTCGAAGGGGGAAGCGTCCGGTGCGGCTATGAGGTCGGGTTTGACCATGAAGTCTTTGACCGGCAATTGGGCGATCTCCGCCATCCGCTCACGCACCTCGTCGATGCTGTCCGACATGAAACGCAGGTCGGGCACTCCGGTTCCGATCAGCACCGCCTTCGGCAGCAGGTTCGCGTACAAACGCTGCAGCTTGAACATCCCGACGAGTTTCCCCTTGGCGTCCACGACAGGAAGATCGGTGGCCTGCCCGTGGAGCATCAGGGCAGCGGCTTCTGCCACCGTGTCAGTTGGGGCCAGCTGCCTGAACGACGTCCGGAAAAGGGTTGCGGTGCTCATGACACTCAGCTCTTTCGCGTTGGCTTGGTGGAGAACGAGCGCCCAGCCTGCCGACGCTCATACCAACACGCCGATCAGTGCGCCAGCCGCCCGGCGGACCCACGCGCGCAAGAAACTCGCGCCGCCCGAGCCGGCCTCGAGTCGCGGGCGCCGCGGGGACTGGCTCCGTCGCTTTGGGCCCGCCGGGGTCATCAAACAGCACCGCCTCGCCCTGAAAGCCCCGGGAACTTCGCACCAGCACGGTCGACGGGAGATTGGTCAGCAGCTGGTTCATGCGTTCCATGAACGCCTCGGCGGGTTCGTTCCGTGCCGGCAGGCGCAGCCCGATGATGGCGAGATCGACGTCGTGGCTCTCCGCTCGCACGATCTCGGCGATCGAAAGCGCTCCCTGCACGATGACCCGGGGAACCGCGCGCAACCGAGCGTTCTCCAGTACCCTGCGGATGCTCTCTTCGGTGCGGGCACGTTCCGTGTCGGAGCGAACCACCGTGCCGGTTCCTGGTGGGTCAATGGCTGGCTGGATTGGGCGCCAGCCTACCACAGGGTCAGCTCGAGCTGGCCGACGTCGGCTCGCGCTCACACGACCGCCCGCGGCCACCGATCGGGAGCCGCCGTGCAGCACAGCGAGCGCTCGAACGAGTCGCCCGCCACGCCGTCGAGCAACTCAGTCCTGCGAGTCCGCCACCGGGCCGCCGCTCATGTCGAGCACACGAGGTCGGGGCGTGGCGCTCGCGACGTCGCGGTACGGGGGATCGAGCGCCGATGCTTCAGCCAACGTGTTGGCTACTTTCTTGAGATCGACGACCCGTGCTTCCAGGTCGGCGACCGTCGCCGTGAGTAGGTCGAGTGTGGTGTGAATTGCCAGTGTTGCCATGGACCCCTCCATTGGTGCGATCAGACTCATCAAGCTTGGGCTGACGCTGACCCAAAGCAACCCGCGGGGCGTGAATTCTCCCGCGCCAATCGTGCACGCGATCTGCGTTCGTGGCCGGCGTGGCGCGTGGGATGCGCGAATCCTCTGCTTACGCTGCCGGACACCCGCTCCCTCGCATCGGACCAGCGCAAAGATGGCACTGAAGCCGCGACGCAGCGAGCCCGATCGCCGACGTGATATCTTCATCAGCATGCGTCGGCGGGAAGTAGCTCGGAAGGGGCGGGGGTCGCTTGCGCCAGTACTGGGGACGCTGGTCCTCGCTTGCTGGGCGTTGATCGCGGCTTGTTCCAGCGACGACGACGCGGGCCCGTGCACACCCGGCAAGTCGGTGAGCTGCGCGTGCAAGAACGGCAGCCAAGGCACACAAGCCTGCGCTGCCGACGGAAAGAGCTTTGGACCATGCACAGGCTGCGGGACGAGCGGCAGCGGCGGGTCCTCGGGTGCGGGCGGCAGCGGCGGGTCGTCGGGCGCGGGCGGCTCGACGGGCGGAACCGGCGGCGGCGTGAGCGGCAAACGCACGGGCAAAGTGAGCCTCGCGGGCAGCTCGCTGATGGACGACCAAGGCCCCTTCAACGCGCTCGGCGCCACCCTCATGTGGGCGGCATGGGGCTACAAGAACGACCTCGCGCGGCTGGAACAGAACTTGGACTACCTGTCCAAGCACGGCTTTCAGTACATCCGCGCGCTCGGCGTGGTCGGAGATGCAAACGCGGCCGACTACTGGGATGGACGAGAGATCGTCCACACGTGGCCGGACTACGAACAGGTAATCGCAGGGCTCACCGACCTTTGTTTCGACAAGTACGGCCTGAGAGTCGAGTGGACGTTGATCGGGGACGGACAGGTCAGTGTGCCGACCACGGCAGAGCGCTACGCGCTCGTCGATCAGTTCCTGGCCATGTCAAAGGGTCGCGAGCAGAAGATCATCCACTTCGAGATCGCGAACGAAGCTTGGCAAAACGGCTTCGCCGGTGACAGCGGCATCACGGAGCTGCGCGCGCTGTCTCAGTACATGAACGACAAGACCGATGTCTTGGTGGCGGCTTCCGCGCCCGCTGGTCAAGACTGCGCGAGCAAGAACCAAGTCTACTCAGGTAGCGTCGCGGATCTCGCGACCATTCACTTCGACCGCGATCTGAGCCAGATCGAAGGCGCGTGGCGTCCGGTGCGGCAGCCGTGGGAGCACGAGAACTGTTCACCGGCGCTGCCGGTCGGCAGCAACAATGAGCCGATTGGCCCCGGCGCGTCCGTTGCGTCCGAGAATGACCCGGTCAAGCTGGTCGCCGCGGCCATCACGACCTACGTTTCGCGGCTCCCGCTCTACGTCTTCCACAGCAAGGCCGGCGTGCGCGGCGACGAAGACCTGTGGCAGATGGCCGGCGCCGACGCGTTCGGACAGCTGACCGACTTCGTGCCAGCGGATCTGGCGTCTTGGACCCGCAAGAACGCCAACTGGGCGGACTCGCCCTTCGTGGTCTACGCGGAGGAGGGCGGTGTGGCCCTCCCCGACACCATGTGGCCCGATCTCCAGAACCCGACGAGCGGCGCGGTCCGCGCCTACGGAAGCGTCAAAGCCAAGCAGTTCTTCGTATTCCCGATTGGCATCAAGAACCACGTGCTCATGGCACCGCGACAGGCGATGAGCTTCGACGTGATCGATCCCATGACCGGCACGAAACTCAAGTCGAAAAACCTCGTTGCGGGGGAGAAGTTCACGCTGAGCGGGGCGGAGGCGTTGGTGCTCAGCGGCAGCTATCTCTAGACAGACCGGGGAGGGCGAACCGCGTCACTTCTTCCACGCCAGACAGCTGGGTGTGTTGTGCCCGCCTCCGGCTGGATTGTCGTGGGTGCCAATGTGCAGCACCGTACCGACGTAGGTCGAGAGGTCGACGTCGATCTGTTTCTGCAGCGAGTCGCAGGTGATCTTGGAGATGTACTGCAGGTAGTCCCAGGCGTTCTGGCCGTTGGTCTCCCAACCCTGGCAACGCTCGACGCCATCACTCATCTTCGGCCCGGTGTTGCTCGAGACGTACGTCACGCCGCCGTTGTCGTTGATGCACACGAGCACCATGGGTTTGCCTGGCGTCGCGACCTGCCAGGCCTCGTCGTCGCAGACCTCGGAGCCGTTGTTCGCCGACTGGATGCAGTCTGCTTGGGTGTACACACAGGCGCCACACTCGCCGCCGCCGCAGTCCGTGCTGGTCTCACCGCAGTCCTTGGTGCCGTTGCCGCAATGGCCGGCGCACACGTCGCCGCCGCCCGTCCCGCTGCCGGCGTTGCCTCCGGTCGAACTGCCTCCGCTGCCCGCTGCAGAGCCCGTCCCCGGCCAGCCGGCGCCTCCACCCACGCTGCCACCGCTGCCGCCGCTGCCCGTGCACTCACACGGTCCGTAGCTGCTGCCGTTGTCCGAGCACGACTGAGCTCCGGTCTTCCCGCTGGTGCACGTGCAGGCCACGGACGTGCCCGGTGTGCAGTCCTTGGCCTCTGGGGTGCTGGAGGCACAGGCCGCCAGCGCAAGAACGAGTGCGAAGAACCCCGCCGCTCCGATTCGCATGCCCCAACGATAGCTGAATTTCGCGAGTGCGCGGGCTGCACCGTTCCGTGGCATGCTCGGCGGGTGATGTCAGCGATGGCAACCTTGGGCCGTTCGAGCCTGGTCGTGTGTGCGCTGACCCTCGCTTGCAACACCCAAAACCCGGCACGACCCGCCGGGACTGCGGCGCCCTCGTCCGCGACGGCGGCGCCCGCGACTGCATCGACCGAAACGGCAACCAGCGGCGCAAAACTGCCGATCCCTGCGCGACCGTCGGATCCGACGCCGGACCCCATCACCCACCCCTGCGTGGTCTCCGCCGCCCAATACGAAAAGGCGATCGACGAAGGCAAGACTGACTGCAAGACCGACGCCGACTGCGGCTGTTACCAGGGCGGTGTTGGCCGAAAGAGCGGCTGTGGCGGGGTGCTCAACCAGCAGAGCCTGGTGCCGCTGAGCCGCATCGCAAAAGAGTTCCACGACCGCGGCTGCAAACACACCCAACAGTGTGCGGCCTGGGCGTGCCAGCCCAAGTGCGACCAGGGTCACTGCCGCAGATAGTCCGGAGCCTCCCCTCGCCCCTGCCGCTCAACCAGACCGACACATCGAGCCCACGACTACTCAACGTGGACCGAACAGCCACCGGTCCAGACTCCAGCGCCCCGGGCCAGCCACGAGCACGACGAGCGCGGCTGCCGCGTAGGAGCAGGCGAGTTCCTTCTTTCCAAACGGATCAGCCGCATGGATGTGGAGCGCCGCCACCAGCATGGTGACGGCCACGAACAACGCTGACGGGCGCGTCAACAGCCCGAGCGCGAGCAGAATCCCTCCCACGAATTCACTCAGCGCTGCAGCCGGTCCCAAGAGCGACGGCAGCGGAACGCCGCGAGTCGCGACACCCGCTGTAAACTTCGCGAGGTCCGTGACTTTTCCAAGTCCATGGACGCTCGCGAGCACCAGCCCAAACCAAAGCCGCAGCCCGAGCAGTCCGGCGTCCAGCATTCGCGGAGAGCTGCTCGAGAGTTGCGCCAGATACGCAAAGAAGGGGCGGGGCGTCATGACGTGACCGAGCATACGGGCTGTCCGCGATCGGGTCGAACCCTGGGGCAAGCCCGCTCCTGTCGTCGGGCGACCCGGGGCTCCGAGACTTCACGGTCGATGACTGCGCGGCGGCGTGCGATGCTGGGAAGATGCGCGGTCGACTCTCATGCTTTCTCGTCTGCCTGACCCTCTCCACCGCCGGCGCGCTCACCGCGGCCTGTGCAAAGGAGGGAACCACGACCCCGTCTCATGCGTCGCCCAATGGCGTCGAGCCAGCACCGGACGGACGCTCTGTCGCAGCGCCGGCGGTCACCGAGCAGGGTTTTACCGAACCCTCTGCCGCGCCGCATACGCCGGCTGCAGCTGCACCAACAAGCGCGAAGCTCGTCCTGCCCGCAGAGGCGGGGAAGGCGAAGTTTCGCACGCTCGACATCGAGGTGGTGGAGCTGGTCGAGAAGCGATTGATGGACGGCTCGGGCATGATGCGGGCGACACTTCGCCTGCGCTCGGGTGACAAGGACGAGACCATTCAGCTGACCTCGGACGACCCGAAGTTGAACTGGAACGGCTACGAGCTCGAATACCAGGGCGGTTGGCGGCAGGAGGTTCAGCTCGCCGTTCGCTGGTTGAGCCAATGAACCTACTTGGGGACCGGCGGCAGATAGTCCAAATACGACGCAGTCTGGTTGGGCAGCCCGAAGCCAGAGGTGCAGCCTTCGAGCGACAGTCCCTGTTCTTGAAAGCCGGCGGCGGCACCGGGTTGATCCGGCTGGGAGACGACCCCCAGGTATTTGCTGCCGTTGCTCGCCCAGTAGACCTTGCCGTCGGGTGCAAGCCGGGCTGCAGCCATGATCGTTCCGCCGAACAGCGTCTCCGTCGAGGTCGTGATGTCGTACTGATAGGCCTTGCCATACCAGCCCTCGGAGCCTCGCACGAAATACAGCTTGGTGGCGTCCGGGGAAAATGACGCGTGGTACCCGACATCACCCGTCAAGAGCTGCGCGACATTCGAGACCATGCCCGTCTTTCGGTCGAAGCTCGCGGTGGCGATGAGGCCGTTGGCACCGCCGAAGTTCATGGCCAAGACCAGCGTGTCGTAGTCGAGCGAGTGGTTGATGGCGCCTCGCTTGACCACACCAGTGAGCCCGCTGGGTGACTTGACCGCGGTAGCGGAGACCCCCGTCTCGGCCACCTCGAAGGCCTGGATATTGGCCGCGCCGTCGTAAGCGAGCACCCAGAACGATTTGCCGTTCTCGTGCGGGAGGACGTCGAGCGCCTCGCCGACGTTGCCGGTGACCAGCGGCGTGTTCTTGGTCGTCACCGTGCCGCTGGGCCCCGCCGCGAGATCCATGACGGAGTAAGAAATGGTGCCCGGAGAGGCGACGTTGGTCGAGTTGGTGAAGATGTAAAACTGCTGGTTGTTGCTGCCGAACTTGGGCGCGATCAGCGCGGCCTCGGTCGAGCTCGAGTCTCCGGAGAGCGCGTCGCCGTTCGCCAAGAGCTGGTGCGTGGTCCCGTGGAACACGCGGCGCCCGTCGGTATAAAAGAACAGCTCCTTGGTGACGGGATCGGTGAACACCCCGGTGCCTTCGAAGCCGTCCGACTCACCCACGGGTGCGCCACAGGTGACCTTCGGTGGCGTCTGGCGGAAGTCCACCAGGGAGTTTGCGCCCTGAGACGCGATGTACCAGACCCGTTCGAGCTCGAGGCTGCTCACGACGGTCTTCGCGCCGCCGGCATCACCCCCACCGGCGTCGATGTTCAGACCACCACCGCTGCCGCCGAACACACCGCCCGCGCCGCCACTGCTCAGACCGCCGCTGGCCGCTGCACCGGCGACTCCGCCGGAGGCAGTGCCGCCGCTCCCGGCACCCGTCCCACCTGCACCGCCGCCACCGCCGGTGGACGTGCACGCAAGACAGGTGAGTCCGCCCCACAGCGCTAGTCGCGCTTTCATTCGGCCGAGCATAGCAGCTGAGCGGCGGAGCGTCCCCAACTGAACTGGAACGCTCCACCTGCACGGGGCAGGTCAGGACTTGTCGCGCTTGTGTTTGCCGCCCTTGCCGTGCCGGCCGAGCTTGCCGTCTTTGCGCGCCTGCGCGAGCTCCGCCTTGCTGACCTTCGAGTCCTTGTTGGCATCAGCCACACCGATGCGCTTCCAGCGTTTGTCGCCGACTTCGGCCTGAGTCAGGTAGCCGTCGCCATTCTTGTCTGCCTTCGCGAAGCGCTGACCCTTGTGTTTGCCTCGCTCTCCCTTGGCCTTTTTTCCGTCCCGGGCCTCGGCGCGTTCGGCTTTCGCTGCAGCGCCGCCGGCCTTGGGCGCCGCGACGGCCACGCTGCCGGCCAACGCGATCCCGAGAACTGCAGCGAACCCCGCGAAAACCTTGAGCATCCGTTTCATCGTCACTCCTTCTTTCAAGGGGTTCGACGTGACATTGGGCCGAACCCTACTTGGGGACGAAAGATTCTTCGAATCCAACTGAGGCGGTCGTCAGCAGCTCCCTTTGCACACCCCGCTGCAGCATTTGTCATTGCCGGGACAATCTCCGTTGCCGCAGCACGCCACGCAGACGCCGTTGCCGCAGTCCATCTTGCCGGACGGGCAACTGCAGTTGCCCCCCGAGCATGCCATGCCACCGGTGCAACTCTTGCCGCACCCCCCGCAATTGCCGTTGCTCGTCTGGGTGTTGACGCAAGCAGCTCCGCACAGCGTCGACGACGCTGGGCAGGCGGACTGGCAGGCGCTCGCGGCACAGCTCGTCGTGCCTCCCGTCGGGGCCGCACAAACCTTGGTGCAAGAGCCGCAGTGATTCGCCTCGACCTTCAGGTCGAAGCAGTCGTTGCCGCACTTGCTGAAACCAGCCTTGCAGGCGACAGTGCAATTGCCTCCGCTGCACGCGGGCGTTCCGGCCCCACTCGCCGGCCCCGGGCACACCTTGCAAGCTCCGCAGTGATTCGCGTCCTTCTGGGTGTCGAAGCAGGTCGTGCCGGAACCGCAGGTCGAGAAGCTTTGGTTGCACGTGAAGCCGCACTTGGCGGTGCCGCAGGTCGCAGCCGCGTTCGCCGGTGCCGAGCATGCAGTCGGGCATGCTCCGCAGTGCTTCGGGTCGGAGTTGAGGTTCGTCTCGCAGCCGTTCCCGACGTTTCCGTCGCAATTGCCGAAGCCAGCTTTGCACGACGCGATGGTGCACGCGCCGTTGCTGCACGCTGGATTGGCCTGCGTGAGCGCGCACCCCTTACCGCAGCCACCGCAGTGACCCGGGCTGGACGACGTGTTGGTCTCACAGCCATTGGTCAGGTTGTTGTCGCAGTTCCCGTATGGTGCGCTGCAGACGATGGCGCACTTCCCGGCGTTGCAGCCGGGCACGCCGTTGGTCGAGTTGCACTGCGTGCCACACGCCCCGCAGTTACCCGGGTCCGACGCGGTGTTGGTCTCACAGCCGTTTGTTTCATTCCCGTCGCAGTTGGCCCAGCCTGCATCACAGGCCTTGATCTTGCAGACCTGACCCGAGCACTCGTTCGTCGCGTGGGCCAGGCTGCAGGCGTTACCGCAGAACTTGCAGTTGGCGACGTCGGTGTTGCCGTCGACCTCGCAGCCGTTGCTCTTGTCCTTGTCGCAGTCGAGGAGGGAATCGGGATCGCAGTAATTGACGATGCAGCCTCCGGCTTCGCAGATCCAGTTCTGGCCCTTGGTGGCCTTGCAGTCGACCGCACAGGTTCCACAGTGCGTGGGATCCCCGTCGACGTTCGTCTCACAGCCGTCGCTGGGGTCGAGATTGCAGTCTTGCCAACCCGGGTTGCACTGATCGATGGCGCACTCCCCGGTCGTGGCGCACATCGCCGACGCGTAAGGCAATGAACAGGGGCTACAGCCCGTGCTGTCCGAACAACCCGTCGCTGGGGTGTTGGCCTCGATGCACTTCAGCTGACCTTGCGAGTCCGGGCAGACCTTCGACCCCGGAAAACAGCTGCCGTTGTTGACGCTTCCGCCGGAGCCGGCACTGCCCTCGATGCCTGCGTCGTCCATGACCTGGAGCCCGCCCTCCTCGGTGATGCCACACGCCGACGCCAGAGCGATCACTCCGACCACCAGCAACGCCGCGCCGACAGAACGCCGCATGAGCCAACTCTACCCCCGCCTGGAGATTTCGCGAGCGCCGTGAACGGTTCCCCGCGCAGTGGGCACTATCTCCCGAACCTTCGCTCGGGTTGGCCCCTCGCCTCCGCTCGTCTTGCAGCGGCGTGACGGGCCCTTGGACCGAGCCAAACCGGAGACCGGCGTGCGCGATTGTCTCGTGGCATCGACTATCTTTTTGTGCCTGCTCACACCTCGAGTCGCGCTGGCCGACGACACGAACACCGAGCCGGGCGAGGAGCTCGAATACGGAGCCACGGCCGAGGTTGAAGCGATCCCCAGCGATCCAGTGCGGCACCGCGTGGCTGCAGAAGATCTGCGTCGGGTCGCCGGCGCTCGCGGGGACGCGCTGCGCGCGGTCGAGATCCTACCCGGTGTTGCGCGAAGCTCGAGCTTCGAGGGCGGCGCGCCAGTTCTGCGCGGCGCGGGCCAGCACGAGAGCGTAGTGTTTCTCGACGGCGCGCCCGTCCCGTTGCTCTACCATTTCGCGAGCGCTACCAGTTTTTTCCCGTCGCGGCTGCTCGAGCACGTCGACCTCATACCCAGCAATTTCTCGGTGCGCTACGGGCGTCTGGTCGGAGGGGTCATCGAAGCGCGGACCCGCGCGCCCGCCACGGACCGGGTGCACGCGCTGCTCGAGCTCTCGCTGCTCGACAGCGCCGCGCTCGTCGAGGCACCGCTCGGCAACGACGCGAGCGTCGCCGTCGGAGCGCGCCGCAGCAACATCGATTTCTTCTTCCGAGAGTTGGTCCCTGAAGGGGCCTACTCCGTGGTGGCTGCTCCGATCTATTACGACTACCAGGCCATCGGTCGGCTGCGCCTGGGCGCCGAGCACCGCCTGAGGCTGATGGCGTACGGGAGCCGGGACGGCATTCAGCTCTTGTTCTCGAAGCCGGTGCTCGAAGACCCGGGATTGCGCGGAGAGATCGAGGGGGTTCTGGCGTTCCATCGGGTCAACGCCACGCTCGAGAGCAGCCCGTCGAGTGAGTGGTCACAGCGCATCTCACTCACCTTGGGCACGCTCACCCGCGCCCAACGGGTCGGTCCCCTGAGACAGAACCTCGAGTCGCTGCAGTTGCTCGGGCGCGTCGACCAGAAGCTCGTGCTCGACCGGAGCGCGGAGCTCGCGTTTGGGATCGACGCCGAGCTCGAGCTGGCGGACGGACGTTACCGCGGCCCGCGCCCGCCCTCGCCAGAGGGCGACCCAAGCGCAAACGAAGGCCTGGCGCTCAGCGACTCCCTCAGCATTCGCGACGAGGTAGAGCTCGTACAGCCGGCAATCTGGCTCGAGCTCACGCTGCGGCCCGACCGGCGTGTGACGCTGGTCCCTGGGGCGCGCATCGACTGGTATGGAAACCTGGGGCGCGGTTCGATGGACCCGCGGCTGTCGTCACGTCTCGCGCTGGGCGAGACGACGACACTGAAAGGCGGAGTCGGACTCTTCACCCAGCCGGCGGTCTGGTATTACGCGCTGCCGAAGCTCGGCAATCCCGCGCTCGAGCCCTACCACGCGCTCCACACCAGTGTCGGTGTAGAGCAGGCCCTCGGGCACGGCGTGAAGCTCGATGTCGCGGGTTACTACAAGTACATCTACGACGACATCGTTGGCACGCCCGGCGACGCAGCGCCTCATTTCGAGAACACCGGGAGCGGACGCATCTTCGGCGGGGAGCTGTCGCTCGAGCTCCGGCCGTCGCCCCGAACCTTCGTATACGCCGCCTACTCACTCACACGCAGCGAGCGCCGCGGGCAAGCTACCCGCTGGCGACTGTTCGATCACGACCAGACCCACGTGCTGTCCGCCGTTGCGAGCGAGCAACTCGGTTCGGGCTGGTCAGTCGGCGGCCGCTTCCGCTGGGTGAGCGGCGACCCGGCGACTCCGGTGGTGGACGCCAGCTATGACGCGCGCGTCGGTCAGTATCGACCCGTATACGGCCCACTGAACAGCGAACGCAGACCCGCATTCCATCAGCTCGATCTGCGCGTGGAGAAGGAGTGGCGGGTCGCTCCCGTCACGCTCGCTGCTTACGTGGAGCTGCTCAACGCCTACAACGCCAAGAACGAGGAGAGCACTCGCTACAGCTACGACTACTCACGTCACGAAGCGGTGAATGGGTTGCCGATCCTGCCGAACATCGGCCTGCGAGGTGAGCTGTGAGAACCCTGCTGACCGTCACGCTTGGGCTGTGCCTGCTCGGCTGCGACGACCCGCTCGCGTACCCTCAGGACATCGACCGCTTGCGGGTGCTCGGAGCCCGCGTCAGCGTCAATGGCGACTCTCGCCGGGCTTGGCCGCGCCCGGGGGATTCCGTGTCGCTCGAGTGGCTCGTGGTCGACCCCGAGCCCGAACCGCAGCTCGGCTGGCGCTTCGAGGTTTGCCCCGGGACCGCTGGCTCACGCGGACTGCCGGAGTGCGCGGGTGAGGTATTTGCGAGCGCCGAGGCCTTCGCGCTGTCGCCGGAGGCTCCGCGGTTCGACTTCGACGTGCCCGGCGTGGTGGGTGAGCGACTGTTGGTGCAGGGGCTCGTGTGCAAGGGCGCGCTCGCAAGCGACAGCGGGTGCGGTGAACGCGCACGAGTGTTGTTCGAGCTGACCATCGCCGCCGATGGCCGAGAGAACGACAATCCGACGCTGGCAGACGCGCCGATGACCCTCGACGGGAAACCATGGCCCGAGGCAACCCCGGGTGAGCTGGCTCAGGGCAGCTGCATCCCCGGAGCTTCGGCGCCTTCGATCGCGGGCGGCGAGCAGGCCACGCTGAGGCTCGTGCTGGACGCAATGGATCGCGATGCCACCGCCGATTCGACCGGTCTCTCGCCGAAGCACGAAGCCCTATCCGTGTCGCATTTTTCGACGCGAGGCCGCTTGTCGCGCGCGCTGTCGATCATCGAGGGGGACAGCAACGAGCTCGAGGCGAGTGTGCCCTGGCGCGCGCCGACGGCCGCCGGCGGAGAGCGCGTGCGGTTCTATTTCGTAGTCCGAGATGGGCGCGGCGGGGTCGACTGGTCGGCTCGCACCCTGTGCCTCGGCGACTGAAGCAGAGCAGGAGATTGACATGGACATCGTGCGTGCACTGAACGGGCTCGGCCAAGTCGGGGCCAGCTGGGTCTTGTGGTTCTTGCTGGCGCTGAGCGTGGCGGGGCTGGCCGTGGTGATCGAGCGGGCCGTGTACTTCGCCGCCGCGCGGGACGACCTACCGCGACTTGCGCGCGAACTGGTGGCGCTCTTGTCCCGGGGCGACACGGAGCAGGCACGTCATCGATTGGAGGAATCTCCCAGCTTCGAAGCTCGCATCGCCGGCGCGGCGCTCAGCAGCGCGACCGCGCAGGCAGCCGAGGAGCGTATCGCCAAGGAGAGCACCCTCGTGAAGCTCGATCTGGAGCGCCGCCTCGTGTTCCTGGGAACCCTGGGCAACAACGCTCCGTTCGTCGGGCTGTTGGGCACCGTCATCGGAATAGTTCGGGCGTTTCACGCTCTGGGCGCCGGAGGTGGCCAGGTGTCTGCGGGTCTGATGGCGGAGATCGGCGAGGCGTTGATCGCCACGGCCTTCGGGCTGATCGTGGCGCTCCCTGCCGTTGCCAGCTTCAACCTCTTCCAGCGCCTGATCAAGACCCGCCTGGCACGCGCGGACGCGCTGTCGCGCGAGGTGGTGGCGTTTCTGAAGGAGCGCTCGGTCATACAAGAGAGCGGAGGCTGAGCGGTGGCCGCCGTCGAAGACACACACGACGACATGATCACCGGGATCAACGTCACGCCGCTGGTGGACGTGGTCTTGGTGCTCCTGGTCATCTTGATGGTGACGGCCTCGTACCTGGTGGCGCGCACCATTCCCGTGGACTTGCCCAAGGCGGAGACCGGCGAGGCAAGCACGAGCCCGCTCTCGATCACGCTCGATGCGCGAGGGACGCTCTACCTCGACGGCCGCGCGATCACACGGCCCGAGATGCGCCGGAGCCTCCGGGAGCGACGCCGACTGACACCCGATCTGCGTGCAGTCGTCGCCGCGGATGGTTCGCTCGCCCACCGCACGGTGGTCGGAGTGATCGATCTGCTGCGGAGCGAGGGGATCACTCAGTTCGCGATCAACGTCGATCCCGGTGACCTCACCGATGTTCGCTGAGCTCGTCCGCGGCCGCTTTACGGCCGCTGCGCTCCTCGGCAGTGCGCTGCTCCACGTTGGCGCGATGCGGCTCATGCCCGAACCACTGGACACTCAAACCAGCTCGACCGCTCACGTTCAGTTCGTCACGTTACCTCGAGCGCCGCGCCCGCCCGACACGGAACCGATCACACAAGAGGTGCCGAAACCCAAACCGCCGAAACCCGTGCACCGTGCTCGAACCGACCCCCAGCCAAACAAAACAGCGAGCGAACCCGAGTCGTCGCCCGCTCGAGAGCTGAGCGGCACGACGCTCACTAGCGAAGGGCCCGGCTCGACGTTCGCGGCACCCGCTGGTGACGGTTCGAGCACGGGTGATCCGCGTCCGGACGCACTGCCGCGCGCGGCACCCACCCAACCCGCAGTGAAACCGCTCGCGCCCCGTCCGGCGCCACTGCCTCCGGCGCCCGTGGCGCTGAAGGATCTCGCGCGAAGACCTGGTCCGCCTGCCCTCGCCGCGAGCTTGGCTCGGGAGTACCCCGAGGATGCGCGGCGACGCGGCGTGAGCGGACAGGCGGTCGTTAGAGCTCGGGTCGATGCTGACGGAAGAGTGCGCGTGGCCGTGGTCGCGTCGGAGACGGAGTCGGGGTTCGGCGCGGCCTGCCGGCGCACCCTGATCGGCTCGCGCTGGTCACCACCCATCAGCCAGAGCGGTCTGCCTGTCGCCACCTGGGTGCGTTATACGTGCCGTTTCCGGGTAGGGAATTTGAACGCCGCGGCGTTCAGCGGGAACCGAGCTCCGATGAAGACACTGGCGACGATCCTGGTCGCGCTGCCCTGCTGGCTCGCTGCGCCGGCGTTTGCCGAAGAAAAAGCCCCTACGATCGCCGAGGAGCGACGAGCTCTGGTCGTGAGCGTCGATGTCGGAACCTCGGGTCTCTCGCCGGAAGAAGTTCGCGCCGCCGTCGCCAAAGAGCTGGGTGTGCAGGCGCTGTCGGAGGGCGACGCATCGGGCTCGCTGTCGGTCCGTGTGCTCGGCGCGCGCGTGAGGGTGACCTTCACGCGCGGAGACGGCGAACGTATCGAACGCGAGGTCGAGCTCCCGCGCGAGACGGCCTCGCGCGTCGAGGTGATCGCGCTGCTCGCGGGGAACCTCGCTCGCGACGAGGCGGCGGCGTTGCTCGCCGAGCTGAAACGATCGCAAGCACAGACACAGGCGACGCCCGCCACGGACGAAACTTCGGCGCCGAAGCTGCCGCTGGCCGCGGCGCCACCCCCAAGGCCGACCGCAGCGGCGCCGAGCGCCACGGCGGACACCACGGCCGCGGCTCCGACCGCCGCCCATCACCGCCCACCGCTGGCCGCGAACCTCTCGCTGTTTCATCCGCTGTCGATCGTCGCTGACAGCGAGCGCTACACGTTGGATCTGGAGCTCGGCCTGGCGTACGGCCGCATCGGCGCGCTCTCCGGCTTCGGGCTGAACGTCGGGCATCTGCGGGTCGACGGCGTGGCCGAGGGTGTCGGCGTGGCCGGCCTCTGGTCTCGGATCGACGGGGATGCAGTCGGGGCCTTTGGCTCCGGGATCTTGTCCCAGGGTGGCGGGGCGCTGCGCGGCGCCGAGCTCAGCGGTATCGCGGCCCTGCGGCGCGGTGACGTGGATGGTTTTCAGGGTGCGGGCGTGGTCGGCAAAGCCGCGCGCGTGCGGGGCGCCCAGGTCGGCGGAGCCGTGAGCTGGGCCGAGGGCCCAGTCAAAGGCGCTCAGCTAGCCGGAGGCCTGAGCTTCGCGCGCGGAGACATCGATGGCGGTCAGCTCGCCCTCGTCAACATCGGTGGCAATGTGCGCGGCGCGCAAGTCGGACTCGTCAACATCGGCGGTGACGTGCGCGGTTCGCAGCTTGGGGTGGTCAACATTTCGGACCGCGTCGACGGTGTTCCACTCGGCGTCGTGAACGTCGTCAAGAACGGGCGGACTCAGGCGGTCGCCTGGGCCGACACGCTGGTGGTCGCAAACGCTGCGGTGAAATACCTCAACGGGCCAATCTTCACGCTGGTCGGTGCGGGGCATGACGGCGGCGACGGTGTGGCGGCCGCGTTCGCGCTCGGTGGCCATGTCCGCATCACGCAGGGCAGCTACGTGGAGCTGGACGCGCTCTATCGTTACCTGACCGACTTCGACGACACGGACGCGGATCCAGATCGCCACCTGAGCGCCGCCCGGGTCGTGATCGGTGCGGAGGGTCTGGGGCCCGCGGGGGCGTTCGTCGGCGGCGGAGTGAGCCACGACGTCGACTCCCACGGGCGGAATCAACAGGTTCGAGCCTACGGCGTCGCCGGGGTGTCGTTGTTCTAACCGGTGTCAATTGCTAGGTTTGTTCCCCCGATTGAACAGTTGTCCGGGTACCGGGCACCAATCAGTCGTTCCCGATGACGCTGTCGAACCTCGACCTCTCACTCTCCTACTCGGCGGTCGGAGAGGAAAAGGACGCGGAGCTGCTCGAGCGGCTCGCGCGCGGGGAGCCGTCCGCCATCGGCCAGCTGTACGACGAGCACCACGAGGCCGTGCGCGCGTTCGCAACACGCCTCGTCGGCGAGCCCGCGAGTGCCGAGGATCTGGTCCACGAGGTCTTTGTCTGCTTGCCCCGCGCGATTTGCAGCTTTCGTCGCGAGTCGTCACTTCGCACCTTTCTGATCTCCATCGCCGTCAACCACGCGCGACATTTCGTGCGCTCGGCGGCGCGCAGGCGGGCAGCACTCGAGAGACTCGCGGTCGAGCCTCGGCCATCGAGCCCGGATCCCGAGCGCGAGCTCCGGCGCCGCGAGCTGGCCGCCGCGCTCACTCGTGCATTGGACACACTGCCGCTGGACCAGCGCGTGGCATTCGTATTGTGCGACGTCGAGGAGCGATCGTCGGGCCAGGTCGCGCGCATCGTCGGAGTGCCAGAGGGCACGGTGCGCACCCGCCTCTTCCATGCTCGCAAGAAGTTACGTGCCTTGCTCGAGAGAGAGGGGGTCCGATGAACGAAGACATTCTCCTCGCGGCAACTCGCGCGCTTCGGCACGAGGCGAGCACGGGCACCGACGCTGCGCGCTTCACCCGCGCCCGAGTCATGGCCTCCGTGCACAAGCGCGCGCGGCGTCGAGGCACGCGGCTGGCGTTCTTGTTGCCGATTGCCGCTGTGCTCGTGGGCTCGACCGCGTGGGGCACCGCCAGCGGGCGCCTGCCGTCGAGCTGGCAACAAGCGTCGATCGCCGTCGGGCTCACGACCCCGCCGGTTTCGGGTGAGCTCGCGCGCAGCACGACATGGCGAACTTCGCTCGCTCGCCTGGCGGCGGCACCGGTAGTCGGACCCGCAGTCGCGGTGAATGACGACGGTGACCCCACCGAAGACCCGTCCCGCGCAGCGAAGCCATCCCGCGCAGCGATGGCGGCGAAACCGGAGCGGAGCTCGCCGGCACGAGCGGCTCCGAGCGAGCGAGCGACCCCGGACCCGGCAGACAATCTCTATCGAGTGGCGCATCGTCGTCACTTCGTGGACAACGATGCCGCGGGCGCCGTCGCTGCTTGGGACGCCTATCTCGCCGCGGCACCGCGTGGCCGTTTCACCCTCGAAGCGCGCTACAACCGCGCGCTGTGCTTGGTTCGATTGGGGAGGCGAGCCGAGGCGCAGGCAGCGCTCGAGCCCTTCGCAGCCGGACGGTTTGGTGGTTATCGGCAGCGCGACGCGAGCGAGCTGTCTGAGGCGCTGGGGGCGGCCAAATGATGCCGTGAACTTTGCGCTTGTGGGCAGGTCGCTCCGCCTGCTTTCGTACGCGGCACACCATGAACGTTCGCCGCGCGCGGATCCACGCCATCGCGCACGCCGCCGAGGGCAACCTCGTGCCGCTGACGGACAAGCCCGATCAGACGTTACCCTTCGTCTTTTGCAAGGCGACGACACTGCCTCCCGAGCTGAAAGACAACGCCCACGTCGTTGCCGAGGGCAAGGTCGAAGACAACGCCATGCTCGAAGAGTGCAGCCTTACGCTGCTCTGACCGCGCGGGCGACACTGGGCGGTCCCGCAGACTGACCCGGCGCATGCTAGCGTGCCGCGACATGACACCGCGTCGAGGAGTGGGCTGACGCAGCGCGCCTCGCGGTCGGCGCTCGCGCTTCGGACTAGATCCCGCTAGAAGCAGCGGCTTACCGCGGCTGCGTGCCCGACAAAGGAACAACATGAGCGTCACCGAGTCCCCCATTCGTCGCGTTGGAATCGTGTTCGCCGGCGGGCCAGCCCCCGGCGCCAACGCCGTGATCTCGGCGGCGACGATGGCGTTTCGCCGCAACGGCCGCGAGGTGGTTGGTTTCATGAACGGCTACGCCAGCCTGCACGAGTACGACCCGGCGACACGACCGCTGGTCGAGGGCACCGACTACTTCGTGTTCCAGGATCATCACCTGAGGGGTTTGAGAAATGCCCGAGGCATCTTGGTCGGTACGTCGCGCGCGAACCCGGGCAAGGCCGTTCGCTCGCGCCAAGATCTCACCGACCCGAAGAAGAACGCCCCCTTGGGGCGGGTCCATCGGGCTCTCACCGACCTCGGCATCGACGCGCTGGTCTCGATTGGCGGAGACGACACGCTGAAGAGCGCCAACTTCCTGTACGAGTACCAGAAGGGGCTGGCTCCGGACGCGCCACGGGTGCGCGTGGTGCACGTTCCGAAGACCATCGACAACGACTATCGCGGCATCGATTTCACGTTCGGATTTTTCACCGCCGTCGACTTCATGGGCAAGGAGTTGCTCAACCTCCGCGCCGACGCCATGGCCACCAAGAGTTACTTCGTGGTCGAGACCATGGGCCGGAAGACCGGTTGGCTCGCCTACGGCGTCGCCATCGCGGGCGAGGCGCACATGGTGATCGGCATGGAAGACATAGTGGGCGCGCTCGCGGTCGAAGAGGAGACGCTAGATGCCTCCGGCGCGGTCCAGCGCGGAGTCCGGCTCAATCTGGATGCTTTGTGTGACCGCATCGTGGACCTGGTCATGACCCGGGAAAAACGTGGCAAACACTACGGCACCATCGTGCTCGCGGAGGGGCTAGCAGAGATCTTGCCGCAGAGTTACCTGTCCGGCGTTCCCCGCGACGACCACGGGCACGTCTCACTCGGGCGCATCGACATCGGCAAGCTGGTGGCGGAGCTCGCCAGCAAACGCTTCAAGGCGCGGACCGGCCGAGAAATGAAGCTGACCGGCGTGCAGCTCGGCTACGAGTCGCGCTGCGCGGCGCCCCACGCCTTCGACGTGATGCTCGGCAGTCAGCTCGGCGTCGGCGCATACCGCGCGCTGGTGGATGAGGGCCTCGACGGCCACATGGTGAGCGTGAGCGGTCAGCTGGACCTGCACTACGTGCCGTTCGGCGATCTGGTCGAAGCGGACACGATGCAGACCGGCGTGCGCTACCTGCGCATTGGCAGCGATTTTCACCGCCTCGCACGCCAGCTCGAGACGCGCATCGAAGCCAAGAGCTAGCCGCGCGGGTACGAGCCGAAGATCTTGAGCCAGCTGGTCTTGCCGCGGACGCCTGCGATGGCCGCGGACACTGCCGCGTCGAGGCGGTGCCCTTCGAGGTCGACCAAAAATACGTAGACGCCGAGTGCGTCTCGCGACGGTCTCGACTCGATCTTCGTCAGGTTCACGTCGCGACGAGAGAGCTCACCGAGCACCTCGACCAGCGTCCCGGGCTGATCGTGGGCGGTCTTGAACGCCAGCGAGGTTTTGTCGCGGCCCGTCGGCGCGCTGTCCGCATGGGCGACGACCACGAAGCGGGTCACGTTGTCGCCGCGATCCTGGATGCCCCGCGCCAAGATCTCTGCCCCGAGGCGCTCCGCGGCCCGCGCGGAGCCGATGGCGAGCGCGCCTTCTTCACCGAGCGCGCGCTCGACACCCGCCACGGTCGACAGCGATGCCTCGAGCCGCGCATCAGGTAGCTCGCGCTCCAGGTACTTGCGGCACTGCGCCAGCGCCTGGGGGTGGGAGTACACGACGTTCACGGCCGTCGTGACGGCGCCGGCTTGGCCGAGCAAACAGTGCTCCACCGACACCACGATCTCGGCGGCGATGCTCAGCTCGGTGTCGTGGATCAGGAGATCCAGAGTCTCGTTCACCGCGCCTTCGAGGCTATTTTCGATCGCCAGCACGCCGGCGTCGGCTTCGCCGCGCTGAACCGCATCGGCGACGCGTGCGTGACTGGCCAGCGCAAGCAGCTCCGCGTTCGGCGCCCAAGCAACCGCAGCACTTTCGCCGAAGGTGCCGGCCGGACCGAGGTGAGCGAGCCGCAACTAGCGTACGTTCTTCTTGCAGCAGCCGGCCTGGCAGAAGTGTCCGGACGGGCACGCCGGCAGGTTGTCACCGCAGGCGGGCTTGCCGTTCTCGCACGGCTCGAGGTCCTTCTGGATGTCGCCACCGCCGAGCTCGTACACGAAGGTGCCCGAGCTGCCCCAGAAGTGGTTCAGGGTGCCGAAGCCGAAGCCCTCGATGGCCGACGAGGTCGCGTCGTTGTACTCGAACAGGTTCTCTTGAACCCAGCCCTGGACCGAGTCGTTGCGGTACTGGCCGATGAAGTCCGAGGTCATATCGGAGACGTAGACGTACTGCTCTCCGGTCTTGGGCGAGATCACGACCTCCATCCCGTCCATGTGGCTGCCCGCCAGGTTCGGGTAGCCGAACTCTGCGACCCAGCTCTTGGTCGGCGCGTGGAAGGAATAGACCCGCCGCGCGCTCTCGTTCCCCGAGTACCACTGGCCATCCCCGTACCCGAAGCCGAGGAACGACATCACTGGCGTCGTGGCCGTGGGTTGAATCACGATGGTCGAGCTCTTGGTGCCGTACACGAACTCGGAGATCGCCCCGTTGTGCGTCGGCCCGAGCATGAAGATCTTGTCGGCGCCCTGAGCGTGCAGGGACGACTGGCTCGCCGGACCGAGCGGCGTCGTGTCTGCCGCCTTGGTGTAGGTGATCACCAGCTCGATCGTGCGCTGCTCCACGGGCCCCGGGTTGTCCGGGTTGTCGGGATGCTGGTTGGGCTCGAGGTCTCCATCACCGTCGGTGTCGAGCAGCGTGACCTTGTATACGTCAAGGTTCGCTGAGCTGCGATTGACGTACACGAAGTCCCCGAAAGACGTGACGTCGTAGCCACCCAGGAATGCGGTCTCACCGGTCTTGAAGGTGGCGTACTGGTAGTACTTGCCGGTTGGCGTGGTGCCGCCGACGGTCGGGACCGTGATGCAAGTCCCGGTCTTCGCGTCGCACTTCGTACCCGCAGATGCGCTGCAGGTGGTGGCCGGGGCCTTCGCCACCCACTTGGCTGGCGGTCCCGGATCACATTGACGGACCTCGTTGCCGTAGCAGTTGAACTCACCCGCGAGACACGCCGTGCGACACAGCCCGTTCTCGCAGCCAAACTCACAGTCGATGCCCGCTTCCCACTCGGCGTTGGCTCCGCAGGTGCGCGACTTGCCGAACTTGCACTCGGTGGAAGCCGGCTTGCAGGTGCCGGTGCAAGCACCGTTGGCGCAGGCGAAGGGGCACTCCGCCCCGCTCGACCAGATCCCACCGATCTGACAGATCTGTGGGATGAGCCCGCTGCACTGGCCCGTGCCGATGATGCAGGTCGGAGTGCTGCCACCGGTACCGCCGCCACTGCCGCCCACGGCACCGTCGGGGCCAGCGCCGCTCCCGCCTGTACCGTTGTTGTTTGCGGCAACGCCGCCGCCGTCGGCGCCGCAAGCCGTTGCTACCGCCACCGTGCCCAGGAACAGGGCCGCCAAGATCCGCATTGAGGTAGCTTAACAGACCGGTCTAGATCGCGCCGCCTTGCGACCCCTGCACTGATCGTCCGCCCGGGTGCGCGGAGGGCCGTACGAGAGGGAATTCGGGCCAAAACGTCGGAAGTACGGCCGCCACCCTGGGGCGCTGCACTCCCGGCAGCTCCCGACGGAGCGGCTGCGGTCATTGGCAAGCGTTATACTGTTTGGCGCGGTCGTACGGTGCGCAGAACTCCCCGACGTCACACGCCTTCGGACTGTTCCCGCACAGTACCGTCTGGTTACCGCCATTGCATTGGTTCGCGGCCGAACACTTGCTGACGAAGCTGCCGGTTGTCTCGGTGCTGCAGCAGACCTGGCCACCGGTGCAATCTTCCGGGCCGTCGCAATAGACGTCGGGCCCATAACACGACGTGTTGGCAGCCTCGCAGTGAGGATACGTCCCCCCACCCGTCGTGAGTTGGATGCAGCAGAAATTGCTCGGCACGTTGCAGGTTCCACCGCCGCACTTCACGACGTTCGGACCCGATGACGGGTTGCACACCGGACCGTAGTCCGCGCAGCAGTCGTTGCTGCTCGTGCAAGCTGTGTCGCAGAAGCAGTTCGCAGGTGCGACGGGATCTCCGCTGCCACAATGACCTTTGCAAGAGCTCACCCCTGGAGCGCCCCCGGTTCCGCCCCCCCCCGAAACGGCGCCGGTACCGCCTGTTCCGCCACCGCTCGGTGCGCCGCCACCACTGGGTCCGCCACCGCCACTGGGTGCGCCACCGCCGCTGGGTGCGCCACCGCCACTGGGTGCGCCACCGCCACTGGGTCCGCCGCCCGCCGGTGCGCCGCCGTCGCCACTCTGGCCACCGCCCGCGGGCGCCCCGCCGCCACTCGGTGCGCCACCTCCGCTGGTCGTGCCACCGCCCCCGCTCTGGCCACCGCCGCCGGAGCTGCCTCCGCCGCTCGTCGAGCCACCAGCACCGCTCGAACCTCCGCCTCCAGAATAGCCCCCGGTGCTTGCGCCCCCCGAGCCAAACAGGTCGCCTTCGTTGCTGCCACCGCAGCCCGCGATGAGCAGAAAGAAGCCAGAAAGTACAAGGGTTCGCTGAAGCATGATCGACTCCGCGCTCGGGGTTACGCTACCTGAGAGAATGACCCAGCTGTGGCGTTAGGTCCACGATCGCGCACGCTTCAGCTCCCGAAAGTGAAGGTTCCGACGGCAACCAGGCGCCAGGGCAGGGCCACACCCTCGCGGTCGCCGTCCGGATTTTTCCCGGGGTCGTGACACTTTTCGCTGCCGCCTTGCTCTTCACAGATCTTGTTCGAGACGTGCAGGTACGCGCCGAACTGCGGCCCCAACCGGAAGAGCTTCGACACCTGCCATTCGACGCCGATCGCCAACGGGTAGACGATGCCGCTGGCGGAGTAGCGGTAGGTCCCTGACTTGTTCGATGCCTCGGCGGTCACGCTGCCAAAACCAATGCCGGCCTGGAGGTAGGCGTTGGTGGTTCCAGGCTCGAACCAATACCAGCGGACGAACGGCGCGATGTAGCTCGAGCCGAAGCTCACGTCCGACGCTTCGTCCTGGAGCTGCCCCTTCCACGAGTCGCGGACCTTGAAGCTCCACGCCGCAAGCTCGAGCCCAACCGAGAAGTGATCGTGGAAGCGCCAGCCGCCGCCCAGCCCAAAGGCTGCGCCGCCATCCACGGGGCAGTCGCTGTCGGGCTTTTTGTTGTCGCAAACCGCGCTGCCGAAGCCGAGCAAAAGGTGGAGCTCGACGGGCTCGCGAGTGGACTTGGCTGTTGGGGTCGCCGCAGGGGGCGCGCTCATCGGGGCGGGCGCGGGCTGCGCGGCGGTGCCCACACCGGGCTGAGCTGCCGCGGCCGGAGCGGGCTGCGGCGCCGCGGGGGGCGGAGCTGCGGGGGTAGCTCCCGGTTGTGGCGGAGCTCCCTCCGGAAGCTGGGCTCCCGCGGCCGTCGAGAACAACAGGAACGAGAGCGCAGGGAGATATCGCTGCATGGTGCGCTGCATTCAGCACCATCCATACCAGATCGGGTTGGCCCAAAAACCCGCACGGGATGCCCCAACGCGTGAACGCGGCCACCCGACGTCGCAGTGAACGGGCGGGTGCGACCGTGGAGCACATGTCGCAGCTGACCCTCCGCCCCCGACACTGCTAGTCTGGCGCTGATCCCCCCAGGCGAATCGATGCGACTCAGACTGCTCAGAAGCTTGATGGCCCTCGGCTTGGTGGCGGGAGCTTGCACCCTCGGCGCTCGCGACGACGCCGAGCTCTCGGGCAAGTTTGGCGACGACGGCGGCAGCGCCGGTGGCAGTGGCGGCTCGAGCGGAGACGGCGGCGGCAGCGGGGGCGCCGGCGCTTGTGAGAAGGGCTTCGCGGACTGCGACGGGCTGGCGGCCAACGGCTGTGAGGCGCAAGTCGCGAAGGACCCGAACAACTGCGGCACGTGCAAGACCGTCTGCACGGGTGCCGATGGCAATTCCCCGACCTGCGTCGACGGAGTCTGCGGCGTATCGAACTGTACGGCGCCGATGGCGGACTGTGACGGCGACGGGACGTGTGAGACGAACACCACGACGTCCGTCGATCACTGCCAGTTCTGCGGGCAGAAGTGCGTCATCGCCAACGCAACAGCGACGTGTGCGCTCGGCTGCCAGATCGACGAGTGCAGCTCGGGTTTCGAGAACTGCGACGGCATCCCGAGCAACGGTTGCGAGACTCCGCTCAACACCAGCGTGAACTGCGGCTCGTGCGGCGCAGCCTGTGCGCTGGCCAACGCCACGGCCAGCTGTACCTCGGGCACCTGCGCGTTGACGAAATGCAGCCCGGGTTTCGACGATTGCGACAAGCTGTCGGACACCGGTTGTGAATCGAACGCTCAGACAGACCCGGCTAATTGTGGAACGTGTGGGACGAAGTGCTCCGCCAACCAGGTGTGCCAGGCGGGCAAATGCATCGTCTCGAACTGCACGCCGCCTACCGCCAACTGCGACGCCAACCCAGCGGACTGCGAAACCAACACCGACACGTCGGTCACCCACTGCGGGTTCTGCAACAATCCCTGCAACCTGCCCAACGCAAACGCGGGCTGTAGCGGCGGCAAGTGCACCGTGACGACCTGCAAGGCAGGTTTCGCGGACTGCGACGGGCTTCCGGCCAACGGTTGCGAGACCAGCCTCGGGACGACGAGCAACTGCAAGGCGTGCGGCGACAGTTGCTCGGGCGGCGCCAACGTGGTCACCGCGACCTGCGGTCCAAGCGGGTGTGCCGTCACCTGTGCAGGTGGGTTCAGCAACTGCAACGGGGCCGTGGGCGACGGGTGTGAGGTCCAGCTGGCTACGGATCCCAAACACTGCGGCTCGTGCGCCAAGGACTGCGCCGTGGGCGCACCGGCTGGAACACAACCCGGCTGCACGGCGAACGCTTGCACCTACAACTGCGGGGTCGGCACGGCGGACTGTGACAAGAACGGCACGTGTGAGACGAACCTGAACACCAGCGCCCAGAACTGCGGCGTGTGCGGGCGCAGCTGCGGCACCACCCAGTGCATCGGGGGCTTCTGCGATCCAGAGAAGGTGGTGACTGCGGCGGGCGTCACGTCGTTCGACGACGAAGCCACCGGTACCTTCTTCGTCTTCGGGCGCAATCCGGGGGGAGTGTTCCGCGTCGCCAAGAGTGGGTTCGCCGTCACGACACTCACGACGGCGCAGCCAGCTTCGTGGCTCGACGCGGCGGGGGCTCAAACGTACTTCTCCAATCAGACGAACGGTCTCTTCAGAGTCAGCACGGGCGGCGGCGCGGCGAACCAGCTCTCGAGCAACACACAGGTTACATTCCTCGACTACTTCAGCGGTGACATCTGGGTCGTCCAGGGCGCCACGGGCCCCGCCCTCGGCCGAATCCCGAGCGGTGGGGGCGTAACTACCGTCATCGATCCCACGCCCGGCGGACGCACGGTCCGCGCAGATGGCCAGGTCGTGGTTTGGACGGTGCCCGCGGCAGGTCTGGTGCGCTACTTGAACGGCAACAACGTCACGACCTTCGCGACCGGTCAGGGCGAGCCGTCCTACGTCGAAACGGACCCAACGCACGTCTACTGGACCAACGTGACCGACGGCGCCGTACGCAGGAAACCGAAACCACCGGCCGTCGGCAGCGTGCAAGACGTCGCAACGAACAGCCCCAACGCGAACGCACTCATTGTTGGCGAGACGGACGTGTACTGGGCCTCGACCGGCTCCAGCGCCGATCTCTGGCGCAAGGACAAGACCGGGGCGGGAACCGCGATCAAGTTGGCCGCCAACCTCCCGACCGTCACGTGCCTGCGGGTGGATTCTACCCACGTGTACTGGTCCGACAGCAGCGGCCTCAAACGCGTCCCCAAGTAAAGAGGTGTCCAAAAATTGGCCTGGCGCCAGCCGGCGAGGCCGGCCCGCGTGGGGTGGGGCCCCAACGAATTCACTTCGTTGGGGCGGGGAGGCGCGTGCCTCCCCGATGACAAAGTGAAAGAGCTGTTCAATTCTTGGACAGCTCTTGAGCCCTGCTCTCCGCTTGGAGTCGCCGATCTTGGCTGATTTTCGGCCCGAACTCGGCCCACCTCGCCCCGCATGATACCCTTCCCGGTTCGAGGGCAGTCGTGACGGGCACCCCCAGCGTCGAGCCGATCAGCATCATCGGGCGTTATGCGCTCCACCAGGAGATCGCTGCGGGCGGCATGGCGACGGTGCACCTCGGGCGCCTGCTCGGGCCGGCGGGTTTCTCCCGAACCGTGGCGGTGAAGCGACTGCACGCGCAGTTCGCCAAAGATCCCGAGTTCGTCAGCATGTTCCTCGACGAAGCCCGGGTCGCCGCACGCATTCGCCATCCGAACGTCGTGTCGACCCTCGACGTCGTGGCCCTCGACGGTGAGCTCTTCATCGTCATGGACTACGTCGAAGGTGAGTCGCTCGCGCGTCTGATCCGCGCGGCCCGCGGGCGCGGCGATTGGATCCCGCTCAAGAACTCGATCTCGATCATGACCAACGTGCTCTACGGCCTACACGGCGCGCACGAAGCGAAGGGGGAGCGCGGCGAGCCGCTCGGGATCGTTCACCGGGACATTTCGCCGCAAAACATCCTCGTCGACATCGACGGCAACGCGCGCGTCGTGGACTTCGGCGTTGCCAAGGCGGTGGGGCGCCTGCAGACCACGCGGGACGGACAGCTCAAGGGCAAACTCTCGTACATGGCGCCGGAGCAGCTACGGGGCGACGCCGTCGATCGCCGCACGGACGTGTTCGCGGCGAGCATCGTGCTCTGGGAGCTGTTGACCGGCAAACGCTTGTTTCAATCCGAGAACGAGGGCGCAACCTTTGGCAAGGTCATGAACGCCGAGGTCAGCGCGCCGAGCAGCGTCGATCCGAAGATCCCCCCGGATCTCGATGCGTTGGTGCTGCGTGGCCTGGCCAAGAACCCCGACGACCGTTACGCGACGGCGCTCGACATGGCGGAAGAGCTCGAGAAGCTCGCGCGGGAACGCCCCACCCAGCGGGAGCTCGGCGGATGGGTGCGGGAGCTCGCTGCGGAGTCCCTGGCCCGGCGCGCCGACCAGGTACGCGAGCTGGAGAGCCATTCGGCGGTCGAAGGGCTGCTCGGAGTCGCCGAGGCGCGCGCGCTGTCGTCACCAAACCTGGAAGTTCCCTCCGCACCCGCCGTCGCCCCGACGGTGCTGATGCCGCAGGCTCCGCCAATCCCCGCCGAAGAGGCCTCGGGGAACTCGAACCTGTCGAGCATCTCGATGACGCGCGGGCCGACGCTGCCGCCGCAGCTGGCCTCGCGCAGGAACTTGATGCTTGGCCTCGGGGCGGTGGCGGGCCTGCTGGCGTTCCTCGTGATGATTGTCGGGTTCGTCGCGATCCGGCGCGCCTCGAGCCGCCCGGATGAGGGGCCGAGTGTGGAGGCGTTACCGACTCCCGCGTCTACGCCGACCAAGATCGAGCCGCGCGAGCCCACCCCAATCGAGTCACCCTCGCCACCTCCGAGCGCGATTGCGACGGCAGAGGAAAACCCCGCGGCGCCGGAGCTCGCGAAGCCCAAAGCCGACCCCAGTGTCGCCGTTGCCAAACCGACACCCGCGGCCACCAAGCCGAGTCTTACCAAACCGTCGACCCCAACGACAAAGCCCCAGGCAACGCCCAAGGTCGGCTGCAACCCGCCCTACACACTGGACAAGGACGGCACGCGCATCCCGAAGCCCGAGTGTTTGTGAGCCTTGGCTAGTGTGCCGAGTCCGCAAATCGGGCAAGATGTGACCTCGGCACACTAGCGAATTCGCGGAGCGAATTCCGCGGGGTGAATCGCGCGAAGCGCGAGAGGGGCGCGCGGCGCCCTTTCGAGGAAGATAGTGTCCGCGCTGCGATAGCAGCGCCGCGCGGAGCGCGGTCCGCAATTCGGTTGCGAATTGCGGATTCACGACACTAGCGGGCCGCCGCAGAGAGCTCGCTTCTAGAACGCACCGCGCACGAAGGCGCTGCCGCCGCTGGGCATCGCACTCAAGCCGACCAGCGTCGCACTCTCGGTCTTTGCGGGCTTCTTGAACAGGAAGTACGCCGCAGCTCCGAAAGCAACCGCCGACACGCCGAGGGAGATGTCTGCGATCAACATCTTCTGGTGAGCCGCGTCGACGTCAGCGGGGTCACAGCGGGGCGCGCAGGTGTCGGCGAGGTCGTTCTCTTCACTCTTGCCCGTGCTCCCGAAATACGCAAACGACGCCAGACCCACGACGCCGACACCACCGAGCACGTAGACCAGCACCGGCGTCTTGCGTTTGGTTTTGTCGTCGGCCGGCGCTTCGGCGGGCGCCGCAGCGGGGGCGGCCGCCGCCGCTTTTTTCTGCGACGAGAAGTCGGCCAGCACCTCGCGGCCTTTCTCGCCTTTCTGAACCGAGATCTCGACCTCGATGGGCTCGAGCCCCTCGACCTCGAAGCGGACTTTGTGTGCGCCCGGGTCGACTCGCAGCGGGGTGTTCGGCAGCTGGTCGCCGATCGTCTTGCCATCGACGAGCACGCGCACACTGCTGGTCTTCTGCCCCGAGACGTCGAGCGCCGACAGCGCGAGCGTGGGCTGATCTTTTTCGTTCTCGGCCAGCCAGGGCGTGCAGTCCTTGCGGATGGTCGCCGGACACGCCGCGTCCGCGCACACCACCAGTTTGTCTCGCGCCTCCTCCAGTTTGTCGGCCTTCCTCAGCTTCTGGGCAGCGACGTAGGCCTGGACACAGGCCTGTTTGGTCGAGTCGGCGTGCGCAACGGTCGGCGCAGTCAGCACGAGACCCAGCAGGCCCGCGGCGAAGAGGTTGGCGCTCGCGCGATGCACGACGCCGAGCGTAGCGGTTCCACGTTGCCGCGTCGAACTCGGAATGTGCTCAGGAACGGCAGCGGCGCCGGGCCAAGGGGAACGCCAGGAGCGCCGCAAAGGCCCATGCACCAGCACCACCGCGGGGCCGGGGCGCCGTGCCGACAGAGCACGAGGCGCTGACGTCGTCGGAGTCGGAGCCGTGGCTGGTGTTCGGCGGGCCATTGCTGCCGACACCGGCGCCACCACCCCACCCCTGCTCGTCCGGGGTCGGCGCCCGGACGGCTGCGCCGGGTTTGGGCATGGGATCGTCGATCAGATCGATCTTGCCGGTGCTGTCCTTCACCATCACGGGTCGCTGCCTCAGCTTGGGTCCCAGGTAGAGCGCCTCGATCTCCGTCGCCGGGACCTTCTTCACGCTCGCGAACGACAGCGCCCATGCCTCCATGGCCGCCGGCCCCGGCACGTGCCGCCGCCAATTGCCATCGACCAGCCACACTTCCGGAGAACCGTCGTCGGCCTGGACCAGCTTCGGGGTCGAGGGCCACGCCGCCTCTTCGGTCAGCGTCTGGATCTGGGCGTCAGAGAGCGGAAGGGCGCTCCAGAACAGGTCGAGCTTCCAGGCCCCGAGACTGGCCGGATCCGTCACGTGTCGGCGCACGCCGTCCGGAATGGTCGCGGTGCACGTCATGCTCTTCGGGCTCCCTCCGAGCTGCGCGTTCGCGCCGCCGGCGCTGTCGATGCCGTAGGCGTGTACGGCGTGGGGTTTGCCGTCGAACAACGAGAGTGGGGGATCGATGTCGAACGCATGCGCGCAGGAGCCGAGCGCGGTGCAGAGATCATCGCGCTTCATGTCGGCAGTGAGCGGGTACCCCTTGGCGCCGGAGCCGGCGGGACCCCCGAAGTAGACATGCACGTCGATGGCCTTGGTCAGCGCATCGGGATCTTGGGCCCAACCTCGTAGCGCCTCACAGCTCACCTCGTCCAGCTGGCCCTTCGGGGGTTTGTTGCAAACGTCACCCTCGTCCACCTTGCCGTTGCAGTTGTCGTCCTTGCCGTTGCACACCTCGGTCTTCGGCACACACTCGCCGTTCACGACCAGGTCCATGTAGTGAGTCCAGTTCCAACCGCTGCCGGGGTCAGTGTGGTCCGAGCAGTCCGGCGCCTCGCCGTGCCCCATGATGTGTTTGCGGTCCTTCGGAATGCCGTACTGATCGCACAACCAGCGCGTCAGCTTCGCCGACGCCTTGTACATCGCTTCGGTGTACCACTTGCCCGGATCCGCGACGAAACCCTCGTGTTCGATGCCGATGGTCTGGCTGTTGAAACACCCGTCGTGCCAGGCGATGTCGGCATCGTCAACCATCTGGGTCACCTGACCGTCGCTCGAGCGCACCACGTAGTGAGCCGACACGTTCGAGGTGGAGTTCTTGAACCACGAGATGGTGCCGGCGTAGCTGCCCTGGGTGGTGTGAATGATGACGTAGTTGATCTGCGCCGCACCCCGCGATGCATTGGTGTAGTTGCCGGAGTAAGCCGGGCTCCAGATCGATCCTGGATAACCGAGGCCTTGCTGCACGGAGCCGAGCTCATCGCCGCCGAGGCCGATGCCCGAGACCTCGACCACGAAACCTTGGTCGTCGTGGCCCTTCCAACCCGATGCGAGCAGCGAGCGAACCTGCTCGAGCAGCGCGATTCCGCCGTATGACTCCACCACCAGAGTCCATGCCCCGAGATCAGCTTTGGCATCGACACCCTGGGCGTGTCCCGACGTTCGGAGCAAGGCAGCGGCGGCAACGATGTTCGCGCGTGCGTCCGTCTTCACGCTCTCGAGGCTCTCACCGGTCAGCAGTGCGGCGGCCTCTGGAGACGTGAGCCCGCCGGTACCGATGGCCATCAGTCCCCACTCCCGCGCCGTGTGCTCGTGGTCGTCGCGGTCCAGCTCACCGGCCGCGAGGTTCATGCTCAGCTGGGTCTGGGCGTAGGCAATGGTGGCCAGGAGCTCAGCCGGCACTCCGGTCTGCCGCTCCGCCCCGCGGAAGTGCTCGAGCAGCGGCGAGTCACCCGAGAGCTCCGCGCGCGCTTTCCGGGGCGCCTCGGAGCTGACGGGTCCACAGCCCCAAACGGCGAGGCACAGAAGGACGAGCGGGAGTTTGAGAGAGGCAGCGGAGCGGGCGAAACAGCAGAGGTCCACACCCCTTCCCTCGCAAACGGCGCACCAGACCCACGCCGCCAGATTTCAGGGATTTACGCGGGTTTCCCGCCAACCCGTGGTTGGCAGCGTCGCTCTCGAGTTGGCATGCGAAGATGCTCCTGAAGTGACCGAGCGGGACGAGCTCCGAGCAACCTTCCAGGTCCGAGCCAGCCAGCTCGGGCTGGCAGATACGGCGTTGGCGAGCTCGATCGACCAGACCCAGCGCCCCGGAGCATCGGAGTCCGGTGAGGTCGCGCGGGCGTGGACACGCCCCAAACCGGATGAGCTCCCGCGCATCTCCCTGTCATTCGCCACCGAGTCCATGCCGCCGTCAAACCCGCAAACGCCGGACCGCGCGGATCTCGAGGTACACGGTGTCATCGGCGAGGGCGGCATGGGAGTCGTGCACGCCGCACGGCAACGCTCCCTCGACCGAGATGTCGCGCTGAAGACGCTGAGGAAGAGTGCGACCGGGGAAGCGTCAGCGGGCGCGTTGCTCCGCGAGGCCGTGATCACCGGTCGGCTCGAACATCCGGGCATCGTGCCGGTGCACGCGCTCGGGCTCGACGACCGCGGCGCACCGGTGCTGGTGATGAAACGTGTCGAGGGCGTCGAGTGGCGCACGTTGCTCGCCGATGCCTCACACCCGGGCTGGGCCAGCCGTCCCGGCGACCGCTTGACTACTCACCTCGAGGTCTTGATGCAGGTGTGTCAGGCAGTGCACTTCGCCCACGACCGCGGCGTGATCCACTGCGACATCAAACCCGAGAACGTGATGCTCGGGAACTACGGCGAGGTCTATCTGGTGGACTGGGGCATCGCGCTGCGGAGCGACGATCCGCGGGCTGCGGAGCGCGCCGGATTGGTGGGCACGCCCGCCTACATGCCACCGGAGCTGGTCTCTGGCGGGCCAATCGGTGTGCACACGGACGTGTACCTGCTCGGCTCGACCCTGCACTACGTGCTCACCGGGCGTTTCCGCCACGACGGCGAAAAATTGCAGGACGCCTTGATGAGTGCGTTCTGCTCCGAGCCACACAGCTACGACGCAACGGTCCCGGAGGAGCTGGCCGCGCTGTGCAATCGCGCAACGAGTCGCAGCGCGGCCGACCGTCCGGCGTCGGCGCCGGCGTTTCGCCAAGCGATCGCCGATTTCCTGCGTCACCAAGCCTCGATCGCGCTGGCCGACGAGGCGCACGAGCGGCTGACGCGCCTGGAGGCACTGCTCCGGGAGAGCGACGACGACGAGGCTCCAGACGACTTGAAACGAGCCTACCAACTGGTGACCGAGTGTCGGTTCGGATTTGCGCAGGCACTCAAGGAGTGGCCGGACAATGTTCCGGCGCGAGCGGGGTTGATGCGAACCGTCGCGGAGGCGGTCGACCTCGAGCTCCGGCAGGGGCACGTGCAGGTGGCCGAGGCACTGCTCACCGAGCTCGGCACCCCGCCCGAGGCGTTGCGAGAGCGTGTTCGCTTGGCGCGGAAAGCGCAGGCGCGTACGCGCGCCGAAGACGAGCGCCTGCGTGCGCTGGCTCACGATCAAGACAGCAGTGTCGCGGGCCACGAGCGCACCCGTGGTCTGGCCGCGCTGTCCGGCGCGGCGGTGGCGATCGCCGTGTTTGCGCTGTCTCAGCCGAACCCCGCCAAGATCAAACCGGAGAGCCTGTTCATATTCAGTGTGGTGGTCGTCGCGGTGATGGTCGCGACTACCGTGCTCTGGCGCAAACGCTTGCTCGCGAACCAGTTCAGCCGACGTCTGACCGGTTTGATGCTGATCAGTGGCGCGGCCATGCTGGCAAGCCGCAGCATCGGGGTCTGGCTGCGCATGCCGGCGCCGCTGATCTTCGCTCAAGAGATGTTGATGTACGCAACGGTGGCGGCGGCCGGAGCGGTATTGGTGCTGCCATGGCTCGGGCCACTGGCGCTCGGCCTGCTCGGCGGCGCCGTCTACTGCCTGGCCGTGCCGAGCGCGTCTCCGGTGGTCTTCTCCCTCGTGGGTGTGTTCATGCCACCGAGTGTGGCGTTTGCGTTGTGGCGACACCGGCTCGACGCAGAGCGCGAGCGCGAAGAGGCGATGCCGGAGAGTACTCTGTAAGCACCGGAGCGAACGAACCCAGCCGCGCGTCAGTCGACGACGAGCACCCCGAACTTGTCGGGCACATGGAAGTTCGGTTTCTTCGTCAACGTCGGACTCCACGCCAGGTACTTACGCTGCCCCGAGCCTTCCATCCGATAGAGCCCGAGCGGCAAACGTGCGCCGGACGAGAGCACACCGATGATCTCCGGAGCGCTGAGCTTGGCTTCGATCACAGCGCGCTGAGCGCTCGCGTCCCGGCTGGTGCCCAGGCCGACGCCGCTGGACCAACCGAGGTTCGCCGCACCGCCGAGCCGCACCTCGAGATCGAAGAAGTGGCCGAACGGTCCCAGCTCCACCTCCAGATAGTGGCGTGGGTTGCTGGCGTCATGTCCGAGAAAGAGCTCGACGCAGTCCTCTTGGTAGAGCTTCTCGCGCTCGATCTGGGTCGAGCGCGTGCGGTCCACGAACAGCCCCGCTCCCTCGAGCTCGAACAAGACGTAGAGGGCGTCCTTCGCCCAGGCGAAGCGCACGCGAGTGACGACGCCGGTCCTGGCGCCGGACCAGTCCGTGTCCCACGAGATGCTCGGCGCGCGTGTCCACACGGGCTCATCGAACTTGCCATCGAGCTTCACACGCTCCGACCCGAGCGCGACGGCGTGGGCTTCACGCTGGCCGGCTGCTGGCGGCGCAGGTGTCGGCGCGGGCAAGCCGGAGCTCGAGGCGGGAGCGCCGGCAGCGGCCGGCGCTGCGCTCGAGGCGGGCGCCGAGGCTCCGAAACGCGGAGCAACCGGCTGCCACGCCGGGCTGTTCGCTGAATGCAGCTCGAAGCCCGCCATCGAGCGGTAGTGGAACGGCCGAGGTTTGCCGAACAGCCCGGCACCACTGCCCTCGAGCTTGGTCTGGGCGAGATCGAGCCCGTAGCGCTTCGCTGCGATGGTGATGAGCGGGGAGGTCTTGTTGCCGAGCAGCTCGCTCCCCAGGCGCGCGTTGTCCCACAGGCCGAGCAACTCTGCGCCGACGCGATCGACACTGACCGGGTTGGTGCCGCCAATGGCGACCTTCTCGTCGGTCGGATGGAGCTGCCAGAAACCATCACCGCCCATGCCGGGTGCGGCCTCCGCCAACACGACGTCGGGCGTGGAGATCTCCAGCACGTCGAGCATGCGCTCGGCGAACGCGGCCAGCGAAGCAACGTAGGCGGCGCGCTCCGCCTTGGCGTCGGTCGGCGGCGGTGGCGATGCATCGGCTTTTGCTGCCGCTCGCGCGGCCTTTTTCGCCTTGAGCTGCTCGTTCAGCTCGCGATGCGAGCGCGCCTTCTGTTTGTAGGCAGGGCGCGCGTCGCTGTACATGACCGTGCCCTGCATGCCCTTGATGGCCATGGACGTGACCGAGTATCGATGCGCCTTCACCTTGGGCAGCGACACGAACAGCCCATGGTCCAGGTGCTCGGCCAGCACCTTGGGCATGAGCAGCGTCGGCACCCGTGACGCGCCAATTCCGGAGATGCCCAGCGGCAGACCAGGTTTGTTCCCTTCGACGTCGAACACCCCGTCGTCGTCCATGGCCACCAAGGCAACCCCCTCTTCCTTGGCCATGCTCTCGTAGCCCGTGATGGCGATCACTCGCTGCCAGTGCTGGTGGGAGATGCCACAGCCTTCGGCAATGGTGATCTTGTCGTGCCCGCGCTTCTTCAGGCAGCGCACCACGCCGCGAGTGAACGCCACGTCCGTCGTGCGACCCACCACCCCGTCGTCGCCCTTGTGTTTGTCCGGATCGACGATGCCATCGAAGCCGCACAGATTCGGCTTGAGCAGGATGGGGGTGCTCTTCGGCCGTTTAGGCATCACCGCCTCGCAGATGGCCTCGCCGAGCGAAAGGGCGTCGCCGCCGCTGAGGACGCTGACCGCGCTGCGATCCGTCTTCAGGCGCTCGACGTGTCGTTTTCGAAGCGCGGCCCCATCGACCGTGGACGCGCCGAGCACACTCGGGCCGGCGTCGTAGGCAGTCTCGGAGGCCGCCGAGACGGTGTCCGTCGCCGCGGATGCGTTCGGGTGTGCGGCGGGCGCCGCGCTCGCGGCGACGCTGGCTGTCTGCGACGGAGCATCCGCAGTGGGCGACGGCTTCTTCTCACACGCGCTGCACGCGCCCCAGATCAGGGCACCGAACAAGAGGCCGCGCAGCTGCACGCGGCCGAGCGTAACCGACTCATGCGACGGGGTCAGGCCCCAACGAGAGCGCCAGGCGCGAAGCCAATCCCACGGCATCGAATCCCACACGATACAGACTCGGGTACACCACTCGCGCTCGCTTCGACTCGACCGCATCGAACACACGACGCGCGAGCGCGAGCGCCTGACCGGTTGGAACGGCCCGCGCGAGGGCCGTATTCCCGAACTGCGCCCGGGCACCCCGCTCGAGCGCGGAGCGAACCGGGCCCGGGTACACCGTCACGACGTGGACACCCTGCGCTCGGAGCTCCGCGTGGGCGATCTCGGAGGCCATGGCCAGACCGGCCTTGGCAGCGCCGTAGATGGCACAACCGCGGATCGGCACACGCCCGGCCATGCTGGTCACGTTGACGACAAACCCGATGCGGCGTTCGAGCAGCGTCGGCACGACAGCGTGAAAGAGCCGGAGCGGGGCCAGCAGATCCACGGTCATGAGCCGCTCCACGTCTTCCCATGCAAACCGATCGAAGCGCCGGACTTCCATGTAACCCGCGCAATTGATCAGGCCGTCGATGGGACCGAGCTCGCGCTCGGCGCGCGCGACGAGCTCGGGAATGGCGTCGAGCTCGGCGAGATCACAGACCTCGACCCGAGCGTTGCTGATGTCGTCTGCGAGCGCCCGCGACGCGGCCTCGCTGCGATCGACCAGCGTGACCCGCGCGTCGGGTCGCCGCGCGACGAGCTCGCGCACCAGGCCTCCACCGATGGCGCCGGAGGTCCCGGTCACCATCACATGCGGCGCCTCGGCGAGGGTTCGGCTCATCGTTTACCCGTGTCGAGGGCGAACCAGAGCAGCGTGCGGGGCCCGTTCGCCGTCTTCCACATGGCAGGGCCCAGATACACGCCCGGCGCGACCTCGCGGATCTCGTCGTGGATGGCGCGGATGTACGGGGGATTCTCGGGTTTGTCGTAGTCGAGCACGATGGCCGGCTGAGCGTCGATTTCGGACTTGGCAAACAGGGTATCGAAGGGAAAGAGGTTCTGCCTTCCCAGCACACCCGGCGCAATGACGCGGTTGATCCCGGTGCCGCGGCGCTCGCTCTCGGCGCTGAACGACTTGCCACCCCAGACGAAGGCCCGAGAGCGCGCAAAGCTCCTGAGCCCACGAGCCAGACGCCCACTGCCGAGCCCGCGCACGGCGAGCATGCGACCCGTGAGCGCGCCGTCGACCGCCGACAGCGATGCCGGCAGGCTGCCGCGCCGATACAGTGTCTCGAGCTCGGCGCAGGACTTTGCCGCTAGGTCGTCCAGCGTCAGACGGGGCCGGCTGTCTCGCGTGTTGGTTTCGACTGTTTGTTGCATGGTCATTCCTCCTCATCGTTTCGTGTGTCTTGGTTGCGGGGTCTTCGCGACCGCATCGTCGAGTCCGGCGCCTGATGCCACCATCGCCCACGCCGCCTCCCCCGCGCGCGCGAGCGTGTCGTTCTCGACCGCGAGGTAGCCGAGGCGCTCGGCCTTCACCACTCCGACGAGCGCACCCCACACCAGCGCCATCAAGGTCGCGGCGGGCAGCGCTGACTTCCGCTTTGACTTTCCGAAGGCTTGCCCGGCGAACCACAGGGGCTCGAGCACGTCGCGCTCGAGCGCGCGGCTCTCGTCGTCGAGGTACGGCACGTGGTCTTGCATCTCGAGAAACTGGAACGTCACCGGATCGGTGCGGGCAAAACGCGCCAGCCTCCGCCAGATCTCCAGGAACGTGCTGCGCGGCCCGCCGTCCAGCTCGAGACCGGCGTAGAGCGCGCCTTGCAAGCGTCGTTTTGCATCGCGAAACACCGCGTTGACGAGGCGCTCCTTGTTTTCGAAGTAGTGATAGATTGTGCCGGTGCCGACGCCGGCTGCCCGCGCGAGCTCCGGGATGGCAACCCCGTGGTACCCCCGCTCAGCGAACAGATGCAGGGCCGCATCCAGGATTTGCCGGGGTTTGTCGCCCTTCGGTGGGCGACCGCGGGCCCGAGCCGGCCTTTCCAGAACGTTCATTCTGTAATAAACAACCACGCGGCGTACCCTCGCGTCAAGCCCGCACGCAACGGGCCTAGAACACTGATCAGCTTGCGCTGCTCGTGTTCTAGGACACTTACGTTGGGGCTGCGCCCCAAACCCCCGGCCTTCGGCCGTGGGCGCTCCGCGCGCGAGCGCCGAACACATTGCAAGTCGCTGAAAACAAACGACGTTCAACCTGTTCGGCGCTCTGTCTAGAGGGGCCTGAGCATCCGGGGCCCAGACGCGCGTCGGGTTTCAGAAGCGCTGCGCCCAGCGGTAGCGCACACCGAGGAATCCGTACGTGCCGGCGTAGAGCCCCAGGGCGTCGGGCCCCGACACGACCACGGTCGTGGTGAACAGCCCCTCGAAATTCTTGGTGAACGAGACCAGCGCCAGCGGCCCAAACCGTGTCGTGTTCTGCGGGCGGCCGGGGGTCACGAGATACTCGACCATCACGCCGAACTTGGCGTCCTGGGACGGCCCCACTCCGTAGACATATCCCAGGCGAGTCCGCATCGCGAAGGGCGGCACCACCGGGACGCGCATGACCTCTTCGAAGACGAGCTTGCCGTCCGGAGCGCTGAACCACATCGGGTGCAGCTCCAGAAACGTCGCACCGTGCAGCACCGGCGCGAGCACCGTCAGCTCCATCTCTGTGACCCCGTAGGTCGAGCGCTGGTCGGAGCCGTTCAGGTCCAGATCGCGCGCGTGGTACCTGTCCTTGCGCGGCAGGTAGCGACGATTGAACGGGTAGTTCCAGCGGTGGCCGATCTGGAAATCCAGGAAGGGGAGGCTCGCGCGCCAACCCGCGTACGCCGCTGCAAAACCGTTGGTCGAGAGCAGATAGCCGTCGAAGCCCGAGAACACCCAGAACGGCGCGCCGTAACCAATCGTGAGCTGAGGCCGGGCGTAGACGAAGCCCGCGTCGCTGGCGCTGGAGGCGTAAAAACTGTACTTCTTGGACTGCCAGGCCGAGTACTTCTGCTCGTCGTGCTCGAGGGGCGTCGCCAGCGCACCGCGCGACGCCATGAGCACCGCGAAGGCGAGCGTCAGCGTCGAGAGGCGGCCGGGCATCCGGCTCCGTTAGTCGCTCGGAGCCGATCGGGCAACCCGAGAGTGTCGGTCGAGCCCCAGTGCCTCCACAGTTCAGCGTGTCAGCGCAGCGAGCAGCCGCGCGTGAATCCCGCCGAACGAGCCGTTCGAGAGCAGCGCCACGATGTCGCCGGCGCTCGTGCGCTCAGTCAGCGCACTCACGATGCTGTCGAGAGACTGATGGGACTCGGCCTTCGGTCCGCGACTCGTGATTTCCTCCGCCAGACGCGCAGTGTCGAGGCGTTCGTCCGGTGACAGGTTGTCCCGACCCAGAGGCGCGAAGTGCACCTCGTGAGCGACGTCGAAACACTTCACGTACTCGGCTTGGTGCAAGTTGCGGCATGCGGTGGCGCTGCGCGGCTCGAACACCACGAACAGGCGCCCGGTCGTGTGTCTCTGTTTGAGCGCCGCCAGTGTTTCGCGCACCGCGGTGGGGTGGTGAGCAAAGTCGTCGTATACGAACACGCCACCCGGCTCGCCCAGAAGGTCTTGCCGGCGACGCACGCCCGCGAAGTTGGCCAGGGCGCGCGACAACTCTGGCAACTTGGCACCGTAACCCTGCGCCGCAGCAGCCAGGGCAGCCAGCGCGTTCTTCAGGTTGTGGCGACCGGGAACACGCAGCGCAAAACGCCCGGCGGCGACGCCACCAGCAAACAGGTCGAAGCTGGTGCCTTCGGCCGTCATTTGTGCCGGTGCGGCCAACCAGTGGGGCGAGACGCCGTGCGTGTCTTCCCCCTCCAGCGCGTACCAGGCAACGGGTGCGCGCGCCGACTCACGCACCACTTCGACCACCAGCGGGTCGGAACAGCAGGCGACGACGAGCCCTGACTCGGGCACGTTCTTCACGAACTTCTGGAACGCATCCAGGTACGAGGCGAGCGTCGGATAAATGTCGATGTGATCGTGCTCGATGCTGGTGACGATCGCGACCTCGGCCTGGTAGTGGAGAAACTTCGCCGTCTTCTCGAAGAACGCAGTGTCGTACTCGTCGCCCTCGATCACGAATGGCACCTTGCGAAGCGCGCCCGCCGTCGGCAGCGTGCTGCGGGCGGGCGCGGCCCGGAAGCTCTGGGGGAAGTTCTTGGGCAGCCCACCGATCAGAAATCCCGGTGCCCGCCCGACTCCATCGAGCAGACACGCGGCCATGGCGCTGGTCGTGGTCTTGCCGTGGGTGCCCCCAACCACGAGCGGCGAGGTCTTGGCGAGCACGAACTCTTGCAAAGCCCCGGCGATGTGGGTGTAGCGCAGGCCATCCCGCATCGCCGCCACGGCCTCCGGGTTCTCGCGGCGGCAGACGTTGCCGATCACCACCAGGTCGGGGCGGGGTATCAGGTTCTTTTCGTCAAAGCCGGCCAGCTTGCGCACACCCCAAGCATCGAGGGCTGGGCCCATTGGTGGATCGAAGGCGACGTCGCTCCCGGAGACGTCGTGCCCCAGCTCTCGGAGCAAACCCGCCAAGGCGCCCATGCCCGTCCCGGCCACAGCGACTACGTGAATCAGCATGTCTCGTCTGGCTCCCTGGTACTCGGGTCTCCGGCCTGCTAGACCGGCAGCTTCGCCGTATGAAGATCATCGAGAAGCTGGCGTCAAAAAAGCCGTCGTTCTCGTTCGAGTTCTTCCCTCCAAAGGGCGAGGAGGGCAAGGAACTCCTGTTCGAGACCGTGGCGCACTTGGCGCCCTACGCCCCCAATTTCGTCTCGGTCACCTACGGGGCCGGAGGTGGAACGCGCCGCCTGACCGTAGAGCTGACGCTGCGCATCGAGCGGGAGACGGGCATCGAGTGCATGGCACATCTCACCTGCGTCGGCGCAACGCAGGACGAGGTTCGCGGTGTGCTCGATCAGCTGCGGGCTGGCGGGGTGGAGAACGTGCTCGCGCTGCGCGGCGATCCGCCGCAGGGGCAGAAGGACTTCGTGGTCACGGAGGGCGGCTTCGCCCACGCATCGGAGCTCGTCGAATTCATCCGACGTGACTACGATTTCTGTCTGGCTGGGGCTTGCTACCCGGAGAAACATCCGGAGGCGCCGAGCCCGGAGCTCGATCTCGAGAACCTCAAGAAGAAGGTCGATGCTGGCGCAGAGTTCCTGGTGACCCAGCTCTTTTTCGACGCGCGCGACTACTTTGCGTTCGTCGAGCGCGCTCGCGCCATCGGCGTGACGGTGCCAATCTTGGCCGGCATCATGCCGATCACCAACGTCAATCAGGTGAAGCGCTTCACGGCCATGTGCGGGGCGCACATTCCGGACAGCTTGATGACCCGCCTGGAGGCCGTTCATGCCGACGCCCAGGCGGTGCGGCGCGTCGGCGTCGAGCATGCCATCTCCGAGTGCCGGGCTCTGCTCGACGGAGGCGCTCCCGGCATTCATTTCTACACGCTGAACCGCTCGACGGCGACGGTCGAAATCCTGGACGCTCTCAGGTAAGCTCGCGCGACCATGCTGTGGGACGAGCTGGACGACGGATCGAAGGCGCTGGTGTTCGAGACACTGACGCGGGAGGCAGATCGCCTCGAGCGGGACGCCGTGAACATGCAGCAAGCTGCTCACCAGCTCGGACGCCCCTCCCTCGTCGAGCGGCATGAGCTCAGAGCCAACGCATTTCGCGCGGCCATCGAAGCCCTCGGCGGACCCAGCCTCGACGACGCTTGAGCGACCCGCCGGGCACGACGCGGGATTGAGCCCAGGCTCCGACCCGGTCGTTGACCAGGCTCAGCCCTCGCGGCGCAGCTTCGGAGCGCGGGTGTCCACCAACAGCTCCCGTGCCAAGCCGCACAGCTCGTCGGGCGAGAAGGGCTTGCCCAGGAAGCGTGTCCGCGCGTGGAGTCCCAGCTCACCACGCTCAACTTCGTCCGCCTGACCAGAGATGAAGATGATCGGCGCCTGAGGGCTGCGAGCCCTGAGCGCGGCAGCGACCTCGGGGCCCGAGCGCCTGGGCATCCTGATGTCGGTCACCAGGAGGGCGCACTCGAGGCCGCTCTCGATGGAGCCGATTGCTGCCTCTGAGGTCCGAGGAGCAACGACCTCGAAGCCTGCCTCCGCAAAACCCGCTGCCCAGTAGCGGAGCGGCGGATCGGGATCCCGACGGTAGAGCGCCGTCAAGAGCCAGACCGCAAGCAACGAGGTCAGGATCTCGCCGAGCGCGACGGGCGCCAACATGGGGTGAGGCGAGCATACGCCGATGCAGGCGCGCCGCCCACGGGGCGCTGATGCCAGCGAGGATTCCGCGGATGACCGTCACCCGCGCTTCATTTGCAGTACGAAGCGCGCGCGCCGGCTTCAGCCTTGATCTTCGCCGCCAGAGCGGTTGACGCCGTATCGGCGGTGTAAGCGTAAGCGGCGTGGGGGTCGAACACCTTGGCCGGTTCGTTCACCGATAGCTTGGCGTCGTTCAGGGGCAGGTCACCCACGCTCTTGGTGTATCCCGCGCCGTTCGTGTCCCAGTCGGTGACCAGGCCGAGCTTGGAGACCTGCCAGTCGCTGTCGCCGCAGGGGTTCGGGTCGGGACAGGGCGGTAGGCAGATGGTGCCGGGGCGGGCCTCGTAGATGTTCGCCTCGCTGTAGAACTGTGCTCCCGCCAGGCTGCCCGCGCCCTCAAATCTGAGTCCGGGCATCCCGCAGCGGATCAGCCACGACTCCTATCGGATCATCCATGATCCAGCCGCCGCGGGTCGTGAGCCTCACCCGCTTCGCGCAGCGTTACTTGCGAACGACGACGAACACTTTCTTTTCGCCGGGCTGCGATACTCCGTGCCAGCCGTCGGGCACGGTCGGGTCGACCCACTGCCAGACTCGGAGGGCATCGTTCGGCGAGAGCTGGATCTGCCCCTGCCCGTTCTCGATGCCGAACCGATCGTGCCAGAGCGCGCCGACCAACATCTGCCCGCTGGAGAGCTCGACGGCCCAGGGGGCATCGTGCACCTCGAACAGCTCCTCGATGCCCTTGGGGTTGAACTTCGAGGCCGTGATGTGTTTTCCGACGACATTGAAGGTTCCCTGGGCAGTCGAGGCCGAGGCCTTGGGGTCCCCCAGGCGATCACGACCCGTCGAAATCAGCGTCACGAACACCGGCTTTTTGCCCTCGTAGAGCACCATGGTGTTGGTGATGACGCTGACGTCGATCCATTTTTGATCCCCCTCGGCGAAGTCCGGCCAGGTGTTGCGCCGCCGCACCACGAGCACATCGCGGTGCCGGGCGTAGGTGCCGTCCGCCATGTTCCAGTACTTGAGCGGCCCCACCGTGCGGTACTTCCCCGTCAGGTTCAGGATCTGGTGGTACTCGAGCGGCGCAACCTTGTCCGCCTCACCCTTCTCGACCTGCCACGCTTTCACCCCACGTCGGACCACAAAGCCCACGGGCAGCTCCGTCTTGTCGTTGAGCTCCACGCCCTTGAAGTCACTGCCCGCGATCGGCTCGAGGTCACTCGCCCTGACGAACTGGCCGCTCGGCGTGAGCGCGAGGCGTTGCATCTTGCCCTCGGGATCCATGGCGTTCCACGAGCCTACGACGGCGATGACACTGCGACGACGGAGCTTGCCGACTTCTTTGACGGCGTTCTCCTTGCCTGTGTCGCGTTCGAAGAACGGGCCTTCGCTCTTCATGCGGCCGTAAACGAACGGCGCCGGCTGATCGACCTTCGGCGCCTGGGCCATCGCCGCCAACGTCGGATGTTTCAGATCGAGGCTCGCGGTCTCGCCGACACACACGAACCCGCTGGTGCGGATCGGGTACCAGCCCCCGGGGCAACCATCGGTGCTGAAGGGTTTCTCGGCCCGGGTGACCAGGGCGCCGGCGTGCAGGTAACCAATCTGCTTGCCGGTCGTCGCGGGGCGGTCCATCACCGGAGTCACCTCGGCAATGGCGCCCAACTTCGGCCCGTTTTCGGGCGGCGCCGGCACGTTCGGGATCTCGACCTCTTCAGACTTGGCGAGGGAGGGCAGATCGTCTTTTCGCTTCTTCGAGCAGGCGACGACGGTGGTGAAACCGAGGAGCAAAACCACTCCCACTCCGAGGCGGACGTTTCCGAGCATGCAGCGAGCCATGACCCGGGAGGTGGCATGGTCCTGGCAAATCGGCCCAATTTTTGGTCGTTGCTGACCGGGACCTGCTGCCGTACATCATGCGGGCCATGGCCCACGACGAACGCGGCGTCGCCGAGGCTTGCGCCGCGTTTTCCGCGGTCATTGGCCCCGAGCACGTGGTCACCGACCCGAAGCTGCTCGCGCGGCTGGCGACCGCCACGTTCTCGACCGAGGCGCGCGTGCTGGCCTGGCTGCGCCCCGGCAACGCCGAAGAGGTGCGCGGCGTACTGAGGGTGTCGAGCGCACGAGCCATGCCCCTCTACGTCGTCAGCGGCGGGAAGAACTGGGGGCTTGGTTCGCGAGTTCCCCCTCGGGACGCGGTCCTGCTCGACCTCGGTCGACTGAACCAGATCATCGCCTTCGATGAGGAGCTGGCGACGGTGACCGTCGAGCCCGGAGTGACCTTCCGACAGCTCTACGATTTTCTGCGGGAGCGAGGCTCTCGGACCTTCGCCTCGACGACCGGCGGCAGCCCCGAGGGAAGCGTGCTCGCCAACGCCCTCGAGCGCGGAGATGGCAGCGGCCCGAACGGCGATCGAGCGTCATCGGTCGCGGCGCTCGAGGTCATGCTGTCCACGGGTGAGGTAGTACACACGGGTTTCGAGCGCTTTGCCGGCGCACGAACCGCCGCGCTGCACCGCTTCGGCGTCGGTCCCGCGCTCGACGGACTGTTCACCCAGTCGAACCTCGGGGTCGTGACACGGGGGACCGTCTGGCTCTCCCCGCTGCCGCGTTACCTGGCGGCGATACGCTTCTCGATCCGGAGCGACGCTCGACTCGGTCCGCTCGTCGACGGCCTGCGTCGGCTGCGCCTCGACGGCACGCTCACCTCCGCGGTCGGCATCTGGAACGACTACCGGGTGTTGTCCGTATCGGAGCAGTATCCGTGGCAACGCATGCAGGGCGTGACCCCGCTCTCACGGGAGGTGCTGGACGAAAAACGGCGCGCCTTCGACGGCAGTCGCTGGATGGGCCTGGCGTCGATCTACGCGCCCAGCGTGATGCAAGGCGAGGCAGCGGTGCGCCACGTCGAGAGCGAGCTCGGGGCCCTCGTCGAAGCGCTCAGCGTCGAGGCAGAGAGCGGCGAGCCGACCAGCGGCAACGAGCTCTTCCCCGTCACGGATCCGGGTTTTGCTTTTTTGCAGGGCGTGCCCCACGAACAGAGCCTGCGCAGCATGTACTATCGCAAACGCGCGCCCGCGCCGGTCGAGCTCGATCCGGATCAGGATCGCGTCGGTGTGCTCTGGCTGTGTCCGCTGCTGCCCCTGCGGGGCGCCGACGTCGTCACGGCGACGGAGCTCGTGGAGCGGCGCATGCTCGAATGCGGCTTCGAACCGCTGCTGGCGCTGGTGTCCTCGACCCCGCGCACCCTGCAGCTCTTGCCCATGATCGTCTACGACCGCGACCAGGTGGGTGCGGACGCACGGGCACTCGAGTGCCACGACGAGCTGCTCGCCGAGCTCGTGGCGCTGGGATACCTCCCGCATCGGCTGGCCCTGCCGGCTCAAGATTCGCTACCTGCCCGAGAGACGACCACGGAGCGGTGCTCGAGCGACTGAAGCGCACCCTCGACCCGAGCGACGTGCTTGCGCCGGGCCGCTACGACTTTCGCTCGACCTGGCCGAAACGCTGACACGTCTCCCGCGGGCCGGGCCGAGCTTCAGTTCACGCGTTCGTCGTCGCGCCGCGGGCGGCGGTTGATGTCCATGATGCGCTTGCGCACGCGCACGGCGTCCGGCGTGACCTCGATCAGCTCGTCTTTATCGATGAAGTCCATCGCCGTGTCGATCGAAGGCATGTGAGGCGGTGACAAGATGATGTTTTCGTCGCGGCCCGCGGCGCGAATGTTGGTGAGCTTCTTCTCCCGCGTGACGTTGACGTCCAGATCGTTCGCGCGGTTGTGCTCGCCGATGACCATGCCCTCGTAGACCTCGGTGCCGGGTTCGATGAAGAGCACGCCGCGCGGCTGCAGATGAAATAGCGCGTAGGGTGTGGCCGTGCCCGCACGGTCGGAGACGATGGCTCCGTTCACGCGCCGAAGCATGGGGCCGCGATAAGGCTCCCAACCTTCGAACAAGGTGTTGAGCAGGCCCATGCCGCGAGTCTCGGTGAGAAAGGAGGAGCGAAACCCGATCAGCCCGCGCGACGGCACGATGTACTCCATGCGCGCGCGTCCGAACCCGAGGTTCGACATCTTCACCATCTGGCCCTTGCGTTCACCCAGGCGGGTGGTCACCGCGCCCACGAATTGCTCCGGCACGTCGACGACGACCCGCTCGACGGGTTCCATCTTCTGGCCGTCGATCTCGCGCACCACCACCTCGGGCATGCCGAGGGCGAACTCGTAACCCTCACGCCGCATGGTCTCGGCCAAGATGGCCAACATCAGCTCACCACGGCCATAAACCAGGAAGGTATCGGGTTCGGGGGTGTCCTCGAAGCGCAGCGCCAGGTTGCGCTTCGATTCCTTGATCAGGCGCTCGCGCACATGGCGCGACGTGACCCATTTCCCGGTGCGGCCGGCGAACGGTGAAGCGTTGACCAAGAACCCCATCTTGATCGTGGGCTCCTCGACCGAGATGCGCGGCAGCGGGTTCGGGTGCTCTGGATCGGCGACCGTGTCACCGATCTGCACCTCGTCCATGCCCGCGATGGCCACGATGTCGCCGGCTGCAGCCTGCGTTGCCCGCACGCGCTTGGTGCCCTCGAAGGTGAACAGGCTCGAGAGGCGCGAGCGCGTCTGCCCGGTCTCCTGCAAGAGCACGACGTCCTGATTCACCTCGACCGCGCCCTGCCACAAGCGCCCGATCGCCAGGCGCCCGACGTAGTCGTCGTGCTCGATGTTGTGCACCAGGAGCTGCAACGGGAGCTTGGGATCCCCCGTGGGTCCGGGGACCTTGCCCAGGAGCACCTCGAACAGCGGGCCCAGATCCTTGCCTTCGTCCTCGAGCTCGTGTTTGGCGATACCCAGCTTGCCGATGGCGTAGAGCGTGGGGAAGTTCGCCTGAGCGTCACTGGCCTCGAGCTCACAGAACAGATCGAAGATCTCGTTCAGCACCTCGTCTGGTCGGGCGTCCTGGCGGTCGATCTTGTTGATGATGACCACCACCGGGAGCGCGAGCTCCAGCGCCTTCTTCAGCACGAAGCGGGTCTGCGGCAGCGGCCCCTCGGCGGCATCGACCAGCAAGATGGCGCCGTCCGCCATCTTGAGCGTGCGCTCGACCTCTCCACCGAAGTCGGCGTGGCCGGGCGTGTCGATGATGTTGATCAGCACGTCCTTGATGCGAACGCTGGCGTGTTTCGCCAGGATGGTGATGCCGCGCTCTCGCTCGAGGTCGTTCGAGTCCATGATGCGCTCGGCCACCACCTCGTTCTGCCGAAAGACTCCGGTTTGGCGGAGCATGGCGTCGACGAGCGTGGTTTTGCCGTGATCGACGTGCGCAATGATGGCGATGTTGCGCACGTCCGGGCGAGTCGGAGAGGTCATGTTTGGGCGCGGGACTAGCCCAGCGCGCGCGCTGGCAAAAGAGCAAAGTCCCAGCGGGCGACCTTCCGGTCACGGCGCAGCCGCCGCCGCGTGGGTGCCGCGAGCGCCGAGATCGACGAACGGGCGCGGTTTCGTGCCGGAGATCGCGACGCTTGGCGCTCAGACCAGACCGAGTCGCAGAAAGACGGGCAGCCGCTCGGCCTCGAACTCTTCCACGATTTTCCCGAGCTCGACGCGGTTCTCGTCCTCCGGTTCGATGCGCTTGCCGTCCTTTTGCACGCGCTGCCCTTGCGACGAGAGGATCTGCCAGCTCTGCTCGACCCACTCGGCGCGGGACTGCTTGCCCTGGCATCGGGCGAGCAAGAACAGCTGATCGAGCCGACCTACCGGGATACCACTGCCACTCACGGGGGACGCCAAGAAATTGATGTCGGCGTTGGTCCGGGCTCGGTCCAAGAGGTGGAGGTTCAGGGCGGCTGCCCGCGGTCGCGCCCACTCGATGTCAGCGTCGTCCTGCGCCAGATGCACGGCGTTCTTGGCAATCATCAAGGTCAGCGCCTGAACGGCTTGCGCCAAGCTCACGCCGCGAGGAAGAACCAGCTCCTCCACCTCGTGCAGGGTCTTGATGCGCGCACCTTCGGCGTTTAGCGCGTCGAGCACCGGCGCGTAGATCGACTCCTGAAGCTTGGCGGTGCCGAGAGAACCTTTGATCTCGAAGGTGAAGCGCTTCGGGTCGATGCCGAGCACGAAGCGAAACTTTCGCATGCGCTCGGTCTGAACCAGAGACGGAAGACTGCGCGGGCCGCGCAGGAAATAGTCCCGGCGAAACTGAGCGTTTTCCAAGAAATCTCGCGCGGTCTCCCGCAGCACCAGGTCGGCGATTCCGGCGACGATCGCCTGCCCCTCTGCGGACAGATGCAGACCGTTGAACTGCTCGGTCAGGGTCGCCGTTGCGCCGAACGTGAGCTTGCCTGGCCCGAGCTCCTCCACCAGCTGAGCAAACGGCATCGGGTGCCACTCCGCGTTCGACAGCTCATGCACCACGTACTTGCGGTTGCGGTCCCGCATCTTCTTCAGCCGTTCGATGGCCGTGGGATTCTGCTTGAAGTACAGCGAGCCGGACTCCGCGAGCTTTTCCGCGAAGTCGAGGGCCGCGTCGAGCCGAGCCACGATGCCGTCGCCCTCGTTGCCGGCGCGTGCTGCGTGGATCTGCAACAGGTCGCGGACCGGCACCAGCGGTGTCCAGCCCGGAGCGACGTTGTACGAGACGTAGAACACTCCACCGGGCTTGAGCTTCCGCCGCGCAATGTCGACGATCACCCGGCGGTTCTCGGGTGAGACCCAAGACCAGATGCCGTGGAGTGCGATCACGTCGAACTCGGGGAGGTCACTTCGCTCGGCGAGCTCGGTGAAGCTGACGTCGAACGCCTTGGCGTCGGCTCCGGAAGCAGCGATCAAGTCTTGCGCACCGGCGGCCTGACCCGGATTGAAGTCCGTGCCCCAGAACTCCCCCGGGCAGACCGCGGCGTGAATCGCGAAGGGTACCCCGTGACCAAAACCGAGCTCGAGGTAGGTCGGCCGGCTGATGTCGCGCGACTGAACGCCGCGGCTCGTCAGGGCGAAGCGCGTGCGCAGCGGGTTCAGCTCTGGAAAATAGCCGACCGTGTAGTCGATCTCGGCGATGTACCCTTCCGTCCAGTTCATGTGCGGGCCCCGAGCGTTGATACCACGAACGAGGTATGCACTGACCGTTACGCCCCGGGTGTGAACCCGGCGAGCCGACCTCGGCGGATCAGCGAAGGATCGGCCGTCCGGGCACCTGGCCCAAAGCGTGCTAGTCGCCTGCTCGCCATGCGGATCCAACAGCCCCGAATCGTGCTCGCCCTCTGCTCCGTCGTGCTGGTCGCCTGCGGAGGCAGCAGCGACTCTGGCCTCAAAGCAACGGGAGGCGCCGGTGGAGGCGCCGCCGCCGGGGGTGGCGCCGGCGCGGGCGGAAGCGCCGGGGCGGGGCTGGGCGGGGCTGCGGGCACCGCGACCGGGGGCGCAGGCGGAGTGGCAGGCGTCGGTGCCGCAGGCGGGGGCGGAGCCGGGGCGGTCGGCGGAGGCAGCGGCTACACCCTCGAGAACGTGTGTCAGAAGACGCAGCCCCAGGGCTGCGGCTGGAGCTCCGACTGCTGCAAGCAGAGTGGCTTTGGGTACGACGAGAAGGCGTGTATTGCGACGGCGCTCGCCGGTTGCCAGAAGAACGTCGACGAGGTCAAGGCCGGCACCATGACGTTCGACCCGAGCAAGGTCGACGCCTGCCTGACCACGTATCAGACGCTCCTGTCCAAATGCACGCTGGGAGTCAGCGACTACTTGGCCGCGTTGGACGGCCTGAAGACGTGCGGGCTCGCGTTCCAGGGCAAGTTGTCCCAGGGGACTAGCTGCGATCGAGATGAGCAGTGCGCGCCGTCGGCCGATCCGAACGTGTTCGTTAGCTGCAGCGATACGACCGGCAAATGCGTCTCGGCGAAGCGCCTCCCGCTGAGCGCGAACTGCGCGATCGGCGACGGTGTCGCGGACTTCTGCGCGCCAGGTCTGTACTGCGATGCGACGTTCGCACCGGTTCCGCCCTATCCCGGCGTGTGCAAGACCGCGACCGCCGAAGGTCAGAAATGCAACGGCTTCAAGCCCTACAACCTCGAGTGCGGCGCCGGTTTCTACTGCAATAAACAATCCAGCGTCTGCACCAAAGCCAAGCTGGGCGGGGCAGCCTGCATCGAGACCGTCGAGTGCCAGAGCTACACCTGCAGCGCGGGCAAGTGTGGGGCCCTCGCGCCGGTAGTGGACCAGAAGAGCTGCACGGGCTGAGCCCAGCCGGCCGGGGTGCGCACAGCAGACGGCATGCGTGACTTCCATGTCGCCGCGACGCGAAAAACACTAAGCTGCTGCTCGCATGAGCGCGTCTGGTCCGAAGTCGGAGCCACCGCCAAGGGGCGGAGACGGAACACAAGGCGAGGTGCGCTCGGTTCGCGTCGAGCTCGGTTCCATTCCCGACCTGGGAGACGACTCCCCACCCGAGCTGCCCTTTGAGCCCGTGCTGCCCGACGTCTCGTATGGTCCCCAGCCGAAGCCGTTTCGCGCAGCGGACCTGCCGGTGCTCGGCCCGGAGCACGAAGTACACGACGAAGAGCCCCCCGTGCGCGAAGTGCACGACGAAGAGCTCCCGGTGCTCGGTCCCGAGTACGAGGTGCACGACGAAGAGCTCCCGGTGCTCGGTCCCGAGTACGAGGTGCACGACGAAGAGCTCCCGGTGCTCGGTCCCGAGTACGAGGTGCACGACGAAGAGCTCCCGGTGCTCGGTCCCGAGTACGAGGTGCACGACGAAGAGCTCCCGGCGCTCGGTCCCGAGCATGCAGTGACGGACGCTGCGGTGCCCGAGCTCGCTCCTGAGCATGCGGTGGCGGGCGATGCGGTGCCGGTCCTCGGCCTGGCGTTCGCGATCGAGGAGCAAGCACTCGACGAGCTCACGGTTGCCGCTAGCCGCCCCCCGCCCGGAGAACGGAGCGAGCCCGACCCCGACCCCGAGCTACACCAGCCAGAGTCCGAGCCAGAGTCGGACAGAGAGGCCGAGGTGGAGTCCGACGCGGAGCAGGCTGCGCACGCGGAAGCTTCGCGGAACTACCAGCAGATCTACGAGACCGAGCTCCGCCCGCTGGAACGCGACGCCCGACTGGCCCTCGCCCAAACTGCCGATGGCTCCGTCTTGTGTGCGCTGTGTCTGGATGCAGATCCGCAGGTGATCATCGCAGTGCTCGCGAATTCACTCTCGGGACTGGACCATGCGCGGCTGGTCGCGCGGCATCACAAGAACCCTGTCGGGCTCGAGGCCGTGGTGAAACGCACGGAGCTCGTCAAGGACACTCAGGTGCAGCGCCTGTTGGTCCGAAACCCGCAGCTCAACGACAGCCTGCTTCGCCGTGTGATCGGCACGAAGCCCCTGCGCGAGCTGTACAAGGTGTGCGTCGATCGCGACATCCCGGAGAAGAATCGCGTGGCTTCCCGCGGTTTGCTGCGCACGCGGTGGTCCAGCTCCTCGGCGGAAGAGCGCGCGAACTTCGTGATCGCAACCGAGGCCCGCTGCCTCACCTTCTTGATCGGGCAGACCTTCGACTCACGCATGACGTCGATCCTGTGCAGCCGCGCGTACAACTCCGTCTTGTTCATCCAGAACTTGGCGCGCTTCCCGGCCTGCCCGCCCGCGCTGCTGGTTCACCTCTTGAAACAACCGTTCGTGCGCAAACACGCCACGCTCAAGAAGATCCTGTTTCAGCACCCGAACGTGCCGTCGCAAGCCAAGCGCACACTCTGAGGCGACGCCGCCGCGAACGGCTCAGGGCGTGGAGAATCCGGTCGCCGACGTGTAGGGGGCCCCCAGTGGATTGCCGAACGTGTCTTTCGCCGCGGCGGTGACGCGGACCTTGAAGAGTGTACCGGACGCGAGCGCCCCGGACGGCGTGAAGGTCGCGGTCGTGTCGCCGTTCGAGAGCACCGGTGCTGCCGAGCTGAAGCCGATGCAGTTGCTGAAGTCGTCGCTCGAGACCTGCACGGTACCCGTGCAAGCGCCGGCCGTGGTCTGAGCTGTGAGCGTCGTGGCGTTCATGCTGGAGAGGAAGGTGATACCAATGGTCGTGGACACGGAGACGCCCGCCGCGCCATCCGCCGGATTCGTGCTGACGACCGCCGGCGGAGCACAGGCGTTCCCGCTGCAGGACCCGGTCTGACAGTCGCTCGGTTGCAGGCAACTCTTGCCGGGTGCGCACGAGCCGCAGGTTCCGCCGCCGCAGTCGGTGTCGGTCTCCGCGCCGTTGACGACGCCGTCCGCACAGGTGGCTGCCGCACAGCTGAAGTTCTGGCAAACGAGGCTGGGGCAGTCGCCACCGCTGGTGCAGTTCACACAGGCACCGGCGCCGTTGCACTTGACTCCGCCCTGATTGCACGGAGTGTTGATCGGTGCCGGCGGGTTCGATGCGACCCCACCGCTGCACAGGTCGAGAGTGCACGAATTGCCATCGACTGGGAGGTCCGTATCCAGATTGACGGCGACGATGGCACCGGAGCCGTTGCACTGGTTTTGCTTGCAATCTCCGGTCGTTTGTCCCGAAACCACGAAACCGCTGGCGGTGTTCGCGCCGCCGCAGGTGTTGTTGGTGCATGAGACGGTCTTGCACTCGGTATTGGCGCCGCAGTCGCTCGCCGCCAGGCACTGAACACAGGCGCCGGCGCCATCACATTTGATGCCGCTTCCCGAACAAGCCGTGCCGCTGGTCTTGGGCGGGTTGCTCGGGACGCCGTTGGTGCACACGTCGTTCGTGCACTCTTTTCCGTCCACCGGCAGATCATTGTCGTCGATCGTCGCGCTGGTATTGCCGGCGCCGTCACACACGGTCTTTTTGCAGTCGCCAGCGGTCTGCGCGGTGGTCACCGTGCCGGTCGTAGCGAAGTTGAAGCCGCATTGGCCGCTGGTGCATGTCCGCGTCTTGCAGTCGGTGTCTTGACCGGGGCAGTCCGTGGGCGCAGCGCACCCGACACACTTGCCCTGCGCATCACACTTCAGCGTGCCACCGGTGCCACAAGCCGTGCCCTGGGCCACGGGGTCGTGTGTCGGTGTCATGCCGCTGCACGCATCGATCGTGCAGTCGTTGCCGTCGTCGGACACGTCCGTCGGCTCCGCGATGTCGACCGTGGCGCCCGAACCGTCGCACTGCACCACGGTGCAATCGCCGGCGGTCTGGGCTGTCGTCGGTGTTCCGGACGCGACGTTATCCGCTCCGCAGACGCCACCGACGCAGGTCGGGATCACACACTCGCTGCCGTTGGGTGGGCACTCGCCCGCGCTCTGACAGCCGCCGTCGCCTGCGTCGGCGCCCGCAGCGCCGCCGCTTGCCGCGTCACTACCGTCGAGCCCAGAGTCGACTGCTGCGCCGGCGATGCCACCGCTGCCTGCAACACCGCCGCTACCGCCCGAGCCCGCGCTGCCGCTCGTGCCGCCGCCGCCCGAAGCCGCGCCCGCCGCGCCCGCGGCACCACCGTCGCTGATCTTGCTGCGATCCACCTGGCTGATCAGCTCGCAGGCGGCGAGCAGTGGCAGAAGCAGCGGCAAGAAGCCGAGGAGTCTCAGGGCGCGAGTCGTCGCGGTCATGCGTTGCACTCCGGTCGTGGTGGGGACAAACCCCAGCATCGACCAGCATGCAACGAACTCTGCCCGCGCGTCGAGGGGCTCAGGTCTCGGCGCCGAGCTCCCAGGTCTTCGGGCTGCGCCAGAGGCGCGAACGCAGGAGCTCCCGCTCGTACAACAGCTCCTTGGGCAGTCGATCGTAGAAGCGGTCGAAATGCTCTTCGTGCGAGGCCGCCTCGGCCCTGCCAGCCTCGCGGCTCACCGCCATCAGCTCGTAGAAGGTCTTCGGATCGTAGTCGAGGCCTTCCCACAGCAGGTCTTCGTGACGCGGCATCCATCCGAGCGGGCTCTCGACGGCGTAAGCGCGGCCGCGCACACGATCGACGACCCACTTGAGCACGCGCATGTTCTCGCCGAAGCCGGGCCACATGAACTTCCCGTCGTCGTCCTTCCGGAACCAGTTCACGCGGAAGATGCGCGGCGGGTTCGGAATGCGTCGGCCCATGTTGAGCCAGTGCCCCCAGTAGTCAGCCATGTTGTAGCCACAGAAAGGCAGCATCGCCATCGGGTCGCGGCGCACGGCCGCTTGTCCAACGGCCGCGGCCGTGGCCTCGGAGCCCAGCGTCGCAGCCAGGTACACACCGTGGCTCCAGTTGAACGCCTGGTACACGAGCGGCATGTCCTTGGAAGTACGTCCGCCGAAGATGAACGCGCTGACGGGGACACCGGCCGGGTCCTCCCACTTCGGATCGGCGGTGGGGCACTGGGAAACGGGCGCGGTAAAGCGAGAATTGGGGTGCGCCGCCGGGGTCTTCGACTCCGGTGTCCAGTCGCGGCCCAGCCAGTCGATGCAGTGTTTGGGCTTGTCCGACAGCCCCTCCCACCAGACGTCGCCGTCGTCGGTGAGCGCGACGTTGGTGAAGATGCAGTTCTTGCTCAGGCTGGCAATCGCGTTCGGATTGGTCTTTGCGCCGGTGCCGGGTGCCACGCCGAAGAAACCGGCCTCCGGGTTGATGGCGCGCAGCTCGCCGTCCTTGCCCGGTTTGATCCACGCGATGTCGTCGCCGACGGTCCAGATCTTCCAGCCCTCGAAGCCCTTGGGGGGGACCAGCATGGCGAAGTTGGTCTTGCCGCAGGCGCTGGGGAACGCTGCCCCCACGTAGGTGCGTTCACCGTCAGGGTTCTCCACGCCGACGATCAGCATGTGCTCGGCGAGCCAGCCTTCGTCCCGCGCCATGACGCTGGCAATGCGCAGGGCGAGGCACTTCTTGCCGAGCAGAGCGTTGCCGCCGTAGCCCGAGCCGAAGGACCAGATCTCGCGGGTCTCGGGGAAGTGCGCGATCGTGATGTTCTCGGGGTTGCACGGCCACGAGACGTCCTTTTCACCCTTGGCCAGGGGTTTGCCCACCGAGTGCATGCACGGGATGAACTCGCCCGTGTCGCCGAGCACATCCAGAGCGCCCTGTCCCATCCGGGTCATGATCCGCATATTGACCGCGACGTACGGGCTATCGGTGAGCTGAACACCGATGTGAGCGATGGGGGAGCCGAGCGGGCCCATGCTGAACGGGACGACGTACATCGTGCGGCCGCGCATGCAGCCGGCGAAGCTCTTCTTCAGCCGCGCTTTCATCTCGGCGGGCGCCATCCAGTTGTTGGTGGGGCCGGCGTCGGTCTTCGCCGTCGAGCAGATGAACGTGCGGTCTTCGACCCGCGCCACGTCCTTCGGATCACTGCGGGCCAAGAAGCTGTTCGGGCGTTTCTCCGCGTTCAGTTTGATGAAGGTCCCGCTGTCGACCATGAGCTGGCACAGACGGTCGTACTCTTCCTGGCTGCCGTCACACCAGTAGACCTGGTCGGCCTCGCACAAAGCCTTCATCTCGTCGACCCAGGCGAGCAGGCGAGAGTGGTTCGTTTTTGCGTTGCTCATGGTCTCTACCTTTCCGAAGAAACAGGGCCGCGACCCTAGCAGCTTTGAGCGTGACCGGGGGGCACCGCGGGCAGCTACGAGCGCAAAATTCTCGTGGGTTTCGCCGCGCAAATCGCGCGGTTCTCCCCGACGCCCGTGCGATTCGACGGCGGCGCCCGCCGACGTCAGATCAGGACACCGCACTCTCGGCCGGCAACAGCGACCCGCCGATTTGGTTAGAATGGCGACCGCCATGCAAAGGTCCACCTTCGCTCTCCTCGCGGCCCTGCTCCTCTTCGCCTGTGAGGACAAGAAGAAGCCGGTGTCCGCCGGAGCGCCGAGCGGTGAGACCACCGCATCCGCCGAGCCGACCGCGACGACTGCCCCCGTGGAAGCTTACCCGCCCGGCATGGCTCCGCCCGAAGACGCGGGCAACGACGCGGAGCCCGCGGAACCGAAGACCGGCGTGTGTGCGTTCAACGAGTCGGGCTACGACGGCCAGGACACGAAGAGTAACGAGAAGCTGATCGTGAAGATCAAGAACGATCGGATCGTCGCGGTCGAGTACACGTATCGAGGATCGTACGCCCTCGATGGCAAGACCGACCAGCTCGACATCCCGCTGGTCGAGAACAAGTGGCTCGAGTTCGAGGTCCCGATGACCAGCGGGCACAAGATCTTCAAGCTGAAGCTCAAGGGCAACAACATCGACCTGAAGGGCACGGCCACCCAGGACGCCGACGGCGACTGCCAGTGGGAGAAGCTCGAGCCAGAGAAGGACTCCAAGAAGGACTCCAAGAAGAAGCGCTGATCCCGCACACGCGCAATTGAGCGCGCCCGTTCTCACGCCCGGCCTGTGGACGCCGAAAATTCGGTGGGTTTTGGCCTGGCAAGGGAATTGCGAGGGCAAGGGGCATGACCGCATCCCGCAGCCTCGGCTCAGCGACCGCCCACCTCTTACTTGCTGGGTTGCTCGGCCTGGGCTGTGCAACGGAGACGGGGGAAGCGGGCGACCCGGGCGCGGTGGACCCGATCAGTGGAGCTGGGGGCGCACCGAACGACGATCCCTGGGGCCTTGGTCCGGCGGGCGCGGGGGGCGGCGAGCTGGGCGGCGCGGCGGGCGAGGCCGGTGCCGCGGGCGCTGGAGTGGGGGGTGAAGCCGGCGCCGCAGGCGCGGGAGCGGGAGCGGGTCAAGGCGGCAGCGGCCCATCGACGGGCGGCGCGCCAAACGGGAGCGGCGGCACGGCGCCGAACGGGAGCGGCGGCGCGGCGTCGAACGGGAGCGGCGGCACGGCGGCCTGCCCTGCCGGTGCGGCGCCCACCGGCATCAACCTGCGCTTCGACCTGGCAACCTTGAACTGCGGCGCGAGCGGCGTGTGTGATCCGAACAGCGACAAGTGTTTCTGCGCACCGGAGTTCGACGCGCTGAACTCACTGTCGCACCACATCCTGTCGCTGGGAACGGACGCACACAAAGCGAAGGTCTGGGCGGCCGGCAATCAGCAGAGTGTGTACGTGAACGAGCTCAACACGAACATCGCGGCGGGCGGAGCAGCACGTGCCAACGCCGCGCTGACGAAGGCCCAGGCAGATTTTCCTTGCGGCGTTCCCACCTGGTTCGTGGTGAACGAGATCTCCGCCGGGCTCTGGCCCAGCAGCGCGAGCTACCGTCAGTTCGTGGTGGACTTTGCCCAGACGCTGTCGGCAAAGGGCAAGAAGGTGATCATCGCCGCGCCGTTTGCGAAACCGGGCGCCAATGCGACGTCGTGGACCGCGCTCCAGAAGTTCGCGTTCATCGGCGTCGAGAACTACTTGTCTGGGGCGAAGGTGAACGCCAACGGAAACTCCGTGGGCTGGTGCCAAGCTCAGTATCAAGCCAGCGTCGACGCCTACGGCAAGCTCGGTGTGCCCAAGTCGCGCTTGTTCCTGTTCGAGCACTTCGGCAACACCGCATCCGACGTGGACTGGGGTCGCGGCGGCGCCAGCGCCAGTGGCTGGACCAACGCCATCAAGGCACGAGGCCAGGCCATCGCAAACGTGGCTTTCCCCGGCTTCATCAGCTACGGCTGGGCTGCGAATCAGATGGGCGCGAGCAACGCCGAGCGGCTGAGTTTCATCAAGACGTACACGGCGGCGGCGCTGCCGTGATCCGCGGGCGTTCGGCCGCGGATCGCCTGAGAACGTGTCATCGCGAATCGACCAAGCTACGCTGACTCGCGTGAGGGTCTTGACGCTGACCGTCGTCGGTTTGCTCGCGGCGGCGGCACACGGCTGCAGCCTGCTCGTGCCCAGCGACGACGACCTGCGCGGCGACCGCTCGACCGGTGGCAAGGACGGCGGAGGAGGGACGAGCGGGGTCGCCGGTGGCGGGGGTTTTCCCACGGGAGGCAGCGGGGGCAGCGCCGGTGTGGGAGGAGCGGGCAACCCCTGTGAGAGCGCTGCGGGCTTTGCAACGACAGAGATAGCGAGCCCCGGTGCAGCGAATGCTGCGCACGTCGACTACCGTTCGACCAGCAGTGACCTCGCGCTCACCTGGCTGGAAGCAGGCGATGTCTTCACTCGCGGAGCTCCGCTCTTGCCCGGCGCGCCCGATGCACCGCTCAAACTCTCGTCGTCCGCCAAGGCTACCAAGTTCGACGCTGCATGGAGCGCCGGTGCGGCGCGCGTGGGCGCCGTCTGGTTCGACACCACACTCAGCTTCGCTTCCCATCCTCCGACCAAGGCCGCCGCCGTGTACGGCGCCGACCCTCTCCTACCCGGCGGCAAGGGCCCGATCTCGGCTGCCATCGCCGGCGCGCCGAATAGCTCCGAGTTCGCCATCGTGTGGCGCGGTTACGGTGACAGCGCTGGGCGGCTGTACGCGTTGCTCGTCGACGGCGGCGGCACGAGTCTGACAGGCGGGGACGGCTACACACGCATCACTGACGACTCAGCCAACGATCCGGAGTGTGGAGACCGCAACAATCCGGCGCTGAGCTCGGCCAACGGCGGCTACGCCCTCGCCTGGTCGTGGGCGCCGCACGGCTGCGACGGCTCCGCGGGGGGTCAGCCCGACATCTACTTCACCACGCTGAAATCGACGCTGGAGGCCCCGGTCTCGAAGTTGAGTGTGGCTGCGGGCGCCGGAATCTCGGACTACCCCGCGATTGCCGCTGGCGACAGCGACTTCGGCGTGGCGTGGCTGGACGACCGCGATGGCAAGAGCGCGGTCTGGTTCGCTCGCGTCGCCGGCTCGAGCGTCGTCGCCGCGTCGCTACAGCGCGTATCAACCGGCGCACCGACGCCCGCGCGCGCGCCGGCGATCGCGGTGCGCCCCGGTCACTACGCGGTCGCCTGGCAAGAGGGGCAGAGCATCCACTTCGCGGAGATCGCCGGCGACGGCTCGGCCAGCGACGCCGTCCTGGCAACCGACGCACTTGCCGGCGACACACCGAGCCTGACTTGGGCCGGGGATCGCTGGGTCGTCGCCTGGAGCAAGGCCGGGAGTCCGTCCCAGTTGCAGCTGTCGATCTGCACGCCGTGAACAGCGCCGAACCGCGGCGGTGCGAGGTTCCGTCTGCTGACCGCTGGGCCATCCCAGCGCGCGTGGTACGCTGCGCGGGTGAGTGAGATCCGCCGAGAGCGTCGGGTGCTCGGGCGCTATCTCCTGGCCGATGCCATCGCTGCCGGTGGCATGGCGACCATCCATCTTGGGCGCCTGCTCGGACCGGTCGGATTCGCTCGCACCGTCGCCATCAAGCGGCTGCACCCGCAGTTCGCCAAAGATCCCGAGTTCGTCGCTGCGTTCCTCGACGAAGCGCGCCTGGCCGCGCGCATTCAACACCCGAACGTGGCGCAGACCCTGGACGTCGTGGCGACCGAGGGCGAGCTCTTTCTGGTGATGGAGTACGTGGTCGGCGAGTCGCTGGCTCGGTTGATGAAACGACTGCGGCGCCGGAACCTCGCGCTCCCACCCCCGATTGCCAGCGCGGTGGTCACGCACACACTTTATGGCTTGCACGCTGCGCACGATGCGAAGAGTGACGACGGCGAGCCGCTTGCCATCGTTCACCGCGACGTCTCCCCTCACAACATCTTGGTAGGTGTCGACGGCATCACTCGCGTCGTCGACTTCGGCATCGCGAAGGCTGCAAAACGCACCAAAGAGACCGAGGTCGGGCGTATCAAGGGCAAGATCGCGTACATGGCGCCGGAGCAGGTAAAGAGTGAGCCGCTCGACCGACGTTCGGATGTGTTTGCCGCGGGCATCGTGCTCTGGGAAGCGCTCACGGGTCGTCGGCTGTTCGAGGACACCGATCCGTTCTTGGTGATGTCGCAGGTGCTAGAAGCGCCGCTCGTGCCACCCAGTCGACACATACCGGCGCTGTCGCCGGAGGTCGACGCGGTCGTGATGCGCGCGTTGTCTCGGCCCCGCGAGTTGCGCTTTCAGACGGCGCGAGAGATGGCCATCGCGCTCGAGCGAGCGCTGATGCCGGCGCTCTCGCGCGAGGTCGGTGAGTGGGTGGAAAACACGGTCGGTGACGAGATCCGAGAGCGGGGGCGAGCGCTCTCCAGCCTCGAGCGAGAGGAGAGTGAGAGTGGGGTGACGGCGAGTCTTCTGCCCACCTCGGCCGCGGGGGACGACGCGACCGCCGACTACCAACACTCGGTGGTCGCGGAGCTTCGAGTCGAGCCAACCACCGAGGTCACGACCCGGATGCCGATGGCTCAGTCAGAGCCGGCTGCCGCACGCGCCGTGGAGGCAGCGGTACCGATTCACGCAGGCCTGAGCGAACAGCCGGGCGCGGGCGGTGCGCGGCGCACGGTGCTGACGGGCGCGGGAGTGGGCGCGCTCGTGTTCATCGCAATCGTGCTCGGTGTGACCTCGCTGCGTGGCTCACGTACGCAGGGCACCGCGAGCGGCGCTCCGGAGACTTCCGCCCCTGCAACGACCGGCACGCCGCTCGCGAGTGCGAGTGCTGGAATCGGGCGCGCGCCCGCTGTCAGTGACGCCTCCGCGCCAGGGGCGGAGAGCAGCCAGGAGCCCGCCACGCCAGCCTTGGAGAGTGCCGACCTACCGACGCCCAGGCCAGTGTTCAATTCGAAGCCCGTCCCGCGCGTGCCGAAGAGCCCGAAGCCAAACTGCACGCCACCCTATTGGGTCGATGGCGACGGCATCAAACACTACAAGAAGGAGTGCAATCTCGGAAAATGAGCGCGCGGCATGACTGCCGCAATGCACGCTGAGAGCGTGTGCGAGGGTCAGCGCGGCTTTTTGTGGGTGAGCCCGTACTCGCCCAGCTTCGTCACCAGCGCCCGGCGTGAGATGCCGAGCAGCTCGGCGGCGCGGGTCTGATTTCCTCCAGCGGCCTCGAGCGCGCGCTCGATCTGCGCTCTTTCGAAGTCGGACATCGCGCGACGCAGATCGAGATCGCCGGAGGGCTCGAGCGGAGACGGTTGAGTGATCGACGTGGGGTCTGCGCTCATCGGCGCGGCGTCCAACGGCGCCGTGCCGCTGTCGAGCGCAAGGTGCTCCACGTCGATCGGAGCGTTCTCCGACAACAGGACCGCGCGCTCCATCACGTTGCGCAACTCGCGCACGTTGCCCGGCCAGCTGTGGCCCTCCAGCGCGGCGAGCGTCCGCGGAGTGAGCTCCTTCGCTGGGCGCCCGAGGTGAGCGCAGGATTCGGCGGCAAATCGCCGGGCCAGCGGCAAGATTTCTTCGCGCCGCTCGCGCAGCGCCGGGATGTAAACGGGCATGCCGCTCAGGCGGAACAGCAGATCTTTGCGGAACCCGCCCTTGGCCACCTGCTCGCCGAGGTCACGATTGGTCGCAGCCACGAAGCGCACGTCGATCTTGCGGGGTGTCACCGAGCCCAGCCGAGTCACCTCTCGACTCTCGAGCACGCGCAGCAGCTTGGCCTGCGTGGGCAGCGGGAGCTCGCCGATCTCGTCCAGAAAGACGGTGCCCTTGTCGGCGCCCTCGAGCAGCCCGGGTTTCTGTTTGTCGGCGCCGGTGAACGCGCCACGCTCGTAGCCGAACAGCTCGCTCTCGAGCAGGTTCTCCGGCAGAGCCGCGCAGTTCAGCCGCACGAAGGCCCGCTCGGCCCGCCGCGACGCACGATGCACGGTCTCGGCGGCCAGCTCCTTGCCGACCCCGGTCTCACCCAGCAAGAGCACGGTAATGTCACCGGGCGCGACCAGGCTGAGCACCTTGGCGATGCGTCCCATGGCTCCGGTCGCGGGCCAGGGCAGCGCCACGGTCGGCGTCTGGGCTGGCACCAGCTCATCGCGTGACTGCTCCGTCGATTGCAGGAAGAGCGTGCACGCTCCGATGATCAACAGGTCGCCGGGCTGCCAGTCGATTGTCGAATTCTCGGCCAGGCGTCTGCGCCCGACGATCGTGCCGTTGGCGCTGCCGAGATCTTCGATGCGGAGGGTCTCTCCGACGTGCACTCGTGCGTGCCGGCGCGAGACACTCTGGTGATCGACTCGGATCTCACACTCCGGGGCGCGTCCGATGGTGTACACCCCACCGGCAGCCAGCTTCTTGGTGACGACGTGCGCGTCCCACAGGGCAACGACGCGCACGCCTCCCTCGGCCGCGCTCACCCAGACATCCGTCTTGGAGACCCCATCGTCGGCGTGAAATCCCATGCGCTTCCTGCTGCGTCGTGCGTCCGTTCCCGAGGGCGCTCCCTCGGGTCCCCGGACTCGGCTATCGTGCCGCGTCCGTTCCGAGGAGTCGATACAATGAAGAGAGCCATCGCGTTGGGGGTTTTGTTGGTGCTGGCGGGTTGCGACAAGAAGGATGCAGCGCCGACTGCGGCGACTGCGACGGCCAAGCCGGAGGCACCAGCGGCTGCGAGTGCACCTGCAGCCGCAGCACCGAGCGCAGCCCCATCGGCGGCGCCGGAGAAGGCCGAGGCCGAAGCGCCGGACGACCAAGAGGGTCTGGAGAAGGGGGAGGTGATCGTCGGTTACCTGCAGGACCTGAAGGACGAAGGCCAGTGCGCGGTGCTGCCGGCGCCCGAGGCCGAAAAGGGCAAGTACGACGAGAAGAAGCTGGAGGAGGTCGCCAAGATGATGAAGGCGAAGGTCGTGAAGTCCTGCCCCACCGAGGGAGTGCAGGGCACGTGCCGTTCGATGGGGATGCTCATCAACTACACGGCGCCGAAGTACACGCCGGACAGCGCGCAAAAGGAGTGCAAGAAGAACCGCGGCAAGTGGTTCGACTGATGCTCGGCTGACCAGCGCGCGAGACAACGCTCCGGTGCGCGGGCGGCGCTCAGAATCGAGCGCCACCCCACACCGCGCCGCCGTGTGGGCTCGGTGCAACACCGAGCCACGGCCGCACGCTTCCGCGCTCGGCTCTCTTCTCCGGGGTGGAAAGGAAGAGCCAGGTCGCGAGTCCACCGCTCACCACGGCCACACCCAGGCTGACGTCGGCGAGCAGGTACTGCCGGTGGAGGGTGTCGATCTCGTCGTCGCTGCAGCTGCCCTTGCAGCTCTGGGTGCTGCGACCGGCGAGGCCAAAACCCACGAACCCAGCCGTGCCAGCCAGGGCGACTCCGCTGAACACCCAAGCCAGAGTCGGGATCGCGCTCGGGTCAGCAGCGTCCGCGCGCTCACTCTGGGCCGGTCGTACTTCGAGTCTTTCAACCACGGGCAAAGCCAGCTCACCCGCGCGCACCTCGATTCGTTTGCTCACCGTTCGGTCGCGGAGTGAAAACACCAGCCGGTGCTCACCGGGATCCACCTCGATGGGCTCCGGTCCTACCGCGATCTGCGCACCGTCCAGCTCCAGGGTGAAACCACGCAGCTCGTTACCGTTTGCGTCTTCGAGGCGCGGCCGAAGGCTCGGGATGGTGGTGCCGAGACTCGCGAGGGCGTCCGTGCAGTCCTTTCGCACCATCGCGGGACAGGTCTCGGCGGCGCACAGGCGAAACTCGCGACGCGAATCGAGCAGCCGGCCACGCTTGCGTGTGCGCTGCGCTCGCTCGAACTCCTCGATGCACTGGGCCTGGCGGTCGGCGTGCGCGGGGGCCGCGTAGGTCAGGCCCGAAGCGCAGACGACGCAGGCGAGGACCCAGGGAGGATTCGGCGTCATGGTCGAGCGTGCGTCTCGGGTCGCACCGGGGCCGGTCACGATCTCGCAATGTGCTTCAGACAGTGTACGCAGCGCGTTGCTTCCGGATGAGTGAGCCCGCCGCAGTGCGGGCAGGGCGTACGCACGGGTTCGGGTTTGGCTTCCTCGATGACGGGCGCAGCCTCGGCAGCGGGCTCCGGGGCATCGACCGCGGCTTCGGGAGTGCCCACGCCGATCTCGGCGCCCGGCCCCGGCATCGCTGCTGCCGGTACCGGGTCGGCTTCGGTCACGCCGCCCCCACTCTGAGCGACGCCCCAGTCGAGCGGCCCCGGGATCGCGGCCGCAGTCACGGGCATCGCGGCATCAGATGCTGGCGCGGCGCTCTTCACCAGCGACGCGGCCCGACGTGCAGCGACCGCCGCAGCCTGAGCCTCTTCCAGGCGTTCATCGATGCGGACGATCACGGGCACGACGTGCGCCATGGATCCGTGAAAGGTCCCCGTCGACCAGACCACGATGGCAATGAGCAGCACACACAGCGAGATCAGTGAAAACCCAAGGCGGTCACTCGAGCTCCGCTGCGAGAACGCAGCGAGCAGACCAATGAGCGAACCGACCACGCCCAGGATCCCGATCCCTCGTGTGAGCAGGCTCAGGCCCTTGAGGTATCGCGCCATGCGCAAGCTGTCCTGGCTCGGATCGGATGCCATGTTGACTAAGCGTCTACCTGGCCTGGCTCGCGGGTGGAACGGGGGCTCGTCGAGCTGGGCTCTGGCCGGCATTTATCGCCGACACGCCAGCAAGCCGCGCGAGCGAAGCGCGCGCGCTGGCGCAAAATGGGACACGTTGCCTCAGGCCTTCAGCACCGAGAGTTTCTCACGGTGCTGTGCCTGGGCGCGGTTGTAGTCGTCCTGCGTGAGGCCAAGGCTGGTCGTGATCTGACGCAGCAGCGTGGTCTCGGCGTGCGAGACGCGCCCATCGGCGGCCGCGACGTCGACCAGCACACCGAGCACTTCGAGGCGCAGCTCCTCGTCACACAGCTCGACCATCGTCCGCGTCGAACGTGGCAGCTCGACCGTCGTGAGCTCGACCAGACCGCGCCGCAGCGCGTCGGCGATGGCATCGACCCCGGCCGCCGTCATCCCATGAACGCGCGCCAGCTCGTCGCGCACGAGGCGCTCCTCACTCTCCGAGTAGTCCCGATCGGCATACGCAACGGCCGCGAGCAGCCCCGCAATCGCGGTCACGACTCGCACGCTCTCGGCGTCGGCGTTCGGCAGATGTTCACGGATCACCCGGGCGAGATCGGTCCCCTCGTCTTCTTCGTCCTTTGCCAGCGCGCGTGTCAGCCACTTTCCAAACACCGCGCGACTCTACCCAAGACCGCGGTCGTGATCACCGATTCCTGCGCGATCGCGCCGGAGTCTGCCCAGGCGTGCGGCGCGTGCGCCCAGTGGATCGCGGCGGTTTTCCAGGGCGGGCGACTTGGCCCGACGGTTGCTCTACCGGCGCGCGGAGGAATCTCATGGCTTCAAACTCGAAACGCGCGCTCGTCCTGGTGGCAGGTGCCGCCGGAGCACTCTTGGCATGTGCCGACCCCACGAACGGAATCGGCGACAGCGCGGGCGGCGCGACGCAAACGGGCGGCGCGCCGCAAACGGGTGGCGCCGCGAACACCGGCGGCGCCGCGAACGCCGGCGGCTCGGGGGCAAGCGCCGGCTCCGGCGCAACCGCCGGCAGCGCGAGCGGTGGAACCGGCGCGGCATGCGCCGCGGGCCTTGCTGACTGTGATGGCAACCCCGACAACGGCTGCGAGTCCGATACGACGAAGGACTCCTTCAACTGTGGGGCGTGCGGTCAGATCTGCAAGCTCTCGCACTCGTCATCCGTGTGTGAAGCCGGGGCGTGCGGCGTCCAGTGTCTGGACTCCTGGGGTGACTGCGACGGCAACGCCGCCAACGGCTGTGAAGCCGCCCTGACGAGCGTGGACAGCTGTGGGGCGTGCGGCGTGAAGTGCAACGGCAATGGCCCGAACACCAAGGGGCTGTGCAGCGCGGGCGCCTGTGACAGTCAGTGTGCCAGCGGCTTCGACGATTGCTCTGCCGCACCGGGGTGCGAGACCGCCATCCTGAATGACGCGAAGAACTGCGGCGCGTGTGGGCACGACTGCGGGGGCCAGGCGTGTGTCAGTGGAGAGTGTGCAGCCAGCGTGATCTACAGCGATTCGAGCGCAGCCCCGACAGGACTTGCCCTCAGCGCGACCGCGGTGTTCTGGACCGACTCCTGGCTCGACCAGGTGATGACGGCGACGAAGACGGGCAGCGGGGTGAAGGTGATCGCGACCAGCACCGCTACACCGTGGGGCATCGCCGTCGACTCGACCAACGTCTACTGGGGCAGTGACTATGACGAGGCCATCTGGAAGGTGGCGCAGACCGGCGGCGCCAAGACCAAGCTCGCGACCGTGCCGGGGTCGGGCAGCACCGCCGGGCTCGCAGTGAGCGGCGCGACGCTCTACTGGCTCGGTGACGACGCGCTGCGTGCGACACCAACCTCGGGCGGCATCACGCAGGTGCTCGGCACCGCAACGACGCCCTCCAGCCTCAGCCTGGTCATCGAACAAGGCAACGCCTACTTCGCCAGCTCTTACGACGGGAACGTGCTGCGGGTACCACTCAGCGGCGGTCAGGCGGCGGTGGTCACCGCGGCTTCGTATCCCAATGACGTCGACGTCGACCAGACCTCGCTCTACTACGGTGACGACTCGGGGCTGTGGAAGGTTGCCAAGACCGGCGGCGCCAAAACGCTCCTTGTCAGCGTCACCTACGGCGTGCGGAACGTGGCCACGGACGGCGTGCACGTCTATTACTCCGATGGCACCGAGCTTCGCAGAGTGGCCGCGGCGGGCGGGAAATCGTTGCTGCTGCACACCGCCAACAGCATCGCGCAGATCCGCCTGGACGGCGGCTTCGTCTACTGGACGGACTCCGGCGACGGAACCGTGCTCCGGCTGCCAAAGTGATCCCGCGAGCGCTCCGCGCTACTCGGCTCGAGCATGGCTTCGGGCCGCCACCGCCGCGTAATCGGGGCGGCGTTGGACAGCGAAGGCTCGCGCCGATATCTTTGGAAGCGAGGTATCACGATGCGCGCGCTCCAGACATTGTGTGTGTTGGTCATGGGCGGGGTTCTGCTTCCTGCCTGCGGCGGGGAAGACACCGGTGACCTGTTCGGCAGCGGAGGCGCAGCCGGAAGCAGCAGCGGAGGCAGCGGCGCGTCGACCACCGGCGGAACGACGGCGGGCGGCAGCGGCGGAACGGCCGCAGGAGGCGCGGGCGGTATCGGCGCGGGCGGCGCGGGCGGCACTGCCGCAGGTGGCGCGGGCGGCACTGCCGCAGGTGGCGCGGGTGGTACTGGCGCAGGTGGCGCGGGTGGTACTGGCGCAGGCGGCGCGGGTGGCACCACCGGTGGCAGCGGTGGTGCAACGGGCGGCACGGGCGGTGGCATCGGCCCGGAGACGTGCACCAACGGCGTCGACGACAACGGTGATGGTCTCACCGACTGCGCTGATCCCCAGTGCCAAGCGGGTTACACCTGCGCGGCCCCGGCGCCCTCGGGCTGGAGCGGTATCGGTTACGTGGACACAAACGTCGGCAAGACGTGCCCGGACGGCTTCCAGCCGCCCACCCCGCTGTATCAGAAGTCGGGGCTCGTAGCGCCCGATGCAGCGTGCAGCTGCGGATGCGGCACGGCGAGCAACGTGTTCTGTCAGGCAAACCTTACCTGCAACGCAGGCGACGCCTGCGGAGCTGGCACGACCTCCACTCCTGTCTTCAGTTCGTGCCAGACGCTGGCGGTGCCGGCGCCGGGCAACAGCAACTCGTGCAAGGTGAACGTCACGACGACCAGCGGCCAGTGTGCACCGAGTGTGAAGGCCGCGCTGCCCGCCACGACGTGGGCACCCGACACGCGGGGTTGTTTCCAGAACGTCGCGGGCTCGTGCAAGGACGCGAGTCAAGTGTGTGTACAGAAGCTCGCCGGAGCCAAGGGACCGTGCATCGCACAGACCGGCGACCACGCCTGCCCCGCTGGTACGCCGTACACGTACAAGACGGTGTACTTCGACGGAAAGCTGGCGGACACCCGCGATTGTTCGGCCAGTGGTTGTTCGTGCGGCGGCTCGACCGGCGGAAGCTGCGGCTGCAGCGGCGGCAACTGCGGCGTGCAGATCAACTGGTCCAACAACTGCAACCAGTCTTTCCTCGCGACCGTGCCGGCGAACGGGCAGTGCGCCACGTTCAAGGACACGGGCAACCAAGACAACTATTGGGGTGTCTTCCGCACCGGTTTGGCCGTCACGAGCCCGGGCGCATGCCCGGCCACGGGCAGCGGGACACCCACCGGCGAAGCGGCGCCGAGCGGCCCGGTCACAGTCTGCTGCACACCGTAGTCGGCAGCAGCGGTTCTCGTCGCGCCCTCTCCAATTCTGCCCCACGCGTGACAATCCCACGCACTGGAGAGTAGACCGGATGAGTGGCACGCAAGCGTTTCGACGAGCTCGATGCCGAGCAGCGCGCTCTGCACGAATCGTGGGACGACGTCGCGCGCGTGGTCCTGCTGGTCACGCTGATCTCCGGTGTGATCTGGGCGCTGTGCACCGCGCTGAAGAAGGCTGTACACGCAGTCGGAGATGGCCTGCTGGCGTGGGTTGCATCAGCCAGCGCCTTCAACGGCTCAGCCGCGCTCGTGCTTGCCCTCGTGGTCGGAGGGCTGCTTCGGGGTGTGCTGAACCGATTCGAGAGCTTTCGCAACGTGACCGGCGACGGCATCGACGCAGCGCTCCGCAACTATCACTCCACGTATGCAGATCCGGCGGACGACCCGCAACCCCGCTACTCACTGCCGGCCTTCGGCCTCGCCGCGCGAAAGATCTTGGCGACCTGCCTGACGCTGGGTAGCGGCGCTTCCGGCGGGCTCGAGGGCCCGGTGGTGTTGATCGGCGAGTCCACCGCTGCCGGCATGGCCCGGATGATGGCGGCTCGCTCCGAGCACGAGCTGCGCACGTACCAGATCGCGGGCATCGCCGCCGCGGTCGCGACGCTGCTCAACGCGCCCTTCGCGTCCGCGCTGTTTGCCATCGAGATCGCCTACGGCGATCGGGTGATCTATCGAAAGATCGCCTACGCGCTCCTCGCCGGCATCGTGGCCTACGCGTTGAACAATCGAGTGCTGGGGTACACCCCCGTCTTCGTCGCGCCCGAGCACTCTCACACCTACTCGCTCACCGAATACGGCGTCACGGCGCTGGTCGCGGTCGCGGTATCTGCGCCTGTCGCGCTCGCGTTCGGACTGACGATGAAACAGGTTCGCCGGCTCGTTCGCCAGGCGCACCCCGTGCTGCGCGGCGCAGTCGGCGCCCTGCTCACCGCCGTCGTCGTGCTGGCGCTTCGCTTCGGCGCGGGCATGGACGCCCGGCACGTGCTCGGCATGGGGGACTGGACGCTGAGGGCACTTTTGTCGGCCTCCCCACCGAGCGAGCTCGGGACGTGGTGGTTCCTGGTCCTGGCCGTCGTCGGCCGCATGCTCACCACCGGGCTCACCGTGCAAAGCGGCGGTTCGGCGGGGCTGCTGATCCCGTCCATGTTTCTGGGCGGAGTGGCCGGCGCCGCGACCTGCCGAGCGCTGCAACTCGTGCCGCCGCTCGCTGATCTCGACGTCTCACTCTTCGTCGTGGTGGGTGTGGCCTCCGCGCTCGTGGCCATGGTCGGTGTGCCTCTCGCAGCCATCGCATTGGTGCTCGAGGTGTTCGGCGCTCCGTACGGCCCACCTGCCATCCTGGCGTGTGGCGTGACGTACGTGCTGACGCTGCGGCTCTCCGTGTACGAGACTCAGCGCATGAGCCCCACGCCGGTGGGTGATGAGACGGGCGGCTAGAATCGACCGGGGGCAGTCTTGCGATGATCAGATCGAGTACAGGCCAGATCGTGTGAGGTTTTCGGGTTCGGCAGCCAACGCTCCCGCTTCGTACTGTCGTCACGTTAGAGTGCGCGGATGGGCCCCGACGCTCCCGACCTGGAGGAACGCGTCTCGCGTCGACTGACGACACTGGGGCTGGCCGTGACGGAGATGAACGTGGCGATCGGCGCCACGCTTCGGCCGGACACGGTCGCTACTCTCACGCTGAAGAACTCGCCTGAAGCTAGCAGGCAGCCTACCGCCGAGCTGCCCACGATTTCAGTCGACGCGCGCGAGCCAGCGCTAGGAAGCGCAGCAGACAGAACCCACACGCCTGACCTCTCCATCCTCTCCACGCTGGGCGAAGGCGGGATGGGGCGAGTGCACCTCGCGCGGCAGCGATCCCTGGAGCGGGACGTCGCGGTGAAGACCCTGAAAGAGGCCGCTCCTGCCCATGCCGCCGCGGCGCTTCTGTCCGAGGCGCGGCTCATGGGTTCGCTCGAACACCCGGGAGTCATCCCGGTGCACGCCCTGGGCGTGAGCGCCGAGGGCCGCCCGCTGTTGGTGATGAAGCGTGTTGACGGCGTGGACTTCGGCCAGCTGCTCGACGACGACGCTCACCCGCTCTGGAGCACACGCTCCGAGACCAGCTCGGGACGCCTGGTCGCGAAATTGGAAGTTCTGATCCGCGTGTGTGAGACCCTCGAGTTTGCACACCGTCGCGGCGTACTCCACCGAGACATCAAGCCCGAGAACGTGATGATCGGCGAGTTCGGGGAGGTGTACCTGCTCGATTGGGGCATCGCGATGGCGCTCGGCGACTCCGCGGCGGAGACGTCGCGCAACGTGCTCGTCGGCACGCCTGCCTACATGGCTCCCGAGATGGCTCTCGGCGGCCCCGTCGATGCGCGCACTGACGTCTACCTGCTCGGTGCGACCCTCCACCAGATCCTGACGCTCAGCTACCGACACGACGGGCGATCACTGGCGGAGGTGCTGGTCAAAGCCGCGCTGTCCGAGCCAGTTTCCTACGCTGCCTCCATCCCGGAGGCGCTCGCGGATCTCGCGAACCGCGCCACGGCACCCGACCCTGCGACCCGTCCGCCCAGTGCCCTGGCATTCCGCCAGGAAATCACCGCGTACCTCGGAGTACGCAGTGCAGCCGCGCTGTGTGACGCAGCCGAAGCTCGCCTCTCCGTGTTGCGCCGAGCGCTGGCAGACGCGCCGGACGGCGCGCCACCCGCCGATCTCGCGGCCGCATACCGCGCCGGCAACGAGGCGCGCTTCGGCTTCACTCAGTGCCTGGCGGATCGCTCCGACCATGCGCCCGCCCGCGCCGGGCTGGATGATTGCCTCGGCGCTCTCGCCGAGCTCGAGCTGCGACAAGGCCATGCCGACGCTGCAGCGGCGCTGCTCGACGAGCTCGCCGAACCGCCGCCGGCGCTGCTCGCGCGTGTGTCGGCGATCCGAGACGACGCCAAGACCGCGCGCCGAGAGACCGAGCGCCTGCGTGCTCTGGCGCACGACCTGGACCCTGGAGTGGCAGCGCGCCCCCGCTCGGCTGCGCTGGTTCTGCTCGGCGCGCTCGTCGGAATGATCGCGTTATTCACCATGGTCGTCGGCGGCGGTCCCAAGACGTTCAGTCTCGAACGCCTGATTGAGGTGAACCTCGCGATTGCCTTCGTCGCGCTGATCGTCCTGTGGGGTTCCCGGCGCTTCATCCTCGGCACCAGCTTCAACCGACGTATGGTCGGTTTGCTCGCGGTCGCGATCGCCGGGTCCCTGCTCAACCGCGTGGGTGCACTGGGCACGGAGATGACCGTGGCGGAGGTCGTGTTCCGCGACACGCTACTGTTTGCTGCAGTCCTCTCCGCAGCCGCGATCACCATGCTGTCGTCCCTGTGGTTCTGCGTCGGATTGCTGGCTGTGACACTCGCCGCCATGCACTTCGATCCCGGTCACGCGATCTTGTACTTTGGCGCGAGCTCGGTGACGGCAGTGTTTCTGATTTCGTACCTCTTGTGGCGCCGCCGCGCGGCGTGACCGAGTGAGGTCACGCCGCCTGCATGCTCGTGCGGCAATCGCCGAGTGAGTGCCCTCACCCGCCGGTATATTGGTCGGGCACGAACGTCTGATCCGAGATGGGCGGACGGACGTAACCGAGCTCCCTGGAGATCGAATCCGTCAGGTGGTGGCGCGGCTTGAGCTTGGGCGGCGCTGGCGTCAGGTCTTCGTACGGAATGCGGGACAGGAGGTGGCGAATACAATTGAGGCGAGCCCGCTTCTTGTCGTCGGCATCCACAACGAACCACGGCGCTTGTTTGATGTCCGTGAAGGCGAACATCTCGTCCTTGGCCTTGGAGTACTCGACCCACATCTCCCTGGACGCGAGATCCATCGGGGAGAGCTTCCAGCGTTTGGTGGTGTCCTTGAGCCGGCTCTGAAAGCGCCGCTCCTGCTCCTCCGGGTGCACCGAGAACCAGTACTTGATCAGGATGATGCCCGAGCGGATGAGCATGCGCTCGAACTCCGGGCACGAGCGCAGGAACTCCCGGTACTCTTCCTCGGTGCAGAAGCCCATCACGCGCTCGACTCCCGCGCGGTTGTACCAACTGCGATCGAGCAGGACCATTTCGCCGGCCGCCGGCAGGTGCGCCACGTAACGCTGGAAGTACCACTGAGTCTTCTCGCGCTCGGTCGGAGCGGGGAGGGCAACGACGTGACAGACCCGCGGGTTCAGGGACTCCGTGATGCGTTTGATTGCTCCGCCCTTCCCCGCCGCGTCGCGCCCTTCGAAGACGACGACGACTCTCAGCTTCCTCGCCTTCACCCACTCTTGCAGCTTGACCAGCTCGATCTGGAGCTTGGCCAGCTCCGCTTCGTAGAACTTGGTCGTGATCTTCTTGGGTTTGCTCGCGTTGGGTTCGGGGCGGGCTTTCGTCTTCGTCTTGAGCTTCCTCTTGGGCTCCGCCTTGGGCTCCGTCTTGGGCTCCGTCTTGGGCTCCGTCTTGGCGCCCTTGGCCGCCGAGCTGCCCTTCGCTCGACGCTTCGCGCCTGTCGTCGTCTTGGCCATCGGTCTCCCTCCGTTCGAATCCGAGCCGCGCGAGCGTAGCGCCTTGAATGCGACTTGGGGTGCGAAACGCAGGAGCGAATCGAGTCTGCTATGCTTTTTTCATGAAGCGCGCATTGGGATTGGTTTTCGGGCTCGCGGCCTTCGGGGCGGTTGCGTGTGGATCGAGCGGGTCCGGAGACACGGGGAGCGGTGGCAGCTCGGGTGCCGGTGGGACGGGGGCCAGCTCCGGCGCCGGCGGCGGCGCAGCCGATGCGCAGAGCGACGCTCCGCCACCGGGTGAAGGTTGTGCGAAGGCCGGCGGCACCTGCGGATGTGCCGGGGGCTGCGGTCCCGGTTTTCACTCGGCGCCGGGGCCACTGCTCTACGACTGTCCCCAGCCCTGCGACACCTGCGGGGCCTGCTCCCAGGAGTGTTGTTTGCCAGACGTCGCCGACGCAGGCAGTGATGGCGGCTGCGAAGGCAGCTTCTCGTGCCTGTGCGGAACCGCGGTGTGTGTCGACGGTGGCTGGGAGTGCCAGGGCAGCTGCGCGGACGCGGGCTGAACGATTCGGAAGGGGTCTTGGCCCATCTGCGCCATTGCCCCGAAGCGACATAACCGCGACCATGTAGCTCATGGACGACAGCGAACTTTTGCGCAGGATCCATGAATGTTTGCTGGCGGAGATCGAGTTCTGGGGCAAGGGCTCAGCAACGGGAAGCGTCTTTCGCGCGCCAGGCGTGGTTGCCGCCGTCACTCCCGCCACGCCCGATCGCTCCATCTTCAACAGCGTCGCTCCCGACGATCTCGGATCCCTCGAAGCTTGTTACGACCTGCTCGTGCGCAGCTATCGCGAGGCTGGGGTGCGCGCTTTCACCGTGTGGGTCCCACCAGCCAACTCCGCGCTCGAGCGGTTCCTCGAAGCGCGCGGACACGTGCTCGATGGACGTCCCGCAGCCATGGCCGCCCCAATGAGTGAGATCGAAATCCCGGAGCCCGGCGATCTCGAATGGGAAGAGACGCGAGACATCAGCATCGTCGCCCGCCTCAACGATGCGGCCTACGGGTTTCCACCGCCGGCGTTCGAAGCCGCCGTCACCCGTTGGCCCCATTCCCCCGGTTGGTACGGCTACCTCGGGCGGCGAGAGGGCAGAGCCGTCTCCTGCGTGCTCGCGTACGAGAGCGCCGATGGCGACTGCAGCATCTCCGGCGTCGCATCACTACCGGACGCGAGAGGGCGAGGCATCGCGGGCCGGCTGATGGGACGTGCGCTCGCGAGGGCGCGCGAGCGCGGGGCGACCAGCACGAGCCTGCAGGCCAGCCCCAAAGGCAAGTCCGTCTACGCCAAGCTCGGGTATCGAGATCTCGGCGGGATGAGCCTGTGGGAGCACCGCACGCCCGCATGACGATGCGTCGCCTGGTGTGACCGCGCGCAGCGGGCGCACTGCGAGAGCCGCGCCGTGGCGAACCAGCGGTCGTTCCAGTGCCGCCACAGCTTTGCGTCAGTGGCGGCAAATTGCGGGATTTTTGTGTAGGTCTCAGGGATCCAGAGCCCCCACCCCAGCGTACAATTCGGTCATGCGACCCCACTCTCGTCTGGCGCTTTGGATCCTGACCCTCTTCGCCTGCGTTGCGCTCTTTGCCTGCGGCGACCATCGAGGTGACGGCGCGACCCTTCCGGCGTCGCCGTCAGCACGTCCCGCCGATCGGGTGATCGCAACCATCCTGATGACCAACGATCAGCTCACGCTGATCGGATTGCGACCGGCGACCGGCAACGAGCTGCCGGAACCCCAAGCAGTCGCGCCGGTCCTGGGCTGGCAGTACGAAGACAGCTCCGGGAAGATCGTAGAGAGCGGTACCGTCACCGTGCCAGTGGTCACCCTCGCGGAGTTTGATGAGAACGGCAAACCGGCACCGGTGACCACGGTTGCCGGCGCGGCCACGCTCGAGGTGCAGATCCCGAACGTCGATGGCACCTTCGTGCTGTTTGACCCGGCGGCAACCGGCGGAACGACTCAGAAGTCCTGGGGGGGCCTGCTCAAGAAGCTGAAACTGTATATCAAGAAGTTGATTGGGAAGTTCAAGCTCGACAACGGCTCGGGCAATGGAGGCAGCGGTGGGAGCGTGGCCTCGGGCGGAACGAGCGCGGGCGGCGCGAGCGCAGGCGGCGCTTCAACAGGCGGCGCGAGCGCAGGCGGTGCAAGCGTGGGCGGCGCGAGCGCAGGTGGTGCTTCCACCGGCGGCGCATCCACCGGCGGTGCAGGCCCTGGTGGCCCAGGGCAAGGCCCGGCCGCCGAGAGCGGCCCCACCGTGCAGATGGCCAAACCCAAGACGGAGTGCGTCGGCATGACCATCCTGGTGGTCGCCGAGGGCTACACCAAGGCCGAAGAGACCAAGTTTCAGGCCGACGCCGAGCAGATCATCGGCGCCATCAGCACCCACTCGGGGTACCAGGAGCACTGGAGCGACGTCGCCGTATACCGCAAGTTCTTCGTCTCGAACGACTCGGGGATCTCGGACCCGGCCGCGTCCATCACCCGCGACACGGCCTTCCGCTTCCAGCACGACGCCGTCGTCCACCGCTCGATCGGTCCAGCCGAGGACGTGCCGGCCGCGAACGTGGCGGCGGTTGCTGCCGCCAAGGGCGAGGTCAACGCCGACGCGGTGCTCTACATCGCCAACATCAACGAGTGGGCGGGTGCTGCGCGCCCGTGGTCGCGCGAAGGTTACGTAGCGGCGCACCCGCAGGCCGGCCTCATCATGTCGCACGAGCTGGCCCACGCCCTGTTCGATCTCGCCGACGAGTACTCCGACGGCACCTGCAATCCGGCGAACTCCTTTCAGGGCCCGAACGTCGCGCTGAGCCTCGAGGCCTTGCCTTGGACCAGCCTGCTGACCCCCGGCGTCGCCCTGCCCACCACGGGCGGCGGCGCCGACACGGTCGGAGCCTACGAGGGCGCGCTCTATTGCACCACGGGCGCCTACCGCCCGCAGGACACCTGCAAGATGCGCGATGCTTCGGTCGGCTTCTGCAAGGTTTGCCTTGCGCAGATCGAGTCACGCTTCCAGCTGCGCACGGCGGCCTGCCACCAAGGAACCTGTGAGCACAGCGCGTGCACCACCGGCAGCGCGCTGACGAAGGGTTGCGACTCGTGCACGGCCTCGGTGTGCGATGCAATGCCGGAATGCTGCAGCACGGAGAAGGGCAAGGGCTGGACTGAAGCCTGTGTGCAGCTCGCCAAGGACACGGCCGGGCCTTGCCGGGGAGTGTGTTACGACGGCAAATCGAGCTGCTCGCACACCGAGTGCACTGACGGCGCCTCCCTGACATCGAGCTGCAGCACCTGCGCCGACGCGGTGTGCAAGAAGGACGCCTTCTGCTGCTCGAACAAGTGGGACGCAATCTGCGCCAACGAGGCAGAACGCGACCCGTACTGTTCGTGCAAGACCAGTCAGTGATCTCGTCCCGTCGAGCGCTTGGTTGTCAGCCGGGCGCAGTTTAGCGATGCTCTCGGCATGGCGCGAGACGACTGGAAACCGACGGCGTGCATTCTCTGCGAGTGTAACTGCGGCATCGAGGTCGAGCTCGGAGGCGAGGGTGGTCGGCATCTGGTGCGGCTGCGCGGGGATCGACGTCACCCTGTCTCGCGGGGCTACGCCTGCGAAAAAGCCCACCGCCTCGACTACTACCAGCACGCACGCGACCGACTGATGACGCCGCTTCGGCGGCGCGCCGACGGTGAGTTCGAGGCCATCGACTGGGACACCGCGATCCGCGAGGTCGCGGAGCGATTGGGGCGGGTGCGTGACCAGCACGGCGGGGACTCGATCTTTTATTACGGCGGCGGCGGCCAGGCGAACCACCTGCCCGGCGCCTACGCGACCGCGACCCGGGCAGCCCTCGGTTCGCGTTATCGCTCGAACGCCCTGGCGCAGGAGAAGACCGGCGAGATCTGGGTCAGCCACCGCATGCTCGGCGCCGCGACCCGCGCCGACTTCGAGCACGCGGACGTGGCGCTGTTCCTCGGAAAGAACCCCTGGCACTCCCACTCGATTCCGCGGGCGCGCATCACCCTCAAAGAGCTGTCGAGGGATCCGGCTCGCTCGCTGATCGTGATCGATCCGCGGCGGACCGAGACCGCCGAGCTCGCCGACATCCACCTGCAGGTCCGCCCTGGCACCGATGCCTGGCTGCTCTCGGCCATGCTCGGGATCCTATCGTCCGAGGACCTGCTGGACCGAGCGTTCCTGGCGAAGCACGCGCTGGGGCTCGAGACACTGCTGGCGGCCCTCGGCGCGATCGACGTAGCCGGATGCTGCGCCCGCGCCGGCGTCGATGAGGAGCTGGTACGCCGCGCGACCCACGCGATCGCCAGCGCCCGCGCCTTCTCCAGCTTCGAGGATCTCGGCGTGCAGATGAACAAGAACTCGACGCTCGTGAGCTACCTCCACCGACTGCTCATCGTGCTGACCGGGAACCTGGGAAAACCCGGGACACATTTCATCCCCACCCCGCTGGTGCCGTTCATCAGCGGCGACTCAGGCCGCAAGAGCCCGGTGGTCGGCGCCCCGATCATCAGCGGCCTGGTACCGTGCAACGTGATCGCCGAAGAGATCCTCACCGACCACGAGCGGCGTTACCGCGCGATGATCGTCGAGGCCGCGAACCCGGCTCACTCACTCGCCGACTCACAGCGCATACGCGAGGCCCTCGGCGCGCTCGACACCCTCGTGGTCATCGACGTGGCGCTGACGGAGACCGCGAGGCTCGCGGACTACGTTTTGCCCGCGGCAACGCAGTACGAAAAGGCCGAGGCCTCCTTCTTCAACTTCGAGTTCCCGGAGAACTGCTTTCAGCTGCGCCCGCGGCTCTTCCCGCCGCCCTCGGGCCCGCTGCCAGAGGCCGAGATCCACGCGCGCCTGGTCGAGGCCCTCGGGCAGCTCACCGACGCCGACCTCGAGCCGCTTCGCGCCGCGGCAAAACGAGGCCGCACGGCGTATGCCGAGGCGCTGCTCGGGAACGTGATGAGCGACCGCCGCCTCGCGGGTCAGATCGCGGTGCTGCTCTATCGCACGCTCGAGCTACCGGAAGAGTCCCACGAGGGCGCGGTGTTGTTCGGGTTGGCGCTGCGACTGGTCATGCAGCACGGCGCGTCCGTGTCCCGCGCGGGATTCACCGGCACGCCGGCGGAGATGGCCGAGGCGGTGTTCTCGGCCATCTTGGCTCAGCCATCCGGGGTCGTGTTCGCCGTCGATGAGTGGAGCGACGTGCTCGGACGCATCAAGACCGAGAGCGGCAAGATCGAGCTCGTGCTGCCGGACCTGCTCGAAGAGCTCGCTAAGGTGCTCGCGACTCCGGCCGACGCACTCGATGCGAGCTTTCCATTCGTGCTCTCCGCCGGAGAGCGGCGATCGTTCACGGCGAACACCATCCTTCGAGATCCGGCCTGGCGGAACAAAGACGCCGACGGTTCGCTGCGCGTGAGCCGAACCGACGCGGAAGCGCTCGGTGTGACGAGCGGTGATCGGTTGCGCGTCACCACTCGTCGCGGATCGGCGGTCGTGCCGGTCGAGGTCACGAGCAGCCTGCAAGCCGGCCACATCTCGCTGCCGAACGGGCTCGGCCTCAACTACCCGACGGACAGCGGGGACAGCGTGACGGGGGTCGCGCCGAACGAGTTGACGGCGCTCGACGAGCGCGATGCCTTTGTGGGCACACCCTGGCACAAACACGTGCCGGCGCGACTCGAACGGGTGTGAGCGCAGCGTCGGCGCGTGGCGGCGTCCCGTTCACTCGAGCGCTCGAGTCGGGTGCTCGGGTGGACGCGCGTTGCGCCGCAAGAAACCAAGCCCAATCGCCACCACCGCGAGCAAGAGCGGCAGGCTACCCACACCGAGCCCAAGGTTGGTGCACTGGGCCGCCTCTTGGTAGCCAACCTTTCGAATTCGTTCGACCACGTCGGGGCTGACCGCGCCGCTGTCGACGACCTCGTCCACCTTCTTTTTCCCCAACAATGTACCGCCGACCCCTGTCCCGGGTACCGAGCACGAGACCGCCAGCGCCACCACACCGAGAATGAGCCCCGCGCGCGGACGCACGATGGCGACCGCAATGGCGGTGAGTCCGAGCAACACGGCAACCACTCCAAGGGCCAGCACGACGAAGGCCGGCCAGCCGCACTCTCGGAACATCTCCATCTGGTTTCACCCGTTGCCACGAGCCGCGGCCGTGACGTGAGGCTATCATGCACCTGTGCCCCGCCCCACGATTCTCCTGTTCGACATCGATGGCACACTGGTCACGACCGGCGGTGCGGGTCGGCGCGCTATGGAGCGTGCGTTCGAGCGGATCACCGGGCGTCGCGATGCGACGGAGTTTCCGTTCGCCGGCATGACGGATCGGGCCATCGTGCGAACCGGACTGCGACACGTCCGTCACGCCGATGACGACCTGAACATGGCTCGCCTGCTCGCGGCGTACATCGAGCTCTTGTCACAAGAGGTCGCGAACGCACAGGAGTACGGTATGTATCCAGGTGTAGAGGCCGCGCTCGACGCCGCCTCGGCCGCGGCGAGCTTTGCCGTCGGACTCGGCACGGGCAACGTGCGCGACGGCGCCCGGATCAAGCTCGGACGCGTCGCACTCTTTTCGCGCTTCGGCTTCGGCGGTTTTGGCTGCGACCACGAAGACCGCGCGGAGTTGGTCGGGACTGGCGCTCGGCGCGGGGCAGAGCAGCTCGGTGTGCCGCTGGCCGAGTGCCGCGTCGTGGTCATCGGTGACACCGTGCGCGACGTGGACGCCGCGCTCGCGAACGACGCCGAGTGTCTCGCGCTGGGCACCGGCGGCGAAGATCTATCGAAGCTCGAGGCGCGGGGCGCGACGGCGGTGTTTCGTGATTTGGCCGCGCCCGGTGCGCTCGAGATGTTGCTCGCCTGACGACAACCGCGCGACGCCCAGCGAACCAGTTGACCGCGCTGCTACTTGCAGGCCGTTCCGACTTCCCAGCTCGATGGCCCGCCGTCGGGGTTGTAGCTGCACTTCATCACGGTCCAGCCGCTGCCACTGGCGGTCTTGCAAGGGTAACCGCAATTTTCCCAGACGCCGCCAAAGCCCCCGGCGTAACACGTTGCACCGGCCAAAGGCGCGGTCTCCGGGCAGGGCGACGGCGGGTTCGTGCCTTGAGGGATCGACCAGCCTCCGGTGCCGCAGTACAGCTCCGTCTTCGGACACGAGTCGTAGGGTTTGGTCGGGTCGCAGGACTTCGCGTTGATCGCCCAGGCCTGGTACGTCGCGCCTTGGCACACGTACGTGAAGGTCTGTTTGCCGCTCTGACAGGCGATGTCGTACTTGCAGGTCGTGCCCTGAGCACAGGTTGCGAATGCGGACGGCGGGTCCGGCGGGCAACCGACGTTCCCACCGCTGCCTCCGGCGCCGGCGCTGCCACCGACTGCGCCGCTGCCACCGGCGCCAGCACCGCCGCCTGTTGCGCCGTAACCCCCGACACCCGCGCTGCCGCCGGTTGCGCCGTACCCGCCGGTTGCGCCGCTGCCCCCCGTTGCGTTGCCCCCGGTTGCGCCGCTGCCTCCGGTAGAAACGCTGCCGCCGCTACCTGTGCTTTGCGAGTCGGTCTCGCCACCGCATGCGAGCGGCACTCCCGCGAGTGTTGCGGTGACCACGAACGGGACCCGAAATCGGCGCTGTTTTGCACGCATTCCTAGCAAGATAGCGGGCTCTCTCGACTTGACCAAGGTCATCGACAAACCCCCGCGCTTTCTGGGGGCCCCGCCTCGACGCAAGCGCGGAGCTGCGCCTCGGGTACAGGTCAACGCGAGAGCGCACGCTCCACGAAGCGCGGCGCGAACACCAGCCCCACGAGCCCCGGCAGCACTTGCTCGAGCAAGCTGAAGGCGAGCGCTGCGCCAAACAAGGTCTCCGCCGGCGCGACTCCGGACATCAGGACCACGACCAACGTCTCGCGCACTCCGAGGCCCATCAGCGCAACCGGCAGCTTGGCGCCCAGCAAACACAGCGGGAAAAAGAGCAGGGTCGCTCCGAGCGGTGCCGACGAACCCAGCGCCCACAGACATAGGGCAAACACCACGAGCTGACCGGCCGCCATGCTCGTCGACCAGACGAAGGTCGACGCGATCGCCACGCCACGCGCGCCGCCGCGCCGCGCCCAGCTCAGCGCCCATGCCAGAATGAGCAGCACTCCGAGCGCATACCAGGACGAGTGCATCAGCGCGGCACCGACACCAGTCAGAACGAGCAGCGACGCGACCTTCGCGACGAGCAGCGTGAACTCGGCTGCTAGCGCGGCCTTGGCGTCTACTCCGTGTTCGCGCTTCAGGAAGAGCGCGCGTGCGGGCTTGCCGACCACCAAGCTCAAGCCCGCGTGCAGCGCGAGGTGCCCGAGGGTCGCGGACAACGCGGTGCGAAGCGGGACGCGAACGCCGTGGGCGGCGAGTGCGCTCCGGAGAGCCAGAGCCGACAGCGGCAGGTTGATGGCGAGGGCCACCAGCATCGCGAGGCCGAGGGGTAGCGCCTGTGCGTGGCCGAACGCCGCGACGATACGGCCAGCATCCAGCCTGCGGAGCAGGGTGAAGAACAGCCCCACCGTGACGACGAGCCCGAGCGCAGCGAACCAGCGCTTCCGGACGGAGGTTGTCACCCCGCCATCCTCGCGAGCTCGCCGAAGCGCCGGGTCGCGAGGTTCCACCAGGCGCTCGGCCGGAGAGCAAATAAGAGGTTCTTCTCGATGTTGTGCGCGCACTGGCAGACGTGGCCGCTGCAGTCGATGCGGGGCATGCGACGAAAGGCCTCGCCCACACCAACGTCGAGCACGTTGGGCGCGGGTTGCGCCTGCGGATCGTTCACGCTGCGGGAGCACGGATACATGCAGCCGTCGACCTCGAGCCGCGCGGTGATGCGTCCGGCGTGGGTGCGCAGGCCATGCTGCTCCGGAAAACCGAGCAGCTCCCTGAGCCCGGCGGGGGAGTTCCAGAGCCAGCGCTGCGCGTCCTTGTCGGCGAGCAGCTCACGCAGCACTGCCCGATAGCGTTCGACCTCCGGGGCCTCGGGGTTCGCTGCGGTCGAGCCGAGCACGTGCGTCGCGCCCGGCTGCAGCACGACGCGAGTATCGAAGCGCGTGGCCAGCCCGAGGAAGTAGGGCAGCTGCTCCAGGTTGTCGCGGAAGAGCGTGACGGAGAGCACCCGCGGTTTGTTCGCGCGTACGAGCGCAGCGAGCCCACCGAGCAAGCGCGCGTGGGAGCCGGCCCCGCGATACCGATCGTGGATCGCCTCGGGACCGTCAATGCTGACCAAGAACGAGTCCGACGCGTCGACGACTCCCGGGCGTTCCATCAAGAGCGCTCCGTTGGTGTTCACGCTGCTCGTCATGCGTCGCCGCCGCACGTGCCGGAGCAGCTCCTCGAGATCCTTGCGCATCAGCGGCTCGCCACCGGTAAAGTGAACCCGCCGGCAGCCGAGCTCGGCCAGCTGATCGATGATGTCGAGCGCCGTCTCGGTCGGCAGCCCTTCCGGGCCACTGTGCCGATCACAGAACGGGCAGCGGGAGTTGCAGCGGTGGGTGATGGCCCAGCCGATGCCGAGGAGCTGCGGGCGATCGAGGAGCGACGCCTGGAGAAACCGCCCCGCGCTCTCGAACGTCCTCCCGAGTCGCATGACCGAATCAGCCTAGCCCGGCGGCCTCTGGGCTTCATTCCCCCCGACCGAGCGCAGCGAGGGCCGGGGGGGAATCGACCGCCGGAGCGGCCGCGAGCGGCGCGCATTGTCGTGGCTTTGGCCCGCCGCGCGCGGCCGCGACGCCGGGCGATGGGGGGCAGCATGTCCCTGTCGTGGCCGCTCGGGTTAGATCTGTCGCCGTGAGCCCGCGCGAGATCCTTCGCCACCCGCTGACGCGCGTGTTCGGGGCGATGCTTGGGTTTTATCTCGGGCTGGTGCTGCTTACGCCCGGGTTGTGGTTGCGACTCGCGGCGAAGGAGGGACCGCTCGAGCACGTCGGGCATGTGGTGGTCGTCGCGGCGCTCGGGCTCTGGTGCGTCGTTGCCGCGCGCGCTGGGGGGCGTGCGAGGGGACTTGCGATCGCTGCCGCGGTTTACCTGACGCTGGTCGTCCTGGAAGAGATCGACTGGGGCGAAGTGTACGGGGTCGATCTAGGTCACAGCCTCGTCGCGCGCCTGACGCACGGCTCACCGAACTTCCACAACGCGCAGCTCTCGCATGGCTCCCTGCTCGGCTGGTCGGTGGTGTGGATGAGCGGCCCGATGATCGTGTTTTTTGCGCTGCCCCTTGCTCCGTTCCAGTCGTGGCGTCGATTTTGGGCAAGCTTCGACCCGGCTGCGTCAACGCTGATCGAGGCGGTCGTGTTCTTCGGCGCGGCTGCGGCGAGCGTCCTGATCGACGGGCTTCCGCTGCTGGAGAGACGCCTCGGATACGTGCCGCGGGCCGGCGCCGGAGATCCGATCGGTGCGCCGCTGGGCCTGTTTCAGATCACGTTCTACGTCGCCTGGTGGCTGGTGGCGTGGCGCGCCCTCCGGGAGATCTCCAAGCGATCGGGCACGGGGACGCCCTCCGGTGTACCCTGAAGCGGCGGTCGCACCTTGAAGCTCGCCCTGATTTATCCTCCGTTTTACGCCAAGTCGTTCAACGAGAACTTGCCGACCGTCGACGACGAGTTCGGTTTGTTCCCGCACATCGGCTTCGGCTGGGCGGCGCGCGGCGCAAAGGCGGCGGGCTGGCAGGTGCGCCTGTGGGACGCGCCAGCCGAGAAGAAGTCGCTCGAACGCGTGCTCAGCGAGGTCGAGGCGTGGGGGCCGGATCTGTTGGGGTTCTCGGCGCACGCCTGCCAGACGATCCGAGATCTGTACGCGTGGTCGGTGCCATTCAAGCAGCGCCTGCGCCTACCCATGCTCGCGGGTGGCTACGAAGCGAAGGTCTACCCACACGAGATCATGCGCGCCGGCGGATTCGACTTCTTGTGCGGCGCCGAGGGGCACGAGTTCTTGCCCGACTTCTTGCCGGCGTTCGAGCGCGGCCGCGGCTACGAGCGGGTTCCCGATCTGTTCTTCGAGAGCGGGGGCGAGCTGAAACACACGCTGCCGGGTCGGCGCACGCGGTTTTCCGAGTACCCAACCCCGGACCGCAGCATCTTCGACAACCGCCTCTACTACTCACACATCTCGCAGCGAAAGAGCTTCACCATCGGCATGAGCGAGGTCGGCTGCCCCTACCCGTGCACGTTCTGCTGCATGCGGCAGAGCGGCTTCGACGCGCGCTCGGCAGAGCAGGTCGTGAACGAGATGGAGGAATGTCTGGCCCTCGGCATTCACGAGATCGACTGGTTCGACCCGCTGATGTTGCACGATCGTCAGCGAGCCCTCGACATCGCACGGGAGGTCAAGCGGCGACGCCTGGACGTGATCTGGTCGTGCCGGTCGCGGGTCGACTCGCTGACCTTTCACAGCTCGAACAAACCGCCGGACACCGAGCTGATCCGGGCGCTCGCCGAGGGCGGCTGTCGGCGCATCTACTTCGGCATCGAGAGTGGCGACGACGACGTGCTGAAGGAGATGATGAAGGGGCAGGCCGCCTCGACCGAGCTGGGTCGATGCCTGGCGGAGGTGCGCGAGGCCGGTATCATGGCGCTCGGGTTCTTCATTCTGGGCGCGCCCGGCGACACACCGGCGAGCGTGAAACGCACGGTCGACCTCTCGCTCTCGTTGCCGCTCGCGTACGCGCAGTATCAGATTGCGGTCATCAAACCGCACACGGAGCTCGAGCGGCGGCACGTGGTCGAGGAGCTCGGCGTCGACTACTGGCGTGAGTACGTGGCGGGACGCATCGCTGAGCACCTGCTGCCGACGCCTTGGACCGAGTTGCCGCGAGCGGAGCTCGAGCGCATGGCCCGCACGGCGTACCTGCGGTTCTATTCGCGACCCGGGTACGCGCTCGGCATGTTGAAGCGGGTGCAGAGTGTCGAGGAGCTGAAGCGGTATGCGCGGGTGGGCCTTCAGCTTGCGCTGAGGCCGCTGCGGCCTGCGGCGATGACCTCGGTCGTGCAGCGTGCTGGGCGGGCGGCGTTAGCGTTTGCCGAGGCGGCGCTCACACTCGCGAGCCCTGGCGCGCGGCACACCGTGTTCGCGCGGGGCGGCGGGCTCGGCGGCGCGCTCGACCTCGCGAGCGAGGAGGCCGCGCGCAAGGCGAGCGATCCGATGTTGACGCGGGAGCGGGTGGCCACGCTGGGGCTATCAGCGCCTGCGGCCGACATCCCCAATCGGTACCGCACGTTCTTCGAGACGCTCACGGAGCGCGCCCCGGCTATTTTGGGCCGCGCGCGGAGGGCGGAAGGCGGATGAAGCTCGCGGACAAGCTCGGGGCCGCCGCCGACATGGCAAAGGTACGCGTGCTCGGCCGGAAGATCCCGGTCGCGGTGCGGATCAACCTGAACAATCGCTGCCACTCGCGCTGTCGGTACTGCTCGTTCTGGTCGACACCGAGCGAGGAGCTCGCCACGGAAGAGTGGTGTCAGGTGATTGCGGAGCTTGCTGCGGCCGGCACCCGGCGACTGTCACTGTCGGGCGGGGAGCCGACCTTGCGCCGGGATCTCGCCGAGATCGTACGGGCGGCGGTCGATCACGGTATCGCCACCGAGCTCAACTCGAGCGGTTATTTGTTCTCCGAGCGGAGGGCGGCGCTCGCACCCCTCGAGCTGGTGAAACTCTCGCTCGACGGCAGCGAGTCGGTGCACGATCGCATCCGGGGTCGCGTCGGTTCGTATCAGGAGCTGCTCGCCGGCATTCAGGTCTTGCGCGAGCTCGGCGTGAAGTTCTCGTTTGCGTTCACGATGACGCGCGAGAACCTGGATGACATCCCGCACGCACTCTCGCTGGCGCGGGAGCACGACACGTTCGTAGCGTTCCAGCCGGTGATGGCGACGGAGCACTCGGCGGAGAAGGTGAAGGAGGAGCTGTTCCCCGACCCGGGCGCCTATCGGCTTGCGGTGGCGCTCTTGGTGCGCGAGAAGCTGCGGGACCCGTCGCGCCTACGCAACAGTCTTGGTGGCCTCCGGCACATTGCGGCCTGGCCGAACATCACGGGCCTGGCGTGTTTCGCGGGCGAGGTTTTCGCGATGGTGGAGGCCAACGGTGACGTGGTGCCGTGTGATCGCATCCAGTACGCGGCAACCATCCCGAACGTCCGGGAGCCCGGCGGGGTCACGCGCGCGCTCGAGCGGCTGCCGGGGTACGAGTGCGCGGGCTGCGGCTTCTGCGGCTCCGTCGAGCTGAACATGCTGATGGCCGGCCGCGTCGACATCCTGCCAACCGTCGCACGGGTGATCGCGAGCCGGTAGCGGTCGGAGCTGGCGGCGGCGTTCCGGGCGGGCGGCGGCGTTCCGGGCTGGCGGCGGCGTTCCGGGCTGGCGGCGGCGTTCCGGGCGGGCGGCGGCGTTCTGCGCTGGCGGCGGCGTTCTGCGCTGGCGGCGGCGTTCCGGGCTGGCGGCGGCGCTCCGGGCGGGCGGCGGCGTTCCGGGCGGGCGGCGGCGCTCTGACCTGACGCGCAGGCGACACGCGGCTTGCCCGGCGCCCGGCCCTCGTGATATTGTCTGCCCTATTCAAGTCATGATTGCCTCGCCGTCGCAACCTCAGCCCACGTCGCCGCGCCCAGCGCGCCGTTTCCGCCACGGCGGAGCCCGCCCGGGTGCGGGTCGGAAGCCGGGAGCCCGCCCTCCGGTGCCGCATCGCGAGCGACCGTCGCACCGCGCCGTGCACCCGCTTCACGTCACGCTGCGCATGCGGGACCACGTCTGGAACCTGCGCAGCAAGCGCGGGCTACGCGCGCTGCGGCGCGCGTTTGCGGGCGGGTGTGAGCGGTTTGGTTTCCGGCTGGTGCACTATTCGCTGCAAGGCAACCATGTGCACCTGCTCGCCGAGGCGCGAGATCGTGCGGCCTTGGCCCGAGGCATGAAAGGGCTCGGCGTACGCATCGCCCGGCGCCTGAACGCCCTGATGGGCTCGAGCGGGCCGGTGTTTCAAGGGCGCTACCACGCACGCGCCCTACGCACTCCGCTCGAAGTGCGCCGCGCACTCTTGTATGTGCTCGCAAACTTCAGGCGCCACCAGGCGCAGGTCGGCAAACACTTGCCGAATGACTGGCTGGATCCGTTCTCGTCAGCGCGTGCTCTGGATGGCTGGAGGGCTGCTCCAGGCTTGCGGCGTGCGCTTGCGGCGGCGTGCGATCCCTGTCCAGAGCTCGCCCCCGGCATCCGCCGGCCACGCACTCCGCTCCTGGCCACGGGGTGGCGGCGCAAGGGCTTGCTGGATCCGTGCGCCGTCCCGGGACCGACCCGCCCGCCATCCGAACCAGCGCGCGCGGTCAGTCGCCCTTGACCGGCGGGTCGGAGGCAGGCTTCGCTTCCGCCGCAGGCTTCGCTTCCGCCGCAGGCTTCGCTTCCGCCGCAGGCTTCGCTTCCGCCGCAGGCTTCGCTTCCGCCGCAGGCTTCGCTTCCGCCGCAGGCTTCGCTTCCGCCGCAGGCTTCGCTTCCGCCGCAGGCTTCGCTTCCGCCCGCTTCGCCGGGGGGGGGGGGGGCAGGCGCGGGCTTCGCTTCCACCGCAGGCGCAGGCTTCGCTTCCGCCGCAGGCTTCGCTTCCGCCGCAGGCTTCGCTTCCGCCGCAGGCTTCGCTTCCACCGCAGGCGCAGGCTTCGCTTCCGCCGCAGGCTTCGCTGCCGTCGCGGCCTTCGGCGGCGGCGGGGGCTGGCCGCGCTTCGGGTCCTGCATCTCCATCAGGTTCGAGGCCTTGCCCCAGGTCAGCGGTTTGCCCGTCTCGTTCTCGTAGAGTTTGGCCATCGTCAGCACGAGGTCCTCCCGCCGGTAGGCGGGGGTCTCGGGTTGACGCGTCATCACGATGGCGTCCGTCGGGCACACTTGCACACACAGCTCACAGTAGATGCAAGCGTTCAGGTCCAGCGTGAAGTCCTTCGCGTAGCCGCGGCGCTTGCCGGTCGTCGGCGACTCGCGCTTCTCGGCAATCACCGTGATCACGAACGACGGACAGATCTTCTCGCACTGCAGACAGCCCACACACGCCTCTTCACCGTCCGGCTCGTGAATCAGCGCGAAGCTGGTGCGGTAACGCTCGGCGCGCTCCCGCTTCTCGACCGGATAGTGAACCGTGACCGGCGGCCGGAACACGTTCTTCAACGTGAGCGTCAGCGCGCGAACACTGTCACCGAGGTAGCCCATCAGCGCGCACCAAACCCGCGATAGTGAACCCAGACCGCCGCGAGCATCACCAGCACCAGGCTCGCCGGCACCAGATACTTCCAGCAAAGACTCATCAGCTGATCGGCGCGGAAGCGCAGGAAGGTCCAGCGAATCCAGAAGACCACGAAGAACAGGCAGAGCGTCTTGGCCACCATCCAGTGCAGCCCCGGCATGAATCCGAATGGGCCCGCCCAGCCGCCGAAGAACAGCGCCGCGCCCACCGCGCTGATGATCAGCGTGTGCAGATACTCCGCCAGGTAAAACAGCCCGAACTTCATGCCGGTGTACTCGGTCGTCACACCAGCAATCAGCTCACTCTCGGCCTCCGGAATGTCGAACGGAATGCGGTTGGCTTCAGCCAGCGACGCCAGAAAGAAGATCCCGAAGGCGATCAGACCCGGGCCCGGCGGCCAGCCGATGATCCACCCGTGCTGCTCCTGATACCGGACGATGTCCGAGATGCTCATCGAGCCGGCCAACGTCACCGGCACGAGTGACGCGAGCACCAGCGGGATCTCGTACGAGACGCCCTGCGCCACCGCACGCATGCCACCGAGCAGCGCGTACTTGTTGTTGCTCGCCCAGCCCGCCATCCAGACCGGAAACACCGTGAGCCCACCCATCGCGAGCACCCACAGCACACCAATGTCGAGATCCGCCGCGATCACGTCGGGGCCAAACGGAATGACCGCCGCCGTGGCGAGCGCAAAGAGCACCGTGAGCGGCGGCGCCAGGTTGAACAGCGGGCGATCCGCCGCCGCGGGGACGATGTCCTCCTTCTGCAGCAGCTTGACCGCGTCGGCGATCGGCTGAAGCAACCCGAACGGCCCCACGATGGTCGGCCCGACCCGGCTCTGCATGCGGCCGGCAAACTTGCGCTCGAACCAGATGCTGTACGCCGTGATCGTCATCAGCACGGTCACGATCACGATGCCGTACACGGCACCATGCACATACGGGTTCTTCAAGAGCTCCACGGACACGGGTCGAATTCTGCCTGCTCGAGGCCGGGCAGCACCTGAGCGTGCGCCGAGCGATGACGCGAGGGAGCGCCATTTAGCAGCAAGGCATGTGGGCCTTCAAGCCAACGCGATTTCCGCCGAACGAGCGCCACTTTGGCCCCGAGTCCCGCCCCGGCGCCGCACCTCGGCCGGCCCCGGTCCGAGGCCCATGTCCAGGCCATTTGCGCTTCGTATACGATGCCGGCTCGACAGGGAGTAGCCGATGAAACGCTCACCCGCCCCGCTGATGATGCTGCTCGCGCTCTTCGCCGCAGCCTGCCCGAGCGCAACGCCGCCGCCCGCGAGCGTGAAAAAAACCGCGCCTCCGCCGGTCGCCGAAGAAAAAGTGGTGTGGCGCATCTCCAAGTCGGGCCTCGGGTTCCGACTGAGCGACGCCGATCCGGAACCACCCGCTCGGGTGAAACCGGCCGCAGCAAAACCGCTCGCCGCAGCAGACGCCAAGCGTGTGTTCGCGAAGCTCCCGCCAATGAAAGCGAGCGCACAGGCCAAGACCTTCGCGATGCGCGAGAAGTCGATGCCGGCGCCGCGCCCCGGCGAGACCATCAAGACCGCCTTCCCACCAACGGCCGGTGCACCGCCCGTCAGCGTCACACCGAAGGGTCCACCTTCGGTGACACGCTTCCAGCCCGAGGGCGAGGTCAGCATGGCGCCGAGCCTGAGCGTCACGTTCTCCGAACCAATGGTCGAGCTCACGTCGCACGACGACCTCGCAGCCAAGGGCGTGCCCGTCCGACTGGTCCCCGAGCCCCGAGGCCACTGGCGCTGGGTAGGCACCCAGACTCTGGTGTTCGATCCAGAAGACGAGCGCTTGCCGATGGCAACCGAGTTTCAGGTCGAGGTCCCCGCGGGCACACGCTCCGCGTCCGGTCAGGCGTTTGCGCAGGCCAAGAGCTGGCGGTTCTCGACGCCCGCGCTCAAGGTCGAGAGCTTCGTCCCTCGCCAGTGGGATGGCCCAACCGATCTAGAACCGCTGCTCTACGCCAGCTTCGATCAGCGCATCGACAAAGGCTCCGTCCTCGCGAGCTTCGAGCTACGCGCGAGCGGCAAGACCTTCCCGGTGCGCCTGGCCGGAGCCGACGAGATCGAGAAGTCGGCTCCCGCGCGCGCCGCCCAGGAGCGCGCAAAAAAGGACCGCTTCATCGCGCTCCTTCCCGCCAGCCCGCTGCCGAAGGACACCAGCTTCGAGGCCGTTTTCAAGGCCAAAATGCCAAGCGCCGAGGGCAAACGCCTGACCGCGTCCGACCAAGGGTTCAGCTTTCGTACCTACGGGCCGCTCCGAGCCGAGGACCTGCAATGCGGCTGGAACGAGCAGTGTCCTCCGCTCTCACCCTGGTACATCCGCTTCTCCAACCCGCTCGACGAGAAGACCTTCGACAAGAACCTGATCAAGGTCGAGCCCCCACTGCCGGACATGCACCTCGAACTCTCGGGCTCGAGCATCGTCGTGCGCGGGCGGAGCAAGGGCCGCACGAAGTACAAGGTCTCGATCGGACCGGAGCTCGGCGACACCTTCGGACAGAAGCTCGACAAGGCAACGACGCTCGAGGTCAAGGTCGACTCCGCGGATCCGTTCCTGTTCCCGGAACAAGACGAGATGCTCGTGCTCGACCCCGCGTTCGGACCGAAGCTCGGTGTCTTCGGCATCAATCGTCCAACGCTCAAGGTGCGCCTGTTCGCAGTGGAGCCCAAACAGTTCGAGGCCTATTTGAAGTGGCGGCGGGACTGGGACTGGGAGGGCAAGCTAGGGCAGCCACCCGGGCGTCTGATCTCGAATCGCACCGTCAAGACCAATGGCGCCGCGGACGAGTTGACCGAGACCAACATCGATCTCTCCCCCGCCCTCGACAACGGCTTCGGACAGGTGCTCGCCATCGTCGAGCCGCCGACCCAACCCAAGGCCGATCGCTGGGGTTATCGCTCGCGCCAGTGGGTGCGGGTCTGGCTCCAGGTCACCAAGATGGGCCTGACGGCGTTCACTGACTCGACGGAGGGGCACGTATTTGCAACGAACCTGGCGGACGGCGCGCCACTGACCGGCATCGAGGTCGCGGTCGAGCCCAAGGGTGATCGCCAGAAGACGGGCGTCGACGGCCTCGCCAAGCTCTCCCTTGCCGGAGACGGCGACATCTTGGTCGCCCGACAGGGCAAAGATCTGGTCTGGCTCGGCGGGCGCTCCGACAGCGGCGCGTTCGTGGCCCGCCCTCTCTCCGATGGCCTCCGCTGGTTCGTATTCGACGATCGCAAACTCTACAAACCCGGTGAGCGAGTGAACGCGAAGGGTTTCGTGCGCCTGATCGGCGCCGGCACCAACGGCGATGTCACCAAGCTCCCGCGCTCTGCTGCACAACGCGTCCGGCTCGTGGCCTACGAGCCCCGCGGCAACGAAATCGCGAAGGACGTCGTGCCCGTCGATTCGGACGGCGGCTTCAACTTCGCGTTCGACATCCCCAAGGGCGCGAACCTCGGCAGCGCGCGCGTCGAGCTCCACCTCGAAGGTAGCGGCTCGTACCTGCGCGACGACTACGCGCACCAGTACGAGATCCAGGAGTTTCGCAAACCCGAGTTCGAGGTGACCGCGCAAGCGACGGAAGGCCCGCACTTCGTCGGCAAACACGCCATCGCCAACGTATCAGCCAGTTATTACGCGGGCGGCGGGCTGCCCGACGCGGAGGTCGAGTGGAACGTTCGCGCCACGGACGCGAGCTACGTCCCGCCGAACCGCAGCAACTACCACTTTGGCAAGCCGCACCGCTGGTCGTGGTGGGCGCCGGCGGACAAGAGCCGCGACGCCCACGAAGAGTGGAAAGCGAAGACCGACGCCTCGGGCAAACACCGCCTGCGCGTGGACTTCGACGGCCTCGAGCCGGCGTACCCACGCCAGCTCTCCCTGGAAGCAACGGTCACCGATGTGAACCGACAGGCGTGGACCGCACGCAGCGAGATGCTGGTACACCCCGCCAGCGTGACCGTGGGCTTGCGGGAAGAGAGCACGCTGCTCTCCGCCGGCAAGAGTCTAAACCTCGACGTGATCGTGACCGACATCGATGGCAACGCCGTCGCCGGTCGCCCGGTCAGCATCAAGATGGAGCGGGTAGTGACCCGCTGGCGCGGCTCCGTCTCCGACGAGGAGGTGGGTCCCCCCGAGCCCTGCGCGCTCTCGAGCACGACCGAGTCACAGCGCTGTAGCCTGGCGACGAAATCCGGCGGGCTGCATCGGGTGACCGCGACCGTGACCGACGTACACGGACGCCCCAGTCAGTCGCAGCTCGAGCTGTGGGTGATGGGTGAAGACCCTCCCGAGAACCCGACGCTGCGCCAAGCGCGGGTCGAGCTCGTGCCAGGGCAGCGCGAGTACAAACCCAGTGACACCGCAGAAATCCTGGTCGTTGCACCGTTCGCACCGGCCGAAGGCGTGCTGACCGTGCGGCGCGAGGGGCTGGTCAAGGTCGAGCGCATCCGGCTCGACAAACGCACCAGCACGCTGAAGGTGCCGCTGAACGAACACTGGTTGCAAAACGTCACCGTCGAGGTCGATCTGGTCGGCGCAACCCTGCGCGAGAATGAACGCGGTGAACCGGACGCGAGCTTGCCCAAACGCCCCGCGTTCGCCTCGGGCAGCGCGGGCCTCAAGATCCCACCCAAAGATCGCTCGCTCGCCATCCGGATCACGCCGGAGAAAAAGGAGCTCGAGCCAGGCGGCAAGACTCGTGTTCGGTTTCAGGTCAGCGACGCGAATGGTCAACCCGTGTCGGGTGCGTCCCTCGCCATGGTCGCGGTGGACGAGAGTGTCCTCGCGCTCGCCGGCTACCAGCTGCCGGATCCCCTCGAGGTGTTCTATCCAGCACGCTCACCCGGAGTCAGCGACTACGAGACCCGCCTGAAGGTGGCGTTGATGCGACCCGATCTTGCGCGCATGCAGCTTCAGCCGCGGCAGAGATTCAAGGATGGCGGACTTCATCGCAAGGAGTCGGCAAAGCGCGTTCTCGGACCGATGCCCAAACCGGTGGCGACCGCAGGCTACGCAGCCAGCGCCGCTTCCCCAGCGCCGCCGGCCCCCCCCTCCAAAGCGGAGGAGCGCGCCGATGCAAAACCGGACTTCAAGAAGGCCAAAAGCAAGACGGGCAAGGACAAACCCATCGCGGTGCGCGCGGACTTCGGCTCTCTCGCCGCGTTTGTGCCGAGGCTGGTGACGGATGCCCGCGGCCGCACCGAGACCAACGTCAAGCTACCGGACAACCTCACGCGCTACCGCATCATGGCCGTGGTCGCGTCGGGCGAAAACCGCTTCGGTTCGTCCGAGAGCGCGGTCACTGCGCGGCTGCCGCTGATGGTGCGACCATCGGCGCCGCGTTTTTTGAACTTCGGCGATCGTTTCTCGCTGCCGGTCGTGCTCCAGAACCAGACCGCAAGTCCCCTCGAGGTCGACGTGGTCGCGCGCGCGGACAACCTGTTCATGAGTGAGCCCCGCGCGCTCCGCGTGACCGTGCCGGCCAACGATCGCGTCGAGGTGCGCTTCCCGGCCGCGACGGTCTCGGCCGGCACGGCCCGGCTGCAGATTGGCGCGGTCTCTCCCGCAGGTGACGACGCGAGCGAGATCGAGCTGCCGGTCTGGACGCCCGCGACCACCGAGGCCTTCGCGACCTACGGTCAGATCGATCAGGGCGCCATCGGCCAACCGGTGAAGATGCCGAAGGACGTCTTCAAGGAGTTCGGCAACGTCGAGATCACCACCTCGTCGACCGCGCTCCAGGGCCTGACCGACGCGCTGCTGTACCTGGTGCGGTACCCGTTCGAGTGCAACGAGCAGATCTCGAGCCGCATCCTCACCATCGCCGCGCTCCGCGACGTGCTCGGGGCGTTCGACGCGGAGAACCTGCCTCCGCCCAAGATGCTGAACAAGACCGTCGCCGACGACATCGAGAAGCTGAAGAGCCGCCAGAACTGGAGCGGGGGCTGGGACTACTGGCGGCGCGATCGACAGCCCGTGCCGTACGTCAGCGTACACGTCGCGAACGCGCTCATTCGCGCCGAAAAAGCCGGGTATTCCGTGCCGAAGGAGCTGCGCACCAGCGCCCTCGGTTTCATCGCGCGCATCCGCAGCTACTTCCCGCATTGGTACTCCAAAGAGGCGCGCTGGGTGATCGAGGCCTACGCGCTCAACGTGCGCTGGCACGCGAAACAAAGCGACCCAGCCGCAGCGCGCCGGCTCATCAGCGAGGCCGGTGGAGTCACGAAGCTGCCGCTCGATGCACTCGGCTGGCTCTTGCCGGTGCTCAGCAAGGACCCCGACTCGAGCAAACAGGTCGAAGAAATCCGCCGCCACCTCGACAACCGCACGACGGAGACCGCCGGCAAGGCCCACTTCGTCACCAGCTTCGACGAGACGGCGGCCTACGTGCTGCTCGCCTCCAACCGACGCAGCGACGCCATCCTGCTCGACGCCTACATCGAAGATCGCCCCGACAGCGATCTCATCCCCAAGCTGGTCGCGGGCCTGCTCGGTCACCGCAAGCGCGGACGCTGGCTCTCGACGCAAGAGAACGTGTTCGTGCTCCTTGGCATGCACCACTACTTCTCGACCTACGAGAAGACGACGCCCAACTTCACCGCGCGCTCGTGGCTCGGCAGCCGACTCGCGTCGGAGCACAAGTTCCAGGGCCGCAGCACGGACCGCAAACACGTCGACATCCCGCTGGCCATGCTGGCGGAGCTGCCGCAACCCAGTCAGCTGGTGCTCGCCAAGGAGGGCGACGGCCGGCTCTACTACCGCATTGGCCTGCAGTACGCGCCGAAGAACCTGCGCCCGCCGCCGGCCGAGCACGGTTTCTCCGTGAGCCGTCTATACGAGGGCGTGGAGAAACCCGGCGACGTGCGCCGAGACAAGGACGGTACGTGGCGCGTGAAGGCCGGCTCCCTCGTGCGTATCAAGCTGGCGATGGTCGCTCCCGCGCGTCGTTATCACGTGGCGCTGGTCGATCCGTTGCCCGCGGGGCTCGAGCCGCTGAACCCAGCGCTCGCCACCACCGCCAGCATCCCGGTCGATCCGGCCACGGAGGACAAACAAGCCAAGTCGCCGTGGTGGTGGTCGCGCACCTGGTACGAGCACCAGAACATGCGTGACGAACGCGTCGAGGCGTTTGCCTCGCTGCTCTGGGAAGGTGTGTACGACTACACCTACGTGGCGCGGGCGACCACGCCGGGTGAGTTCGTGGTTCCGCCACCGAAGGTCGAAGAGATGTACGATCCAGAGACCTTCGCGCGCGGCGCGGGCGACCGGATGATCGTCGAATGAACCGAAGCTTCACCGCAGTCTTGGCCCTCGGGCTCGCTCTTGCTGGCTGCGGCGACGACACAGCCAGCGAGACCACCTCCTTTCCAGAAAAGGACTGGTCCGCCGAGGCCGACCAGCTGCTCGATGGGCCCGACTGGTACCGACACGCCGCCTTCTACGAAGTCTACGTGCGCTCGTTTCAGGACTCCGACGGCGACGGCATCGGGGATTTCAAGGGGCTCATCTCGCGCCTCGACTACCTGAAGGGACTGGGTATCGACGCCGTCTGGCTCATGCCCATCATGCCCACCCCGTTCAAGGACTCGGGCTACGACATCTCGAACTACGAGGCCGTGAACCCGGACTACGGCACCGAAGCCGACTTCGACGCGCTGCTCGCCGCAGCACACGAAAAGAAGATGCGCGTCGTCATCGATCTGGTGTTGAACCACACCAGCGACCAGCACGCCTGGTTCAGCGAGTCCCGCGCGGACAAGACCAACCCCAAGGCCGACTGGTACGTCTGGCGCGACACACCGTCGGACCCGGACATCGGCTGCGGCACCCAATCCGCCGTCTTCGGTTCGTCCGCGTGGCAGCTCGATCCCGCGCGCAACCAGTACTTCTTCCACCGCTTTTATCCCGAGCAGCCGGATCTGAACTACCGGAATCCCGAGGTCGTGGACGCAACCTTGAAGGTGGCACGCCACTGGCTCGACAAAGGCGTGGACGGCTTTCGCTGCGACGTCATCGGACTGCTCTACGAGTCCGCCAAGGAGTGCGACCTGATCCCCGAGACCCGCGACTACGTCCGCAAGCTACGCAAAGTCGTGGACGAGTATCCGGGGCGTGTGATCCTCGCCGAACCGTCCAACCTCACGGATGCCACGGGTTACCTCGGCAATGGCAGCGACATGTTCCACATGGCCTTCCACTTCGGGTTTGGCTACTTCTGGAGCTTCCCGTTCGGCGGGCAGGACGCGACCAGCATCAACCAGACGTTCCAGAAGTCCCTGGACAACTTCCCGCCGGGCGGACAGGACGCCCTCGTGATCGGCTCGCACGACGTACAACGGGCGTACAGCGCGGCGCAGGCTGACGACACGCGCCACCAGCGCGCCGCGCTGATCCAGCTGACCGCCAAGGGCACCCCCTTCATCTACTACGGCGAAGAGGTGGCGCTGCGGCCCGGCACGAAACAGGTGGTCGACCTCCGGGACTTCGCCCGCACACCGATGCTGTGGGACGCGAGCCCGAATCACGGCTTCACCGCAGGCACGCCTTGGCTTGCCTACGGTCTGGAGGCCGATCAGTTCAACCTCGAGACGGAGACCGCTGACTCGAGCTCGATGCTGGCCTTCTACCGCTCACTGCTCGAGCTGAGGCGTGGGCGCGCGGTCTGGGGGACCGGCGAGATGGAGGTCCTGGATACGGGGACCAAGAGTGTGTTTGCGATCCTGCGCCAGGACGACTTCATGGCCTACGTCGCCGGCGTGAACATGAGCGAAGAAGACCAGTCCGCCGAGCTTGCTCGCCCGGGTCTAGGCCAACGCGCCCTTCGAGTACTCGGCAGTGGCAAACTCTCGCTCAATGCCAGTGGTGGCGCGCTCGACCTGCCGGCGAAGAGCGCGGCCATCTTCCGCGTGCGCTGAGCTCACCGGCGCTCGGGCAACCGTCAGCGGTCCACTTCGCCCATGATTGGATCCAGGCTGCCCAGGATCACGATGCAATCGCTCAAGCTGTGGCCAGGGAGCACGTACGGCAGACAGCTCGACGCGTGCAGGCTCGGCGGGCGGATCTTCAGGCGGTACGGGCTCGTGCCCTTGTTCACCCCGCCCCCGATCACCCAGGTCCCGAGCTCACCGCGCGGGCTCTCGAGGGCGGCATAAGCCTGGCCCCCGGCGCTGCGCTCTTGCAGCACGATCTTGATGGGTTTGTGGCCGCAGATCGGGCCCTCCGGCACACCGTCTACCAGCTCCCGCACGATGCGAATGCTCTCGGCGATCTCGCGGATGCGCACCAACGTACGGGCCTGACAGTCGCCGGCCTTCTCGGTCTGCACCCGCACCTCGACCTCGTCGTACGCGTGGTAAGGCGCATCACGCCGCAGATCGTGGTCGACACCCGCCGCACGCAAGAGCGGTCCGCTGATCCCGAGCTCCATACACAGCTCGCCGTCGAGCACGCCGACACCCCGCGTGCGCTCCACGAAGATGCGGTTGTGTGTCATCAGATCTTCGTACTCGCCGATCCGGGACTCGATGACTTCGAGCGAGCGCTTGACGAGGCTGGCCCAGCCCTCGGGGATATCGTGGCGATTCCCGCCGACGGTGTGGGTGTTGTAGTGGAACCGGCATCCCGTCAGCATCTCGAACAGGTCGAGGATCAGCTCGCGTTCGCGGAAGCAGTGCAGAAATACGGTGGAGCCACCGCCAAGGGCGCCGCCCAGATCCAGCGCAAACGTGCCGAGCCAGAGCAGGTGGCTGGCAATGCGCTGCAGCTCCGCGACCAGAGTGCGGATGTAACGCGCACGCCGGGGCACCTCCGCTCCGAGCAACGCCTCGAACGCCATGTTGATGGCTTGCTCGTTCATCATCGGCGACACGTAGTCGTTCTTGTCGACGATGGGCGTTATCTGCGTGAACGCCAGCTTCTCACACAGCTTCTCGACACCGCGATGCAGGTACCCGGCGTAGGGCACCGCCTTCACGATCAGCTCACCGTCGAGGTAGAGCTTCACGCGGAACACACCGTGAGTGCTCGGGTGCTGCGGCCCGAGGTTCAACACCATCATGTCGGCTTCGGGGTCGTAGTCCTCGATCTTCAGGTACGGATCCCCGCGCTGGATCGAGGCCACTGCACCCGGCACGCGCCAGGCAGGGCCGGGCCTCTCGGCCGCCTTCTTGGCCGGTTTCTCGGGGACGGGATCGACGCTCAGCTCCATCAACTCATCTCCAGGGAGAGCACGCCGTGTCGATGGCGTAGTCTTTTCTGAGCGGATGCCCTTCCCAGTCGTCGGGCATCATCAGGCGGCGCAGGTCCGGATGGTTTTCGAAGACCACACCGACCAGGTCGTACTGTTCACGTTCCTGCCAGTCGGCCCCGGCGTACAGCGGCACCAGCGACTCGATGCCCTCGCCGACCGCGAGCTTCACCCGCCAGGTCGCAATGTCCGCGCCCTTGCCAGGCTTGCGCAGGACGGTCGCGATCTCGAATAGCTCGGGCTGTTCGGGTCCAGCCTTGCCCGCAGCCTGCGGCAAGTAGTGCGTCGCGACGACTGTGACGTAGATGCGGTAACCGAGCTGCTTCAGTTGTTTCGCCAGCTCGAAGTGGCGTGCGCGGTCCACGACCGGCGGTGAGTCCGCCGGGAACTCGCTCACGCCGAACGAGTCAGCGAGGAGTTTGTCCAGCTCGTCGTTCTTGGCAACGCCCTTGGCTCCCATGCGCTACTCCTTCGCCTGACTGGGCGCGGCCTTGGCCTCGACTGCCGGTGGCTTCCGCAGCTCCGCCAGCTTCGCCTCGAGCCGCTCGCCGACCTTCGAACGGCGCAGCTCGACCAAGTTCATCTCGGTTCCGTGACCCAAGCTGCCAGCGCTCTCGGTCTGTTGAAGGCTGAGCTCTTCGGGCCGCGTCGGGTCGTCCATGCGCGGTAACGACGGGCGCCGCATGTACTCGGGAGTGGGCGGACGCTCCGCCTCGTCGCGGGGTTTTCCAGCCCGAAACGCCTTGATCTTCTCCTGCAGCCGCATCAGCCCGTGCATCAGCTCTTCCGGGTTGGGCGGGCAGCCCGGCACGTACACGTCGACCGGCAAGAACGTATCGATGCCGGGCACGACCGAGTAGATGTCGCGGTAAAAATCGCCGCTGATCGCGCAAGAGCCCATGGCCAGACACCACTTCGGCTCCGGCATCTGATCCCAGAGTTTCTTCACCCGCGCCGCCATCTTCACGGTGATGGTGCCGGCCACGACCATGATGTCGCTCTGCCGGGGCGTGCCGCGGACGATGGTCCCCATGCGATCGAGATCGACCCGGCTCGCCGCGGCGGCCATGAACTCGATGCCGCAGCAGCTGGTCGCCATGGGGAAGATCCAGAGCGAGTTCGACGCGCCCCAGCTCAGGAGTTTGTCGACGCTGGTCGTCGCGACGTCCAACCCAGGCATCTTCGCCATGAAGTCGTACAGCGGGTGGCTGTACGCTCTGTCGTCTTCGTTCACGCCCATGCTTCGTCTCCGCTGCTCAGTGCCAGTCGAGCGCGCCCTTCTTGAGCGCGTACCACCAGCCGAGCATCAAGATCGCGATGAAGACCAGCATGTCGATGATGGCAATGAGGCCGAGCTTGCCTACGCTGATCGCCCAGGGAAACAGGAACGCCGCTTCGACGTCGAAGAGCACGAACACGAGCGCGACTACGTAATAACGCGGGTGGAACTTCAGCCAGGCCGGACCCTCGGGCTCCTCACCACACTCGTAGGTCTGGTGTTTGAGCGGAGAGTCTCTCCGGGCTTTGACCGACAGCACCTTCGCGATCACCAGCATGCTGGAGCCGACGATGGCGGACAGGATCAAGAAGGCCAGTGCTGAGGCCCAGGCGTTCACACGATTGCTCCGTGGAAAAGTTACGTCACGTCACGTTGTGACGAGCCCCCTCTTCTAACATGGGCGGGGTCGGCCCGGGGCAGCGCCGGCCGCCCCAGGGCTTTGGGGTCCGGAGAGGGTCCTTCAGGCGCCCGCTCCAGGCCCGGGAAGGCCGGGAGAATTGGGCCTTGACGTTTTGTTGAACGTGTTCAATATTTGAACGTGTTCAACACGGGCTCTCGGCCCGGAAAGGAGCTTCGAAGCATGTCCCCTGACACCCCAGCCAACGGCCTGATTGCCGTCTACGCGGTCTACGCTGCGGTCAGCCTCGGCCTCACCGTCTGGCTCGCCCGCACCCTGTTCAAGAACGGCGCGGTCTTCTTGCGCGACGTATTCAAAGACGAGCCGGACCTGGCTCAGGCGGTCAATCGCTTGTTGGTCGTCGGCTTTTATCTGATGAACCTCGGTTATGCCTGCTTGCTCTTGCGCGCCGACCGACCCGACACCGGAGTCGCAGCGGTCGAGACCTTGGCGCAGAAGCTCGGTTTCCTGCTGATCTCCCTCGGCGGTATGCACTTCTTCAACATGTACTTGTTCCACCGCATTCGCCGCCGCGCGAAGCTCGCCGAGCTTCCGCCCCCAGTGCCGCACCAATGGCGCGTGGACTACAGCCAAGACGCCGCGCGCAACGCCGCACACCACTCCGCGCAGAGCTACGCCGCGAGTGGCGGCGCGAGCGGCTGACCCAGCACGATAGTCATCAGCAGGGAGACCACCGTGGACTCGCTCACCATCCTCTACGACTCGAGCTGTCAGCTCTGTGTGCACTGCAGGGAGTGGCTGGAGACCCAGCCGAGCTTCGTGCCGATGGAGTTCGTCCCCTGTGATTCCAGCGAGGCGCGCCGACGCTTCGGACAGATCCCGTGGCTCGGTGGACAGCTCGTGGTGGTGGCGAGTGACGGGCGAGTGTGGGCCGGCGCCGCAGCCTTCGTCATGTGTCTGTGGGCGTTGGTCCAGTATCGGGAGTGGGCCGAGCGGTTGTCGAGCCCGGCCCTGGCTCCGCTGGCGGAGCGCTTTTTCCGGGTTGTCTCGGCCGAAAGGCGCCGGCTCGGCTCGCTCTTCACACACCGCCCTTGCTCGACGGATGCTTGCGGCGTCCCCGCCCGAGGTCCGTATCGATGAAGAAGAGAGCCAAGGCCGAGACCACCCGCGAGCGCATCCTCGACACCGCGCTCGGCCTGTTTCGCAAGTCGGGATTCGACGCCACGACGATGCGCGACGTCGCCAAGGCCGCCGGCACCTCCCTCGGATCGGCCTACTACTACTTCCCGTCGAAAGAGGCGCTGGTGCTCGCTCACTGGGAGACGCAGATGGTCGAGCACGAGCAGCGTGCTCGAAAGGTCTTTTCTCACTCGGCAGATCTCGGCGAGCGGCTGCGCGCGGTCTTCGACGTGCGGCTCGACTTGATGAAGGATGATCGGAAGCTGTTGACGGGGCTCTTCCGCACGATCGGAGATCCAGAATCGGCGGTCTCGGTGTTCGCCCGAGAGACCGCACCGATCCGCTCGCGCAGCATCAGCTTGCTCTCGGAAGCTCTGGAAGTTCCCGAGGTCCCGGACGAGCTCCGCAGCCAAGCGGCGCTCGCGCTCTGGGTGTTGATGCTGGGGACGGTGCTCTACTTCGTGCATGACGACTCGCCGGGCCAGGTGCGGACGCGCGATCTCGCCCGAGGCGCGATCGATACCTTGGTGCCGCTCTTGCCGTGGCTCGCGGCACCGATGGCGGCCCCGCTGCGCGAGCGTGTGTTTGCCTTGCTCACCAACGCGCAGCTTTGGCCGCCGGAACCGCCGGTTCTGCCGCCCGAGAGCGCCGCAAGGACGGCGCGAGCGCCCAGAAAATCCAAAAAAGCAGCGCGCAACCGCTGAACTTCGGGCCTGCATCGACCGGCGCCCAACCGCCTGCTACACGGGCGCGCCGGTAACGGGGAAGGCTCGACCCTCCACCCGCGTAGGAGCGCGGCCACGTGTGCCCGCCGCGGAAGGGCACGCCGCGCGAGGTTGAGCGAAGATCCATCCGCCGAATTGTTTTAGGAGCACAGAATGACGAAGAAGAGTCGATCGAAACTCGAGACCGCAGCCTTCGGGCTCGCGGCATTGGCGGCCCTCGCGGTCGCCCCGATGACCGCCTGCGGCGGGGACGGCGGTTCCTCGTCGTCCAGCGGCGGCAGCGGAGCCAAGGACGGCGGCCTGGGCGGCGTCGGCAACGCCGGTGGGATCGGTGGAACCGGCAACACCGGCGGGATCGGCGGAACGGGCGGAGGCGCTCAGTGTCCCGGCGCCACGCTGTGCGGCGGCAGCTGTGTGCAGACCGATTTCGACCCCAGCAACTGCGGCTCTTGCGGCAACAAGTGCGCGACGGGCGAGCTCTGCTCGGCGGGCAAGTGCGCGGGCCAGTGCCTGGGTGGGAGCAGCGAGTGCAGCGGAAAATGCGTCGACACCCAGATCGATCCCGCCAACTGCGGCGCTTGCGCCACCAGCTGCAAGACCGGCGAGGTCTGCTCTTCCGGCCAGTGTGCTTCCAGCTGCCTCGGTGGCAGCACGGAGTGCAGCGGAAAGTGCGTTGACACCCAGATCGACCCCGCCAACTGCGGCGCGTGCGGCACCACTTGCAAGGCCGGCGAGGTCTGCTCGGCGGGCCAGTGCGCTTCGCAGTGCCTCGGCGGCACCACCCTCTGTGGCAACAAGTGCGTCGACAACCAGATTGATCCGGCCAACTGCGGCACGTGCGGCAACGCGTGTCAGAGCGGGGAGGTCTGCTCGACAGGTGCCTGTGGCCTGACCTGCACCGGCGGCACCACCAAGTGCGGCACCGCGTGTGTCAACACCAACACCGACACCGCCAACTGCGGCGCCTGCACCACGCAGTGCACGACCGGCGAAGTGTGTGCGAACGGCAGCTGCAGCTTGCAGTGCGCCGGAGGCACCACCAAGTGCGGCACGACCTGCAGCAACACCCAGACCGATCCGGCAAACTGCGGTGGTTGTGGCAACGCCTGCCCGAGCGGGCAGGTCTGCTCGGCGGGGACGTGCACCCTCTCGTGCACCGGCGGCACCACCAAGTGCGGCACGACCTGCGTCGACACCAACACGGATGGAGCAAACTGCGGCGCCTGCGCGAAGGCCTGCACCGCGGGCCAGGTCTGCAACGCCGGCGTCTGCGCCAGCGTGTGCGGCGGCAACCTGACGAAGTGCGGGAACTTCTGCATCGACACCCAGACCGACGCGGCCAACTGCGGCTCGTGCGGCAACGTGTGTCCTTCGGGAGCAAAGTGCTCCGCCGGCACGTGCCAGCAGTGCAACAGCGCCACCACGGATTGCGACGGTGACGGCTGGCTCGTGTCCGAGGGCGACTGCTGCGACAAGCCTGGCGCCTGTGGTAGCGAGCCTCAGTACGTGAACCCCGGCGCCGCCGAGGTGGTTGGCAACGGCATCGACGACAACTGCAACGGGCTCGTCGATCTGTTCGACCAGACCGATGCCCTGCCGTGCGACACCGGCCTCACGTCCAGCTCCAGCACACCCGCCGACTACGCCAAGGCGATGGGCATCTGTCGCACGACGACGGAGACCCCGGCCCTGAAGAAGGACAAGACCTGGGGCCTCATCACGGCCGAAATTCTGCGCGCCGACGGCTCGGCCCTGGTTGACGCCCGCGCCCGCTCGATTCGACCGAAGTTCGGCAACACCAACGTGCCGATCGAGGGCGCCTCGATGGTGGTGCTGTCGAGCGGCATCGCGTCCGACGCGACCCAGACCACTCCGGGTCCGAACGGCGGCGCGCCGGGCGGCGGCAACGTGAGCACCGCTCACACGCCCGCGAGCACGGTGAACATTTCGACCTGCTCGGATGCACGCTGCATCAAGGACTGGTTCACCACCGCGAACCCGCCGCTCAAGGCAGCCAACGCGCTGCCGGTGGCGCCGAACTGCGGTTCGGGGACGTCGGGCAGCCCGGCCACGCCGAACGACTCGGTCATGCTGCGCCTGCGTGTGCGTGCGCCGACCAACGCACGGGCCTTCTCGTTCAACTCGTACTTCTTGAGCGCGGAGTACCCGGAGTTCGTGTGTTCGTCGTTCAACGACCAGGTCATCGCCCTGGTGGACACACCGAGCGGCACGCCCTCGCCGATCGCAAACCCGGTCGATAAGAACCTGATGACTTACCTGGACACGAGCGCCAAGAAGTGGCCAATCGGCATCAACATCGCAGCGGGCACCAGCCTGTTTGCGGTGTGTGAGAGTCAGACCGCCAACCCGGGGTGCTGGGACACCGACGTCAACGCGGCAAGCTGCAAGGCCGGCATCGGTAGCCTGCTGGGCACCGGCTTCGACAAGTCCGGGAGCTGCACCATCGGTGGCGGGACCTACTGGCTCACCACCGCAGGCAACGTCATCCCGGGTCAGATCGTCGAGCTCCGGATCGTGATCTGGGACGTGAGCGACGCGATCTACGATTCGACGACGCTGCTCGACGGCTTCAAGTGGCTGACGAACGCCACGCTGCCGGGCACGGGCTGAGTCGAACACACGGGGGGGCGGACGCCGCGGGTGCCGAAACACTCGCGGCGTTCGTCTATTTGGGGCGCCCACGCCGCGCTCAGAGCGCGCCGAAACAGTCGAAGCGAGCGAGGTGGATCGAGCTCTGGGGTGCGCTCCCGGACGATGGACCTTGCCACGCAACGACCAGAGACTGCCCTCCCGGCGCGCCGATCAACGACAGCTCGCCAAAGAACTGCGGCTCGAATGCGTAGCTCGCGAGCAGCGGACCCTCAGGGTCGAGCAGCGAGAGCACGAGGTCCGGCGGATTGCCCGCCGGGTCGTTACCCCACGCCACCACGAGTCGTTCACCGAGCGCGGCGGCGTCGAACTCGAGGGGGAAGTCGCCGGGCCCCGACAGATCGAGGGGACCGGTCAGATTCGCGCTCGAGGCGTCGATGCGCAGCCAGCGGATGGGTGCGACGGCCCCACCGCTCGCCACCCGATAGACCACGTACGCACCGCTCGGGTGTGCCGCTGCAGCAATCTGCATCAGCGGAGCGCCCGCGTCGACGCTAGTCAAGTACGTGATGGTGGCGTCGGGTCCCACCCGGACCAGATCGAGGCGCGTCGGCGGTTCGGGATCTTGTAGCCCGCACCCGGTCTTCGGCGCGTTCGAGCCGTTGGCGAGGGCAACGACCCACCCGTCGCCGAAGGGCACGGCGTCGGCGACCGCGCCGAACGACGCGCAGCCGAGCACGCTGGTCTGCACGACGATGCTGCCCCCCGCGAGCTTCACGACTTGTGCGTACAGGGATGCGTCGCGCGTGCCGACCAGATGTCGGCCCTCGGCGCCGCGCGCGGCGAACGCTGGCGTGGAGCCGAGCAATGTCACCGTCGGGCCGGCGTCGGACTTGTTGGCCGCGACGTTGGGGGCAAAGCTGGGAAAGGCGCTGCCTCCGGTGTCATGCGCAACCAGGAGTGACAGGTGGTCACCAAAACCCGCGCCCGCGCGGAACTTCGGGGACAGCTGGGGGCTGGCAAATGCGTCGTGAACCGGGGCAATTTCCCCACCATTCGGCCAGTTGTCCCAGGGCAAGAAGGTCGCGTAGCCGAGCTGCCGGAACACACTGGGTGACTCGACGGGCTCACGCTCGAACGCCACGCTGAGCTGGTCTCCGCCGTCGCTCGAATAGACGAGCTCCGGCAGTCGATCGACATCCTTCGCCGAGTGCTGCACCTCGAGCACGCCGCCGACCTGGAAGAAGCCGGCGCATTCATCCATGCCACCGAAGCCGGCCGCGCCGCCGAAGCCGGCCGTGCCGCCAAAGCCGGCCGCGCCACCGAAGCCGGCCGTGCCACCGAAGCCGCCGCCGCCAGAACCTCCGGTGACGACACTGCCGCCGCTTGCGCCGGCACCAGCACTCCCGCCGCCGTTTCCCAGATCGGGAAGCTGAGAGCGCGACCCGCAGGCTACGACCGCGAGCGCAAGGCCGAGCGAAGCCGCCCTCACTTCACCTTGCACACGCCCGTGTCGCACATCGCGGTCTTGCCATTGCACGGATCCATCAAACAAGTCACGATCGTGCCCCCACACTTGGGACCGGGGTCTCCCGGCTGCAGCGCCAGGCACTGACAGGGGGCCGTGCTGCAATAGGAAGAGAAGAGCTTGCAGTCAGCGTCCTTCTTGCAACCCTTGGTGCCCGCATCGAGACCGCCGCCGTCCTGGCCGCCCGTTGCTGCGTCGATTCCGGCGTCCGCACCGGCAGCGCCGCCGCTGCCCGACGCTCCACCGCCGCTGCCGGCCGCTCCGCCGCTGCCGGACGCACCGCCCGAGCCCGCGGTTCCGCCACCGCTACCGGCGACACCGCCCGAGCCTCCACCGCCACCGGAGCCACCGCCTGCGCTAGTTCCACCACTGCCGCCCGTGGTCGTGCCGGCACTGCCGCCGGTCCCGCCGCTGCTCTTGCCTCCGCTGCCCCCCGAGTCGTCGCTGCTTCCGCCGCAGCCGTTGACCGACGAAAGGCCCAGAAGAACCACCGCACCAAGCAAGAGTCCGCGCATGCCCATGACCTCCCGGAACGCCAATCATGCCAACGAAGCTCACTGAAATCACGTTTCTCGCTGTTTTGGCTAATCTGCCCGTGTGTCCGAGTCGCTGCTCGCGCTTCTCGCCGTGACCAAGGCCTTCGGGCCGACGCGCGCGCTGGACCGCGTGTCGTTCGCAATCCATGCCGGTGAGATTCACGTTTTGGCGGGCGGCAACGGCGCCGGCAAGAGCACACTGATCAAGATCCTGTCCGGAGCGCTCGCGGATTTCGAGGGCGAGCTGGAAGTGGACGGGCAGCGTGCGCGCCTCTCGAGTCCGGCAGCCGCACTGCGGGCCGGCGTCGCGACCATCCACCAGGAGCTGTCCCTGGTGCCTTCGCTCTCGGTGCTGGACAACCTGTTCCTGGGGGAGCCGCGCGCGATGCTGTCAGCGTGGCGACCCGAGCGCCACGTTGCCGAGGCGCGCGCGGCACTCTTGCAAGTGGGGCTCGCTCTCGACCCGCACACTCGGGTCGAAGACCTCGGCCTGGCCGAACGCCAGCTGGTCGAGATCGCCCGCGCGCTCCGCCACGCCGCCCGGGTGCTGATCTTGGACGAGCCCACCAGCGCGCTCTCGGAACCCGAGGCCGAGCGCCTGTTCGAACGGCTTCGGGAGCTGCGCGCGACGGGCAAGGGCATCGTATTCATCTCGCATCGCATGGAGGAGATCTTCCGACTCGGTGATCGCATCACCGTGCTGCGTGACGGTCGTGTCGTGCACAGCGGAGCGGTCGAAGAACTCGACGAAGGCAAGCTGATCGACAAGATGGTGGGACGCGCGCTCGAGCTCCGCACTGCGCCCTCGGTGGACGGCGCCTCGGGCAACGCTCTCTTCACGGCCTCCGGGTTCGGGGCAATGCTCGCGGGCGCGCCTCGCCCGGCTTTCGAGGATGTTGCGTTCGAGCTCGGCTCGGGAGAGGTGCTCGGGCTCGCGGGCCTCTCGGACTCGGGGGCGAGCGAGCTGCTGCACGCGCTCTTCGGCTCGCTCCCGGCGGCACTCTCGGGAGAGCTCTCGCTTGGTGGCGCGCGCTACCTGGCAAGCTCACCGGGTGACGCCCTGCGTTCGTCCGTCACGCTGCTCGCACGGGATCGCAAAGACAGCGTGCTGCCCGAGCGCGCGATCCGGGACAACGTCACGCTCTCCGCACTGCGCCGGGTCTCGAGGCTGGGCTTCGTCTTGCGCCAAAAGGAGCTGACCCTCACCGCGCGTATCACCGAGCGCCTGGCTCTGGTCGCGCCTTCGCTCGACGCACCGGCAGCCGCACTCTCCGGCGGCAATCAACAGAAGGTCGCGCTGGCACGCTGCCTCGCGACGGAGCCGCGCGTGCTCCTGCTCGACGACCCGACCCGCGGCATCGACGTCGCCGCAAAAGCCGATGTGCATCGGTTGATTCGGGAGCTCGCCGCCGAGGGCTCCGGCGTACTCGTCGTGTCCTCCGATTTCGACGAGCTGGCGTCACTCTGTGATCGTGTCCTGGTGCTCTTCCGCGGGCGGATCCGCGCCAGCTTGACCCGCGCCGAGCTCAGTCGCGCCAAGCTCTTGGCCCTAGCCATGGGCGGCGAAGGAGCCGCAGCGTGAGCGCGGGCAACCGAGTCTCGGTCTGGGCGCGCTCGAGCTCCGTGCGTGCACTGCTGCCGCTGCTCTTGGTCTTCGCGGTCGGTTGTGTGTTCAACCAGGACGGCGCTTTCTTCGAGTGGAGCGCGCACCGCGCCATGCTGCGTGAGATCAGCGTGCTCGGGATCTTGGCCTGCGGCATGACGCTCGTGATCGTGTCCGGTGGCATCGACCTCTCCGTCGGCAGCGTGCTAGCGGTCTCGGCCGTCTCCTTCGCGACCCTCAGTATGCAGCGGGGCTACGGGGCGATCGCCGCGATCGCTGCGGTGCTCGCCGTCGGAACGGCGCTCGGTTTGGCGTCCGGCGCACTGATCGCGCGCTTCCGTGTGCAACCCTTCATCGTGACACTCGCGATGATGGTGTTCGCGCGCGGACTCGCGAAGCTGATTTCCGGCGGAAAGAAGGTCACGAACTACGTGAGCCTGCCGGACGGTTCCTCCACCACCGTCGAGCTGCCCGCGGTGTTCCGCCAGATCGACGCCAAGGTGCTCGGCGACAACATCTCCGTCGTGACTCTGATCTTCGCTGCCTGTGCCCTCGCGACCTTCCTCGTGCTCAGGCAGCTGCGCGCCGGGCGTTATCTGTACGCCGTCGGGGGTAGCTACGAGGCCGCACGCCTCTCCGGGGTGCCCGTCGCGCGCACCCTGCTCTTGTCCTACGCACTCTCGGGCGCCTTCGCCGCCATCGCCGGCATCTGCCAGGCCGCGCAGGAGACCCAAGGTGATCCCGAGACCGGCGCCGGTTACGAGCTGGACGCCATTGCCATGGTCGTCCTCGGCGGGACGAGTTTGTCCGGGGGCCGCGGAGGCATGGGGCTCACCCTGATCGGCGCCCTCACCTTGGGCATGCTGCAGAAGATCTTGAGCTTGAACGCCTTCAGCACCGAGGCGCGCCTGATGTTGACCGGGGCGATCTTGATTGGTGCGGTGCTCTTCCAGCGGCCCTGGCAGACTGAAAGGCAGTCATGAGCGCGCGCCACGTGTTGACCATCTTGGCCGTTACGGATCTCGACCGCGCGAAGCGCTTCTACGCGACGGTGTTCGGCTGGCCGTGCTCGGTGGACGTGCCGGTGTACGTCGAGCTGGAGCTGCCGGGTGGCATGCGCCTGGGTCTCTATCAACGCGACGCCTTCGCTCACAACACCGGGCAGGTGCCCGAGCGCGTCGGCGACGGCCAGACCACTGCCACCGAGCTGTACTTGCACTGTGACGATCCGCGCGCGCTCGCCGAGAAGCTCCGCGCCGCCGGCGCGCGAGAGTTGTCGGCTCTGGCCCCGCGAGCGTGGGGTGACACGGCCGCATACTTTGCGGACCCGGACGGCAACGTGGTGGTCGTGGCGTGCCCGAGCCAGGTGTAGCGGACGGGGACAGCGTGGTAGCGTCCGGGCCATGAACGCACTGGCGATGACGACGATCGCGCTCGCTGGCGCGCTCAGCCTGGTCGGCTGCAAGAGCGATCCGAAGCCCGGCACCACGCCGGCGCCGAGCGCCTCCGCCCAGCGCGGCAGCGCCGACAGCCCGTGGGTCATCGGCATGAGCCAGTGCAACCTGGGTGAACCCTGGCGTGTGCAGATGAACGATGACCTGAAGAAGGCCGCGGAGAAACAGCCCAACTTGAAGCTCGTGTTCAAGGACGCGCAGAACGACTCGCTCAGACAACGGGCTCAGGTCGAGGAGCTCGTCGGGCAAAACATCGACCTCTTGATCATCAGCCCCAAAGAGGCCGCCCCGCTGACCCAACCGGTTGCGGAGGCGTACAAGAAGAAGATCCCGGTCATCGTCCTCGATCGCGCCGTTCAGGGTGACGACTACACGAGCTTCATCGGCGCGGACAACGTGAAGATCGGCCGCGAAGCGGGCAAGTGGGCGGTGCAGGCCCTGGGCGGCAAGGGTCTGATCGTGGAGCTCAAGGGCCTCATGACCAGCACTCCGGGTCAGGACCGCCACAAGGGTTTCCGCGAAGGCCTCGAGTTCGACAAACACCCCGACCTGAAGGTCGTGTTCGAAGCGGACATGCAGTGGCTCGAGCCCAACGCGCGCAAAGAGATGGAGTCCGCGCTCACCACGCAGAAGAAGATCGATCTGGTCTACGCCCACAACGATCCGGGTGCTCACGGCGCCTACCTCGCGGCCAAGGCCGCCGGCCGCGAGAAGGACATGAAGCTCATTGGCATCGACTCCCTGCCCCATGAGGGGGTCGAGTACGTGAAACAAGGGATCTTGGACGCGACGTTCCTCTACCCGACCGGGGGAGTGGAGGCGATCGACACCGCCCTCGCGATCCTCGCTGGCAAGCCGGTGCCGAAGAAGATCGTGCTCGGCACCCGCGCATTCACCAAAGACAACGTCGCCAAAGGAGGCGAGGCGATCCCGTGAAGGGTCCGGGTCTACTCGGGGTTCTTCTGGGGGCGCTCGTCTCCAGCTGTGGTCCCTACATCGACGAGGTGGTGAAGGAGCGCGGCGCCAAGGTCGAAGCCAAGCTGGTGCAGGTGCGCGCGCTCGGCGAGGAGCTGAATCGGACCCCACTGCTCACCCAGGACGAGCCGACGAAGGTCCAGGTAACACTGGGCATGGCCGCGGGCGGTTACCCCAGCGCAAAGATCACCGCGGCGCTCACCTACGCCGAAGATCTGCGCGACCTCGACGAGCTCGGACTGGTCTACGCGCGGGTCAACGAGAGCAGCCTCGTCAACCAGTGCGCGGCCAACGTGCACACCGAGCGCGAGCCTTGGGACCCGCTCTTTCCCAGCTCACCTCCGGCGTCGGGCACCGGTTATTCGGCAACGCGGCGCTTCGACGCTTGCGAGCGGCTGACGCATCTGTTCGTGCTGCGCACACGAGCCTTCGCGCGCCCCTCCCCCGGGCGGACCAACCCGGCGACTCAGGGACAGGAGTTCGACGCTGGTTTCATCGACGTGGACGTGTTGATCTTCGATCTTGCAGAGAAGCGCCGGGTCGGCGGCCTCCGCGTCCAGGCCGAGAGTGACGTCAAGCTGGATGGCGCGACCGAGTTCAAGGTGGAGTTCGACCTGCAGTACAACCTCGAAAAAGCCATCGTCGCCAGCCTGAAGAAGAACGCGCCAAACGTGACGGTGGTCGGAGGACACAGCTGATGGCCGGTGACCACGACTGGCTGAGCGACGACGCCAAACAGCGAGTCGAACGCGCCATCGTCGAGCTCGAGCGTCAGACCTCGGCGGAGCTCGTGGTGACCGTGCGCCAGACCTCCGGCAGCTACCTGGCTCAAGATCTGCTGTTCGCGACGCTGATGGCAGGCATCGGACTGTGTCTCTACGCCTACCATCCGGCAGAGTTCACCGATGACCTGGTGCCGCCGGCGCTCGGTCTGCTGTTTGGGGCGAGCGCATTCTTTTGTGCTCAGGTGCCGGGACTCCGACGCCTCTTCGTTCGACCGTCGACGCTGCGGGACAACGTGCGGCGGGCGGCTCTGACCGCGTTCCACGAGCAGCGCATCGACGGCACCAGCGGTCGCACCGGGATCTTGATCTACGTGTCGCTGTTCGAGCGGGTGGTCGAGGTCATCCCGGATACGGGCGTCGACGCAAGACGCCTGGGCACCGAGTTCGGCGAGGCAGTCGGCGAGATCGCCGCGGCCGTGCGGGGGGAAGGGCTGCTTCAGCTCACGCGCGGCATCTCGAAGCTGGCCCCCAGCCTCGCGCGGGTCTTGCCGCGCGCCGACGACGACGTGAACGAACTTCCGGACGGCGTGGTGTCATGAGAACCAGGCACTTGATTGCAGCGTTGGCGCTGTTCACGGCCCTTTCGGACGCACAGCTCGCCGACGCCCGCCCCGGCGGAGGCAGCTCGTTCAAGGGTTCGTCCTCTTCGTCCTCACGGTCGTCCTCCTCTTCGTCGTCGTCGCGTTCGTCCTCTTCGTCCGGCTCGACCCGCAGCTCGAGTGGGTCCAGCTCGCGCTCATCCTCTGGAAGCGGCAGCTCGCCCGCCCCCGCACCCGTCTACACCTACCGGGTCGGCGATCCCAAAGCTCGTGCCACGGTCTGGCAGCTCGGCGCACCATCGCTCTTCGGTGTCGCGCCGGCACGCCCCGAGGTGACCCGCATCCGCGGCAACAACGAGCGTGAGGCCACCGTCATCGGCTTCGGGCTTTCTCGGCTTCGTCGGCCTGATTGCCACCGGCATGCTCGGGCTCGGCGGTGTGTTGTTCCTGCGCTGGCTGCGCAAACCCAAGGGCTGGACCACGGCCACGCCCCCGAGCTCACAGTCGGTGACCTCCAAGCGGACGCTGCTCGAGGCGCTGAAGGAGACTGACCCCGACTTCTCCATCGTTGCGTTCGAGGACTTCGCATACGCACTGTATGCAGAGGCTCACACCGCCCGCGGCGCCGGCCGACTCGACACACTCGCTCCCTACCTGCGCACGCCCGCGCGGAACGTGTTGGCCGAGCTCGGACAACACCCGCTCAGCACCGTGGTCGTCGGCTCGCTGAGTTACGCCGGCGTGCACATCTCGGCGACCGAAGCCATGGTGGAGCTCGACATCGAAGCGAACTACACCGAGCATCCTGCCGGCGAAGAGCCGATCAGCTACTGGGTCGCCGAGAGCTGGGAGCTGGAGCGCAAGGCAGGCGCCAAGAGCCGCCCGCCCGAGCGGGTCCGCATGTTCGTCTGCCCGAGCTGCGGCGCACCCCTCGATCGCGTGGTCGGCGGCAGCTGCGGATACTGTCAGGCCGTCGTCGACACCGGGGCCTTCGACTGGGTCGTCAGTGATGTGACGGTACTCGAGCGCCAGATCCGCCCCCCGATGCTGACGGGCACGACCGAAGAGACGGGAACGGATCAGGCGACGCGGATCGACGCCGGGCTGTCACCGGCTGTGGCTCAATTGTGCGGGCGAGATCCGGCCTTCCACCAGGACACACTGTTCGCCAGAATCGGGCTGATCTTCGACACCATGCAGGTCGCCTGGTCGTCGCTGGCGTGGGAAAAGGCCCGGCCGTTCTTGAGTGACAACCTCTGGACCGCGCAGACCTACTGGATCGACGCCTACCGGCGTTCGGGTCTGCGCAACATGATGGACGAGCCGCGCATCCATCGACTGGAGTTGGCGCGCGTGACGAGCGACCGCTGGTTCGACGCCATCACCGTGCGCCTGTTCGCCAGCGGGCGCGATTACACCATTCAAGACAAGGACGGCGCCGTGGTAGGCGGCGACAAGCGCAAGACGCGCGAGTTCAGCGAGTACTGGACTCTGATCCGTGCGAGCGGCGCCAAGGGCCCCGCCCGCACTGACCCCGTCTGCCCGAGCTGCGGGGCACCTCTCGACGTCAACGCCGCGGGCCACTGCGGGCACTGCCAGGTCAAGCTGACGTCCGGACAGTTCGACTGGGTGCTCTCCCGCATCGAACAAGACGAAGTCTACGAAGGATGAAAGTGGAGTTGCGCTTCCCCCTCGCCGCTGTCAGGGTTCGCGCCATGCGCGGCTCGAACGCTGTGGTTTTTCCCCTGCTGGCTCTGGGTTTTGGGTTCGTGGCCTGTGCCACTGCCGGAGGCGCGGGCGGCGGCGATGGCGGCGCTGCGGGTTCGGCCGGGCTCGGTGGCTCGACCAGCGGAGGGGGCGGCTCCGGCGGCATCTTGCTCGACGCGCCAAGTGACGGGCCGGGGGGAGGCGCCACGCTCGTGTACGCCCACACCGACACGACGCTATTTCAGATCGACCCCACGGCTGCGGCCCCGGAGCTGAAACAGCTCGGCAACTTCGACTGCGTCAGCGGCAACGGGCAAGACCCGGCGATGACCGACGTGGCGGTGAACAAAGACGCAAAACTGTTTGGCATCAGCCACACTCAGGTTCACGAGCTCTCGGTCGCGAACCAAGTCGTGCAGTGTACCAATTCGATTTCGCTGAACGTGGGCGTCGACGTGAAGTTCTACGCGCTCACCTTCGCGCCCGTTGGCGTCATTTCGCCAACGGAAGAGGTGCTCGTCGCGGGCAACACCGCCGGTGAGCTGTGGGCCATCGACGCCAAGGGAGATCTCTCGCAGCGCGGGGTGTTCGGTGACGTGCCCACCAGCGACGGCAACGGGCACGTCTACCCAGCGGCGAACCAAGGCAAGCCCTGGGAGCTGTCCGGCGACATCGTGTTCGTGGAAAACGGCGGCAACCCCATCGGCTTCGCCACCGTGCGCGACTGCCCCAACCCGCCGGCCACGAGCGGCTGCAGCACCACCGACACCCTGATCGAGATCGACGTCTCGAAGCTGGACAAAGCCTCGATTTTGCCGGTGACCAAGGCCGTCCGCGGCCAGATCGTCAAGCGGGCGGGCTGCTCGGACACCGTCAACACGGCCTACGGCAGCATGTACGGCATCACAACCTGGGGTGACCGCGTCTACGGTTTCTCGCGCAGCGGCAACCTGGTCGAGATCGACACCAACGACGGCAGTGCCTGTCTCCTGTCCAGCTTCCCGGGCGCGGATTTCGGCGGCGCGGGTGTGACTACCAAGGCCGTCGTGATCCCTCCTCCGCCCAAGTGAAATTTCGCAGGCCGCGGACCGCTGGTGCCCTGGGCGTTCAAGGGTACTATGCGCCGGCGCCCGCGCGGCGCACGGAGGCCAAACATGGCAAAGAAGGTCGCAGTCTTCTGGCCCGGTGATGGGCGCCCTCGCCCCAACGAGCTCGCACTCCCCAACGTGGAAGCGGCAACGCGGAAGCTCGAGGCAGCGATCAAGAAGGTAGGGCGCACCCCGTACCGCATCGAAGGTTTTCTCACCAAACCCCACGAGTCGATCGAGAAGCTCGGGCCGGTGACGGATCCGATGATCGGCATGTTCGCGCACTGGGTGTTCGGACCCCACACCACCGACGGTGTCGTCGGCAAAGACAACCCCTTGCTGCTTGCGTCCAACTTCAGCGGTCAGTGGCCGGGGCTGGTTGGTCTGCTCAACACCGGCGCCTGTCTCGAGGCTCTCGACCGGCCGCACTCGCGCATCTGGACCTCCGGCGAAGAGTTCACGGACGACGAGGCGTTCATGCAACACCTGGACGAGTGGTGCACGACGGGGCAGGTCAAGTACTCCGAGGCCGCCCTCTCGAGTCACGCAGCAGTGAGCCCTGACGCGTCGGCCCGCGCTCTGAGAGTGGCGGACGGGATCCGTGCGCGGCGACCGCTGCTGATGATGCTCGGCGACACCAGCATGGGCATGACCAACGGCTACTTCGGGCCTCGACTCTTGTCACGACACGGCTTCTCCGAGCACAAGATCGACCAGGCGTGGATCATCGATCGCGGGCGCGCGGTGAGCGACCGACGCATCGACGACGCGGAGCGTTTTGTGAAAGACAAGGGCGTGCGCTTTCATCACGGGGAGGCGAACGCCGCAGACTTCGACGAACGTGCCACCCGCGAGCAGCTCCGCGACTACCTGGCTGTCCTCGACATGCTCGGTGAATACAAGGCCGACTGTCTCGGCTGGCAGTACCAGCTCGGACTCATCCCACTGCGACCTCCCAGTGATTTCGCCGAGGGTTTGTTCAACTCGACCTGTCGACCCGAGTCGAATGGCGACACCATTGCGTGTGCGACGGAAGCAGACCAGGGCAACGCCGTGCCGATGGAGCTGCTGAAGCGCCTGCTGAAAGACAAGGGGCTGCACCAGGCGGTGATGTTCCACGACGTGCGCTGGGGGGCCGAGCATGCCGGTCGCTTTTTGTGGGTGCTGCTCAACAGCGGCTCGTGCGGCGCGTTCGCGTTCAACCACGACCCGGACACACTGGCCGGCGTGCACAGTTATCGCCAACCGGCGGCCTACTTCCCGACCCCCGGCGGGACCTTTGCCGGAGAGAGCCTGCCGGGAGCGATCACCTGGGCCCGGGCGTATCTCAAACGCGGCGAGCTGTGGATGGATGTCGGCCGCGGCGAGGTCGTGAAGCTCCCGCCAGAAGTGCGCGACGCTTGGTGGAACGGCACCACGCGCGAGTGGCCCTTCATGGCCGCCGACCTGGGGATCTCCCGCGACGACTTGATGGCTCACTACCTTTCGAATCACGTGGCCGTCGCCTACGGCGACGTCTTCGGCGAGATGGTGGCGCTGAGCCAGGAGCTCGGGTTCAAGCTGCGAATCGTGTCATCGAGGCGCTGAACCCGCCTTTCCTTCGAGTCTGGACCGCGAATTTCGGCAGGCGCGTCGAGTTTGGCTAATATGCTGCGTCGTTAGATGCCTTCCGAGTCCGGACCCCGTTCGAAGAACAGCATGCCGGTCTCGGCGCGCAATCCGGACGCGCTCGATGTGCTGGTCGTGGACGATGACCCGCGCTGGCGCGAGTACTCGTCCGATCCCTTTCTCAAGCGGGGTGACCGTGTGCGCGCAGTGGCGGACGGGCTCGAGGCGCTGTCCATGTGTGTCGCCGATCCACCGGACGTGATCCTCACCGACGTCAACATGCCTCGCATGGATGGCTGGCAGCTCTTGCGCATGATTCGGGCGCGACCGAACCTGGGCGGAGTGCCCGTGGTCTTCCTGACCTCGCTCGACGGAGACGAGGAGCGGCTCAAGGGTTACCAGCTGGGCGTGGATGCTTACATCCCGAAGCCGTTTCACCCGGACGAGCTGCTCATGCGAGTGCACCGCGTGGTGCGACGGCGACGTCAGGCCGCCGAGGCCGAGACCGCCGGCACGCTGCGAGGTGACCTCGACAATGTCTCGCCGTCCTCCCTGCTCTCGTTCCTCGCAGTGGAGCGCAAGACCGGGATCTTGCTCTTGGTCGGCGAACGCGTGGCACGCTTGTTCATGCGTGAAGGCCGCGCGCTGCGAGTCGAGATTGAAGGTGCGAATGTCGGGCTCTCGTCCCGAGACGCGCTGATGGACCTGCTGGACTGGCAGACAGGGCAGTTCGAGTTCACGGCGGAACGCGTCGGCGGCGTCGACGAGATCCGTGCCGCAATCTCCGCCCTCGTGCTCGACCACGCGCGGATCCAGGACGAGCGCGACCGCTGAGCTTCACGCGACCACTTCCCGAGGCACGGGACTCCGCTCGCGTCCCCCGCCGTTGCGCACCCGCAGCGTGAGAATGAAGGTGCTGCCCCGTGGTTCGGCGACCTCACACCAGGCGCGTCCACCGTGGGCCTCCGCGATGTGTTTTACCAACGCGAGACCGATGCCGCTGCCGCGGATCTGCTTCGACTGCGTGCCACGACCGCGCTCGAAACGCTCGAAAATGCGCTTGCGGTCCTCGGGCAAGATCCCCGCGCCCGAATCGGTGACCCGGATCTCGATGTGTGCGGGGGTCGGGTGCGCTGCGATCAGGACTCGTTCGCCGTCCGGAGCATACTTGATGGCGTTGTCGATCAAGTTGATGATGGCGATCTCGATGGCGCCCTCGTCGATTTCGGTCGTCGGCAGATCATCAGAGACCTCGAGCACGAGCTCGATTTGCTCGCGCTGCGCCCGGATCCGGCAAGCCTCGACGGCCCGCGACACCACGTCTTTCACGTTGGCCGGCGCAAACTGATAGGCGGCCTTGCCGCGCTCGACCTTGGCAAAGTCCAGCACGTTCTCGATCAGCGATCCGAGGCGTTCGCTCTCCGACACGATGATCTGCAGGTACTGCTGGCGCTTTTCATCGTTCTCCACGCGCCCGCTCTGCAACAGCTCGCCGAACATGCGCACCAAGGACAGTGGGGTCTTCAGCTCGTGGGAGACGTTGGCGACGAAATCACTCTTCAGGTTGGAGAGCTTGCGTTCACGGGCTGCCGCGACGAGCACGACCGTCAGACCGACCAGCACCACCAGCCAGGAGGTGCCGACGAGGGCCATCTCCAGCGAGCGACGCCGTGCCACGGCCGCCGTGAGCTCCGCAGCGCTGACCAGGGTCACGTTCACTTGCCACTTGTAGAGGGTGGTCTCGAAGCGGCGTCCGAGCGTGAAGCTACCGCGGCTCAGGTTCGGCCCGAAGACGATGCGAGAGCTCTCGTCGACCACGTTCAGGCGGGCGTTCTGATCACGCTCCGCATACAGAGTCGGGAACAGATCGTGAACGACGCGGGGCACATCGTGCCAGGCGACCAACAGGTAGTCCCTACCCCGGACCTCGCGCTGCCAGTAGCTGAGCAGGTGACTCTGGCCGGCCACCGTCTTGTGGAGGTGGCGCAGCTGACCGCGCGGTTCCCCGAGCTCGAGGTCGGGCAGCAGCTCCCGAACGAAGAGTCGGCGCTCGGCCTCTGCGTCGAGCGCCGGGACGCGGGACGCGAAGGCCACGACCTCGCGTTGTTTGGAGTCGAGGTCCACGAGGAACACGTTGCTGATGGTCGGGGTCTGGCGCGCGGCGACGGACAGCCAGGTCGCGCCGAAATCGCCGCGGTCGGTCACGTCGACCAGGGACAAGACCGCGTTGTCTTGTTCGATGATGCGTTTGTCCAGACGGTCGGCTTTTTCGTTGGCGAGAGTCAGGGTCGCTTCGACGACGGACTGCTCGCGCAGTTTCTCGAGCTGAAAGCTGTTGCGAAAGGTGACGCCCAGGAGCACGACCACGGCGAACACCAAGGCCGGAACGAAGAAGAACGTGAGCACACGCTCGCGTCGGGTTCGGACGGCCATCTCCGGCAAACATACCCGAACTCGGAGCCGAGGCGCGGCTCAGGGCTTCCGAAGGAGGGGCAGCGGCCCCCGAAACTCAGCGCTTTCCGAGCACGACGTCGGCATCGACGATGATCGGACGGGCCGCGAGAAACTCGGCGAGCTGCTCGCAGATGTAGTCCAAAGCGTGAGCTTCGTGCTCGGTATACGGGCCACCACCCAGGGGGTTCGCCAGCTCGATGGCACCCAGGTAACGCCCCGCAAGCTGCACGGGACCCAGGATGGCCGACTCCGGGACCGTGCCGATCAGGTTCCATCGCCCGCCGCGGTAGGTGTCGTCACTGGCGGCGTTGGCATTCGCGCGGCTGCGGGTGCCGCGCATGACACGCTTGAGGAGCGGGTCTTGGTCCGGAGTGCGGTGCAGCACGACCGCGTCGGGGGACGGTGCGAGCGCGCGCACCACGACGAACTGGCGTGTGTTGATGTCGAACACGTGGATCAACACGATCTCGCTCGGCAGCGTTCGGGTCAGGATCCCGAGCACGAAATCGACCCCACTCATCATGTCCGGGATGAAGTGCAGATCGTGCATGAGCTCGAACAGCTCACCGATCAGCTCTTCCGCTGCGCGGCGTCGGATGGGCAGGGTCGGACCGGTTGGGTCTGGATGGGCCGGCGCCTGGATCTGCACTGCGGCGGGGGGCGATACGGACGGGGTCGTGGGCGGAACCGCGGACGCGGGAGCAATCGCAACCGGCGGTGGCGCAGGCGCGGACGGTGCCGCCGACGCGGGCGCGGACGGTGCCGCCGACGCAGAAGATGTTGCTGAGGGAAGCGCCGCAGATGTAGATGCGGTCGCGGCGGGTGGGGCTGCCAGCGCCGCCGCGGGCGGGGCCGCCGAGTCTGCGGATGCGGGCCAAGGCGCCGCCGAGACCGGCGGCGTGGACGGCGCCGGTGCAAGCGGTGGCGCAGGGGGTGGCGCGGAGGTCGGTGACGAAGGCGCAGGCGGAAACGGTTGCGACACCACGCGCACCGAGTGTGTCTCTGCCGCGGGCGGCGCTGCCTCGCCCATCGGTTGAGTCAGCGGAGCCGCCGGCACCGTGGTGGACGCTGGCGCAGGCGCGGGTTGGGTCGTCGCGAGGGTGCTCGGCGGCGCGACCACCATGCTCACTTGGTGCGCGGGCGCGGGCGCGACTACCGGAGGCATCACGCTCACCGCTGGCGGTGCGTTGGACGCGGTCGGCAAGCTTGGTCCTCCGCCGAACTGCAACACCGGCTCCCCGCGCCAGTCCTTCCACATCATGGTGGCGACCGGAGCGCGCAGCGGCTTCTTCTCGAACACGTGGTCGAAAACCGCGAGCTGGATGTACTTCTTGTGAGTGCGACCCTCGAGTGAGGCCGAGATCTCTCGGAAGCGCAGCCACAAGAGCACCTCGATGCTCGCGCGCTCGGTCTCCGGTGCGATGGCGTACGCAAACTCGCGGTAGACGATCGGGACCTTTTCCGTCGGCTCTTCTTCGCGCTTCCTCAGCAACTGGTAGCTGGGCTCCCGCGCGGCCTCCATGCTGCGCTGGGTCATCTGCCCGCAGCCGGCGCCTGCGCGCTTGGTCGGGCCGGCGTGCTCGATGCGGTCGCCGCCGTCGGCGTCGTCATGGGTTGCGTAATGGAGGACGGAGACCCTGCACCAACCGGCGGGACCTTGTCCTCGGGTTTCGCGCCGGCGCCAGACGCGGGGCGAGGCGGTGGGTGGGGCAGCGGATCGGTACGGGGCGGATGGGATTCCGGCGGGAGCGCCGCCATCGGATCCGTCTTGGGTCCGCTCGCGAGTGGGTCACTGTGCGGCGGAGGGGCCGCCATCGGGTCCGTCGAGGGCACGGGCTCCGGGGCGTTCAGGATGACGGGGGACACGCTCTGCACACTCGGCACCTTGGCGGGCGACGGGAACGACCCCGGCGGAGGCGCGCTCTCCGAAGCAGCCGGGGCCTGCGACAAGGGCGCGTCTGCGGGCGCCTTGTTCACGACGTACCGGATCTTCTGGTTCGGATCGACGGCACGGTAGCCCTGCTCCAGGAGCTCGATGGAAAACTTCGACAGCGGGCCCGTGTCGCCACGCCGCTTGCGGGCCTCTTGCAGGGCGGCTTGCCACTGCTTGGCCTCGAGGCAGTATTTGTCGATGGGCGTGTCTTCGCCGAGGCGAGACACCTCGATGAACCAGCGCATCTTAGTCTGCGAGGCGGGGGTTGGTCGAAAGGCGTTCCAAAGCGAGAATCGCTCGGTGCAAGGACAGACAGTAGAGCGCCTCCGCCTCGTCTGGGCAAGCTTCGAATTGAGGCGAAGAACCGCCTTGTCCAGCCGTTTCCCTCCCGCCACAGCCTCAAATGGTAGAAGCGCCCCCGGTGGAACCGGGTCGAGACAGCGGGACCGCCGGTCCGTCGCGCCGGCTCGCTCGCGGCTGGGAGCACACTCTGTATGTGCTTTACGCCGGCGCAATGACGCTGTGGGTGGGGTGCCTCTTCTTCGCCTCGATGCGTCAGCAGATCTTCTACACGTCCGATGCGCCCCTGGCCTCCGCGAGTGATTGGAGCGCCCCGCTCGACGACGTCTTCATCCATTTCGACTTCGCCCGCGCCAGTGCCCGCGGACATCCGTTCCAGTGGTCCGAGGGCAACGGATACTCGAGTGGGGGAACGAGCCTTTTGTACCCGCTGGTGTTGTCGGTCGGGTACCTGATGGGATTTCGCAGCCTGTCGTTGATGGTGTGGGCGGGCATCATCGCGTGTGTCTCGACCTTCGCGCTCTTGCTCGCGGCGCGCCGCCTCTTCCGGGGGCTTCCCGCGTACACCAGCTACCTGGCACCACCAGCGCTGCTCGGAATTGGCGTGGTCAGCTGGAGTTTGTTCAGCGGCATGGAGGTCGCGTTCTTCTTGGCGGTGTGGGCTGGTGCACTGATCGCGTGGGACGACTTGGTGCACGGTGTCCCGAACACAATTGCGCTGGCCAGACCTTGGGCGTCGGCGGGAATTCTCGGCGGTTGGGGAGCGGTCTTGGTTGCGACACGCCCTGAGGCCGGCGTCGTGGTCGCAGTGTTGGCAATCGGCGCGGCCCTCGCTCGATACCGCACGCTCGGCGCTCGGCGTGCGCTTGGCGTTCTGGTCGCGGTGGCGCTGCCGGGCCTCGCGGTGGTCGTAGCGCAGAGCATCGCGAATCGAGTGCTGACCGGTGACAGCACGGCAGCCGGAGCCTTGGTCAAGCTCGAGCTTCACCACCCGCACATGACCGCGACCGAGGTGTGGAATGCCTGGAAGTTCCACAGCGAATACCAGGTCCGGCGCGTCGCCGAGTACCACCTGAGCGCAACCTGGGGCGTCGGGTACGTACCGTTCGCGCTGGCGGCTTTTGCGTTGATCCCGCGCGAAACCCGGCGCTACGCCGCGCTGCTCTGGTTCTCGGCCATCACCTGGGTGCTGGTCGTTGCGTTGAATGGGCAGGTGCGCTGGCAGAACGAGCGCTACACGATGCCGGCCCTGTGCTGGGTGCTGTTGGCCGCGAGCCTGGGAGTGGGCGCAGCAGTCAGCAAGAGCTTCGCGCTCGGGACTCGGGGCAGAGTGCTGAGAGTGGCGACCAGCCTCGTCGCGCTGGTCAGCGTCGGCTTGTTCGCGTGGCGACAGGAACCCAAGTTTCGCGATCAACTCTGGTTCTTCGGGCGCGCGTCGCGCAACATCCGTGATCAACACGTTCGTGCCGGGCGTTTGCTCCGCGGCATGTTACCGGTTCCTCCAGAGCGTGTGCTCGTGGGTGATGCCGGTGCGATCCCCTACGCCTCGGACTTGCCAGCGCTCGACATCATCGGGCTCGGCGGCTTCAAGGGCCTGCCGTTCGCCAGAGCGACTCGCCAGGGCGTCGGGGCCGCGGTCGAGCTGATCGAACGCATGCCGCCCGCGCAGCGTCCCGATCTGTTGGCGATCTATCCGTCGTGGTGGGGGGTGTTACCCCTCTGGTTCGGTCAAGAGATCGCGGAGGTTCCGGTGGCGGGAAACGTGATCTGTGGCGGCGCCGCCAAGGTGCTGTATCGCCCCGACTGGGCGTCCCTCGAAGGCAGCGACAAACCGTTCTCGGCGCCGTCCTCCGCCACCATCGTCGATGAGCTCGACTTCGCGGATCTGGTGAGCGAGCAGCGCCACGGCTACCGGACGAGCGTCGGTGTGCCGTACATCGAGCTCAAGCTGCTCGCCCACCCGAAGGAGCTGCACCGTGATCTCTTCGACGCGGGGCGAGTGCTCCCCGAGGGGGCCTCGGCAGAGTTCACTCTGGCAGCCCCGAAGCGCGAGCGACCCGCGCAGCTGATCCTGCGGCTTGCCCCGGCAAAGAGCGCAATACTCGCGCTGTCCGTCGGTGAACGGCGCATCGGTGAGCTAGAGCTCGAGCACGTCGATGGCTGGGTCGAGCTCAGCCTCGATTTGCCCCAAGATCTGACGGCTCTGGCGCCTTTCCGCCTCGAAGCCGTGAAGGGCGAGCACACACTGCACCACCTCTGGTTGGTGCAGGCTCGATGAGCCCACCATGACGCTCGGGCTGCCGCGAGAGGCTGTCACGTGGGCAATACTGGTGCTCGGCCTCGGGGCACTCGCGGCCGCCGCCCTCCGCTCCGAGCCCATCGCCCGCTTCACTCGCTCGCGCCCGCGCCTCACGCTCCTGCTCTTGTCGATCGCGGCAGCGCTGCTGTCCGTCGGCTACCTGCATCACTACCTGCGTGGTGGCCCCCGGATCGTCGACGCCACCAGTTACTATCTCGAGGCGCGCGCGCTGGCCCAAGGCTACTTCGCGTTCCCGATTCCCGATCCGTCGGGCTCGTTCCGCGGGCGTTTTCTCCTGACTCCCCCTGAGGCCAGCACACTCGTCGTGCTGTTCCCGCCGGGATATCCGGCGCTGCTCGCGCTGGGGTTTCTACTGGGGAGTCCGCTCGCCGTCGGGCCCGTGCTCGCGGCCGTGCTCACCTTCATCACCTTCGCGCTTGCGCGGGAGCTCTTCCACCGCGACGACGTTGCGCTGCTCGCCGCGACCCTCTCGGTGCTTTGCGCCGCCCTCCGCTACCACACCGCCGACACCATGAGCCACGCCTGGGCCGCGATCTTGCTCGCGGTCAGTCTGCTCGGTGCGCTGCGCGGAGGGCGCGCGACCCTCTGGGCAGGGCTCGCGCTCGGATGGCTCGTCGCCACCCGCCCGGTCACCGGGCTGGTTTGCGCAGTCTTCGTCGCGCTGCTGTGCGCCCGGCGCCGGCGCTCCGATCTGGTGCTGGTCGCCCTCGGTGCGGTGCCCGGGCTCGTTCTCTTCGGGCTGCATCAGCACGCTGCCACAGGCTCGTTCTGGGGCTCGTCGCAGCTGCGTTATTACGCCCTCGCGGACGGCCCCCCCGGCTGTTTTCGCTACGGTTTCGGGGCGGGCGTCGGCTGCATGTTCGAGCACGGCAGCTTCGTCCGCGAACACCTACCGAGCGGTTTCGGGTTTGCTGCCGCACTCGGTACCACCGGTCGCCGTCTCTGGCACCACCTCGGCGATCTGCTCAACGCATGGCCGCTGTTTGCGCTCGTCTTGTATGCGGCGATTGCCGGGCGACGCCAGCACGCGGTGCGCCTGATCACTCTGGTCACGCTGGCGTTGATCGCCGCCTACGCTCCCTTCTACTTCGACGGCAACTATCCCGGAGGCGGCGCGCGTTTCTACGCCGAGGCCTTACCGCTCGAGCACGGGCTGGTCGCCTGGGGTCTCCTTCAGCTGCGCGTCGCGCGTTTTGCGCCAGGTGCACTCGCCGTCGCCTTTGCGGTGCACGGCAGCCGCGCCCACGAGGCGCTCCGAGATCGCGAGGGCGGCCGCCCGATGTACGAGCCGCAGGTGCTCGCGGCCCAGGGCGTTCGACATGGCCTCGTGTTCGTCAGCACCGACCACGGCTTCAACCTCGCACATTTGCCGGGCGCGCACGACGCCAGCCGCAACCTGATCGTGGCCCGCTTTCACGACGACGCCCACGACTTCCAGTTGTGGCAGGCGCTCGGCCGCCCCCCCGCGTACCGCTACGTCTTTGATTCGACCGCGCTCGCCAGCACTCCTCGACTCCAACCCCTGGTTCCTCATCTCGACACCGAGTTCGCCGCGAGCGCCGAGTGGCCCCCTCTCGCCGTCCGGTCCGGCTGGTCGCACCCGGACTACCCGGGGGCCGCCTGCGCCGCGGGCCGACCGGGGCTCCGCCTCCGCCAGGCTCAGATCGAGGTCGAGCTCCTGGCCGAGATCGATGGACCCGGGCGGGTGATAGCCCGCTGGACAGCCGTGAATGATCAAAACACGAACCTGACGGTGTCGGCGGGCGGCACGAGCTGGAGCAGCCGATGGACGGGCCAGGCAGGCCAATGTTTCGAGACTCCGGGACCCGCAATCCCGCTGTCTAAGGGGCCATTCCGCGTCGGGCTCAGCAGCTCGACGGAGGGTCTGGTCCTGCTCGGACTGGCCATCCGGCCCGCGCGTCCTGCCGAACCGGCAGGAAAAGGCGTTGACAATTGAGGCGTTAGGGAAAACCATCGGGGTTCTGGAGGAGGCTCGAGGGGCATGACCAAGAGCGAGCTCATCGAAGCTATCGCAGCCCGCGGGGAGCTCACGAAGGCCCGCGCCGAGATGGTCGTCAATTGCGTCTTCGACGCGATGACGGAAGCCCTGCAGAAGGGCGAAGGCATTGAAATCCGTGGCTTCGGCAGCTTCACGGTGCGGCCGTACAAGCCTTACGACGGACGCAACCCACGCACCGGCCAGCCCGTGCCGGTTCCGGCGAAGCGCCTGCCCTTCTTCAAGGTCGGCAAAGAGCTGAAAGAGCTGGTGAACGCCAGCCGTCACACGGCGATCAGCGGCGGCGACGACAGCGACGACGACGACGACTGACCGTTACGGCAGGTCCACTCGCGACAGTCCCGTGGCGCCAGACGCTTGTCGGGGTAGCTTTCCGGACGCGGACGCGGCAAGGAGAGGCGACAAAACACTCTCCTTCCTTGGGTTTGTCGTATGCCGAGCGCCGAAGAACAATTCACCGAGCTGACCCGTGGTGCGGTCGACGTAGTGCAACGGGACGAGCTGCTCGATCGCCTGCGCGAAGGACGCCCGCTCGAGATCAAGGCGGGCTTCGATCCGACGCGACCCGACCTGCACCTCGGCCACACGGTGCTGCTGCAGAAGATGCGTCAGTTCCAGGACTTCGGGCACAACGTCACCTTCTTGATCGGGGACTTCACCGCGATGGTCGGCGACCCCACGGGCCAGAACGACATGCGTCCGCGGCAGACCCGAGAGCAGGTGTTGTCAGCCGCGAAAACCTATCAAGAACAGGCCTTTAAGGTGCTGGACCCGGAGCGAACGCGGGTCCGTTACAACAGCGAATGGCTCGGGGCGTTGACCCTCGACAAGATGGTCGAGCTCGCCGCCAAGCGCACTGTTGCACGCACCCTCGAGCGACGAGATTTCCGCGAACGCCTCGAACAACACCGCGACATCTACCTGCACGAGCTCTTGTACCCACTCTTTCAGGGGTACGACTCCGTGGTGATGGAGAGCGACGTCGAGCTCGGCGGCACCGACCAGCTCTTCAACCTGTTGGTAGGCCGAGATCTGATGCAGCGCTTCGGGCAAAAGCCGCAAATCGTGATCACGACGCCGATCCTGGAGGGCATCGACGCGCACATGGTCGACGGGCAGGTCGTCGGCAAGAAGATGAGCAAGTCCGCGGACAACTACGTCGGCCTGACGGAACCGCCGGTCGACATGTTTCGCAAGTGCATGCAGATCGACGACCAGGTCATCTGGCGTTTCTTCGAGCTGCTCTCACCCCGCTCCACCTCCGAGATCGCGGAGCTGCGCGCCAAGGGGGACCCCATCGGCAGCAAGGCCGAATTCGCTCGTGAGGTCGTGACTCGCTTCCACCACGCGGACGCGGCGGCGGCGGCCGAGGCCACGTTCCGAGCAACGTACCTGGGGGACGGCGTTCCGGCAGACGTGCCCGAAGCGGACGTCGCGCCCGATGGCGACAAGCTGCTCCTGGCCAAGGCGCTGGCCACGGTCAAACTCGTCGCGTCGAACGGCGAGGGGCGGCGCATGATTCAGGGCGGCGGGGTGGAGGTCGACGGCACGGTGGTCAAGGACGGGCTGTTCGAGCTCCGTCCGGGCCAGACCTATTTGGTCCGGGTCGGCTCGAAAAACCGACGTTTCTGCCGGATCCGGGTCGGTTCGTGAGACGCGCGCGAGCGGCGAGCCTGATCCTCGGGCTGTCGCTCGCAGCCGCGTGCGCGCCCGCGTCGCCACCGGCGGCCAAGGCTCCCGAGAGCCAACCGACACCACCGCTTCACGACGGCCCGCTCTCCGACTACGTGCCGTCCGCAGGCCTGCGCTGGATGGTCCTGGGGCGACCGAAGGAGATCGGGTCGGACGCTTCCCTGGCCAAGGCCATCGAGCTGCTGCTGCCGAAAGAGCGCCTCGAAGCTCACTCAAAAGACAGCGGCGTCGATCTGAGACAGCTCTCCGACGGTCTCATCGCTGGCTTCGATCACGCCACTTTGTATGTCGCCGACGCTCGAAATTCGTCGACGACGGCGGAGGAGAGGTTTTCGGAGCGCCTGCTCGCAGGCACCCGCATCCACCGACCCCACCCACGCATCCATCGGCTGAGCGGTGTGGTCGGACAAACACCCGAGACTCTGGTGCGCATCGACGAACGACTGGTCGCGGTCTCCGTCGGCTCCGCCTTGCCCGCTCGAATCGTCGAGCTGTACGCCCGGAAGAAGCTCACGAAGTCACCCTCGGCTCTGCGGGGCTCGGCGCTCTCGTCGCTGCCAGTGGCCGAGCTCGAGCGCGCACCCATGAGGTTCTACGCACCTGGACCCTTCACCGGCGAATGGACCCAAGGGGCACGTGGGTTGCTCGCCGCAGCGACCGCCGTGGGCATCGCAGTGAAGCCAGCGGCGGATGGGCACCTGTCCGCCGTGATCGTGATCGCTGGGAGCTTCGGCGAAGCGGAGTCCGATCCCGCGGCGCAGGCCGCCCTCGCGTGGACCGATCTGACGGGAAGTGGACTTGGAAAACTGCTCGGCTTCGACCAGGCCGAGCCCCCGCAGATCGTCGCAACGCCGGACGCCCTGCGCGTCAGCTTCGAGGTCGCCGCCTTGCCCATGGCCCAGGGACTGCGCGCCGCGGTGATGTCGGAGGTTTGGGAAATTCTCGACTTGAAACCGCCGCCCCGAAACGAGCCGGACCTGCCGTGATTTCGTCAAAACGCGCCGCTCGAACCGCGGGCCGGGCTCCCATCGGGATTGACCCGGACACGCCGATCGTAGTAAGCGCCACCGACTTGTCGTTCCGGGGGACCCCGACGAGGCAATCAGGAGACGATATGCAGTCGCAGGTGAATAGTACGACGGCGCCCACCTTCAAGGTTGGAGACAGGGCCGTACACCCCTCACACGGGGTCGGGGAAGTTGTGCAGCTCGAAGAGAAGGACTTCGGGGGGCATCGCACGAGCTGTTACGTCCTGAAGATCGTCGATTCGGATCTCAAGGTGATGGTTCCAATGGAAGCGGCTAGCCGCGTTGGACTGCGCCCGGTGATGAAGAAGAAGGAAGCCGAGAAGATCCTCGACATCCTGCGCGCACCCGAGGTGGCGGTGGACGTTCAGCCGTGGAACCGCAGATTCCGCGCCTACACCGAGATGCTCAAGAGTGGACTGCCGGCGGAGATCGCCAAGGTTCTGCGCGACATGTACCGCCTGAAGTTCGACAAGGACTTGTCGTTCGGTGAGCGCCGCCTCCTCGACCAAGCCCGCTCGCTCTTGATCCAAGAGCTGGCGCTGGCAAAGAAGGTCACGGCCGCGAGCATCGAGGGCGAGATCCAAGAGATCTTCTCGGCCTGAGCTAGCAAGAACGATTGATCGCCGCGAGCGGCGGCTTCACGCTTCGGCGATGAAGATCTACACGAAGACCGGAGACAGCGGCGAGACCGGGCTGTTCGGCGGCGCGCGTGTCGACAAGGACGACACGCGCGTCGACGCGTACGGCACGGTCGACGAGACGAACGCGGCCATCGGCTGCGCGCGCGCCACGGGACTGCCGGCGGAGCTCGACGCTTTGCTCGGGGCGATCCAGGACGATCTGTTCACGCTCGGCGCCGAGCTTGCGTGTGTACCCGGCCACGAAGAGCGAATGAAGCTCGCTTTGTGTTCCGCTGCGGCCATCGAGCGGCTGGAGGCGGCCATCGACAGCTCGGAGTCGGCTCTCCCTGCCCTGACCGCCTTCATCCTGCCCGGAGGCACCGCCGGCGCCGCGGCGCTGCACGCGGCACGCACCACCTGTCGCCGCGCGGAGCGGCGTGTGGTGACGCTCCGGCGCGCGAGCAAGGTCCGCGACGAGGTCGTCATCTACCTCAATCGCCTGAGCGACCTCTTGTTCGTGCTGGCCCGACGCACCAACCACGAGGCGGGAGTCGCAGACGTGCCTTGGAACAAACCGACGTGAACGCACCCGCGTCTCACAGGTGAGGCAGAACCGGCAGAGCCAACAGAACTCCGAGCGCGCCGGCGCCGAGCAGCCCGAGAACGAAACGGAACACCCCGACGGACGTTGGGAGCTGTCCATCGGGACCCGGGCGGACGGGCACCGGCAGCTCCCAGGTGCCGACGTTCCGCGACGGCTTGGCCGGGTCGAACAGGAACATGCCGCCCTCGTAGGGCCTGCCACGCAGCGTGCGCTCGGCGAAGGGACCATCGGGGAGGCCGATGCGCACACGAGTCTTGCAGAACGAGCCCCCGTACTCGTCGCCCTGATCACCCCAGCCGGCCAGTGATCTGCCGACATTCGTCGAGTAGCTCCACGACGACGAGTCGTCTGCTTCGAGCACCGCGGCGGGCGCCGCCACACCGTTCATCAGCAGGTAGAGGGCCCGCAGGTTGCGCAGCAGCATGAACCCCGGAACGAGGTAGGGGAAGATCCACGCCAGCGGTTGGTGTGTGGCGAGCGCGTACCCTGCGGGAAGCACCACCAGCCAGACACCGAAGATCACCATGTTGAAGGTGAACAGGTGGAACAAGGTTGAGAACGCCAGCGCTAAGGAGATCTTCCGCGGCGCCGGAGCGAGCGTGTGCACCCTGGCTGGTTGCTCGATGGGCTCGGGCGGCGGCGGCTGCTTCAGCTGCTCGTTCTCGCGCTGAAGCGCAGCGTTCTCCAGCTCGAGCACTTCGAGCCGCTGTCGCAGCGCTTCGCGGTCGTCCCGGTAGTCCATCGCAGTCGACAGCCCTTCCGACTAGAAGGGTTGAGATCCCTGGAGCTTTTCCCGACTTGCGGCAGACGGCAAGCAGATCAAAAGCGGGGCGCGCGGCAGTCCACGGGTGAAGATTGCCAGGCGGGCGAACTAAGCTGAAGCAATGACCATCACACTGCGTGGGCTAGCCCACGTTGGCATCCGCGTCCATGACCTGGAACGGTCGCTGGGCTTCTACCGCTTGCTCGGCTTCGAGAAGACCGTGGGACCGATCGGACCGGAGCCGGTTGCGATCCTGGAACACCCGTCCGGCATCGAGCTCAACCTCGTGCTCAACGCCAAGGACCCGCGAGCAACCAACGTCCTGATGGACGTTCCCGAGAAACACCCGGGCATCACCCACATTGCGCTCTTCTGCCCGGACATCCTGGCGGCGAAGGCGGAGCTCGAAGCGGCGGGGTTTCCCCCGAGCGGGGGTCCGGTGAAGTTTCCTACGGGCGCTCAGGCCATCTTCGTGCGAGATCCAGATCGCAACGTGATCGAGCTCCATCAGCGGTCCGACGCGCAAACACCAGAATGACCGGAGGAGCCGCCATGAGTGACGCCAACACCGCCCGCGACGAAAACGCGGGCGCCGGCGCGCTCACTTGTGCGAGGCCGCATCGGCCTGCGCCGCCGCCGCGACCTCGACCCGCTGCCACACCCGAAGCACGTTGCCGGAGCAGATCTTCTCGATTTCGGCGTCCGAATAGCCGCGCTCCAAGAGGACCTTTATCAGACTCGGATAGGCGCCGACATCCTTGAGCCCGACCGGGAGCGAGTCCCCCACCCCGTCGAAGTCACTGCCCAATCCGACGTGGTCGACGCCCACGAGCGCCTTCACGTGATCGATGTGATCCGCGACCTGCGCCACGCTCGCAAACCCCGCCGGGTTGTCCTTCTCGAACCGCTCTAGCAGAGGTTTTGCGCGAGCATCGTTCGACTCGAGTTTGTGTTTTCTTAGCAGCGCCGCCCGTTGTTTCCAGCGTTCGGTCTCCTGTTTCTGCAGCTTCGGATCGAGGAAACCGGAGCCGAAGTTGATCTGGATGACGCCTCCCTTGGATGCCAGTTCTCGGATCATGTCGTCGCTCATGTTGCGCATCCAGCCCGGCGTGAAGTGCCGACACGACGAGTGCGAGGCGATCACCGGGACCGTACTCACCTTCATCACGTCCCGGAACGCATCGTCGGAGATGTGCGAAACATCGACCAGGATGCCGAGCCGGTTCATCTCGCCCACGACCTGCTTTCCGAACGGACTCAACCCCTTGTTCTTGTGACGGTCGTCGTACGACGAGTCCGAGAGGTGGTTGTCCTTCGAGTGTGCGAGGGTGATGTAGCGCACGCCGCGATCGAAGAAGAACTTCACGTTCTCCAGCTTCTTCTCGACGGGTGACCCGTTCTCCATGCCCAGCAAGAGCGAGATTTTGCCGTCCTTCTTGTTCTGCCTGACCTCCTCGGTCGAGCGCGCCATGCGAAACTTGTCGGGGGACTTCTTGGCAATGTCCTCGACCAGATCGATCAGCTGATTCGCCAGCTTCTTCGCGCCGCCAGCCTCGAACTTGGCCGGCACGTAGATGCTCATGAACGGCGCATCGAGCCCGCCCGTGACGGCGCGCGGGTAGTCGAAGTTGCCCTTCGCTGTGCGCTCCGCGACGTCTTCCGTGACCTTGCCCGCCTTGTCGCGGGACTGCCACAGGCGATACGGAACGTCGACGTGCCCGTCCAGGATGATGAAGCGGTGGGCGAGCTCGTTCGCTTTTTGATCGAGATCAATCGGCTTCGGAGCGGCCGCGGCGCTCGCGCTCGGGGGCGCGGCAGGCTCGCTCGTCGCGCTCGGCGGCGCGGACGTCGGAGTCGGCTCGGCGGCTCTTGCCGAGTCCGACGCCGGTGGCGGGCTGGGCGCACAACCAGAATAGACTACGGCGAGAGCGAGCCACGCTGACGGTTTCACCGGCGCAGCTTACGGCTAAGCTTTCACGAGCGTCCAGAGACCGACGGCGATGAAACCGAGACCGGCCACCCAGTGCAACGCCTTGTCGCTGACGTACCTGGAGATCAGCGCACCACCGAGCACTCCCAGGGCCGAGGTCGCGACCAGCGCCAGCGCGGCGCCGGAGAAGACGATCCACTTCGAGGTCTTGGCATCCGCCGCGTAGAGCAGCGTCGCGAGCTGGGTTTTGTCCCCGAGCTCGGCGAGGAACACGGTGGAAAAAACAGTGACGAAGAGCTTCATGTCCATGACGCGCCGGGCCGGTCCTTCCGCGGTAGTCACCCTGGAGAGGGGTGCGAACCGAGGGTGATTACAGCAGAAAGTAAGCCGGAGTGGGCCGCACGGCACACCCGCCCCCTGGGCACGAGGGCGCAGGTGATTAACATGGCGGAAAGCATGCTCGACCGCGGCTCTCTGACCATCGCCCGCCTTCGAGGGATCCCCATCCGCCTGCACTGGACGCTCCCGATCGGTGCGCTCGTTTTCGGCGGGTTCCGGTACGCCCCCGGCTTCTGGCTCGGCTTCGTCTTGCTCGTCCTGATCCACGAGCTCGGTCATGCATTCTTGGTTCGGTCCTTCCGCCTGCGCGTCGAGGGCATCGACATCACTGGCTTCGGCGGCCTCTGCCATTGGTCGGGACGAGCCACCGCTGTGCAGCGCAGTATCATTGCCTGGGGCGGTGTGGTGGCCCAAGGCCTGCTGCTCGCGGCTACGTTCGCGACCCTCGCCTTGGTCGGCAGGCCTCACACCGCGTTCATGGCCGACATGGTCAGTGTGTTCACCTTCACCAATCTCTGGCTGATCGCGCTGAACCTGCTGCCCGTGCCGCCGCTCGACGGGCATGAAGCCTGGAAGCTCGTGGGGCAACTCGCGCGGGGCGGTCGTTCCACGCGCCGCTCGTCCGGCGCCGAGCGGGTACAGGGCGTGACCTGGAAACCCCCGCCGACCTGGTCTGGCTGGCGCGCAGCAGGCAAGAAGCCATCGTCCTCCCCGCCACCGCGCGGCTCGGAGCCACCCAAGAAGGACAAACCCAGCCCCGAAGCCATGGCGGAGCTCGCGCGCATGCTGGAAAAAGTCGGCGAAGAGGCCAAGAAGGCCCGCCGCAACTGAGCCAGCGTCCCTACTTCTTCACTTCGCCGGTTGCGAGATCGATGTCGATGTCGCGGAGGACACGGGGCGCGAAGCAGATCACGGCTGGCTGCGAGCCCTTCACCTTCTCGCGCACCAGCTTCTCGATCTTCTTCCCCATCGCCAGCGTGGGGACGAACGCTCCGAAGTAGCGCTTGCCGTTGTCCTCGGTCTCGGCAAAACGCGTCCCGGCGAGCTCGGTGTGTCCCTTGATGGCCTTGCGGGTCAGCGGGAAGTCGTAGTCCTTCGGCGTGACCTTGGTGATGCCGTACATCAACACGTAGATGTCCTTGCAGCCCTCGGTCGCGAGCTTGGGAATGCGAACGTGGCCGGGAAACTGCCGACCCCACTCCCACTTCACTTCCTGGACCTGAGCGGCGGGAGGTGTCGTGCGGTACAAGCCGTTGCCCGCGGCGAGCCACACGCGGCCGTCGACTGCCGCGTGGACACTCGTGGGTGAGGTCACACCTTCGGGCAGGGCCACCCTCTCCCAGTCGTGTTTCGGCGCTCGCTTCCAGACTGTTCCCTGCACCTTGTCGTTGTCGAAGGGCTGCCCGGTCACGACCCACAACGTTCCATCGCTGCCAAGCGAGGCGGAGATTGTGGGCAAGACGAACGGGTTCTTCACTACCTCGAAGCGCTCGCCGTCGAAGTGGACCGTGATCGCGCTCTTCCATGCGTCGCCGATGACCCAGACGTCTTTCGCCGTGCGCGCCAGCAGGTAGGTCTCGTTGTAAGGATTCGGTCCGTCGAACCGCTCGACCTGTCCGCGCGTCGCGCCCGCCTTCCACCACTCGATCGCGAACTTGTCGTCGTCACAGGTGGCCCCCGCGCTGAAGACCTCTCCGGTTGGGAGCGCCGTGAAGCCGGAGGCTCGAACCAAGGTCCCGCAGCTCGTCTTGGTGGTGACGGGCAGCGGCGGGCGCTTGGCTGAACCCAGCCACTTGAAGCGTACAGTGTCATTGGTGTCGTACGGCATCACGTTGTAGAGCAGCGCCAAGAGGCCGCCGGACCAGGTCGCGAGGCCGGCGTAGATCCAGCGCTGTCCCAGGTCGTTGCCCGACGTGGCCCAGCTGCCTCCGTTCCACTTCCGGATACCACCCCAGCCAACGCGGCCGTTCGAGAGCGTGATGGCAGCCCAGGCGTCGTCGGGCCAGCTGCCGACGATCCCGCGGATCCCCATGAAACCTTCCAGGCCCTTGCCGTACTTTTCGTCTTCGATCAGGCGGTCGCCGTCGACCAACGCGAGCGGGATGCCGCCGTTGCTGCGCACGAACAGCCGCTCACCCACCGGGTAGAGATCGAGCGGATGTTCGGCACGGACAAGCAGGTGGAACGGGCTCTTGGCGTGTTTCGGTGCGTCGGGTACCGGCGCGGAGGCAGTCGCGCTGGCTGCCGACGAGGGCGCCGACGCTGCGGTGGGCATTGCACTTGGCGGCGCGGGGCCATCGGCAGGAGGCGGAGCTGTTCCGCCGCAAGCGGCTGCGACCACCACACCCAACGACAACGAGCAGGTCTTGACGGACATCATGGTTTCTCCAGCTTCACGGGTAGCTCCCCTTGTGCGAGGGTCACTTCACTCTCGATGACGGCGCTCTCGTCGCTCACGCCCGCGGGGTGTTCGACGCGCTGGTAGGCAACCCGCCAGGCGAGCGGAAGACCGTCCGCTGCGGGCGCCAGCGTGAGCTCCACGAGCGCCCACCGGGTTCCGTCGGCGCCGAGGCGATCGTCGTGGATCACCCGACGCGGGACACCAACCTTGCCGAGCGGGCGATAGTGGCGCGCGAGATACCGCACACTACGCGTGACGCTGGCGTAGTCGTCGCCCACGGCTTCGACCGAGATCTCCAGGCGACGGAACAGGTCGCCTGTGGGAAATGCGTGCCCCACACCCACACTCTCGAGCTCGAGCTCGACGCGGCGCGACGAGATGCGTCGCGCCCGTACGACGATGGCGTCCTTCAGCGACGACTCGCGACGCTGGCGCGAAAACCCATGCTGGCGTCGCGTGCCGTCCTTCGGCATGTGACAGGTCGCACAGGCCAGCCCCGCAAACTTCCCCCGGGCGTGCTCACTGACCGTGGACTGCATGAGCTCGGGTCGGGGCCGCGCAAGGGTGTCCGGAAAAGCGAACTCGTGACACGAAGCGCAGGCTCCGACCGATGCAAAGCGGGCGTCACGCTGCAGACGGTGCGGGGCGCGCTCCGGGCCGGCCTCCGCGCGCGGCGCCGCGAGCACGACCTCGCCGCTCAGATGACAGGTGACACAGCCCACTCCGAGCTGCGACAGCTCCGCCGGTGCGTCGGCAGAAGGGTCAGCCTCCGGCGCGTGACAGCTCCGGCACATGGCGAGTGGCTCCCGAGCGAGGGCGCGCTGGTAGGCCGGATCACGATCCGAGCGCTGGTGTGGTGACCCCCGCCACTCCCGCGCGACGTCCGCGTGGCAGCGGACACACTCCCGGTTTGCTCGCGCCATCGCCAGACCGCGAGCGCGGGCCGGTCGTGGCAGCTCGACGGCTGCTGGGGCCGGCGGCTTCGCGGGCGGCGCGGCGGGACCGGCGCAGCACGCGAATGCAAGCGGGAGCGCGAGCAGACTTCGCACGCGCGGGACGTTATCACTCGAAGCGCGCGCCGCCCACGTCGAGCGGCGCAATCGCTGCGCCGTCAACGAGGTCCGAAGCAGGTTCGGGCCGAAGCGCTCGGAGCTCGAGCGGCACGACACCCGCCCAGCACGGCCGCTCGAGATCGGACGCGAGGTCGAGGGGGGGACCACGCCGGATCTTGGCGGAGGCTTCGCCGACGGGAAATGCCACGACGCGGGTCGCCGAGAGCTCGGCGTCGTTCGGCTCGCGCACTTCGAGCGAGCGGCCGGGGGTGACGTGGTCCACCAACGCGGCCAGCACCCGCCGCTTCTCCTGCGCGTCCTCGACTTCGCGCCCACGACCGAAGATGACGACCGAGCGGTAGTTCATCGAGTGGTGCATGGCGGAGCGGGCGAGCACGAGGCCGTCGAGAATGGTCACGCTGACACACGCGGACACGCCCTCGACCAGCGCGGCGAGCATGCGGTTCTTCTTGGCTCCGTGCAGGAAGAGCTCGTCCCCCACGCGCACGTGAGCTGTCGGGAGCACGTAGGGCTGTCCTTCGCGGACGAAGGCCACCTGACACAGGAGCGCCGCATCCAGGATGTCGTGCACGACCCTCGGGTCGTACGACCCGCGCTCGGGGTGGCGTTTCAGCTGGGTACGTTGGGTGGGGGAGCTCGCGACCATTTTCACACCTGCCTTGTGGCAAGCGACACTGTGTCCCAAACTGGACTAGATGAAAGGTACAGTTTGAAAAGACCGGATAGGCCAGTTCGACGCTCCGGGCTGCCGCTCGACCTGGCAGAACACGCGGGCGAGGCACTGTTCGTCCAGATCGCGCGGGCGCTCTCGGACGACATCCGGCGCGGACGTCTGCGTCCCGGCGCCCGCTTGCCCGGCGCGCGGACGCTGGCGAGCGAGCTGGCGGTACACCGAAACACCGTCGTTGCGGCCTACAGCGAGCTGGCGGCGGAAGGCTGGATCGTCGCACGAGAAGCGCGGGGGTCGTTCGTCTCGTCCGCGCTGCCGGAGACTTCGCCTCGGCGTTTCACTCGCAGCGTTGCACCCGCGGGGGTCGCCCGACGACCCGGCTTCGACCTCGGACGATTTCCCGACCTCGACGAGAGCGCCCCGCCGCGCGGCGCGCTGGTCTTGTCCGGGGGAGTGCCGGACGTACGCCTTGCACCCAAGCTGGAGCTTGGGCGGGCGCTCCGGCGGGTGCTCGGGCGCGACAGCGTCCGGGTGTCGAGCTACGGCAACGAGCAGGGACACCCCGCACTCCGCAGCGCGGTCGCCGAACTGTTGACCACGACGCGAGGTGTGCTCGCTGCGGCCGACGACGTGCTCGTAACCCGCGGCAGTCAGATGGCGCTGTACTTGATCGCGCGCGTGCTGCTCTCGCCCGGCGACGTCGTGGCGGTCGAAGCGCTGGGGTACCGACCGGCCTGGAACGTGTTCTCGAGCCTGGGCGCCGAGTGTCTACCGGTGCCAGTGGATGCCGCTGGCCTCGACGTGAGTGCGCTCGAACGCGCGCTCGAACGCCGGCCGATCCGTGCGCTCTACCTCACTCCGCACCATCAGTATCCGACGCTGGCCACGCTGAGCGCGCCGCGTCGCCTCGCGTTGCTCTGGCTGGCGGAGAGACACCGCTTTGCGATCATCGAAGACGACTACGATCACGAGTTCCACTACGAAGGACGACCCGTGCTCCCGTTGGCAAGCGCGGACCGCGCGGGGGTGGTGCTCTACGTCGGCACGCTGTCGAAGATCTTCACACCGGGCCTGCGCGTTGGGTGGGTGGTCGGGCCGCCTCCCGTCATAGAAGCGATGAGCCGCGTGCGCGCCCACATCGATCGCCAGGGCGACTTGCTGCTCGAGGCGGCGCTGGGCGAGTTGCTCGAAGACGGAGTCGTGCAGCGCCACGCGCGCAAGGCCCGGCGCATCTATCAGGCGCGCCGCGACCATCTGCTGGAGGCGCTCCGGCGCCACACCGGCGACTGCCTGAGCATCCGGGTCCCCACCGGCGGCATGGCGCTCTGGGCTCGGACCCAGGGCATCGACGCGGACGCCTGGGCCAAGCGCGCGCTCTCGCACGGGGTGGTCGTGCTGCCAGCGCGCCGTTTTGCGTTCGACGGCCGAGCCCGACCGTTCTTGCGCCTCGGGTTCGCCAGCCTGAACGAGCGCGAGCTGAGCGAAGCAGCGCGACGCCTCGGTCGCGCCCGCAGCAGCAAGTGACAGCGCTTGCGAGCACAGCGTGCCTTCGATACCTTCCGCAACCGCTCCGTGGCCCGCCTGTTTCGTGAAATCTTCGTCGAGCGCTTCCTGCTCCGCCGGGCCGAGCGCCGCGCTGCGAGCGCCTCTCCGGAGCAGCGGCGGGAAATGCGCCGACTGCTCGGCGCCGCGCGCGCGAGAGTCGGCGCGGCCGGGCAGCTCCGCAGTCCCGGCGAGAACGGCCCCGCGTTCAGGCTGCTGGGCGAGGCGTTTGCGATCCTGGTGAGCGCGCACCTCGTGGCGCGCGGAGAGGCCGACGGTGAACGCGTGCTCGGAGCGGCGTCGGCATGGCAGAAGCTGGAAGCGCTCGCGGAAACGGGTGAGCTGGCGCGCGCGCCGACGGACCTCGAAGGTTTTCTGAGCAACGAGGACGTGCTCGCCGCCGATCGACTCGAACCTCGCGAGGCCCTGCGCCTCCGCCCACAGCTCGAAGCCCTGCTCCGGCAGCTCGCCGGCGCGCTCGAGGTGCGCAGCGTGCGCCGCATCAAGGTCAACCGCGCCCTGCGCATGGTGGCGGTCGCGGCCGGCCTCTTGACGCTGCTCGTCGCGACGGTGGCTTGGGCGCTCGCGCCGGCCAACGTCGCCCGGGGCAAGCCGGTGACGACGAGCAGCATCTTCCCGAGAACACCCGATCCGGCCGGCGCCACCGACGGTGTGCGAGGGCGCGGGTTCGGGGTGCACACGACCTTCGAGCATCTGCCGTGGGTCATCATCGACCTGGGCAAGAGCTACAAACTCTCGGAGGTCGTCGTGTACCACCGCAGCGACAACCATCAGCTCGAGACCCTGCCGCTCACCTTGCAGCTCTCACAGGACGGCGCGAGCTACTCGGAAATCTCGACGCGCAGCACGTTGTTCACGGCAGAAGAGCCTTGGCACCAGAAACTCGACGGTAAGCCCGCGCGCTACGTCCGGCTGATCGTGAACAAAAAAGAGAAGGGCTACATCGCCCTCAGTGAGATCGAAGTCTACGGAAGGTAGCGAATACGGAGATGCCCCGACGACGCTTGCACGAGACCTCACCCGAGGCCACGACCGAGACCGACGAAGATCTGGTCTCGCGCACGGACAAGAAGCGCGCGCGGCGTGTGCGCGAGGACGCACTCTTCGAGCTCACCCGGGAGCTGACCGCACTCAGTGAGAAGAACCTCGGGCGACTGGGCCTGCCGGAGCCGGTCCTGGACGCCATCCTCGACGCTCAGAAGATCAAGAGCCCGCGCGCTCGCGGTCGGCAAGAGCGGGTCGTGCGTGGCGCACTGCGGGACGCCGAGTGGCCGGCAGTTCGCGCGCGACTCGACACCCTGCTCTTGCACGGCACGGCTCCGACGGCGGCGCCTGCACCGGGCGAGGGCAAAGAGCGCGAGTGGGTGGTGCGCCTCTTGGGTGAAGGCAGCACCGGGCTCGACGCTTTTCTGGCGGACCACCCGAGTGTGGATCGCGAGCACCTGTTCAAGCTCGTCCGCGCGGCGGGTCGCGGTGCGCCGGACGTGCGCAAGCGGGCCGAGGGCAAGCTCGCGCGGACGATTGCGCTCCTGTTGCGGCATCCGGGTTGAGCGCGCGCCGACTCAGACGGGCTCACCCTCGACCACGATGCGGCGCCAGAGCTCGAACGTGAGCAGCATCCACAGGCGTAACCCGTACCGGCCCGGTCCCTCCTCCGTGTCATACGAGAGGAGCTGCGCGACCCGCTTGGGATCGAAGATGCCAGCCCGCACGATCTCCTTCTTGCTCAAGATCTTCCGAGCGAAACGCCGCATCTCGCCCTGAAACCAGAAGTGAACCGGCACACGCATGCCGCTCTTCGGGCGCCGAATCACCGCTTCCGGCAGCGCGTCCTTGTACGCGAGCTTGAGCACTACCTTCTCCACACCCTGCCGCAGCTTCAAGGTCGGCGGCATCCGGAAAGACAGCTTCAACAATCGCTCGTCGAACAGCGGCGACAACATGGTCAGGGCGAAGGCTCCGGTCATGCGGTCCACCTTGGGCAGGATCAGGTGCGCGCCCTTCTGTCGGATGTTGATCGCACACAGCTTGTTCAGGAACGCGGTGGGCAGCTCGGCGTCGAGCTCACCCGAGAACACCCCTTCGAGATCCTGCTGTGCATCCACCTTGGAACGCCAGCTGGGCACCATCAGACGCGCCCACTCCTCGTAGCTGCGACGATAGGAAGCCAGGTACATGCGCGCGCGAAACCCCGAGTCTCGATCGATGCCGCCATACCAGTGGTGGAGCAGCATCGGGATGTTCTTGGGGCCGCCAAAGACCGGATCTCCTCCCTCACCGTTGAACACACACGCCACATCGCGCGACACGCGCCCGGCGAGCTCGAAGTTGGGCACCGTGATCGGGTCGCCGATCGGATCGTCGAGGTGCCAGACGATGCGGCGCAGGCGCGGCAAGAAGTCCTTCGGGCGCAGCAACACCTCTTCGTGCTCGGTGCCACAACGCTCTGCTACAGAGCGGGCGTACGGCAGCTCGTTGTCGTAGTCGTCCCCGAAGTGGATGGCGTAGGTCTTGACCTTGGCGTCGTGTTGTCGGGCGACCTCCGCGGTGACGGCGCTCGAGTCGAGCCCGCCCGACAAGAAGACACCGACGGGCTCACCGCGGGGCAGCCGCACCGCAACGGCGTCCCGGTGCAGCTCGGCAAAACGCCGGATCCACTCGGCGTCCGGCGCTGATTCGAGCTCACGATCGTCCTCGAACTCGTACCAGCGCGTGATCGCCGGCTCGGCCGCAGCGCCCTCGAGCTCGAGCCGATGTCCGGGGCGAAGCTCGTGCACACCTTCGAGCATGGTGCCGCTGCCGGGTACGAAGCTCATGCTGAGGTACTGCGCGACCGCGGCGGCGCGGATCCTGCGTGGGAACCCGGGCGCCGACAGGATGCCCTTTGGTTCCACCGCGAACAGCAGACGTCCCGCATGGCGAGCCCAGTACAGCGTGCGAACGCCGGCTCCGTCGCGTGCGAGACAGAGCCTCGCGCCGTCGAACGCGGCAAAGGTGAAGGCGCCGGTGAGCTCGCTCACGAGCTCTGGACCCAGCCTGCGGTAATCCGCCAGCAGCTGCGCGGGGGACACGAACCGGGAGCCGGTCAGGTATCCGCTCATTGCGATACACGCGTCGGCTTCCGAGGCGAGGCATGCGGAGCGCAAGCGCGGCGAAGCTTCGGGCCGGGCGGCACGCACGGCCACGCTGCCCTGTGCCGAGACGAAGCTGACGACCTTGCCGCGACCGCGGTGAGCGAGCACTTCGCTCATGCGTTCGAGCAGGCGCGGCTCGGGAGGCCCTGTGAAACCGAAGAGCGCGCCCATCAGCCGAAGTCGGCGTCGCCGCCGAAGTCCGCGCTGCCACCGAAGTCCGCGCTGCCGCCATGAGCTGCACCGTCATCGCCCGACGAATCGTGACTCGACTCGAAGCTCGAGTCCGAAGACGCCCCGCCTCCGTCGGAACCCGTCGAGCCGGGCTCTGCGGGTCGCTGCGGCGGCTGGGGATGCTCGACCGATTCCGGGACCGGCGGTGGCGCGAGGGCGAGCCCCGCCAAGCCGCCGGCGAGCGCACCGAAGGCGATCAGATCCACCGGGACCGCGAACGCGGTCGCCTCGGGGACGGTGGGCCCGAGGGCCTTGATCTTGGGGACGTCTTTGGGAAACAACCCGGCATCGATCAATTGACGACCGGACAGCGGCAAGAGCCCGGAGGCGATCAGGCGCTCGCGCATGCGAGTCCCGGTTGGTGTCGCGTCGTGCAGCAGCAGCACGGGCAGATCGGCTCGCTCCTGGAGCAGCCGCTTGGCATGAGAGAGCAGATAACTCGGGTAGCCATTTTCGCTGAGCACGAGCGCCCGCTGATCGGCGTGGAAGTTGTTCTTCACGAACAGATCGACCAGCAGGTCGTGCTGCACGACCAAGATCCGCTCGACACCGTAGTCGTAGATGTCGCTCTCGCGATACGGACCGGGCGCACGATCGAGCGACGGTTTCTCGAGCAGTCGCTCGATGGGGCGCTCGGCGGCCCTCCACTTGTTGACCCAGCCACGCAATGCTTCACGCGAGGCCGCCGCGCGGCCCTCGGGGGAAATCTGGCGTTGAAAGCGACCGGCAATCCAGGCGACGACCCCCACCAGGATGACCAGCGCCGACACGAGCACGAGCGCGGTCGAGTCCAACACACGCCCGACGACCACACCGACGACTCCGCCAAGCACCGCAAGGCGGCCGCTCCTGCCGCCCAGGGTGAGAAGAGTCTCGAACACAGCCAGGATGCGCTGCTCTCGCCCACGGCAGTAACGAGCGTAGAGCTGATTGAAGGTGAAGTAGTAGGTGTCCTTGGCGCTAGCGCCGGACAAGAGCGCCATGAACTTGGTGTCCGTGATGCCGTCGCTCTTCGGATCGAAAACGTACTGATACTTGCAGCTCTTGCACGCGGTGCCTTCGCGCCGGGTCTGGCTGGTGGCGCACTTCGGACACTTCACGCCGACACGCTCCGCGTGATGATGGTGCGGTTCAGCATCGGGTGATCTTCGTCGGTCGGTCCGGTGTCACTGTCCGGGTGATAGACGACGACGTCGAGTGCTTCGTCATCAGTGAAAAAACTGTGCGCGGCGTCGGCGGCAATGATGAAGACCACGCCGGGTGACAGGTCGTGTTCTCGCGTCGGTGTCACACATCGGCCCGAGCCACGTGTGACCATACCGACCCGCACGGACGGATGAGTGTGCCGGGTCTGGCGCGTGCGAGCCGGAATGTGCAGGTGGTTCAGGCACGGATCACCAAGGCGGCTCGGCGGCAACAGGAGCGAGTCCGTGCAGCCGTCGATGTAGCGCAGGCGACCGCGTGCCTCGATGGGTCCACCCAGGCAAAACACTCCCGAGTGTCCGAGGCGCGACATGACGACCCCCTTGCCGGCGCCCCCGATGCTGCCCCGGCCGACCACGGCGGCGTACATGCCTGCGCTCAACGTGAAGCGCCCGGCGTTGCACACGAGCCCGGCCTCGCCCTGATGAACGAAGACGTAGTGCGTCGCGCCATCGGTGAGCTCGAGCACGGCGCCACTCCAGCCGGCGAGCGCGCTGGGCAGCGCGCCTCCCGGCTCGAGGCCGAGGCCGTGCTCCAAACTTGCGAGCCGAATGCCGTCTGGCGTTCGCTCTTCGGGGGAGGACATCGCACGGGAGAGTAGCGCGGCGCGGCTGCGAAGTGACCTACTGAGTTCAGACCGCCCCGTGAGCGTCGCTCGGGACTTCGCCAGGGTTTTGCCCCGCATTCGACCTGTTGGTCAGCCGAGCAAATCTTGCGACACTGGGCTAACCGCCCCTCCTACGGCCAGCTCATGACACACGCAATGCATGGTGTTCCGTGGACCCCGGCGAAGATGCGCGCCGCGGTCCAGAAGGTGCAAATAGGCGGCTCAGTCAGCTTCTCCTTCGGAACGGATCCGCTGGACTGTCTGCGTCAACTCGATGGGCAGGTCTTCGCGCTGCGCCCCGACCTGAACCTCCACATCTCGCCCAACCTGAAGGGCGCGAAGTTCACCGAGGCAGAGCTCGAGACCGTAGCCTCCCTCGAACACGTCCGCGGACTCGAGGTCTCCGCTTCCAAACAAGCCCGACTCTCAGCCCTTGGCGCCTTGCGACACCTCGAACGCCTGACCCTCCGCGGAAGCCTGCCGGACGTCGAGTTCGTGGGCCAGCTGCCGGCGCTCACCCAGGTCTTCGTGTGCGGTGCCGCCAAAGGACTCGATTCACTCGGGACCTGCTCCGCGCTGGAGCAGCTCCACATCCAGTCCGCGGCGGTACCATCCCTCGCCTTCATCGAGTCGCTGCCGCGGCTGCACCGAGTCACGCTCGACGGCGTGCAGCAGGTGGGTGGGCTCGAAGCTCTGACGCGCCTGCCAGCATTGGAAGTGCTTCAGCTGAGCGAGATCAAAGAGCTCGTCGACGTCGACTTCATCGCTGCGCTCGCCAGAGTCGAGAGCCTCACAGTGAGGCAGTCGCGAGTAGTCAAGCTGCCCGATCTCTCCGGCCTCGAGCGCCTCACCGAACTGCAGCTTCATCTGATGAAGGCCTGGACCAACCCCGAGGTGATGGCGACGCTGCCATGCGTCGAGCGGATCAAACTCGAAGAGATCAACACCAAGCTGAAAGCCGAGCGCTTCTTCTTCCTGGCGGAGATGGGCTTGAGCCATCTGGACATCGAGTTCCTGGATTTCAACAAGGGACGCATCGAGGCGATCACCGCGCACTTCGCCAGGTTGGGCAAAAGCGCGCAGCTCGCCTGACGCTACACCGCGGCTTGGGCCTCGAAGGCTCAAGGGATGATGTACTTCGCGTCATCCTCGAAGCGCACGTCGTCGATCACCACGTTGGCTCCGGGAGCGTCGCTCGTGTGGAAACCGAGCTCCAGGATCCCGGAGCCGAAGGCGCCGCTCGGCACGGCGACCTGCTCGACCCGAGACGCCCCGGGCTGAAGCTCGAAGCTGCCCACGGTGGACGAAGCCAACGTGTGGCCGAGGGTCAGCTCCACCCGCGTGCTTCGGTCGGCGTGCCCGCGCACGAGCACCCGGCTCGCAAACGGCCACTCTGCCGCGAAGATCACCCGGGCCTTCGTCGTGGTCATGCGGGCCGAGGAGCCAACCGCCTCGAACCCGTCGCTGACCAGGCGTTTGTCCCCGAGCTGAAACCCCTGTGCGCTGAACTTCAAGGATCGAAAGTCGCGCATGTACCAGTCCGACTGGGTCGCGTCCCGCCAGCGGTTCGGGTGAACCCGATAGCGCGCGGCAAACGCCAGCGCTGCAGGGTAGACGGCAACGTCGCCGATCTTTTCGTCCACCAGCTGCCACAAGAGCTTCGAGCTCTCTCCGTACTGCACCGCCTGCGAAGCCCCGCGACAGCACGGGATCACGGCGCGTGTCTGGCCGAGCATGTTGCCCTGAACCAGGAGCGCAAAGGGCACGGTTGCTCCGACACCCACCAACCACAGCGAGCGCTCGGGTTTGGCCATCAACCACGCGGCGATGCGCTCGACTACCAGCGCGCCGAGCACGACGAAGAGCGGCGTCAACGGGGTGAGGCGGCGCGCGCCGAACGTTCCCGACCCGTGCCAGTCGAGCACCGCGGAGTAGAGAAACCCTTCGATGGCGCCGGCTGCGACCAGCGGCAGGACTAGCGCCCACATCGCACGACGCTTCCAGGCGAACACCAGCCCCACGACCGCGAGCCAGGCAACGGGCGTCGAGTAGAACAGTCCCCCATGCGGCGCGAACAGCAGCAGGAACGGGTGCGCCTGGGACAAGTGAAGGTACGGGCCGCTCGCCGGGCTCGTGGTGTAGTGCCCGTACATGTACTTGTAGAGCATCAAGAGCGGCACCACGCCGAGGGCCGCGCCGGCGGCGAGCACGCCAAGCACGCCCGCCAACTTGCGGATGTCTCTTCGGAAATGAATCAGCGCAACGGTCAGCGGGAGCAGGCCGTAGATGAGCTGAGGGGGTCGCTGCAAGAGTGCGATCGCGACCGCGAGCGCGGCCACCACCCAGCGCGCCCAGGACTCCGGCTTCTCGTGGGCCCGCAGCGACGTGAGCGCGACCAGCGCGACACCAAACGTCGCGTACACGTGAGAGTAGCTGGGCCACAGGCCGGAATACGCGGCCAGGAGCCCCGCCCAACCGAACAGCGCCGCGCTCACCGCCGCGGCGCCGTCCCCCACGAACCGCCGCGCCAGTCGGTAACAAAGGTAGAGCGAGACCGCACCCACGACACAGCCGATGGCGAACGCATCACCTGCGAGCGGCCCGCGACACCCGGCGAGTACGTCCGGCCTTGCCCCCGGCGGCAGCTTCACGAACAAACGCACCAGGAACAGCGCCGGTGCGAGGAACATCGTCGGACCCAGGTAGTACGGGTTCGCGACATGACCCGTTCCGTGATCTTTGCCGAGTGCGAACGGATCACCGCACAGCGCGTAGTCGTTCTTGAAGTCGAAGTCGCCGTCGAACACCAGTGAGCGGGCGTAGAGCCAGATGTAGTGGGGATCGGAGTTGCCCGGAGCGTCCTTGGCTCGCTCCGCGAACCAGAACCACAGGTAGAGGCCGAGGGCGATCAGGCACACGGCGATCCCCGCCCGCTGATCGCGGGCTGCCTCTCGCAGGCGCTTCGCCCAATCCCTGGATCCCCCGGTCATCTTCACCACACCGTCGTCAGCACCGTGTGCTCGCCCGGGCTGGGTTTCACCGGCAGAGAAGGGGTGCCGCGCCGCGCGCCCCACGACCCGTTGTGTTTCTCGGTGCCGGGTCGCGGGCGGATCTCGCTCTCGCTCCGGTAGATCATGCCGGCCTTCCACAGCGGCGTTGGCATCTCGAACGGCATGCCGGTAGCGCGCAGGCGTGTTGGCAGGTCGATCAACGTCCAGCGCCGGGTCTTGGTCACCTCGGCGCTCAGGTTGAACGTTGCATCCGGTTCGATGGGGCCGGGCGCCAGGAAATACACGCTGAATCGCCCGCCGATCCCCGGCTGCATCCGCGTGCCGAGCAGTCGAACCCCGCCGCTGAAGTCGGTCGCAGCGGACTTGTCCAGCTCGTCCACCAGCTCTTGCCGCAGTCGCTCCGCCAGCGCCAGGTCGCCGGACGCGACCGCGGCGTTGTGCGCAATGCGACGCTGCTCGAAGGTCTTCGCGGTGCCCGTTGGCACAGCGTTCGGCTCCTGCTTCAGGTGATGCCGAAGCTCCCAGGTAACGAACGGATCGGGGACGACCGTGTACATCGGATCGTTACCTTGCCGGAAGTACCACTCGAGCCGGGTCGGCTCGCGCTGCGAGAGTGAGAACCCATCGAGCAGCGCCTTGGGTTTGGAGCGGTCGGCGATCCAGAACGCCCCCACCGCGCGCACCGCGTAGCTGTCAGCAAGCTTGGTCAAGTCGGTCGCGTAGGCAAAACGCGTGTCGAGCACGAAGTATTGCGCCTCACCGACCTGAGGCCCCACCGGCACCGCGCCCACGAGGATCGGACGCCTGAGGGCCCAGTCCATGCTCCAACAGGCCTTCATCCCGTCGTGCAACATGACCGTCGTCCCGCTCTCGAGGTCTCGGCGCAACCACTTGAGCACGGTGATCTTGTCGACATCCTGGTGAATCAGATCACCCCGCTCGTCGAAGCGTCCGCCGGTGCGGCGCGATTGCACCAACCCGGCGACTCCATCGGGGAACATCGCGATTGGAACACACGCTGTGAACAGGAGCGCAATGGCCGGCGGCCACAGCATGCCCTGACGCCCGAACCGCCGCACGAGCGCGCGCCCAACGGCCTCGAACGTCCAGGCGAACAGGCCGAGGGAGAATGCGAAGTAGAGCGCGAAGGGCTGCGGCCAGAAGAAGTGGATGTCCGCGCCCTGCTTGAAGGTGACGTATTGCAGCGCCGCCATGGCGAGCATCGCCAGCGGGAAGATCTCGGCGTCTTTCCGCAGGAAGAGCAGGCGAAACACGAACAGGGGCAGCGCCGCCTTGCCGATGAAGATCGCCAGCGGCGTGAAGCTCGCGTCGATCCAGTCCGCGCGGGATTCGAGCACGGCGTCGAGCGCCATGTTGCCGCCGGCGGAGCGGTGCATGCCCTGGGTTAAAAGATTGCCGAGCTGACCAGCCTTCTGAAATGCCACCAGATAAAAGAGCAAGAGCCCGACTGCCAGTGATGCACCGAGCGCCCACCACTGAGCGAAGCGCCGACGGTCGACGGACGGGTACCAGAAACCGTTGAACAAGATCCCACGCGGCAGGCCGAACGCGAGCACGACAGCGCTGAAGAAGAAGCCCGGCCAGTCACTGTTCAGCGCGGTGAAAAACCCGAACGCGCTGACCAGGATCCAGCGCCGACGCCAGGTCTGGGTCATGCGCAGGTAACCCCAGGTCGCAAGCAGCACACCGAACATGACCGGCACTTCGAGGTTGTTGAAGTTGCCGAACGCCAGCGCAATCGGGGTAACGACGAACCCGAGACACGCGAGGGCACCGGCGACGGGGCCCCAGAGCTGTCGCCCGATGCCGTACACGAGCGGCGCCGACAGCGCGCTCATGACGACGGCGGGCAGCCGGCACACGAAGTCCTGGTGCCCGAACAGTTTGACCACGATCGCTGTCGTCCAGAAGATCCCCCACGGGTGGTTGCAGTAGTAGACGGCAGGCGTCGGCGGGTCCGTCAGGTACATCGCGACGGGCGCGATGATCTTCCACTTCCACATGTTCTCGGCGGCGATGCCGATGGCGGCGTTGCTCGCCCAGTGGCCGACCGCGATGGGGCCGAACATCTCCCAGGCGACCGCGGCGGTGAACCACAACGAAGCCAAGACGGCGATGACGCGGCACACGAGCTCGACTCGCGGATGAGCGACCGCCGGAGCCTCGCTCCGAAGGGCCGACCGCACGCGCGAGAGCACACGCCGCACACGTCCGACCTGAGGCGCCTCCGGGGGGGCCAATCCCGCCACTATGCCTTCTTTTTGCATGAACGACCGCGCAGCCGAGCGGCAGGGTACTACAGAGGAAGCTGGGCTTGTCGCGCCCGCGCACATTGCTGGATCGCCCGCCGACGCGGGGCTAATGAAGCCCGGATGGAGCCCGCCCCGGCGTCCGACGCTGACCCCGCTCCGGGCCCCGCCGAGGGCAGTGGACAGGAGCGCCCACGTTCGACCGGGTTCGCCACCGCCCGCGAGCGGGTCCGCGCTCGGCTCGCACCCTGGGCCGAGTCACTGAGCCGCGCCGATTCCCCCGCCTCGCGCGTGCTCCGCGTCGTGGTCTGGACGGTGTGTCTGGCGCTCACCGCCCGCCTGTTCTGGGTGCTCGACCAGATGGCCGTGCACTCCATCATTGGCTACGACGAACAGTACTTCCTGTGGTCGGGGTGGAGTGTCACCAAGGGGCTCGCGCCGTACTCCGAGGCCTTCGAGTACAAACCCCCACTCTTGTTTTATACCCAGGCGCTGGCGCTGAAGCTGCTCGGTTTCGAGCACATGCGCTACCGCTGGTTCTATCTATTTTTTCCCCTGGGCTCGGTGCTCGCCGTTCAGCTCTCGCTGATGCGGCGAGGCGCCAACGTGCTCGCAACGCTTGGCTTTGCATTGCTCGCCAGCTGGTACTTCACCGACCCGCGTTTCCACGACAATCACCTGGGGGACGCCGAATCTATCGCGCTGGCCTACTATTTCCTCGGCTTCGCCTGTCTGCTCGCGCCGTTGCGTAACCGCCGCGTCAGCGACGTGATCGGCGGCGCGCTGATGGCCTGCGCGGTGCTCTCGAAAGAACCCGTCGCGTTCACGGTGATCGGCACCTGGGCCGCGTGTTTTTTCATGTCGGAGGAGCCGGGCCGATTCAGCGTGAGAGCCAAGCGCTACGTGGCTCTCACGGGACTGGGAGTGCTCTCGGTCGTGGTCGTGCTCTTGATCTTGATGCTGCCGCGCGGCGCGCTCAGTGGATACATCGCGCTGGTCAAGAGCTACAGCACCTACAGCGATCCAACCAAGTCGGTCTGCACCGTGCTCGGCCGTTTTCAGCCGACCACCTTCTGGGCGGATTTGCCCCGACACTGGGACAAACTCAGGGTCGATTTCTTGAACCTCGAAAAAATGGGCCCGGTGGTGCCGTACCTCGCCGCCGCGGCGGTGGCGCTCGTGCGTCGCTCCCTGGTGGTGAGTGCGCTCTCGTTCTTCGTGTTCGCCGCCGGCTTCTACTCGGTGACGGCGACCGGGTGTTACTGGTCCCACTACTACGTGATGACCCTGGCCGGCATCTTCTGTGTCGCGGGCCTCGGCCTCGTTGCCATGCCGTCCGCGGCCATGCCGCGCGCCGTCGGGCTCTGGAGCGGGGTGATCTTGCTCGCGCTATCGGCCGCCGCGGTCTACCCGCGTTACGAGGTCGAGGCGCCAAAACAGTATCCTTACCAGCCGCTCAACGTGGAGCCGCGCGTGCTCCAGTTCGTGCTCGCTCACAGCGCCCCTGGCGATCGCATCTGGACTACCGGCGCGCCGGGGCTCTACGTGTTTGCCGACCGCGTGAGCGCGACGCGCCAGAGCGCCATCTTGGACGACTACCTGGTGCAGTACCCGGGCGACACCGACGAAGAGAAGCTGCGCCCGCTGCGCGAGCAACTCGACCGACACAGGCCCAAGGTCGTGGTCGTCGATCGGGCGTACCAGGAGCGAAAACGGCGAACCTTCAGCGTGCTCGTGTTCCCGTTCTTGAAGGCTCAGGGTTACCAGGAGCTGGAGAAGGATCTCTGGGTCAGGCCGTGAGCCGACAGCGGGCGACCTGCGCGAGTAGCCTCGAGCGCTGCAAGGCCGAAGGGCAGCCGCCCGACTTCGGCCTCGACGAATGCGTCAGAGTGCTCTCGGCGCTCGACGGCGGCAATCTGGAGTGGGCCAAATCAGCGACCGGTCCCTCCGGCGAGGGATGCCGTCTGATGTTCCCGGTGTTCTGAACGACGACCCCTCGAAGCAGGCCGCGCCGGCTCGCCGGTTCACTTGGGCACGGGCACAACCGTGATCTTGGTCAGCACCGCGGCGTTTCCGCCGGCGGGGTACGCGTAAGAGGCGTAGCAGTCGAGTCCCCAGACGGTCATGCCGAAAGGCGCCGTGCTGTCGGCAACGTGGCGCCCGTTGACACAGCTGCCGACTCCCACACCACCGCGCACGAGATCGACCGTGGTCATCTCGTACTGCCCGCTCGTACCGACCGCCTTCCAGCCGCTGACGGCGCCCAAGCAGTCCACTTTCACGTCGGCGAACCCAGCTGACCCTTTTCGACGAGTGATGACCAGGTGAGTCGTGCTGTAGGTCGGGTCGGTGAAGAAGACGTACTTCGAAAGAAACTGCGTCGGGGGGAGCATCATCACGATCTCTTCGTCCCCGAGCGTCGTGGGCAAGTTGAACGCGGAGCAGTACGCAGCCGACCCGCCCGGTGCGCTGCCGCTCGGCACGTTGGCCGTGTCCATGAGTTGGGCCGCGGCGAATGGGTGGTCCGCATCTTGGCTCGTGACCCGGAACGAGTCTGTCGCCAAGAAATCTGCAACCTGTCCTCGCCCGAGCGCGCTCGGCGCGCCTGACACCGCGGGATCGAAGCTGAGTGTGGTGCCATCGACGGCGCCGACGAAGCGGTAACGAATTGGCTCCGGCGCAGCGTCCTTTCGCCGTGATGCGAACGGCGCGCCCACGTACTCGCGCCCGAGTGCCGTGACAGCAGAGATCTGCTGATGGGTCGACTCGCCTCCGGCGCCCGGTGTCGGCTGCTGCCGGTAGAAGCGATTCCCAGTGAACACAGCGATCGGTTTGTCGGCGAGGACGATCGAGCCGGAGACGTCGGAAGTGCCCGGTGGCAACTCCCACTGCACGTACTGCCCGGCGTTGAGCGATACACTCCCTGGTATGTTCTTGCCGATGGCGGCGACCGCCGAACCGGACGGCAGATCGACGGAGGGCAGGATGTCCACCTTCGTGCCGTCTTGCTCGGCGAGGATCTGAAGCCAGACCGGGCCCGCAGGCGTGTGGGTCCCCGGTGGAGTGCCGAGGACCACGTAGTTCGAACCCCACGCCGACGACGGGAACAGCAGCTCCGCGCTCGGGAAGTGCGACTGTGCTCCACCGAACGGGAGCACGTCGTAGGCGCTCACGGGAACGTCGGAGCCGATGCGGAACGCGAGCTCTTTGCCGGTGCCATCCAGCATGGTCGAGGCCGCCACCGCGGTCGGCACGGGGCAGTTCATCGGCACGTTGTTCTCGGGAAATACCGAGGTAGGGTCAGCCGACAAGAAGAGCACCGCGACCTGATCGGCGGGGATCCCCGTCGCTGGCACCGGATTCCAGCTCGTCGGCGGCTGACCATCGATCGGGATGCGCGCGAACGAGGTGACGTCCAGCGTCGTGCCCCCGCGCGACACAGTGATCTTCGCCGCCTTGGGCCAAGCGTTCGCCAACGCAAGCGCAAAACACGGCGGCTTGGTGGTGTAGTAGGCGAGCGGAGTCGGCACGAGGAAGTCGCAGCCGAGATTGCCGTGGCTCGCGCCGGCAGCAGCGCAGGCCGCGATGCATTTGCCAGCGGCGCAACCCTGGTCCGGTGGACAAGTCTCGACGACCACGCCGTTCGCATCGACGACGGAGCGCAGGTCGGCGCTGCAACCGAGCACACCGGAGTCGCCCGCGTCGATGACGATCACCGGGCCGTCATTTCCCGAATCGCCGGCAGTCCCACCGCTGCCACCCGAACCCCCGCTCCCGCCGCCGCCGAGGCCCGCGTCCTTGCTGGGCGTGGTTCCCTCGGAGTCACTGCCACAGGCGCCGGTCAGGACCGTCACCAGCGCGACCGAAATCGCACTGCGTATTGCCCAGCGAATTGGATCGCGCATCTGGCAGCTCCTCACTTCGTCACACAGTAGCCCGGGTTCGACTTGGTGTTGCAAGCCTCCGTACTGCTGCAGCTGTTTGCCGCGCAGCAGAGGCCGTCCACACAGGCCACGCCGCTCGCGCAGTCGGCGGCGGTCGTGCAGGGATTGCCGAGTGTGTAGTACTCCCAGGTCTCGTTCGCGCACGCACTCTGGTAGCCCGCGTAGAACAGGACGCTGCGTCGGCGCACCGGATCGTACGCCATGGTGTCGGCGAAGCTGGAGTTCTTCGCGGGCCCGGTGGCGGTCCGCGTCCAGGTGGTCCCATCCCACTCCCAGGTGTCGGCGAGTGGGCTCTGCGCCGCGTTGACCACGCCGTGGCCGAAAGCGACGATCGTGCGACCGCGCACCGAATCGAAGGCACTCGACGCGCCGAAGCGCGCCGGGGGCGCCGACGCAGTCGTCTTGTCGATCCAGCTCGACCCGGTCCACTCCCAGGTTTCGGCGACCGCCTTGGTGCCATCGTTGACGTCCGTCGTGCCCCCGAACAGCACCGAGCGGGTCCGCGCGCTGTCGTACTCGAAGGTCGGAGCTGCCCACGCGCCCGGCGCCGGGTTCACTGCGGGCTGCGTCCACAGCGTGCCATTCCATTGAGCCGTGTTGGTCAAGTAGGAGAAGTAGTTGGTGCCGCCGAACAGCGTCAGATTTCCCGCCGAAGCGCCGCCGTGAAAGGTCATGCCCATGCGCGCCCGCGCGACCGAAGCGCTCGACGAGTGTTTGGTCCAGACGCCTGCCTTGAGCGACCACGTTTCGTCGAAGAAGATCGTGGGGCCGAGGGTGCCGCCCCCAGCTAGCACCAGCGCCTGTAGACCGGAATCGTAGGCGAGGGCTGGCGCCCAGCGACCGCTCGGCGCGGCTCCCGCGCTGGGGGTGATGTCCTTCCAAGTCGATCCATCCCAGACCCAGACGTCAGCCAGGAGCCCAGTCCCGCATCCATCTTTGCTGCCACCAAAGACAACGACGCCTCCCGCGCCGGGATCGTAGGCGACCGCAGGTCCCCAGCGCGGGGGTGGCGGTGACGCCGGCGCGACGTTCTGCCAGATGCCGATGGGAACCGGCACGCATTTGTCAGCCGTGCACTTGCCGTTCGACCCGTCGCCGCACTCGGCGGTCAGCTTGCACCCCTGGCCCCAGCCACATTTTGCGCTGCACGAGCCGCCGCAATCCACGTCCGTCTCGTCCCCGTTCTTCTTGGTGTCGTTGCAATCGGGGGCCTTGCACTTCTTGCTCGTTGGGTCGCAGACCTGGCTCGTGCAGTCCGCGTCGACCAGACAAGCCTGGGTTGGATCGCACTTCTTGGTGCACGACCCGCCGCAGTCCACGTCGGTCTCGTCCGCGTTCTGCTTGGTGTCGCTGCAGTCGGGGGCCTTGCAGGTGAGGAGAGTCGCGTCGCACAGCTGACTCGTGCAATCCGCGCCGGCCGCACAACCCTCGCCGGTACCGCACTTCTTGGTGCATGACCCGCCGCAGTCCTTGTCCGTCTCGTCGCCATTCTTCGAACCGTCGGTGCAGGTCGGAGCGGCGCAGAACCCACTCGCGCAGGACACCGTCTCACAGTCCGTCGGCGCCACACATTTGGCGCCGAGCTTGCACTTCGTGGGACAGCTGCCACCGCAATCCGTGTCCGTCTCGTCACCGTTCATCACCAGATCGATGCAGCTCGGAGTGTCGCACTTGCCGAGCGTGCAGACCTTGCTCACGCAGTCCGCCGGCCCCCCGCAGCTCATGCTCGCAGCGCACGGCGGGCAGGAGCCGCCGCAGTCCACGTCGGTCTCGTCGCCGTTCTTCGATTGGTCCGTGCACGACGGGCCGGCGTCCGCGCCACCGGCACCGGCCGCGCCGCCGGTGCTGCCGCCACTGCCCGCCGCACCCCCCGTGCTGCCGCCACTGCCTGCGGCACCACCCGTGCTGCCGCCACTACCCGCTGCGCCACCCGTGTTGCCCCCGCTGCCCCCGCCCGCCGCCGCGCCGCCGGTCCCGGCGGTTCCCCCGCCGGCTGCAGCCCCGCCGGTGCCCGCCGTGCCGCCCGACGACGTGACTGTGGTGTTCTCGGAGCTGCATCCCAGAGCAAGCAGGAACACGGCAAAGTGAAGGGGGCGCATCGACCACAGGCTAGCGAGTTGGCAAGCGGGCGCAAGAGTCCACCGGCGCTTGGGCTCGCGGCGCTAGTTCAATGTCCGCTCGGCGCCCGCTTCCATCCCGGGTGCACGTCAGGGACTGCTACTCTTTGCAGCGTTCGAGCTCGGCGCGCTCGACGACGATCTTCGCTTCGGGAACGAGCGTGAGCCACCGCTGTTGAGGCAGCTCGATGGGCACGAAGCGCTCGGGTTTGGGCTTCCTCGCCCGCGGGTCGGGAGGCTCCGCGGGCGCGTCGACCCTGCGAAATGCGCTGCCCGCGTTCAACTTGCCGACGCGGACACGCTCCGCACCGAGTTGCACGATCAGGGACAGATCTTTGGCGCAGCTGTCGCCGCGAACGGTGGAAAAACTCCGGCCGTAGCCGGCGCCGTACCCGCCATACCCCACCCCCGCCCACGTCTGCGTGCCGAGGTCGCTCGAGCTCACCCAGCCCGCGACCACGAACAGCGGCGTGTCGTGCATGATGTGAGTCATCGACCCGCGCACCTCGAGCACCTCGACCTCGACGCCCTGCTCGAGCTCTGCCGAAGGTTTCGCCGTGAGATTGCGCCGGATCGGAGCTCCGTCCCGAGAGACCCAGAGCTTGGGCAGCTTGGCCTTCTTGGTGACGTACGTGCGTGCGTCGAACTCGTCGAACTCGAGTCCGAGCTGATCACAAAAGAGCTGGTCGATGACAGGCGAGGGCGAAGCGACGACCGCACTTGCGTCCAGCGACACACTGGCACGATCGGTCGCAGTGGCGACCCACGTGAGCTTGGCTTCGGCGCGCGGGAACACCACCCCAAGCAGGACCGCCGGCGGGCGTTTTTTTGTCTGCGCCCGCGGGTGAAGCGAAAGCTCCGCGGAGTCCACGACGGCGCGCAGTGTCACGTGGCCGTCATTGAACACCGCGGTCGCAGCCACGGCCTTGTCGGTGACGGGCAGCACCACGGTCGAAGGAGCCGCGCGCACCTTTGCGAACACGGGGCCACCGGTGCGGAGCCGAAGTTGATCGAAGGACCACTCGCCGCTCGCGAGCCGGCAACCCACGGAGGTCGGCTCGCGGACCTCAGGGATCGGTGGCTCGGGTTCGCTGACTGAAGGCGGCGCTTCGGGCTCAGCCGTTGCACTCGGCACTGGCGTCGTGGTCACCCGCGGGGGCGGCAGACTCGGTGGCGCGCTCGCACACGCCGAGAGCAGGCAGGTGAGCGAGCCGAACCAGCGAGGGCGCATCCGAGTGAGTCTAGTCGGCAAGCGCGAAAAGCGTTACGGGGCAGTTGCGGAAAAAGCACTTGGCTGACACGCCTCAGAAGCAGGTGCTGATCAGCGTGCAGCGTTGACCATTGGGGCAACCGACGCCCCCACACACGCAGACGCCCCAGAAACACACGCCGCCGTTCAGGCAGTCCGTGTCCGAGCTGCAGATGCAAACGTTGGGACCCGTCGCGGGTTTGTGACAGGTGAAACCGGGAGGACATTGGTTACCGCAGACGCCGCAGCTCGCTGTCGTGGTCAGGTCGGTCTCGCAACCATTGCCGGCGAGCCCGTCGCAGTCCGCGCGACCGCCTGGGCAGGCCGTGACCTTGCACGCTCCACTGACACACGCCGTGGTGCCAATGGGCGCCGAGCAGGCGTCGCCGCACGCCTTGCAGTTCGCGCCGGTCCCCAGCATCGTCTCACAGCCATTGCCGGCGTTCGAGTCGCAGTTGCCGTAGCCGCTCGAGCACTTGGCCACACTGCACTGCCCTGCCGCGCAGCCAGCTTGTGCGTGAGGCAGCGAACAGGCCGTGCACGCGCTCGCGTCGCAGCCGTTGTCGGGCGACTTGGCGACACATTGCGAAGCGCAGAGCTTCTCGCTGCTGGCGCAGCCCGCGCTGCCACCCGTCGCCCCCGTGCCCCCGGCGCCACCCGCTCCACCACTTCCGCCGCCGCTCGGGGTGCCGCCGCTGCCGCCGCTCGGGGTGCCGCCGCTGCCGCCGCCGTCAATCGCACCACCGACACCCGTCGTGCCACCGGTTGGCCAGCCTGCACTCCCATCGCCGTCCGCCGCGTCAGGGCCAGCGCCTCCGCTGGTTCCCGCGTCTGTGCCCGAGTTGCCCCCACCCACGGTCTCATCGAGATCGTTGATGGAGCAGGACGCCACCAGAAGCACGCCCGCAACGAGCAACGACGCGCGATTCGAGCCCCGACACACCTCGCCAGTGTAACCGATCCTGCGCGTCCCGGCGCCTCGCGCCAAGGGACCAAGAACGCCAGCGACCGTGGAGCAGTCAGCATTGTCAGATGCCTGAACGCCGACCGCGCAGCACACCACCGCCCCAGTGTACCGCCCCACCACGACCGAGCTACCATCCGCCCCATGCAGCTCGGAGCCACCGCCGCATGAGCAACGAAGAACGCCGGCGACTCGTCGAGGAGGGGGAGCGTTACCGTTTGTTCGGGCCGTATCTGTCCGAGCGGCAGTGGGGCACCGTGCGCGAGGACTACAGCGTCGACGGGGATGCCTGGGAGTACTTCCCCCACGACCACGCGCGCTCGCGGGCGTATCGCTGGGGCGAGGACGGGCTCGCGGGGATCTCGGATCTGAGCCAGCGACTGTGTCTCTGCATCGGGCTCTGGAACGAGCAAGACCCCATGCTCAAGGAGCGGCTCTTCGGGCTCACCAACGGGCAAGGCAACCACGGCGAGGACGTCAAGGAACTCTACTACTACCTCGACGCGACGCCGACGCACTCGTACCTGAAGTACCTCTACAAGTATCCGCAGTGTGCGTATCCGTACGAGGAGCTGGTTGCGCGCCAGCCGAGCAGCGAGGAGCCGGAGCTCGAGCTGGAAGACCTCGGGGCGTTCGCCGACGACCGCTACTTCGACGTCTTCGTCGAGTGGGCGAAGGCCGGTCCCGAGGACATCGTGCTGTCCATCACCGTGCACAACCGCGGCCCGGTCGCGGCGCCCATCCACGTGCTACCGCAGCTCTGGTTTCGCAACGTCTGGAGCTGGGGCTACGCCACGATCACCAAACCGTCGATGCACCTCGAGCGGGGCGAGATCGCCATCTTGCACGAGACACTCGGACGCTTTCGCTTCACGTCGAGCGAGGGCGACGCAACTCCGTTGTTCACCGACAACGACAGCAACGAGGCCCGCCTGTGGGGCGCCAAGACCGTGCACTGCTGGAAGGACGGCTTCCACGAGCGCGTCGTCGACGGCCGCCCGGACGCCACGAGTGCCCTCGAACGCGGCACCAAGGCCTGCTTCTGGGTCAAGCGCGTGGTTCCCGCGGGGGGTTCGGTCACGCTCGGGTTTCGGCTGCACCCCGAAGCTGCGCTCACGGAGCTGCCCAACGCCGTCGTGCTCACGCGCCGGCGCGCCGAGGCCGACGAGTTCTACGCGGATCTCGCCAAGCACGTCGCCGATCCCGAAGAGAGCCGCGTGCTGCGCCAGGCCCTGGCCGGCATGATCTGGACGAAACAGACCTATCGCTACGACGTGCGCGGCTGGCTCGAAGGCGACCCGCTGCAACCGCGCCCCGCCGAAGAGCGCAAGGCGGGGCGCAACAGCGACTGGGATCACCTCTACAACCGCGAGGTCATCTCGATGCCCGACAAATGGGAGTACCCCTGGTACGCCGCTTGGGATCTCGCCTTCCACACCCTCCCACTCGGACTCGTCGACATCGAGTTCGCGAAGGACCAACTCGTGCTGTTCACCCGCGAGTGGTACATGCACCCGAACGGACAGCTGCCGGCGTACGAGTGGGCGTTCGGCGACGTGAACCCACCGGTGCACGCCTGGGCCGCGTGGAAGATCTACAAACTCGAGGAGCACCAGAAGGGCAAGGGCGACCGCAGCTTCCTCGAGCGCGTCTTCCACAAACTCTTGCTCAACTTCACCTGGTGGGTGAACCGCAAGGACGCCGAGGGCCGCAACGTCTTCCAGGGCGGCTTCCTGGGCCTCGACAACATCGGCGTGTTCGATCGCAGCAAACCACTCCCCACCGGCGGTTATCTCGACCAGTCCGACGGCACGGCCTGGGTCGCCGCGTATTCACTGCAGCTGATGCGCATCGCGCTGGAGCTGGCCCGCGAAAACTCGACCTACGAGGACATTGCCACCAAGTTCTTCGAGCATTTCCTGCACATTGCCGAGGCCATGACGCGGCTCGGCGGCAAGAGCCACGGGCTCTGGGACGAGGACGACGGGTTCTACTACGACTCGCTGCACCTGCCGACGGGCCAGGTCATCCCGCTGAAGGTGCGCTCGATGGTGGGCCTCTTGCCCCTCTTCGCGGTCGAGGTGCTCGAGCCCGAGGAGCTCGCACGCGCACCGGAGTTCACGAAGCGCCTGGAGTGGTTCCTCGATCACCGTCCAGATCTCGCGGCGCTCGTGTCGCGCTGGAACGAACCGGGCCGCGGACAGCAGCGCCTGCTCTCACTCTTGCGCGGAAGCCGCATGAAGCGCCTGTTCAAGCGCATGCTGGACGAGACCGAGTTCCTCTCCCCCTACGGCATCCGAGGTTTGAGCAAGTACCACGAGGAGCACCCGTATCGGTTCAGCATCGGCCGGACCGAGCTCGAGGTCGGATACCAACCGGCCGAGTCGAGCAGTCGCCTGTTTGGTGGCAACTCGAACTGGCGTGGGCCGGTCTGGTTCCCGGTCAACTTCCTGCTCATCGATGCCATGCGCGAGTACCACCGCTACTACGGCGATCAGTTCCGCATCGAGTGCCCAACCGGTTCGGGGACGTTCGTGTCGATCGGCGAGGCGGCCGACGAGATCGCACGCCGGTTGGTGCGCCTCTTCCTGCCCGGCGCGGACGGCGTCCGTCCCTTCCTGTCCCACCAACCCGGGCTGGCGAAGGACCCTCACTTCAAGGACCACCTGCTCTTCCACGAGTACTTCCACGGCGATACCGGACGCGGTGTGGGTTCGATGCACCAGACGGGTTGGACTGGGCTCGTCGCCAACCTGATCATTGGTGTAGGCGCCGACGGAAAGTGAGCGAAGCCTCCGCGGGTCTGCCCACGCGCGGCGGATCGCCGGCCGATCGTCGAGGGGCCCTCGCGGCCCTTTCGATCGTGCGTGGCCTTCGCTACCCTTCGTGCTTCGCGTCGATCGGCTTCGCGAGAAGAGGGAAACACGATGCAGCTCGGAATGGTGGGACTCGGACGCATGGGTGCGAACATGGTGCGGCGCTTGATGAAGAACGGACACGAGTGCGTCGTGTCCGACGTCAGCGCAGCAGCCGTCGAGGCGCTGGTGAAGGAGGGGGCGACCGGCGCCTCGTCGCTGGAAGATCTGGTGAAGAAGCTGGCCAAGCCCCGGGCGATTTGCCTGATGCTGCCGGCGGCGATCACCGACGCGATCGCCGACAAGATCGTGCCCTTCCTCGAGGCTGGCGACACGCTGATCGACGGTGGCAACTCCCACTATCATGACGACATCGCCCGAGCGAAGCGCCTGGCGCCCCAGGGCATTCACTGCGTCGACATGGGAACCAGCGGCGGGGTCTGGGGCCTCGAGCGCGGGTACTGCCTGATGATCGGCGGCGAGCCGGAGGTCGTGAAGCGCCTCGACCCCATCTTCAAGACCCTCGCTCCCGGACGCGGTGACATCCCGCGCACGCCGAACGCCGTCAGTGGCACGGCCGAGGAGGGCTATCTGCACTGCGGACCCCCCGGTGCCGGTCACTTCGTGAAGATGATCCACAACGGCATCGAGTACGGCGTGATGGCAGCCTACGGCGAGGGGCTCAACATCCTGGCCAACGCGGACATCGGCAAGCGCTCGCACGAGAAGGACGCCGAGACTTCGCCCGTGCGCAACCCGGAACACTACCAGTACGAGTTCGACCTGGCGTCGATCACCGAGGTCTGGCGCCGCGGCAGCGTGATCAGCTCGTGGTTGCTCGACCTGACCGCGCAAGCCTTGGCAACGGATCCCAAGCTCGACAAGTTCGGCGGCATCGTCTCGGACTCGGGAGAGGGCCGCTGGACGGTCGCTGCTGCGAACGACGTTGGTGTGCCGGCGCACGTGCTGACTGCCTCCTTGTTCGAGCGTTTTGCGTCGCGCAACCTCGATTTGTTCCAGAACAAGGTGCTCTCCGCCATGCGCTTCGGCTTCGGCGGACACGTGGAGAAGAAATAACCATGTCCGGCGTCGCCGGTCCGGTGGTCAAAGAGCGGTCCGACGCGCTCGTCTTCTTCGGTGCCACGGGGGATCTCGCATACAAGAAGATCTTCCCCGCGCTGCAGGCCATGGCCAAGCGCGGGAAGCTCGACTTCCCGGTCGTCGGCGTCGCGCGCTCGGGCATGGAGCTGCCTCAGCTCATCGAACGGGCGCGGGCGAGCTGCACCGAGTACGGCGGGCTCGACGAGGCTGCCTTCTTGGTTCTGGCGCGCCAGCTCAAGTACGTCGATGGCGACTACGCCGAGCCTTCCACCTTTGCGCGCCTGAAGGCGGAGCTCGGCGGCGCGCAGCGCCCGACCCACTACCTGGCCATTCCTCCCAGCATGTTCGCGGCGGTCATCGAGCAGCTGGGCAAGTCCGGGTGCGCCGTCAACGGACGGGTCGTGGTCGAAAAGCCATTCGGGCGCGACCTCGAGTCCGCACGGGAGCTCAACGCCATCATCCACACGGTGTTCCCGGAGCACGCGGTCTTCCGTATCGACCACTACCTGGGCAAAGAGGCGGTGCAGAACATCCTCTACTTCCGCTTCGCGAACGCGTTCCTCGAGCCGATCATGAACCGGCATTACGTCGAGAACGTGCAGATCACGATGGCGGAGAGCTTCGGGGTCAAAGGCCGCGGCAAGTTCTACGACGAGACCGGCGTCATCCGCGACGTCATCCAGAACCACCTGCTGCAGGTCGTGAGCTACCTGGCGATGGAAGCTCCGTCGTCCACCATCCCCGAGGCCATCCGCGACGAACAGGCGAAGGTGCTCCGTACCGTGCGGCCGCTGAGCCCCGACCACATGGTGCGTGGACAATTTCGTGGGTACCGCGACGAGCCGGGAGTCGCCAAGGACTCCTACATGGCGACCTACGCAGCCCTGCGTTTGTACGTCGACTCGTGGCGTTGGGAGGGTGTGCCGTTCTACGTGCGCGCGGGCAAATCTCTCCAGACCACCACCACCGAGGTCATGATCGAGTTCAAGAACCCGCCGCAGGTCGTGTTCAACGAACCGGCGCCGGCCATGGGCAACTACATCCGCTTCCGCCTGAGCCCCCAGGTTCAAATCGGGCTCGGAGCACGCGCAAAACGTCCAGGCGAAGGCATGATGGGACGCCCGACGGAGCTGTCGGTGGTCGACCAAGCGCAGCCGGAACAGCAAGGACACGGCACAGGAGTGCGCCTCGGTGATTACGAACGCCTGCTGGGTGATGCGATGGCGGGCGACGCAACCCTGTTCGCGCGAACCGACGTCGTGGAAGCGGCGTGGGCCATCGTGGACCCGGTCATTCATGGGCCCAGCCCGATGTACGAGTACGAACCCGGGACCTGGGGCCCAAAGGAAGCCGATCATCTGACCGCAGAGGTCGGGGGCTGGAACACACCAACATGACCAAGGACCAGACGATGAAACAAGCTCACAACCCGCCGGCGGCCAGGGACATCTTGGTGATCGACGTGGGCGGCAACAACGTCAAGGTGGCGCTCGGAGATCACGAGCAGCCGCTGAAGGTGCCGTCGGGGCGAGAGATGACGGCCGAGCAGATGGTGGCGGACGTGAAGAAGGCCACCGAGAGCTGGAAGTACGAGGCGGTGAGCATCGGATTTCCGGGCCCGGTGAAGAGCGGTCGGCCCGGGCGAGAGCCGGTCAACCTGGCGGGCGGCTGGGTGAACCTGGATTTTGCGGCGGCCTTCGCGCGTCCGGTGCGCATGGTCAACGATGCCGCGCTGCAGGCCCTCGGCTCCCACGCCGGCGGTCGCATGTTGTTTCTCGGGCTGGGCACGGGGCTAGGCACGACGCTGGTCAGCGACGGCTCGCTCGATCCCCTCGAGCTCGCGCATTTGCCGTATCGCAAGGGGCGCAGCTACGAGGACTACGTGGGCGAGCGTGGGCTCAAGCGCCTGGGTGCGAAGAAGTGGACCTCGCACGTGTTCCAGGTCGTCGAGATGCTGCGCCATGCCCTGCAAGCCGACTACGTCGTGCTCGGCGGAGGGCAGACGAAGAAACTGAAGGCGCTCCCGCCGGACGTGAAGCTCGGCGCGGGCAACGCCGCCATCGTGGGCGGCGTGCGACTGTGGTCACGCTCGTAAATAGTGAGCGCTGATGTCCACTCGCCTCTTCCTCGTTCGCCACGGCGCCACCCAGCTCACCGCCGAGAACCGCTTCTCCGGCGCGGTCGGCGTCGATCTCTCGGACGAAGGGCGCGCCCAGGTCAAACACCTGGCGGCGCGGCTGTCGCGCGAGAAGATCGCCGCCGTCTACACCAGCCCGCTCAGCCGCACGGTCGAGACGGCAAACATCCTGGCGCACCCGCACTCCGACCTGAAACCGATCCCACGCGACGGCCTGCGCGAGATCAGCCACGGCCGCTGGGAAGGTCTGACACGGCCCGAGGTCGAGGCCCAGTTCCCCGGCGAGTACGAGACCTGGGAAGAAGACCCGTTCACGTTCGCGCCCGTCGGCGGTGAATCGGGTATCGGAGTCCTCGCCCGCGCCCTGCCGGTGCTCCGAGAGATCGTCGTCGCCCACGACGACCAGAACGTCATCGTCGTTTCGCACAAGGCAACCCTGCGTCTCTTGATCTCGAGCCTGCTCGGCTTCGACGCCCGGGGTTACCGCGACCGCCTCGATCAATCGCCCGCCTGCCTCAACGTCGTCGACTTCAAGGACCCAGTGCGCGCGCGCCTGATGCTCTTCAACGACGTCTCCCATTACCAGACGACACCGCGCCACGCGGAGGGTAACCTCTCCAGCTGGTGGGACAACGAACCCAAACCCGGCGGCGGCTGACCGCGATCGGCGCGCTCGCCGCGCTTGCCACGCTCACTGCGGGATGTGAGCCCCGGCGCGCCGGCTCGGAAGCGGTCTCGAACCCCACGGCGACGACTGCATCGAACCCCGTGGTCGAGAACGGAGCAGCAATGAAACAGAGCGCGCTGCGCGTCCAACCGTTGAGCGCTGGCTATGGCGGCGTCGGCCCAGCCACCCCGGCGCCGCATCCGGACACCTGGGTCGTCTTGTTTCTGGATGTCGAGTCCGACGGCGGGCTCTCACGAGTGGCGGTCGAGGCCGTCGAGCTGCTGGCCAGCGACGGCAAGGTCGTCGCACGCGCCGTGCCGCCCTGGTCGCTGCGGCGTGATCAGGGGAGCGTGGGAGACGAAGCGCGCAAGAGGGGGGACTTCTCCGAACAAGACACCGTGCCCTTCGACGGCAACACCACGCGCGGCTCGAAGCTCCGGCTGCGTGTGCACGCGCCGCTCGACACGCGATCCGATTCACTCACGCCACAGCCCGCGCGCTTCCGCGCCCGGCTCGTCGCCGCCGGCGATCCCGGCGTCTGGGTCGAAGGCCCGCTCTTGGGGCCCTGGCCAACGGGTTAGGTCGAGCATGTCGGAGAGGCTCATCGGCATTGGTGTGATCGCAATCTGCGCCTGCGGGGCGCGTACGAGCTCGCGCGAACCATCGCAGCCGGCGCGCCCGTCCATGGCCATCGCCCAGACGCCCACTGCGCCGGTCGCCACACCACCGCCCGCTGTGGTGGCGGCGCCGGCTCCCGCCGTTTCGCCACCCCCGCAACCGCTCCCGAAGCAGCGCTTCGCGGCCGCGCGGCGCTTCATCGAGAAGACGAAGCTCGACATGTATCGATATCACGAGCACCGGGTCGGGAACGTCGAGGGCTACCTCGCGCCGATCTTGGCGACGAGCGACGGAGGGTTTCTGGTGGTGGGCACCCGAGCTGATTACCCGAAGGGCAAGTACCAGGTCGGCAAGTCGCGACCGGTGGTGTGCAAGCTGGACGCCGAGGGCAAGCTCACGTGGGAGCGCGCGTACCGAGCCAACGGGTTCGTCGACTACGAGGGAGCAAGTGCGCTCGAGGTGGATGACGGCTACCTCGTGTACGTTCTGTCCTACGTGCACCCGGGACGCGGTGCTGTCGCGCGCCTGGTACGGATCGATGGCAAGGGCGGCGTGGTGTGGGATCTGAAGCTGCGGGGCCAGGGCCGCGAGAACACTCCCTTCCCCCAGAACGTGCGCCTGCACCAGGGACAGCTCCTCCTGGATGGACACATCTACAAGGACAGCTCGGACACGGCGTACGGTTGGACGGGAAGCGTCAGCCTCGACGGCAAGCTGCTCAGCGACGAGGTCGGGGGAGCCAACCCCTACGGCAAGAAGTGAGGCGCTGGTGAGCCGCTAGTCCGCGGCGCGGCGCGCCAGATCGAGCGTCACGACACTCGCGAGCAAGCAGGTCTTCTGCCCGGCGTCTTCCGTGTAACAGGTACAGGTCGACCCGGCGGTGGCACACCACGCCTCGTTCGCAGGCACGAAGAAATTCTGGGGCGGACTCTGGTTGCTGAAGCCGGTGTAGAAGAGCCAGTACCCGTCGGGGCGCAGCACGACGTCGGCCCCGGTCAGCCAGCCATAGGCCTCGTAGGTGTGGGAGGCATCCCAGTCGAACACGTGTTTGGGGTTCGATAGCTGGAACGAGTTACCGTCCGGCGAGGTGGCGTGGGAGAGGTGCACCGACACGTTGAAGTTGGTCGCCGCCGTGGCCTTCTCGGCATCCGTGTCGGCGTTGAAGAACAGCTCGAACTTCGTACTCTTCGGGTTCCACACCACCGACGGCTGCATGCCGCCTGCCTGCGGATTGCCCGCCGCTTGCGTCCATTGCACACCGTCCTTCGACGTGGCGTGACTGACTCCGAACGCGAGCGGTTTCTTCGCGGCATCGACCGCCATCGACGAAAAGAACAGGTGCCAGGTGTCGCCGACGATCACGACCTCGGGATCGGCCACCAGTCCGTCGTCGACGCCGGCCATCCCGGGAAATGCGTCTCGCCCAAGCAGGAGCAACCCGGCGATGTTCTGGTAGGGCGTCGTCTTACCCGCGTAGGGCGACTCACTCGCGGGCGGTCGCTGGAACGAGCGTCCGTCGGCCGAATAGGCAACGCCGATCTGATACCAGACGTAGCCAGCGACCGAGCTCTGAACCGCGGCGAAGTTCCCGCCCGAATAGAACATCACGTAGCGGCGGTCTGGCGGGTTCGTCGGCACCTTGATCACGGTCGGCGTCTCGACGCGGTCGTAGTCCCAGTCCGCCGGGGCACCCTTGGCGCTGAGCACCGGCTTGTCCTCTACAGTCCACGTCACGCCATCACTACTCTCCGCATACAAGATCGCCGTCGCGGGATCGGGCGCGAGGTAGTCGGCGTCCAGCGGCGACTGCCACCACGCCTTCCATTTGCCCTCGTCCTCGTCGTAGAGAACGCTGGGATCGGCAATGAAGAGCTCGAGCCTTCCGTCGGCGTGTTTGGCCCCGGCCGTGTACAGCGGGTTCTTTTCGCAGCGGGTGAACGCGGCGCCGACGGGCCCACAGCTATCCCCCCCATCAACGCTCGCGTCCGAAGCGTCGACGCTCGACCCGTCCGGCATCGCATCGCCCGCCGGCGAATCAGCCTGAGCGTCCTTCTTGCCCGGCGAGTCCCTCGGCGTCTCCGACGAGCAGGTCGCAGTGAGCGCGCACACCAGCAATATCAGCCGCTTCACGTGCGACAGAATAACGGAGTTCCCGCGCCTTACCAACCGCTCGCGTCCCCTGCGCGAAACGACGAAGCACGCCGCACACACTCGGCGTATGCTTCCCCTCGTGCGGCGCACGAACACTTGCACGCTGCTCGCAACTTGCATCGCGCTCGGCTGCGGCGGTGGAGACGATGGGGGCAGCGCGTCGACCGGAGGCAAGCCCGGCAGCGGCGGCACCGCGAACAGCGGAGGCAACGCTGGGACCACCTCGACCGGCGGCAGCGGCGGCGCAGCCGGAGGCGCGGGCGCGGGAGGAAGTGGCGGCACGACCATTCCCACCTGCGCGGGCACCGGTGGAAGCCCGAGTGGCAACGTGTTCCACGCCGCGCTCAGCGGGACCGCGAGTGGAGACGGCAGCGCGGCGAAACCCTGGGATCTGCCGACCGCATTGCTCGGACCCGCCGCTGTGAAACCCGGCGACACGGTGCTCGTGCACGGCGGCGTCTACCAAGGCGGCTTCGTGAGCAAGCTCGCGGGCCAGAGCGGCGCGCCGATCACCCTGCGGAGCGCGCCCGGCGAGTGGGCCACGCTCGACGGGGCGAGCTCCACCGAACCGACACTGCAAGTCTACAAACAGTGGGTGGTCATCCGCGATCTCGAGGTCACGAACACCGCCCCCGATCGCAAGACGACGCGCCCCAGCGGCATCTACGTCGAAGCGCAGAATGCCAAGCTCGTGAACCTGGTCGTGCACGACACCGGCACGGGGGTGATCTGCAACAGCGCCGGCGCAACGAACCCCGAGTACGCCCTGGAGCTCGAGGTCGCGGGGTGCATCCTCTACAACAACGGCTGGGACGACGTGGATCGCTCCCACGGCCATCACCTGTATTTGCAGAACCGCGACGGCACCAAACACATCTTCGACAACGTCGTGTTCAACGCCTTCGGGTTTGGTGTGCACGCCTACTCCGACACCGACAAGTACTTCGCGGAAGGTTACGAGATCCGCGGCAACGTCTGGTTCGGCAACGGTGCGGCTTCGGCCGTGCCCGAGAGCCCCGGCGCCGCGACCAGCAAGTACTACGACGGTTGCATGGTCGGTCACAACGGGACGCACCCGGTGGCGCGGGTCGAGCTGAAAGAGAATTTCGGCTGGGCCGAGAGCCCGGGCGAGCGCGACCTGCGCCTCGGCTGGAAGGCGCCCAACGAAGACGCGAAGCTGCTCGACAACTACCTGGTCGGCGACACCACGTTCCAGCCATCGTGGAAGACCGTCGACATGAGCGGCAATACCTTCATCGGCGCGGTCAACGGCGTGACGACGGCGAGCTACCCGAACAACACCTTCCAGAGCGCAGTGCCCGGCACGAACAAGATCGCGGTGCGGCCCAACCCCTGGGAGAAAGGGCGCGCTCACGTCATCGTCTACAACTGGGAGAACGCGGACAGCGTCTCGGTCGACGTGAGCGCGGTGGTCGCCCCCGGAGCGAAGTACGAGCTTCGCAGCGTCCAGGACGTGTTCGGAGCGCCCGTGCTCTCGGGCACCTTCGACGGCAAACCCCTCAGTGTGCCGATGGCCGCGCCCAGCGTGGCTCAACCCATCGGCCTTCCGGGCGCCATCACCCCGGCGGAACAGCCCGGCAAGCGCTTCGGCGTGTTCTTGCTCACCAGCGCCTGCTGAGGGCTTTTCTCGGGGCAATCGCGGCGCAAAAATGATCTAGAGTACGCGCCCCCATGCCCAAGGAAGAGGTCGGCTTCGAGGACTTCGAGCGTTACTTCCCCTACGCGCCCGCGGCGCTGTGCGTGAAGGAGTGCGCGCGCCTCACGGAGCTCCGTCGCTTCGACTGCCCGGGTCCGATCTTGGACGTGGGCTGCGGGGACGGTCTGTTTGCCACGGTCGCCTTCGGCAACACCGAGATCTGGGGGATCGACATCGACGCCAAGGAGGGCGCCTGGGCGCTGTCGAGCCGCGCCTACGCCCAGGTGATCCTCGGCGACATCACCCGCGCCAAGCTACCCGAAGGGTTCTTCTCGACCTGCGTCGCCAACTGTTCCCTCGAGCACATCCCCGACCTCGACGCGGCTCTCCGCACCATTCGCGGCAGCCTGAAACCAGGGGGGCGCGCCTACATGTTCGTGCCGAATCGCGACTGGGCGTCCTGGTTCCTGAGCGTGCGGCTCTTGAAGGCGCTGGGACTCGAGTCGGCGGGACAAGCCCTCCAGGACGCGGTCGATCACACGTTCAAACACCATCACCTCTACGACGAAGCGGGCTGGCGCGCCTGCATGGAGAAGGCGGGCTTGCGCGTCGAGCGCGCCGAGCCCGTGCTCAGCACCGCGACCACCGTCGCCTTCGAGCTCCTGCTCGTGCCGTCCCTGCTCGGGTTCGTGAACAAGAAGATGACCACGCGCTGGACCAATTTTCCGCGCTTGCGCAAGCTCGCCGCGCGCCCTGCGTTTGGCGCCGTGCGCGCCGCGCTCGCGGCCGGCAGCGACCCAGCACCGACCGCGGAGTTCCTGATGGTGTGCTCGCGGCCGGAGTGAGGAAATGGCCGAAGCCGTCGACTATTTCAGCAACCATCGGCTCAAGCTGAGGTTTCCCTGGCGGCTCTACCACGGGCCGATCATCAACGCGCTCGACTACGAAGTGCCGGGGCCGCGCATCTTGAATCTGGGTTCGGGTCCGTTTTTCGAGCTCGACTCGATCGACGCGGCGGGCAAAGAGCTCACCTTGGCGGACATCGATCCCCGGGCCATGGAGCTCGCGCAGAAGATCCACGGCGCGCGCATCGCGCATACCGACGTGCTCGTTCCCGGTGAGCCCCTACCGTATCCCGACGGGCACTTCGACGGCCTGGTCTCGATGGACGTGATCGAACACCTGCCGGAGCCCGAGCCCTGGCTGCGCGAAGCGTTTCGAGTGGTCCGCCCGGGCGGCCTCGTGTTCTTGACCACGCCGAACTACGCCTCGCGCTCGCTGGTGGTCATCGAGCTCACGGCGCTGGAAGCCATTGCGCGGGTGCAGGGGTTCAGCCGCAAGGCGCTGCACCCCTCCAAGCTCGACGCGAAGAAACTTCGCGCGCTGCTCCACAAGGTCGATGCACGCCGCGAGAGGCTCGAGACGATCGCCTTCGGCTGGGTGCTGACGGCGCGCGCCACCAAGGCCTGAGCTCGGCGCGAGCGCTGCTCGAGCCCTTGGCTGAAACGCCTCTGATGAACCGGAGGCTCGCGCGCTCACCGGGCGAGCAGCTCCTCCAGTGCGTACAGCGTCTTCTGCGAAATCGCGCGAGCGGGTAGAAGCGCTCGAGGATCACCACGGCTGGTCGTGAGACTCCAGGGGTTCGTGTCAGCCTTGCCCGCGCTGAACCGGCCCAGGCAGCACCGGCGCGCTGAGCGGAACGCCCGTGAAGCGGACGAAGTGACTCGTGCCCCCGATCGCTTTCTCGACGACGTGTGCGACACCTACACCGATGCCTTCGAAATAGAAGAAGGCAGCAAATTCTCCCTTCGCACCGCTCGCGAAGCCGTGCCAAAATCGAAGGGCCTCGATTTGGAAGAACGCCGACTCGGCGATCTCGAAACCCGGCAGCGTGCGCTTCAGCGTGGCCTCGACGATTCGGGACAAGAGCTCCGAGTTTGCGCTGCGGCTCGCTCGCCCGAGGTCGTCGAGGCTGGCGAGCTCGTCGTGGAAATACGTCACCGGTACGCTCAGGTCCCGGCTGTCAATGGTGAGCTGCTCGAGCGTGGCCAGGCGTGCATCGATGCTCCCGGATCCCGCATGGTGACGACCGGCGCTGCGCTTGATCTTACGCCCGAAGCTGCTCATGGACCGAAGCCTACACCGTCGCCGCGCGTTCTTGGCGCCCTCTTCTGTGTCCATCGAGCCCTGCGCGATGGCGCCTTCTCGCCGGCCGTTCGACCGCGGTCGCGCTGCGAGAGCGCACGAAAACAACAGTCGACTGGGCGGGTCCAGCGCAGCCGGTCGGCTGGCAGTGCGGCTTGGCCCGCGTCGCGCCGCGAGGTCGCCTGAATCCTTCGCCAGTAGTGGCGGAGGTTCGCCGCACTTCGCCACTTCGCCACCCCTGGTGGCCCCGATTCTTCGCGCAACATGCGCTGGTATGGCCCGTGCACCACGCGGGCCATGCGCCTTTCGTTCGAACACGGCACGCTGGTCATCTCCGAGCCGCCGGAGCTCGATCTCGGGTTTGCGCCAGGGGTCATGTGGGATCCGCGCGTGGCGCTGTGGCGAGCCCCGGCGCACTTTCACGCCGAGCTCACTCACACGTTGCGAGCAAAGAGGCTGCCGCTCGAAGACACCGTGCGTCCGGTGCCATCGGCACTATCGGCGCCGTGGACGGAGCCCACGCTCCGGCCGTACCAGAAGGGCGCGCTCCTGGCGTGGACGCTGGCGGAGCGCCGCGGGCTGGTGGTCTTGCCGACGGGGGCGGGCAAGACCCGCGTGGCCGTCGCGGCCCTGGCGGAACTTCGGCTGCCGGCGCTGGTCGTGGTGCCAACCCGCGCGCTGCTCGCGCAGTGGCACGCTGAGCTCGGCCGGGTGTGCCCGGAGCCCGTCGGGATCTGGGGCGACGGCGAGCGGAGGAACGGCACCGTGACCGTCGCGACGTTCGAGAGCGCCTACCGCCTCATGCCGGAGCTCGGCTCGCGCTTCGACGTCTTGATCGTCGATGAGGTGCATCACTTCGGGCTCGGCCAGCGCGACGAGCTCCTGGAGATGTGCGTGGCCCAGCACCGGCTGGGGCTCACCGCCACACCGCCCGATCCGGTCGCACTGGCGCGCCTCGATGGGCTCATCGGACCGGTGGTGTACGAGCTCGGTGTCGCAGATCTGACGGGGACGTACCTGGCCGACTTCGATCTGATCGAGCTGCGCCTGGCGCTCGATGCCGATGAGAGGCGCCGGTACCAGGAGGACCACGGGCGCTTCGTGACGGTGTTCAAGCCGTTCGCGCGACAGAACCCGAACGCAGCCTGGCAGGACTTCACCAGCGTGGCGATGCAGTCGGCTGAAGGCCGTGCGGCGCTCGCGGCCTGGAGGCGTAGCCGGCGCCTCCTGAGCTTGACGCGGAAGAAGCTCGCGGCGGTCCACGAGATCCTGCAGCGCCACCGGAGCTCGAAAGTGCTGGTCTTCACCGCCGACAACCACGCGGCCTACACCATTGCCCGGTGCGAGCTGATCACGCCCATCACCTGCGAGATCCGGCGCAAGGAACGCGCCCGCGCGCTGTCGGCCTTCCAGGAAGGTTCGCTGCGCGCGCTGGTCTCGTCGCGAGTGCTGAACGAGGGCATCGACGTGCCGGACGCCGACGTGGCGGTGATCGTCGGTGGTACGCTTGGCGAGCGAGAGCACGTGCAGCGCATCGGCCGCCTGCTCAGGCCCAGACCCGGCAAGCGCGCCACGGTCTACGAGCTGGTCAGCGCCGGCACTCGAGAGGTGGCGCAGTCGCGGGAGAGGAGGCGGGGCCTTGCTGCCGCGAGCGCTGCTGTCCGCTAGCGTCGGTCTCGATGGGGCCCTGGTCGTGCCGCGCTATCTAGGGCCGCGGGACGAGCCGTGGCTGCGAGCCCTGCTCGACGTCTATGCAGCCTTCGAAGGCAGGCCGCGGAGCGCGCTCGGCGAGCGCCTGGGGGAGCCGCTGGTGGTGCGCGCGCCCAAGGCACCCCTGCGGATGGCGCGCCACGTGCTCGACCGCGCAACGCGTTCGAAGCCTTGCAGGCCGGTGGCTCCCGAGGCCGTGCGGCGCGCCGTGTTTGGTCGCGCGGCGGAGGTGCCGGACCGCGCGGAGGTAATGGCGCTCGTCGCGCGGGAGCTCGAGCTCGAGCCCGAGGCGCTGGAGGAGCAGTTGTTCGGGGATCTGCGCTCGAGCGAGCGCGTCGGGCCAGTGCCCGCGGAGCTCTCAACGGTTGCGCTCGCACAGAACACGAACCTGGCCCTGGCCTCGGCGCTGCTCGGGCGCGCGCGGTCGCTGCGTGTGAAGGCGTTCGGCAATACGCGAGCGCTGGTGCGGCACGCGCAGCTGGTCGGCCTGATCTGCACGGCGGAAGCCAGCGCAGGCGGCGGCATCGTGCTGGACGTCTCCGGGCCGTTCGCGCTCTTCCGCCACACGCTGATCTATGGCAAGCGACTGGCGTCGCTGGTGCCGCGGGCGATGTGGTGCGAGCGCTTCGAGCTCGAGGCGAAGGTCTCGCTCGCGCCGGGAGCCGGGCTCGTGACCTACCGCCTGGACAACACGGCGCCGATTCCGGCGGGACGCGAGCTCGAGCGGTTCGACAGCGCCGTCGAGGCGCGCTTCGCAAGGGACTTCGCTCGGCTCGGCTCCGAGTGGGACCTGGTGCGCGAGCCGGAGCCGGTGCCCCTCAGCGGCGGGCGCGTACTCTTCCCCGACTTCGCCTTGGTGCACCGGCGGGACGCGCGGCGCGTGCTCGTGGAGATCGTGGGGTTCTGGACCGAGCGCTACCTCGCGGACAAGCTCGCACGATTGCGCGAAGCGCAGCTCGGCTCGCTGCTCTTGTGCGTCGACGAACGGCGCGGATGCCGCGACGACGCGCTGCCGCCAGGCGCGGAGATCGTACGCTTTCGAAGCAGGGTGTGTGCCGGCGAAGTGTTGGCGCGAATCGAGGAGCGAGATGACCGACTGGGTGACGCATGATACGTTTGCAGCAGAAATGCGCGTCGAAGAGCTGCTCGACCACGCTTCGCCACGGCGCCTCAGCCGGGACGAGTTCCAGCGCATGGGCGAACAAGGCTTCTTCCGGGACGAGCGCGTCGAGCTCATCGCGGGAGTGGTCGTCGAGATGAGCCCGGTGGGGCCGCCGCACTCGGACGAGATCTCCGTGCTCACCCGCATCTTGGTGCTGGGCGTCGGGGACCGGGCGGTGGTGCGCGTCCAGCTGCCGTTTGCCGCCGGCGACGACTCACAGCCGCAGCCCGATCTCGCGCTGGTAGCGCCGCGACGCTGGTCCGACCGGCATCCAGACCAGGCCTTCCTCTTGGTTGAGGTCGCGGAGTCGTCGCTCGCCTACGACCGCCGGGTCAAGGCGCGAGTCTATGCACTCTCGGGTGTCCCGGAGTACTGGGTGGTGGACGTCGTCGGCAAGCAGGTCGAGGTATTCGAAGCACCGGTCGCCGGGAGCTACACGAAGCACCGGCTCGTGCCGGCGACCGCGCAGCTCGCGCCGGCGGCGTTCCCGGACGTGCTCGTGGATCTCGGGGAGCTCTTCCAGTGACCGCCGCGACGCCCATGGGGCGCTTGACTCAGCCGAGGTCTCCGACGTTCGAGGCTCGACGCGAAAAAACTTCGCACGCTGGGTGCTGATGGCCCGCACCACCAAGGCCTGACCGCTCGTTCGAGGAGGCTGTCATTGACGGAGCCGGCCGGGCCTGCTTCGCTTTGAGATAATGCTCGGTCGCTTGCTCTGGTTCTCGACCTGTCTCGTCATTGCCGCATGTTCAGGCAACAGCTTCGAGGCGGAAGCGACCGGCGGCGCGAGCGGCGCGGGCGGAAACAATTCGGGCGGCGCGAGCGGCGCGGGCGGCACCGGGGCGACCGACACAGGGGGAGCAGGCGGCGCAGCGGGCGCCGCGGGCGGCGGCGGAACGGCCGGAGGCACCACCGCCGCGAGCTGCAAGCTCTGGCGCGCCAAGGGGATCAAGACCAGCGGCAAACAGCTGCTGACGCCGCTCGGCACCGCGCCGTTCGAGGCCTACTGCGAGATGACCGTCGATGGCGGCGGTTGGACACTCATCGCGCGCTCGGCCGGGGGCGGCGTGTCGGGCACGGGGTTCGGGTGGAAGCGCGGGGCGGGCTCCCTCGACCAGCCGAACACACCTTACTCCTTGGACCTGGACGCACACCGGGTCCTGTTTTCCGAAGTGCTGATTGCCGAGCGTGATGCTGACTTTGGCATCGTTCAGGGGTTCGTGATGCAAGTCGCCGCGAACTATTTGAAGACTTTCGCGAACCTTGCCTACGCCGTCAACCCAACTGCAACCACAGTGGTGGGGAGCTGCAAACCAAGCGGCGGAGTCAACATGCTCGCCTTCGCAGGGTTCACCGACGCGGGCGATCAGTTCTTCTTCCGCGACCACCCGGAGTTCGTGAACTTCGGTCTCTATCCCGACGGCTGGAACATGGCCATGACCGCGAGCTGCCAGGCCAACGCCTTCCTGGACGGCAAACCCGGAATGCTGTTCGTGCGTTAACTGGCGCGCCGCTCGGAGAGCAACGCCCGGCCGAGCCTGGGTCGCGGCTCCGCATCCCGACGCGCGCTCTGACGCCGCTCTTCGCCTCCACGGCGATCGCCCAGCGGGCAGCACTCACCACGCAGCTCGGTCAGAGTCAGCGGGCGACGCCCAGCCATTGCCGCGTGGTTCGCACACAGAACGACGAAGCCGTTCTTGAGCTCGTGGCGCCGGAGCACACGAAGATCTGCGATCCCGCACACTGCGCAGGGTCCCGCCAGACTGTGTCCCCGCTCCAGACGTCGACAACAGGCAGGGCAGCGCGCCCGACGCAGCCGCGCCGTGGGACGAGCACAAGACCCGCAGAGCTTCACGCGCCGAGCTAAGCCAGAAATCCCAGCAAGCGGCCAAGAATCGGGCTCAATTGACCCCGGAAAGGCCGGGTGGGCGCTCGCGCTGAGGCTCAAGGCAGCGAAGCTTGCCGCGCCGTCACGAACGGCTGCGTCGCCCGAGCCGCGTCGTCGAGCACGATGCGGGGCCAGGCGCCGAAGGCAACGACCCCCACCAGGCACAGCGCCAGCGAGATCGCCAAGCCCGGCGCCGCCCGCAGCTCCACGTCGTGCTTCGGGGGTTTCATGTACATCGCGCGGGCGATCTGCATGTAATAAAAGAGCCCGACCACCGCGAGCACCGCGCCGAGGATCACGAGCGCGTAGAACCCACTCTGCCACGCGGCGATGAACACGTTGAGCTTGGCCCAGAACCCGACCACGAACGGGATCCCCGCCAGGGAAAGCAGGAACACCAGCATTGCGAACGCGAGGGTCGGGGAGCGTTTCCACATGCCCTCGAACGCCGAGAGCGACGAGTCGCCAGTCTCGCGCTCGACGACCTCGACGATCTGGAACGCTCCGATGTTCGTGACCAGGTACGCCACGAAGTAAAAGAGCAGCATCGTCGTGCCCGCGGTGCCGGAGACGAACGCCATCAGCATGTAACCGATGTGACCGATGCCCGAGTACGCCAGCAGACGCTTCACGTCGGTCTGCACCACCGCCAGCAAGTTGCCCAAGATCATGCTGACCAGAGACAGCGCCAACATCACGGGCTGCCATTCGCTCTCTGCCTGGGCAAAACCATGGTGGAAGAGCGTGGCGAGGGCGGCAAAACCCGCCAGCTTCGGCGCCACGGACAGAAACGCCACGAACGGTGTGGGCGCGCCCTGGTAGGTGTCCGGCACCCACATGTGGAAGGGCACGACGCCAATCTTGAAGGCCATGCCGGCCAGCACCAGCATCACGCCCACCACGAACAGCGGCGTCATGGTCGTGTGGGCGATGACGTCGATGCGCGTCGAGCCGCTCATGCCGTAGACGAACGACAGCCCGAAGAACGTGATCGCCGCGCTGACCGCGCCGACCAGGTACAGCTTGAGCCCGGCTTCGGGACCGTCTTTCCCGACACCCCTCGGGTCGTCGGTCTTGGCGAAGGCGGCCAGCACGAACAGCGGCAACCCCATCAGCTCGAAGGCCACGATCAAGAGCACGAGATCCCGAGCGCCCGGCAAGAGGGTCATGCCGAGCACGCTGCACATGAGCAGCAGGTAGTATTCACCCTGTCGGTGCGGCTGGCGCTTGGCGACGTGATCCAGACTGCCGAGCGTGGCGAGCAGCCCCGCAGCCAGGAACGCACGCTTGAAGAACAGCGACCAGTGGTCCCCGATGTAGGCCCCGCCGAACGCACTGCCGGAGAGGTCCATCTGGAACGAAGCGAACAGCGCTCCGGCGAAGGTGGCAGCCGGAATCACGCCGATCGCCCGGTTGGGTTTTTCGCCGGAGAACAGGTCCGCCAGGAACGTCAGCAAGATGCCAGCGCACAACGCGAGGTCGAGGCTGAGTGGAAGCAGGTCGATGACGGAGACGTTCATCGTTCACCTCCGGCGGCCGTGCTGGTGAAGATCTTCGCCGGCGCCTCGAGGGCGGCGCTCGTGCCCCTTCGGTGTTTGCCCTGCGCTCGAGCCAGGTACCCCGGCGTCGCCTTGTCGATGAAGTCGAGCACGATGACCGGGTAACAGCCGAACACGATGATACAGACGCCGAGAATGATGGGCGCGGCCCACTCGGTGCCGGTGGCGTCGCTCAGCTCGTGGAACTTGTCACTCGGTCCCGGGCCCCAGAAGATCTGGCGCACCGCTCGGAGCACGTAGACCGCGGTGATGAACGCGCCGAGGATGCCGGGGATCGCCCACCACCAGTGAGCGCTCTGCCAGGCGCCCAGGAAGACCAGGAGCTCCGAGACAAATCCTGCCGTGCCGGGCAGACCGAGGGACGAGAGCCCCGCCAGCGTGAAGAACACCGCGACCGCCGGCATCGATTTGGCGAAGCCGCCCATGCCGGGAACGTGGCGAGAGTGCGCGCGCTCGTAGACCAGGCCGACGAGCGCGAAGAACATGCCCGTCATGATGCCGTGGGCGAACATCTGGTAGATGGCGCCGTTCCAGCCGTTCGGTGTCAGCGTGGCCGCGCCCAGCATGACCACACCCATGTGGCTCACCGACGAGTAGGCGATGATGTACTTGAGGTCCTTCTGGCTCATCGCGCTGAGGGCGCCGTAGACCACGTTGATGACCGCGATGCCGCCGACCCAGGGAGCCCAGACCTGAGCGCCCTCGGGCAGCATCATCATGCCCACCCGCATCACCCCGAAGGCGCCGAGCTTCATCAGCACACCGGCGTGCAGCATGGACACGGCGGTCGGCGCAGAGGCGTGACCGTCGGGCGACCAGGTGTGGAATGGAAACACGCCGCCGAGCGAGCCGAAGCCAAGCCACAGGAAGGGGAACGCCCAGAGCTGTAGATCCCTGCTGTACGGATGGTCGCCGAGCACCGCCATGTCGAAGGTGCGCGCGCCGGCGGCCAGGTACATCGCGATGATGGCGACCAGGATGAAGGCGGAGCCGACCAGCAGCATCAGCGTCAGCTTCATCGCCGCGTATTCGCGCCCGCCGATGTCGAGCAGCCTCCACACGAACTTGAAGGGACCGGCCTCGGTCACCGCGTGGCTCGAGCCCCAGATGCCGATCAAGAGGTACATCGGCAGCACGGCGATCTCGTAGAACAGGAAGAACACGAACAGGTCCTGCGACACGAACACACCGAACACACCAGCGACCAGCACCAGCAGAAAGACGAAGAACTCTTTGCCGCGCTCCTTCAGCGTCCAGCTGGCGAGCACTCCGGCGGTGATGATGATGCCGGTGAGCAAGAGCAGCGACACCCCCCAGCCATCGACGGCGAGTGAGATCCGGATGCCGAGCGACGGCACGAGCGGGTAACTCTCCGCCAGCTGCAGTCCACCCTTGTCGAGGTCGTACAGCCGCGCGACCTGCACGCTGCCGACGAGCGACACGAGCGCACCCGCGAGGGACACCAGGCGCACCAGCTGCCGCTGGGTGTCCGGCACGAGGAACAGCACCACCGCCGCGACGAACGGCGCCGCGATGATCAGGCTGAGCAACGGCAGGCCCATCATCGGAGGATCCCCCAGGTCGCGAGCACGACGGCACCGGCGATCACGGCGTACACGTAGTCTGCCGCGTTACCGGTCTGCAGCTTGCGGGCCCGGCGTCCGCCCATGATGGTGGCCCAGGCCAGAAAGTTCATCACGCCGTCGACGACGTAGCGGTCGAACCAACCGACGATGTTGGCGAGGCCGAGCGCGAGCTTGTGGAAGGCAAACAGGTACAGTTTGTCGACCGCTCCGGAGCGGGCAACCTGAGCAACCGGCGCGAGGAAAGCGAAGCTCGACTCCGGCAACCAACGCGCACCGTAGACGGCGTACGCAAGCACGAGGCCTGCCAGGCCGAGCACGGAGGCGGCCCCGCCGACGGCGCCCAGGTGGAAGTGATATTCGACGCCGTAGAGACCGGCGAAGCGCTTGCCGAAGTACCCCAGGCCAACGGACAGGACGGCGAGCAGCACCAGAGGCGCGAGCATACTGGGCCCGCTCTCGTGGGCGGCCTGGGTCTTCTTGGTGGCCTTGCCGAAGAAGGCCAGGAAAACCACGCGCCCCATGTAGAAGGCGGTCAAGAAGGCCGCGATCATCAGCATGCCGAGCGGCCCGTAGGCGTGGTGCTCGTACAGCGCCTCGAGGATCAGATCTTTGCTGAAGAAGCCGGCCAGGCCCGGCACTCCCGCCAGCGCCAGCGCACCGAAGATGAACGTCACCGCCGTGACCTTCATCTTGGGCCACAGATAGCCCATGTCCGCGAGCTCGTTGGAGTGCACCGCGTGGATCACACTGCCGGCACCGAGGAAGAGCAGCGCCTTGAACGCGGCGTGGGTCGTGAGGTGGAAATATCCGCCCATCAACGAGCCCGCGCCCAGCGCGCTCACCATGTACCCGAGCTGGGAGCAGGTCGAGTAGGCGAGCACCTTCTTGATGTCGGTCTGCACGACGGCGATGATCGCGGCAAAGAGCGCCGTGAACGCCCCGAGCCAGGTCATCAGCTCACGCACCGGCAGCGCCTGGAACAGCGGATTGGCGCGCACGATCAGGTAGACGCCGGCGGCCACCATGGTGGCGGCGTGCAGCAGCGCGGAGACCGGCGTCGGGCCTTCCATCGCGTCCGGCAGCCAGATGTGCAGCGGGAACTGCGCGCTCTTACCCATCACCGCCAAGAACAGCCCGAACCCGATCCACATGTGAAGCGTCGGATCCGTGGGAGCCGTCCAGCCGAACCCACCCGTCGAGACGAACAACAGCACCACACCAGCCACGAAGCCCATGTCGGCGAGCTTGGTGGTCCAGAAGGCTTTGACGGCCGCGCGCGCGGCGCTGGGTTTCTGCCAGTAGAAACCGATCAGCAAATAACTGGTGAGGCCGACCAGCTCCCAGCCAGCGAACAACTGGAGCACGTTCGGCGCGAGGACCAGCGTGTTCATGCTGAAGATGAACAGCGAGTGGTAGCCGAAGTAGCGACCAAACGCGGCGGGTGGCTCGTCCGCCATGTAGCCGAGGGAGAAGACCTGCACCGAGGTCGCCACGGTCGTCACGACGACCAGCATCGGCACGCTGATGCCGTCGATGCGCACACCGATGTCGGCGATGGTCTGACCGCTCGAGGGCAACCAACGCACCGTCTGGATCAAGATGTCGGACGGCGCGCGCAGCTGCCGCAGCATCAAGAACACGGCGCCGACCAGCGACAGGGCGGCGGCGAGGATGGCCAGATACGCCGCCGGTTTGCCGGCCTTGCGCAGCGGGACGGCCACTGCAATGACAAACGCCGCCGCGAGCGGGGCGAAGAGCGCGACGAGCGCCCAGGCGACGGGTGAAAGTCCGAACAGCATGCCGAGGCTCACCCTTTCAACGCCCGAGCGCCGTCGACCAGCACGTCTTTCTGGGACCGGTAGAGCAGGATCACCAGCGCGAGGCCCACCACCACCTCTGCCACGGTGAGCGCGATGGCAAAGACCGCAAAAACCTGGCCGACGGAGCTCTGATGATAGTGCGAGAACGCCACGAAGTTGATGTTCACGGCGTTCATCATCAGCTCGACGCTGAGCAAGATGCCGATCACGTTGCGACGCGAGATGACGCCGTAGATACCAACGGAGAACAGCGCCGCGCTGAGCAAGAGGACAGGCTGGAGCGGCATCAGGTCGCCTTCCTCCCGCGGACGGGCATGACGCGCTCCGTCTCCGCGCCGAAGTCGGCTTTCCGGGCCAGCACGATGGCGCCGATCATCGCAATGAGCAGCAGGATGCTCAGCACCTCGAACGCCAGGAGGTGCTCGGTCAGGAAGGCGTGGCCGATCTCCTGGGTCGCGACCATGCGCCCCGGGCCGGTGGGCAGCCCCGGAGTCCGGTAGATGGCGGCGGCAACGACCCCGAACAGAACCGAGCCCGCGAGCACGCCCGGCACACGCCGGCTCCCGGTGCTCTCGTTCTCGATCATCAAACGCTCGTGGCGGCGTGTGAGCATGACGCCGAAGAGCATCAGGGTGATGACTCCGCCCGTGTAGAGCAGGATCTGGATGCCGGCGAGGAACGGTGCCTGGAGCAGCACGAAGAGCGCAGCCGTCGTGGCCAACGTGACCGCCAGCCAGAGCACGGCGTGAACGAGGTTCTTGCTGAGGACCACGAACAGCGCCGACGAGAGCAGGCAAGCCGCGACGATGCCGAATGCGATGGGGTCCATGACCAGGGCGCCGACCCGGGGTTTCACCTCTCTCGGTGGGCCGTGGTCGACGCGGGCGCGGAGGGTACTCTCGGGTCCATTGAGCCGTCAGCCCCTGATCTCGGGTTTTTCACCGGGATTTCGGCTGGGGCCGGAATTCCGCGGCGTCGGTCGGGGGGGCAAGGCCGAAGGCGGGCCGCCGCCCGCGAAATAAATGGCGCCGGGGCCGCGAACGATCCCCGACGGCGGCCATCGGGGCCGTCTGGCGAAAGGCAACGGACCCTCTGATGAACTCGCTCCCCTCGCACGCACCCGGTGAACTCGACGCCACGGATTTCTTCGCGATCGTGCTCAGCGTGCTGGCCCCGGGACTCGGCCACGTCGTGCTGGGTCAGGTCGCCAAGGGCCTGGTGATCATGGCCCTGGTCATCGCGTCCTGCGGCGTGGGGTACATCGTGTCGGCCATCGTCGCCCTCGATGCGTTCATGGTGGCCAAGGCCCGACGCCGCCGGGCAATCGGGGACTGGGAGCTCTTCCCCGAATAGCGCAGCGCTCCAAACCGGCGTGGTACCTTGCCTTCGCATGCGGGGTTCGAGGTCCACTCCGGTCGCCGCGGTCGCGCTCGTGCTCTGGGTCAGCGGCTGCGATTCAACACGTCCAACGCCGCCGACGCCGCCCTTGGCGGAGCCGGAGGGCCCGCGTACGACCACGTCAGTCGCTCCGCCAGAGAATGTGGCTCCCCCACCCGCGACCGCCGCTCCTTCACCGACCCAGCCCGCGGAAGAACCCGACAAGAAGGGGCTCGAGCTCGTGCCGGGCAAACGCAAGCTGGTGGTCCGCTACCGCGAGGCGCTGCCCTGCGACGCGGTCTACGAGTACCGAACGAACGTGCGGGGCAAGGTCATCAGCGTAGATGCGATCGACGTCTACAAGGGCTCGCTGCGCGTCGCCTGTGCCTCACCCCGCACGCTGGAGACGACGCTGGAGGGCCTCGCCCCGGGGGAATACCGAGTGAAAATGAACCCCGGCCCGGGCTGGGGTGTGATCGAGGGGCAAGCCAAAATCACGCCCTGACGCGGCGGCGGGAGTGCGAGGCGTTCGAGCGCGCCGGGCCATCATGCTACGAGACTTTCACGTGCCCTTCCGAGCGAAGATCGCCCTCCTGATTGCGCTGCTCGTCGCCCTGGTCGGCGGCTCGGCGGCAGCGGCCAAGTCCCGTGACGTGGCCGCCAAGAAGCAGATCGACGAGGCGATCAACGAGCACTACGTCACCACCAACTTCAATCGGGCCGAGAAGGTCCTGCTCGGCGCGATCAAGACCTGCGGTGGGCAGTGCAGCCCCGCGGTGACCGCGAAGGCGTGGATGTACATCGGCATCGTGCGCGGTAGCGGCAAGAACGATCAGAAGGGCGCGCGTGAAGCCTTTGTCAACGCCATCGCCTCCGATGCCGGAGTGGAGCTGGACGCCGCGCTGGCCACGCCGCAGACCAAGAAGACCTTCAACGCCATCAAGCGCACTCGCCCGAGCGGTGTCAGCTCACCGAGCGAAACCGACAGCGTCGATCTCGAGGAGCCCGAGAGCACCGGGGGCTCGATGGACTGCTCACTCAAGGTGACCGAGGTCCAGACCCGGCGCCCGATCCCGATCGCCTGCCGCGGCGGCGAGGGCGCCAAGAAGATCGATCTGCGTTACAAATTCGGAGGGGGCGGCTGGAAGACCCTCAAGATGAAGAAGAAGCGTGGCGCTCTGCAGGCCACGATCCCCTGCAAGGATCTGCAGCGGAAGGGCACCTTGCGCTTCTACGTCCGCGGCGTGGATGGCAACGGTGACCCGGTGGACGGCTACGCAAAGAAGAGCAAACCCATCGAGATTGACATCGTCAAGCGAACCGAAGAAGAGCCGCCGTCGTTCCCCGACAAGGCTCCACCCGGGCGCTGTCCGCAATCCGAGGAGACGGAGGCCGCGGACTGTGAGTCGAGCGACGACTGCGACGGCGGGCTCAGCTGTAATGAAGGGAAATGCGCCGCGGCGAAGAAGAAACACGGCGCGGCCAAAGAGAGCTGGCTCGGCCTGCATTTCGCCTACGATTTCGCCTTCACCGGTGGCAAGGAGGTGTGCTCGCAGGAGAGCCAGCTGAACAACGGTTTTGCCTGTTACCACCAGGACACCGAAGAGCAGTACCGCTTCGACCCGCATCCCACGTACGCGGACGAGATCAAGAGCGGCATAGCCCCCGCGACCGCGCGCGCGTTGATCTCGTTCGATCAGCTGGCCACCCCGAACCTCAGCGTTGGTGCGCGCGTGGGTTACGCGTTTGGTGGCGGCCCGCCATCGGGCAAGAAGAAGGACGCGAAGTTCTTGCCCTTCCACGCCGAGCTGCGCGGTTCCTACTGGTTCGGTGACAAGCCCTTTGCGGATTCCGGCTTGCGCCCGTACGTCGGAGCCCAGGGCGGCGCCGCACAGGTCGACGCAAAGCTGCCGGTGAAGATCGGCGATTGTGCAGGCGTCCCCGGCGGACCGGCGAGCAAACCGGGCGCAACGATCGCCAAGGACGGCGCCTACTACGACGCCTGCAAACGCGGGAACGCGCCGCCGGTGCCGCTGAAGCTCGATGCGTACAAGAAACTCGGCAAGGCGTTCATCGGTCTCCACGCCGGCATCGTGTACGCGGTCAGCGCCGACAGCGGGCTCCAGCTCAACGTCAACTTCATGCAGATGCTGCCGACGAGCGGACAGGTGATCGAGCCGTCGCTGGGGTACGTCGTCGGGTTGTGACGCGCGCCGCCTGACCTCAGTGGGGCACGCTACGCAGGATCTGCTCGAATCGGGAGAGGTGAGCTTCGCCCTCCAGAGCTGCGCTGAGCTGGGCGAGCGTTGTAGGGCCGCCAGCTCCTCCGGGCTGGCACGCACGCTGCACAGCTGTGGTGTGCCAATTTTGCCCCGAGGCAGAACGGCGTCCGTACCCCGGAGGGCCCCCATGAAATCCCTGAAGAATGCAGCTTCCCTCATCGCGGTGGTGTTGGCGGGGGTGCTCACCGGTTGTGGCACACCGGACGAGTCGGACACGCCGATCACCCATGTTCCCGGCGGGCCCACACCCAGCCAACCACTCACCCCGGGCAAAGCCGTGACCACCCAGCTCGCGACAGGGGATGCCGCGGAGCTCGAGAAGCTGACCGCGGAGCTCGCGGCGGTCGCGAACCTGGACGCCCAAGGGTTCGCCACGAAGTACGCGGTGCCCTTCAGCACCTCCCTCGACTACTCGCCGCTCACGGCGGCGGGCCTCGACCTGATCCAGAAGTCGGCGCTCGCGCTCCCCAGCGCCGAGCAGAACACCCTGGGCAAGCGCGGCTTCGTGATCAGCGAGAACCGCCGGTTTCCCAGCTTCGTCTATGGCTACCAGAGCATCTACCTCGAAGACCTGCCGGTCTACGTGTCGGCGGACTCGATCTTGTACGCCGTGCACCAGTCCTATGACTCGCTCTTGATGCGGGTGGAAATGTACGCGCTGATCCCGACGCTCACGCGCTTGCTGGGGAGCATGCGCGCCGAGCTTCAGCAAGGCGCAGGCAGCGCCCTTGGTGCCCAAGCGCGCGCCGACGCCGACCTGTACCTGTGTGTGGCGATGAGCCTGCTCGGCGGTAACGTCGTCGAGCCCGTGGCCGGTGCCAGCAAGGCGGAGGTCGGGTCACTGCTCGCCAGCGCGGTCGCGGCACAGGGCGAAAAGGCCATCATGCTGTTCGACGCCAAGCGCATCCTGGACTTCTCGCAGTTCAAGCCGCGTGGCCACTACACCGACCTCGCGGAGATGCAGCGCTATTTCCGCGCCATGATGTGGCTCGGGCGCATCGACTTCCGCATCCTCGAGACCCAAGAAGACGGCAGCCAGGTCTTTCACCGCCGCCAGCTGGAGGGCGCCTACACACTTCGGGCGCTGATGTCCGAGACGGCGCTCTCGGACTGGAAGCGCGTCGACGACACCATCGGCGCGTTCGTTGGTGAGCACGACAGCATGGTAGTGCCGGAGCTCGACGCACTGCTCGGAGACCTGGGCCTGAGTGCCGCCAAGGACCTCTCACAGACAACGGACGCGGTCATTGCCCAGGCGGTCGTCAGCGGTGGCTACGGTACGCAGCGCATTTCCAGCCACATCATGATCAACGGCCTTGGCAGCGGAACCCTCCCGCTGTCGAGCTCGTTCTTGCTGTTTGGCCAGCGCTACGTGCTCGACAGCCACGTGTTCAGCAACGTGGTCTATGACCGGGTGCAGCACGGCACACAGATGCGCATGCTGCCAGACCCGCTCGACGCAGCCTTCGCGGCCTTCGGCAACGATCAGGCCGGCCTGCTCTTGGGCCCGGAGCTCGACAAGTGGAAGTACGCGCCCGACCTCGCGTCGATGCGCGTGCTCGCGGACGCCCACCCGGCAGAGTACTGGGAAGGAAACCTCTACAATCTCTGGCTCGGCATGCTGCGCACGCTCGCGCCGAGCTCTCAGGTCCAGAGCCCGAAGGCGGTGGGTTTGCCGGCGGTGGCAGGGACCGAGGCCTGGGGTCGCCGCTTGCTCAACACCGAGCTCGCGTCGTGGGCGGAGCTACGCCACGACACCATTCTCTACGCCAAGCAGTCGTACACCGGAGGCGCCTCGTGTGAGTTCCCCGACGCCTACGTCGAGCCGTACCCGGAGTTTTTCGTCAAGCTCGGCGCGTTTGCAACGAAGGGCGCCAGCCTGATCGCCACACTCGACTTCAGCCAGCAGCCCTGGCTCGGCAAGGACACACAGGCGTACTTCGAAAACCTCGCCTTCGTCGCGGCGACCCTGGGCAAGATGGCCGAGAACCAGCGGACGGGCGCGCCGCACTCCGCCGAGCAGATGGAGTTCATCAACGATGCGGTGGTGGTGAGCGAGGGTTGTGGCGATCCGAGCTTCAGCTCTGGTTGGTACAAACAGCTGTTCTTCGACACGAGCCGCGGCCTGAAGCTCGATCCGACCATCGCGGACGTGCACACCCAGCCGACGGACGAAGCCGGCGGGATGGTCGGCAAGGTGCTGCACGTTGGAACCGGCATGCCTCGGCTGATGGTCGTCACGGTGGACACCTGCACCGGGCCACGTGCCTACGCGGGGCTCGTCTCCAGTTACTTCCAGCACCTGACCTCGAACTTCGAGCGGCTCACCGACGAGGACTGGTCGGCGGTAGTCAAGGCCAACACGCCGCCCGATGTGCCCTGGATGACCGACCTCGTCGTGCGCTGAGCGTGGGTTGACCACCCCTGATGGGTCGCGCCCCAAGTATTCGCACGCGCACGCGCGAAGCAGCCTATGTTCGCCGGTCGAGGATCCGAGAGGAGCTGGCTTTACATGAATAGTGTGAACTTGTTGGTGGTCGGCGGCGCACTGGCGCTCGCATTTGGCGCGGGCTGCGGCGGCGACGATGGCGGCGGGTCGGGCGGGAGCAGCACGGGCGGATCCGGTGGTGCCGGCACGGGCGGTAGCGGCACGGGCGGCAGCGGCACCGGCGGCAGCGGCACCGGCGGCGCGGCTGGCTCGGCCAGTGGTGGCGCAGCCGGCTCAGGCAGCGGCGGCGCAGCCGGTTCGGGCACGGGTGGCAGCAGCACCGGCGGCAGCGGCGGCGGCGGCGGCACACACCAGACCTGCACCGATGCGGGCGCCAAGCTGGCCGCCCAAGCGAAGAAACTCGGATGCACGGACAACTCCACCGAGATCAAGACCGGCTGCGAGGGTCTCTACACGGCCAACGCGTGCGTAGCCGAATGGGAGGCACTCATGGGCTGCGTACTCGCGTTACCGGACTCGGCCTGGGAGTGCGGCGGGAAGGGCACGCCGGACTTCAAGGCGGGCAACTGCACCGCGGAGCGGGCCGCATTCGACGGCTGCACCAAGCCGAAGTGACGCAGCAAGCACAAGGCCCACGCGGTCATTCGGCTCGCCGTCCAGCTGAAAGTAGCTGGCGGCGAGCCGAATGACCGCGCTCAGTCAGAGCGTTTTCGCTTCGACTTTCCCCGACGGAACCAGACGGATACCCTCCCGGGCGATGTTACGAAACGCGCTCGGTGGGGTACTCGGACTGGCGATCGGACTGGCTGCCGTCGGCTGCAAGCGCGAGGCGCCGAGCCCGGCTTCTGGCTCGGACGCCGCGCCTGCGCAGAAGACCCTGCGCATCGCCGTGATCCCCAAGGGCACCACCCACGAGTTCTGGAAGAGCGTGCACGCAGGAGCCGTGAAAGCATCGCGCGAGCTCGGTGTCGAGATCGTCTGGAAGGGACCGCTCAAGGAAGACGACCTCAAACAACAGATCGATCTGGTCCAGAGCTTCACCGCCCAGGCGGTGTCGGGCATCGTACTCGCACCGCTCAACGACAAGGCCCTCGTCTCGAGCGTGAAGTCGGCGACCGAGGCCAAGATCCCCGTCGTCATCTTCGATTCGGATCTCGCGTCCAAAGATCACGTGAGCTTCGTCGCCACCGACAACCGCGCTGCAGGCAAGCTCGGCTGTGAGCACCTGGCCAAACAGATCAAGGACAAGGGCGCGGCCATCGTGCTCCGGTACCAGGAGGGCTCCGCCAGCACGAACCACCGGGAAGAGGGCTGCATCGAGGCGCTGAAGGCGGCCGGCGTGACCATCGCGTCGGACAACCAGTACGGCGGCGCGACCACCGAGAGCGCCCACAAGGCCAGCGAGAGCTTGCTGCTCGCCCAGGGCGCCGCCGCCGGCAAGATTGCAGGGGTGTTCACACCCAACGAGTCCACGACCTTCGGCATGCTGCGCGCCATCGAGAAGGCCGATCTGAGCGGGAAGCTCCGCTTCGTCGGCTTCGACGCCTCGGACAAACTCGTGGCGGGCGTCGCGGGCGGCGCCATCGAGGGGCTGGTGCTCCAGGATCCCTTCAACATGGGGTACCTCGCGGTCAAGACCATGGTCAGCCACATCAAGGGCGAGAAGGTCGAACGCCGCATCGACACCGGCAGCAAGCTCATCACCAAGGTCAACATGAACGAGCCGGACATGTTGCGACTGCTGAAGCCGGAGCTCGGAGAGTGGTTGAACGAGTGAGCGGCGCGCGGCTCTCGGCGCGCGGGCTCGTGAAGTCGTTCGGGGCGACGCGCGCCCTCGACGGCGTGGACCTCGAGCTCAACCCAGGCGAGATCCACGCCCTCTTGGGTGAGAACGGCGCCGGCAAGAGCACGTTGACCAAGATCGTGTCGGGAGTGTTCGTCAGCGACGGCGGCGAGGTGAAGCTCGACGGTCAGGTCTTCTCTCCACGCTCACCCCGAGAGGCTCGGCGCGCGGGGGTCGCCATCGTGCACCAGGAGCCGGCGGTATGCCGGGAGCTGTCGGTCGCCGAAAACGTGCTGCTCGGCCACGAGCCCCTGCGTTTCGGCATCGTCGACCGCGCCGGGCAGCGCGCGCTCGCGCGGCGTGCCCTCGAGCTGATCGGCGCGGACCTCGAGCCAGAGGCCGCGCTGCGAAACCTCGGCCCTTCGGACGTGCAGCTCGTCACCGTGGCACGCGCACTGGCAGCAAGTGATTGCCGCTTGCTGATCCTGGATGAACCGACCGCCAGCCTGTCGGCGCCGGATGTCGAGCGGTTGTTCGAGGTCGTGCGGCGTCTGGCAAAGACCGGCATCGCGGTGCTCTACATCTCGCACTTTCTCGACGAAGTGCGCCGGCTCGCCCATCGCTTCAGCGTGCTGCGTGACGGACGCAGCGTGGGCGGCGGCGATATGGTCGACACGTCGGCAAGCCACCTGGTCGAGCTGATGACCGGGCACAGCGTCGACGAACGCCCCGCCCGTGAGCCTCGCAAACCTGGACGGGTCGTGCTGAGCGCGCAGGAGCTAGCGGGAGTGCGCTTGCCGGTTTCCGCCAGCTTCGAGCTCCGAGCCGGGGAGGTGCTGGGGATCGCCGGGTTGGTCGGCTCGGGGCGCACGGAGTTGTTGCGCGCGGTCTTCGGCCTCGACCGCGTGAAGAGCGGGCAGGTGTCGGTGGGCGCGTACGTGGGACCGGCCTCGCCCGCGCGCCGGCTCGCGCAGGGGGTCGGCCTGCTGAGCGAAGATCGCAAACGCGAAGGGCTGGCCGGGCCCCTCTCCGTCGCGGAGAACCTGACCCTTTCGAGGTCGAGCGGGCTCGGGCCCGCCGGGTTGGTCTTGCCCTCGCGCCGCCGGCTCGCAGCTCAATCTCTGATCGAGCGGCTCGGCATCCGCACCTCGGGGCCCGATCAACTCGTGCGTGAGCTGTCCGGCGGCAATCAACAGAAGGTGGCGCTCGGACGTTTGCTGCATCACGACGTCGACGTGCTCTTGCTCGACGAGCCGACCCGCGGCATCGACGTCAAGAGCCGCAGTGACGTGTACCAAATCATCGACGAGCTGGCCGAGCGCGGCAAAGCCATCCTGGTCGTCTCGAGCCATTTTCCCGAGCTACTCTCGATCTGTGACCGCATCGCCGTGCTCCATCGCGGCAGGCTCGGGCCAGCCGTGCAGAGTGAGCGAGCTCAATGAGCAGCACTTGATGCGGGAAGCAGCGGGGGCAGCGTGAAGCGCATTCTCCGCGCGCCATGGGTCGGACCGCTGCTCGCCGTCATCGCCGTGTACGTGTTGTTCGCGGTGCTCGCACCGGAGACCTTCTCGAGCAGGATCAACCTGCTCACGATGGCACGGCAGACGGTGGTCGTGGCGATCGCCGCCATCGGCATGACGCTGGTGATGATCCAGGGAGGCATCGATCTGTCCGTGGGGTCTACCGTCGCGCTCACCACCGTCGTGGTGGCCCGTGCGCTCGACGGCGGCAGCGGTCCGCTCTCGGCGGCAGCGTCCGGCGTGGCGCTCGGCGCGTGTGTCGGCGCGGTCAACGGCCTGTTGGTCTCGGGTCTCGGGCTCCTGCCCTTCATCGTCACTCTCGGCAGCATGAGCGCGCTGCGCGGGATCGCGAAGGGCCTGGCTCACGAACAGAAGGTCGACGCCGATCCCAAGGGGCTCGAGACCCTGATGGCCATGCCCGGCGGCAAACACGGCGGCTTGCTCTTGCCAACTGGGGTGTGGTGGGTGCTGGGGCTCGCGCTCTTGTTCGCCGCCTTCCTCGCGTTCACGCGACCCGGACGGCACATCGTCGCGGTCGGCTCCAACGTCGAGGCCGCGCGTTTGTGCGGCGTGCCGGTGAAAAAAGTCACCTTGCTGGTCTATGTGCTCGCGGGCGCACTGGCGGGGCTGGCGGGTGTGATGGAGTTCTCGACGCTCACCGTCGGAGATCCCACCGACTCCATCGGCCTCGAGCTGGAGGTGATCGCTGCGGTCGTCATTGGCGGCGGCTCCCTCTCCGGAGGCCGCGGCTCGGTCGCCGGCGCGCTTCTGGGCGCTCTTTTGTTGACCGAGATCAAGACCGGCTCGACCCACGTGGGTCTGCCGAATTGGGTGCAAGAGATCCTGACTGGTGGGATCATCCTCGTCGCCATGGGACTCGACCGACTACGCGAACGGCGGACGACATGAGCTGCGCAGCCACGGCGGTGGCCATCAGCGCGGTTGGCCTGCTGTCGCTCGGGCTCGCGCCCGCTTGTTCGCCCGCGTCGCTCTCGCATCAACAGGAAGCGCAGGATGCCGAACAACGCATCGTCGCCGTCGAGGCCGATCCGGGTAAACGCCCCGGCATCCTTCTGCTCCAATTTCAGCGCGACATGCACAAGACCGGGGAGGTGTTCGCGGTGCTGGACGAGAGCGGCTACCGCGGCCTGGTGCGCACTCGACGTCAGGCCAGCATCGACTGTGATCACTGCCCTGGACCGTTGATCGAAGCGGAGCTCGTGACCGGTCCCGGTCCTTCGGGGACCGGAGCCATCGCGGTCGGTCCTGTGAGGGGACCGCTGCCCAAGGCCCGCCTCGGTCGCGTCGACCGCAAACGGGAACCAGGCGTCACCTGGCAACCCACCGTGCAGGTCGACCTCGATGGCGACGGCCTCTGGGATCTCGTCGAATACGAGCGCTGCGGCCACAGCGTGCCCTCCGGATGCTCGCGCGAAGTCTGCGACATGTTCTGCACGGGAGTCGCCGCACGCGGCGCCGAGCCGGATCCCGCGGTGATGCACTGCCGCTCGCTCGTCCCCGACCTGGAGGACTGCGCCGGGCGATGAAAGCATCGGCCGTCCGCCGCCCGAAGACGCATTCGGAGCGCTCGAGCCTCGTACTTCGGCTCATCGTCGTGCTGTGTCTCCCGTGTTCCGCGGGTTGTTTCTCCGCAATGGGTGACATTCAAGCCGGCGCTCTGTCATCAACACGCTTCGAGTCCGGGCGCTACGGCGGAGTTGCGCAGGTCGCGGGAGGGTCACGCTTCGGCAACGACACCGACGCGGAGCACATCGGTCCGGGAGCAGATGCCCGAGTCGAGCTCACCAGCAACGTGAAGCAGTTCAGCCTGGGCCCGCATCTGTATCTGCTGCCGTCATCGTGGAACACACCTTACGCTCGCTTCGGAGCGACCCTGATCGAGCTCGGCAGTGTCGATGACGACTTCAGCTTCGGCGCCCTCGGACCGCGTGCCGAGCTGGGCATGTTCATGGGGCCAGTCGTGATCTCTACCTTCGCCCGCTACGACCTGCGCTGGACTCACCAGTCGAACGAGGGGTTCGTCGGCGTGATGGTCGGTGTCGGCATGGCGGTCTCGACGGCCTCGCTGCACCGCTGAGCGCACGCCCCCTCAGCTCATCAGCGACCGGTAGTCCAGCTGGTCGGAGTACATGCGCTGAAAGACCTCGTGTTTCTGCTGGTGATACGCCTGAACACGATCCCCCGCCGGCTCGACGACGCGCTCGGAGGCGTTCATGGCGCTCATGGCGTCGAGCACACTCGTCTGGTCACCGGACGCCACCGCCCCGAGGATTGCCGACCCGAGCAGCACCGCCTCGGGTTCTTTGGGCAAGATCAGACGACAACCCGTGACGTCGGCGTGCTCGCGCACGAACACGGGATTCTTGGTGTCGCCGCCGCACGCGAAGATGGCGTCGATGGCGTAACCCTGTGCGTTCATCGTATCGAGGATGTGCCGCGTGCCGTGGGCAATTGCCTGGATGGTCGCGAGGTAGAGCAGCGCAAGAGAGTCGACGCTGTCGCTGAGCTTGAGCCCGCTGATCATGCCGCGCAACGACGCATCCGCGCGGGGTGAGCGGTTGCCATGATGGTCTGGCAGAACGTGTAGCTCGCGGGTCAGCTCCGCCGGAAACGCCGCGCGCTCGCCGAGCGCATCCAGCCGCTCGTTCAGCAACGCGTACACGGTCGTGCCACGCCGTGTGGCTTCGACGCCAAGCTCGGCGCTCCGCGCGTGGTTGCCGACCACGTGATCGATCAACGCTCCAGTCGCACTCTGCCCGCCTTCGGTGAGCCAGAGCCCGGGGATCATCGCGGAGAAATAGGGTCCCCAGATCCCGGGTACGAACTTGGGCTCGCGACTGACCGCCATGTGACAGCTCGAGGTGCCGCCGATCAACGCGAGGCGATGTTCCAGCGCCGCGGCATCCGGCGCACACCCGTCGACGGGCGCACCCAAGAGACCGAGCCCGCCGGCGTGGGCATCGATGATCGACACCCCGACCGCAGTGCCCGCCGCGAGCCCGAGCTCTTCCGCGGCGGTGGCGGTGAGCCCACCCGCGCGCTCCCCCATGGGCCGCACCCGCCGGCCGATTCGCGCGAACCCTTCATCCACCAGCTGCCCAAGGCCAATCTGCCGGAAGTAATCCTCGCGAAACCCACCACCCCCCTCGTGTCCCAGGTAGGTCCACTTGCACACCGTCGTGCACAGTGAGCGCACGTCCTCACCTGTTGCGCGCCACACCAGGTAGTCCGGCAGATCGAAGAACAGCTGCGCTCGCCGCCACGCCTCCGGGTGATGCTCCGCAAGCCAGCGCAACTTGGGGGTCTGCATCTCGGGCGAGATCACACCGCCGACGTAGCGGAGGACCTCGTGGCCCACGGCATTGATGCGGGCGGCTTGCTCCGTGGCGCGGTGGTCCATCCAGACGATGACGTTCTGCTGATCGTCATTGGTCGGGCTGATGCTGACGGGTTGACCCAAGGCGTCCACCGCCACCAGCGAACAGGTCGCATCGAAGCCGATGCCGCGCACGTTGCTCGCCTCGACTCCCGCCTCTTCGATGGCAGCGCGCACTGCGATGCGCACCGCGCGCCAGATGTCCTCGGAGGACTGCTCGACGAAGTCTTCCTGCGGGCGAAAGCTGGTGATGGGTTCGACTCCGACGCCGAGCCTTTGGCCCGAGCCAGAGAACAGCGCGGCGCGCACACTGCCCGTGCCGACGTCCACCCCGAGATAACAGCGTTCGGCCATGGCCCGGATGCTAGCGTGAAAGCGGGGTGCCTCCGCGTGCGCCACGCCGTCGCGCCGAGAGGAAAAACAAGCCAAAGACCGCGGCCAAGACCCACGGTCGCGCAGGCTCGGGCCCGAGGCGACAGCCACAGCCGCTCTCACTGCCGTCCTTCATCACGGTCGTGTTGTTTCCGCTCGAACCGCCGGTCGCGCCGCTGCCGCCGACGCCGGACTCGATGCCCGAGTCGGTCCAGGGGTTGTCGCCCTCGATGCCATCGCTGCCAGCAGCGCCCGCGCTGCCGGCACTCCCTGCGGCGCCGGCGGCGCCCGCAGCATCGGCCGCATCTGCACCGGAATCGGCGTCGGCGCTGGCGTCGATGCCGGCATCCACGCCGCCGGTCCCACCCGTGCCCGTCGTGGGCTGACCGTACAGCTCCCAGATGGCGCTGAGATCACCGGCCGTCAGCACCCACTCGTGATTGATGGTGCCCCCGGCCTTGGTGAGCAGCACCGCCTTGTTGTTCACCCGGCAGCTCGCGAGATCGCGATACGTGCGGTAGTGCATCACCGATTTGATGTTGTACTTGCCGAGCGTCGGGCAGTTCGAGCAGAGCGAGAACTGGTACTTGCAGTTGGCGGTGTTGACGATGTTGGCCGAGAGGACCTGAATCGACGCGGCTCGGTCTTTTCGCCGCATTTCGTGCTCCAACCCGAGTACGTGGCCGAGCTCGTGCCGCGTCACCGTCAGGTACTCGTTGTCGCGCAGGTACAGCTTCGAGACGGTGTTCGACTTGTACCCGACGAACTCCACCCGAGGACTCCCGGTGGTGACCAGCACGTACGCGGCGTCGGCGCTCGTCGCCTTCTCGAAGCGCACGACCTGTTTGGTCTTGGACTGCCACTCACTCATGGCCGAGAGCACTCGGGTCTTGGTGGTGGCGTCCAGGGTCGACGCGATCTTGTAGGGCACGCGTCCCTTGGGCCAGATGAGGTGTTTGCCGCTGCTGCTGAGGGGAGAGCCGAGTCCCATCGGGTTCGAACCGGGAGCGGTCGATTCTCCCGCGGGGGGCGTGGCTTCATCCGGCACACACGGTTCGTCGAGCCGATCACAGTCGGGATCTTCGGGCGGACACACGGAGCCTTCATCGGCCGCGCCGTTGCTCGGCTCGGTGGCGCCATCGCCGCAACCCGGGAGGGAGCCCGTGGCAGACAAGGACAAGAGCAAGACCGCCAACCACTCTCGTCGCATGCTTCAAAGGTACCGGGCCGCGGCGGCGCGAGCAAGCGAGGGCCCGCCCGGAGAGCGGTTGCGCACCTGTGCGCCATCGCAGATGATTGGTGTCCATGCCGCGGGCCAGCGTGCTCAATCGACTGATCGTGCTCGCGCTTTGTGCGGCGGCGACGCTCTCGTGTGGTGATGACTCGGGCGCTCGCGGGAGTGGCGGCGCCGGGGTCATTGGCAACGGCGGCGGGGCGACGGGTGGCGGAGCGGGAGCAGGAGCGTTCGGCGGCTCGGGTGGAGGCGCGGGCGCGGGCGGCGCGAGCAGCGGGGGTAGCGCCAGCAGCGGAGGCGGCGGGGCGAGCGGCGGCAGCGCGGGTGGCGGGGGCAGCGCGGTGGGCGGCGCAGGCGGAGCCGACGCGGGCTCTGTACCGTTGCCGGGGCAAGGCACGCTGCTCGGCGACTGCGGCCCGCTGAGCCAGACGGAGATCCTCTCGTCGAGCCCCTACTCGTACGACAACTCGATCGACTTTGGCAGCTCGGTGTTCGACTACAACCTGCTCTCGCTCGGTGGCAAGAAGGCCTACGACGACGGCAACCTCGGAGGCAGCTCGCTCTTGTCCGAGGTCTTCAGCTACGAGGTGCTGTATCGCTGTGAGCTGGCGAAGCTGCTCAAGACCGAGGCCGAGATCGTCTACACCGACGCGGGCGGCAAGAAGACCGACCTGCTCGTCGAGATCGAGGGTTACAAGGTCGGCGTCAGCGTCACGCGGGCGTTCATTTACCCGCCGGGCACTCCGTACACGGTGAGCGTGGCGCAGGGGTTGCTCGAGAAGAAGCTCGGCGACATCGTGCTGAGCAGCAAGAACGTCGCAACCAGCGACGCCTGGAAGAAACAGATCTTGCACGTGCTTGCCTACGACGCGCAGCACAAGGACGCCCTGAAACAAGCCTACCCGCTGATCGCGCCCGCAACCCGCGCCGACACCGTGGTGATGGTGACCGTCACGGACGGCAACGACGCTTTCATTTACTGAGGTCGGGGGAGGCCGTACGATGCGCATCCTGCTGGTTCGTCACGGCGAGTCGTTCGGCAACGTCGACCCCACCGTTCACGCCCGGGTTGCGGATCACGCCATCCCGCTCAGCGAGGCGGGCCGGCAGCAGGTGCGCGAGGCGGGCCGGCGAATCGACCGCTATTACGCGGAGCTCTACGGCACCCCGGGCTCTTGCCCACACGTTCGGTTGTGGGTCAGCCCGTACCTGCGCACCCGGGAGACCGCGGATGGAATTGCGGAGGTCGCCGGGCGCTGGATCCGCGATCGTCGCGAGCACGTGCTGATGTGTGAGCAGCAGTTTGGTGTGTTCGACGGTGTACCGGACGAAGAGCTGCCGGTGCGCTTCCCGAACGAGTTTGCGCACTACGACCGCTGTTGTCGCTTCGAGGGGAAATTCTGGGCGCGCATGCCGCTGGGGGAGAGCCGCTTCGACGTCGCGCAGCGTGTTCACCAGGCGTTCGGCACGTTCCACCGGGACGCCGAGGACCACGACATCCACGACCTGATCGTGATCTGCCACGGCGTGACCCTGCGGGCGTTCATCATGATGTGGTGTCACCTCTCGCCGGAGTGGTTCGACGACGAACCGAACCCGGCGAACGCAGCGATCCGCCAGCTCGAGGACGGCATCGATCGCGGCTACCTGTTCGAAGGGTTTCCGCGCGGAGCGTCGTAGCCGCGTCGACGCGAGCGTCGCGCCCAGAAGAACATCCCAAGCCCCAGCCAGCCAAGCTCGGAGCCCGTCCTTCGCCCCGCGCTGCGGCATCCACAACCACCGTCATCGCCGCCGTCGCTCTTACCCGCGCCTCCGCCGGTGGCCGAGCCTCCGGTTCCCGCCGCATTGCCCGCGCCACCCGTTCCGGCGCCGCCGACCCCTGCGCCTCCGGCGCCGGCGCTCGCGCCGGCGCCCGCGCTGCCCGACGAACCGCCGCCTCCCGCGACGCCGCCACCCCCACCGCTCGGCGTTGCATCGTCGAGGGGTGACACGCCCCCGCGCTCGAAGGCACCCACGTCGGGCCCCGCTCCAACGACAAAGCCAGTGTTGATGCCGTCGATGCTCGTGCCTTTGTCGAGCAGCGCGTGTCCCGCCGTCAGATCGTAGTCGGCTGCGCCCGGGTTCTCGTAGCTCGGTTTCACCTGGAAACCGTTGATCTCGATGGTGTTCGAGGCCTTGAGGGTCGCGATCGTGTCGTACTTCACGTTCATCCACTTCACGAAGCGCGCGGGGTCGTCGGTGTAGAGCGCGTCGAAGTCGAGGTCGACGCCGGCGTTGACGCTCGAGAGCCCGCTCTCGATCACGTAGCGGTGCCCTTCGTAGATGTTGTTACGCGACACGAAGGGACCGAACGCCAGCGTCGGCGCCGCCGCCTGCGCGTCCACCACGCCGGCCATCGGCACGCCCGTGGTGTGGTAGACCAAGATCCAGCCTTTGCTGCCGTTGTTGAGCTTGAGCACGTGGGCTCTGTAGTCCGTGACCAGGTTGCGCACGAACCAGGTCGGGCCGACCTCGATCGGCGCCACGCTGATGGCGTTCAGCGAGCCTTGCACGACGTTGTGCCAGAATCGCACGTTCACACACGCTCCCTCCGGCTCGAGTCCGTCGTCCGCGTGCTGCTTCATGCTGTTGCCGTAGACGTCGGTGTCCTTGGCGATGTTCTCGTCGGTGGTCCCGAACTCCCCGGCGTCGATGCCGTTGAACGACCCTTCGAGCTGGTTTCCCCGCACCACGTTGCCACGGCCGTTCTGGATCGTGATCGCGCTGGCCTCCGGGGTGTGGGCCTTGCTCGCGGCCCACGGCCAGGTCCAGACGCTGGTGTCGCGAAAGGTGTTGTTCTCGATGACGTTCTCGCTCGCCAGCGAGCGCCGTACGCGGAAGCCGGTGTTCATGTGATGCGCCTGGTTCTTGCGCACCCATGCGTGGTGGGTGTCCCGCACGTCGACCGCGACGCCACCCTGGGTCTTGCCCAAGTAACGCAGCTCGAAACCCTCGACGACGACGTAGCCGATGGTGTCGAGCAGAAAGCCAGTGTCTCGCACGGCGACGTGCAACGTCTTCGTGGACGGGTCTCCGCCATCGGGCAGGCGCAGGTAGAGTTTGCCGCTGCCGATGAAGAACCCTCCGGGCAAGCCGGCGGCAGCGCTCTGCAACTCTGCCAAGCTCGGGTAGTCGTACAAACGCACGTCGTCCGCGGCAATGTACTGACTCGGCCCGGCAAACGGCGTCGAGTACAGATCGCCGCTCTCGTTCGTCCAGGTCGGTTTCTCCAGTGTCGCGTCCGAGCCGTCGAGGATCACACCGGGCCCGTCCGCGATGATCCAGAGCGGCTTGCCGGCGCTGCCGCCCTTGGGCGGTGTCACCGTCTCGCGATAGACCCCGGGTTTCACCCGCACGCTGTCACCAGCAACGGCCTTGTTCACACCCGCTTGAATGGTCTTCAAGGGTGAGCTGGTCGTGCCGGGGTTCGTGTCGCTGCCCGCGGCAGCATCGACCCAGAGCGTCGCACCGCTCGCCGCCGCCGGTTCGTTCGCGCGCGTGGACGCGGTCTGATCCTTGTTCGCTTTGGCGGCGTTGTCGGCGTCGTCCAAGACGACCCGTACGTCGTAGCCCTTGCCCGGCGCGAGAAAGAACACCGCGCCGGCGTAGCGCCCCGCGGCGATCTTCATCAGCGCGTGACCCTTGGTGAAGTTAGCCGCCCCCGTCTCCCGGTACTCGACCCAGAGTTTTGCGTTGGTGTTGTCGTCACCGGCGACGTCCGCGTAGACACCGAAGGTCGTCAAGTTCGGGTAGACCTCCACGCTGCCGAGTGTCGAGGTGTTGGCGGCCAGCGCCGCGCCGGCTCCAAGAACGACGGCGCAAGCGCTGGCAGAAGCGACCAGGAAACGCGTGGCAGAACCCGCGGCAGATCGAGGGGACATCATGGCTCGAGCATGGAAGCGCACATTGGCGCCCCCCGCCAGCCTGACACCCGTCACTTGTATGCCCCAGCCAGCGCGCGACGCTGGCGGCAGAAAAGCGAGGTGCACGATGTCGCTCTCGAATGCCCGCGTCCTCCTGGTCGGCCGCCGTCTGCCGCACAACGAAAACCTGGGGCTGGCTTACCTGCGCGCGGCACTTCAGCGAAAGGACGTACAGGTCACTACCTGTTACCTGAACGACGCGACGGACCTCGCCCGCGCGGCTCACACCATCGTCACGACGGCGCCGGACGTCGTGGGGCTCTCGCTCGCAGACGGCGGTTCGTCGATGCTGCCACTCGCGTTGGGCGAAGCCGTGCGACGCGCCGGCTACGCCGGGCACATCACCAGCGGCGGGCAGTTCGCGACGCTGGCGCGTGAGTGGCTTCTCTCACGCAACGACTGGCTCGACAGCGTCGTGCGCTTCGCCGGGGAGACGCCCATCGTGGAGATCGTCGAGCGAGTCACCAGCGGGCGCCCGGTGCACGACCTCGCCGGGGTCACCACGCGCTCCGGGGACGGTCCGCCCAGCGCCGTGCTCGATACGACACCCATGCAGCTCTTCCCCGTACGCGACGAGCTGCCCGACGTGCTCGGTTTCCCGGCGGCCCACCTGGCGGCCTCGCGCGGCTGCCGCGGGCGCTGTCAGTACTGCGGACCCGCCGCGCTCCACACGCTCGAGCGCCAGGAGGGAATTCGCGCAGGCGTCGCCTCCCGGGTCCTCACCAGCGCGGGGGTCGGCGGCGTGCGACGGCGCGAGCTCGAAGACGTGTCCGACGAGATGGCCGCGCTGTGGCACGAGCGCGGCGTGCGCTACTTCTACTTCGTCGACGAGCACATCTTGCCCTACGAGGAGCCCGAGGCGCTCGAGTACCTCGAGCTGTGGCGCGCCGCGCTCGCTCGACGCAACGTCGGTGCGTTCGGCGTTGGTGCGATGCTGCGTGCAGACCGACTCACGCCGGCCATCGCCCGGAAATTTGCCGAATTTGGCCTGGTCCGGGCCTTCGTTGGCCTCGAGCTCGCCACCGAAGAGGAAGGCCACAGGTTCGGGCGGCGCGCGCCGGGGCCAGCAGAGCTCTCCTTGCTCGATGACTTCGCTCGGGCAGGCGTCGTGACCGTCAGCAACCTGATGCTCGTCCACCCCTACTCGACCGTGGCCAGCATCGGCGCAGGGCTCGACCTGCTCGAGCGCATCGACAGCGGCGTGTTCGAGGCGACCCGCATGATGGTCTATCACGGCACCCGCTTGATGCGCTCCATGGCCGACGAGGGGCGCTTGCTCGGTAACCCTCTACGGTACGGCTACACGTTCGACGATCCGGCCATCGAGCGCTTCGCGGAGATCTTCACGCGCCTGCGAGGTGAGGCCTTCTGGAACTACAGCCTTGCGTACCGCACGCATGACGCATTCTTGGCCTTCGCGCTGGCACGACGGCTGGTGCCCGAGCGCGTGTCGGAGGCCTTGCCGGAGCGGCTCCAGCGCGCGCGGCTCGGCGTCAACCGTGTGTATGTGTCGGCCCACCGCCAGGCGCTGGCGCTGGCCATCGCGGGGGGAGGTTTCGTCGAGTGCGGTGCGCTGATTCGCGCGCTCCGGCCCGAGGTCCACGCACTCGAGCAGGAGCTCGACGAGGTCGACACCCTACTGCTCCGCGCGGCACCCTCACGAACCCGCATGTTCGCTCCGATGCGCTCCGCTGCGGCCTCGGCCATCGGCTTCGTGCTCGCCGCTTGTGGCGGAGAGACCACGAGCAACGCACCATCGAAGGATGCCGGCGCCGACGTTGGCGGCAGCGGGGGTGCTAGCGGCGGCAGCGGAGGCAGTGTCAGCGGCGGCTCGGGCGGAGTCGGCGGAACCAACGCCTGCACTGCGGCGGACGTCGACGCAGCGAAGCAGGAGGTGGTCGACTTCCTCGGCGCGAAGCAGAGTTGCTTCAGCGGGGAGCTGAGCTTTTCATCGGCGCCGGGCGCTCACTATCAACTGTACGCGGGCGGCTACCCGAGCATCCGTTTCTGCGACCCGGCGGCGGAGGCCGCGCTGGCCAAACAGGCCGAACAAGCTGTGCTCGGGCTGCTCGCCGGACAGATCCCAGCTTGCATCAAGGGGGACGGCCCGTTCTCGACGAACGTCTACGTCTCGTCCTCGGATGGACAGAAGATGGCCGACGCCATCGCCAAGGCCGCGTGTGGTCCAGGGCCCTTCGGCGAACAGGTGAAGATTGTGCTCGATTCGAACGGCAAGGTCTTGAAGGTCGACGCCAGCCCGACCTACGCGGCGCTGGCCGCGTGCATCGAGAAGGCGCTGACGGGCTTGACGTTTCCCTGCCGGGCGAGCTTCGAGGTATGTCCGGAGTATGTCATCGCCGAGTGACTCGCTGACAACCCGGGGCCGTGCGTGAGCGCCTTGCCCACTGGACACCGCGTCGTGGTCTCGGAGCTGGGGGAGACCCCGGTCGAAGCCATCAACGAACACGTCCACGTCGAGCCGCAGCCCGCGCCCGACAGCGCGACGCTGGCAGCCAGCGACGTGTTGGTCTCGGTCAAGAGCGCGTCCGTTGGTTGGGTCGATCTCTTGATGACCAGCGGCCAGTATCAACACCTGCCCAGCCCGCCGTACACGCCGGGCCTCGAGTACGCCGGCGTCGTGGTGTGGAAGGGAGACGACGTGGGCGCTCACATCGGCGTGGGTGATCGGGTGCTCGCCGACGGTTTCCTGACGGGCCCTCGATCCCTCGGCGAGCACCAACGCTGGGGTGGCTGGGCGTCGTGGGCCGTTGCCCCGGGCCAGGCCCTGCACCCGATCCCCGGCGCGCTCGATTTCGACGGGGCATGCAATCTGCTCGGCAACTACGAGACCGCGTACCACTGCCTGATCACCCGCGGGCGCCTGCAGGCGGGTGAGACGTTGCTGGTGCACGGCGCCTCGGGCGCGACGGGGCTGGCTGCCGTTCAGGTCGCGAAGCTCGTCGGTGCGACGGTGATCGCAACCGGCCGCTCGCCGACCAAGCTCGAGGTGGTCGCGAGCCATGGCGCCGACCACGTCATCATGACGAAGTCGGAAGACGGTGGGCTCCGTTCGTTCAAGGACGAGGTCAAGGCGCTGACGTCGGGTCGTGGCGTCGACGTGGTCTACGACGGAGTCGGAGGTGAGATCTCCGGCGAGAGCCTGCGGTGCATGGCCTTCGGCGGGCGTTTTCTCGTCGTCGGGTGGGCGGCCACTCCGTTCGTTGCGAGGGGCAAGGGGGGCCGCGGCGCACCCAACGCCAACACGCTCCCGACGAACCTGATCATGATGAAGGGGCTCGACGTGCTCGGTTGCCCCACCGTGATCTCCAGCGTCAAGGATCCCTCGCTCCGCCCGCCGCGTCTGAAGCAGATCCTGGATTGGGCGGAGGCCGGCAAGCTCCGCCCCCACGTCTCGCATCGCTTCCCACTGACCGCGATCACCGACGCCATGCGCGCCAAGTGGTCGGGCGAGGTCGCGGGCGGGTGTGTGATTCACCCTTGAGTACACCGGCATCAGGTCGCACTCTTGCTCGGCTCGTCGTCGCACTCTTGCTCGGCTCGTCGTCGCGCCCTTCCCGAGCCTGGTCTCCGCGGTCCGCCCCGATTCAGTCCAGGCCATCGAAGCCGAAGAACAGGCCCGCTTGCCACGCCGTCACCTCGGAGTCGATCACTCGGCCGTGCTCCAGCGTCTCCTCCAGACACACGAGGTACCTGGTGTCGCCGTACTCGCGCTCCACCAAGCGCAGACAGGAGCGCACCTGGACTCGATGCACCGGGGGACGCTCGCCGGCCAGCATCGACTGGATCCTCTGGGCGCCCAGCTCCGCGTGGGTACGCCGCGCGTGCAGCACCAGGGCTCCGCCCCAGCCGAGGGCGCCACCGAGCGGGCGCGAGTCGTCACCGACGTTGAAACGTCCAACCAGGAGCAGCGCAGCGTTCGCTCGGAGCTCGAGCGCGCGCGGTGAGTCGTCTGACCCTTCCAGCTGATACCCCGCTTCGAGCCGCGGCAGCTCGACGGCGGAGCTCAGAATCGGACCCACCGCCGAGTATCGGAGAGAGTACCCGCCGCGCACGAAGAGAGCATGCGGTGACGCAGTGAAGATTGCGTTGTCGAGTGAGTCCCGATCCTGCTGGGACATCGCCTGGTAGAGCATGCTCTGGCGATGAGGATTCGAGCTTCGCTGCGAGAACGGCAAACGAAACCCGGCCATTGCGTCGTGGGAGACCTGCCCATCGAGTCCCGCGCTGCCGCCACCGAGCGCGCCTGCCAGACTGAACCGCAAGGACTTGTCGTGTCCCGGGTACCAGCTTCGCAGGTAGATCTCCGCGAAGAACCCGGCCAAGCCCGAGACATGGGTCGATGCGTGAGCGCTTCCGACGCTGCGGGTCACGACCGGCGTGAACCCGAACGAGCCCCCCTCGATGTTGCCGGTGCCTTTCCAGCCGCTGAACAGTCCTTCCCCAACGGGACGCTCAGGCGGTGGTGGGGGACGGGGAATTTCCCCAGCCGGCCGCTCGGTTAGCTCGAATGCGTAGGGCTCATTCGGTTCCTCGGGCTCCGCGCTCGCGCCGCCGCTCCGCAACGCGGGCAGCCGCGTGGCGCAGGCGGACGGGTCACTCGCGCTCTTGCATCGAGAGCGGAGCAGGCGGGCAGCCACAGCGGGTCTCGGCTTCACGAAACCCGTGCCCGACGCCGCGAGCGCTGCCAGCTCCGAACAGGCTCGGTCCTCGCCGACGTGGCAGAGCAACGCGCAGCCGAGGGGATCGTCCTCCTCGCAAGCCAACGCAAAGCAGCGTGCGTGATCGTCGTAGCAGTTGTTCATCCTCTGCACGACTCGCTGGCTGCCCGTCACGTAGCGAAGCTCGAGCATCAGACATGCGACGTCATCGCCGGCGCGACAGGCGCGGTAGAAGGTCGCGCGGTCTCGCTCGTCATAGTGCGGAGGGAACACACGTCCACCCGCACCCGCAATGCCAAGCAGTGCCAGGTCCACACAACGCTGGCTGTCCCCTTTGCGGCACAGGTCCTGGCACGAGCCCATCTCGAAGCGGTCGCACATGCTTCGAAAGATCGACCGCGCGCGCTCTGGGTCGCGGCGCACCTTGATGCCGTCCGCGAACCAGAGCCCGAGCCGGTGGCACTCGTCCTGATCGCTCTGGCAAGCCACCCAGTCGTCGTCCCTCGGGCAGACGCTCGCCGCCCGCCGACAGGCGTCGTTCATCTCGCCAGGGTTCCCGACGTAGTCCGCGTATTTTGGCGCCGAGCCACATCCCAGGCAGCTCCAGGCCAAGACGGCGGTGAAGGAAGGTCGGTGCACCGCGGCCATGCTCGCTCGTTTTCGTTACGTGGTGCTCTCTTTTCGCGCGCGTCGGGCGTCGGACGTGGCTCTTGCTTGCAGGCCGGTGCCGTCAGACGACTTCGTGACGCCGCTGGAAGCTCGACAGATCGTCACCGAGTATGTCGAGCACTATCATCTCGAGAGAAATCATCAGGGCCTCGGCAACGCGCTGATCGAACGGCCGTCCGCAAACTCGAACGGCGCGCGGGCGATTCGATGTCGGGACCGGCTCGGCGGAATCCTCCGCTACTACTACCGGGATGCGGCTTGATCTTGCACGGACCAGCTTTCGGACAGTACGGCGTCGAGGTGTGCTTCGACGCAACGTGACCGCCGGCTGGGGTGTGAGTGGCCGTTGGCACTCCAAGGTGGGCGAATATCCGAGGAAGGTGAGCGATTCTTCCCTTCGCAGGGCGGGGCGAGCAAGCGTCAACCGGTACAACACACAATGCGCTTGTCTTTGGGCGTGAGGCTGCCGGTCATGCTTCCGTTGCCCATGGGCGCGCAGTTCCCCGGCGACGTGACCAGCGCGTTCGATGGCACCAAGAGCGACGACTCGGAGTTCTTCACGCAGGCCTTCTCCGGAATCAGGGTACACGCTCCGCACGACCCGGCAGAGCACTTGCTCGGGAACGTGCTGCACGTTCCGCCGCTTGGTGGAGAGCAGTAGCAGCCGCTCTTCGAGCACGCAGCCTGGTTGTCGAAGGTGAGATAGTACTCCTTGAACTCGGCGTACCCGGCGGGACACAGCGCGGTCACGTCCGCCTGGGTTGTCATCATGCAATGCTTGAATCCAGGAGCGTCGGCAACACAATGGCCTCCCGCGCAGGGCGGCGGCGTCAGCGTAGCTTGGCAGATCGTCACGCTGTCCTCGAACTTCGCCTCGATCTTGGTGGCGTATGCCGTGCACGAGGCCTTGACGTTGTTCGGTACTGCCTCGATCCATGAGTATGCCCCAGCGAGGGGCGCGTTGTAGCAGGAGCCGGGCAAGTACAGTGAGGCCTTGCTGTCGGCACCGCTGCAGTCGGTAGCTGACGCCGGCCACTGGCGCACCTGAACGTCGCACTTGAGACCTTGAGGCGTACCGCACGAGCAGCCGCAAGTTCCGACCACGTTCGTACCTCCCTGCTTCGCCACGGGGAACTCGGGTGGGCACGTCGCGTCGAGCCCGGGCGCAACGATCACCGGTATCCAGGCGCTGTCCGCCGCCGGCACACACGTACAGTTCGCCGCAGTGCAGGAGCATGAGCTCCCGGCAACTCCGCCGCCGCCACCTGCCGCTGTGCCTCCTGCGCCCGCTGCACCGCCACTGCCGGCAGCAGCGCCGACGCCACCGGACGCGCCGGTCGACGAGTTGCCACCGCTTGCCGGCTCACTGGCAGACGACGAAGAGCACCCGAGCAGGAGCACACACGCAATCAGGCCGACCCCGCGTCGCACCATGCCAAGGTACCACGGCCCATCAAACTGCGCTCGCTCACACTCCCGACCTTCCCCGGCACAGACGCCCGCGCTCGCCCACTTCGTCCCTCACACCAGCCTGACCAGCGTCCCGATGATCCGGTCCCACCTCCACGCGAGGTTGGGCAACCCGAGAGGAGGGACGCCCATGGCGAAGCGCAGAGCGCGCGGCCGAGATCACGGCGTGGGCTCTAGCTTCACGACGACACGCCATCCATCGTCATGACATCCACGGTATTCGGCACCGTTCGGCGGGCGCAAGGCCCAGTCATGCGGTGCGCGGAAGCGCAGCCCTCACGGCGTGGAAGGTCCATCCGGAGGCGAGGCTGACCCAGGCGGAGCCGGTGGGGTTGATGGAGTGCCCTGGGGCACGACGCTGGGAGGGTGGGGAGCGTTCGCGGGGGGCGACTCCACTAGGATAACAGCCCAGCCATGCGCGAACCAACGACGGGCGGCTGACGAGTGCTTCGCGATACAAATGTCGGTGAACTGCTCCGGCGTTGCGCGGGGCGGCACATCCGAGACGTAGTAGATGAGGGCATTCGCACCAGCTGCGAAAGCTTCCTGTTGCGCCATCAGCCGGATTGTCTCGGCGACCCACTGCTTTCGTTCGGGCTGCTGGCAAACGCCGCGCTCTCGTGAGACTTCCACCGTGCCGAGAATCCTGTGAGCGAAGCCGGGTTCAACTTTGAGCTCGTTTTCGCGGAGCGTGAACCCTGGTGGCGCCGCATCGTGGAAGATGAGGACCCGGTCGGGCGTCGCCGCGTTTGGACGGGCTCCCGCAGGTTGCGCGAGACCCATCGGCTGGAAGTCTGCCCGCATTCTGATCGGGTTACAGTCCACCGAAGAAGCAGCAAACAGGATTCCAAGCAACTTCAGCAATACACACCGCATGGGAAAACTATATCCGCGTGTCGGATGGAAGCGCCACCCTGGTCGTCAGGCGCCGCGTGTGCGCGAGCGGTATACAGCGTCGTCGTTCCTGGCAACAACCGGCGCTCGGTGGGTGGAGACGCGCTTCACCGTCTTCACGCCGGCAACTGCACGAATCTCGGTGAAGTCCTGCGTGAACAGCGGGTCTCGGTCGTGAATGAGGTAGCGCGTGTTCGCGGCGGACCAGTTTTCGTACACTTCGCCGGCGGGGCGCGTCACCTCGAACTCGTAGGTCATCGGGCCCTGCTGGAAGCTCCAGGGGATCGCGCCTTCGGGGATCACGCCGGGTGAGCCGAGCGCCGAGCGCGCGGAGACCAGTGCGTGTTCGCCACCGTATTGGTCCACCACCGAGACGGCGTGGGCCGTGTCGAAGGCGAGCTTGGCGTCGAAGCCGAAATGGCCCTCTTCGATGGCGTCGGTGAGGGCGGCGTAGTCGGTCTCGACCACGAGCGCGCCGCCCTCCTGCCGCACCGAACGCACCTTCCTGAGGGCGGTGCCCGCGAGCAGCATCACTTTGCCGGGTGCGAGCGTGAGGCCTGCGGTCGAGAGCTTCGCGGCGTCGAAGCGGTAGGTGTGGGACTGCGGGTCGCTGGAGGTGAGCGCTGCCGCTGCTGCGCCTTCGAATGCAGGCAAGCGCGCAAACGATCTTCGAAGCGGGCCGTACGCGATGGCGCACGCCGTCACTCGTCGACTTCGCCCTCGTCGGTCGCGCCTTGCGCCTTCTGCAGATCTTTGTCGGTCAAGAACACCGGATTGCCGCCCTTTTGCGCCGCAGGCTCCGGAGACTTCGTCGGCGTCGTCTCGGTGGGCGCTGCGCTTGCGCCCGGACCTGGACCACCGGTGGCAAACTCTTCGTCCGGCGGGCTCGGCTCCGCGCTGCCTTCGGCCGCACTCGCCGCCGCAGTTGCCTTCTCCGCTAGCGGCGCCGGCAACGGGATGGCGTCCAGCATTTCGTCGTAGTCTTTTCTCACCTTCGCAAAGACATCGCGCTCGTCTTTGCCGATCACCCGCATGCCGTCGAGGTTCAGCGTCTCGGCATCGATGAACTCACCGTTCTTCTTGGCGGTGAAATGCAGGTGCGGCCCCGTCGAGCGCCCCGTCGACCCGACGTAGCCGACGAGCTGCAGTCGCTTGACCTTGTCGCCGACCTTGAGGCCCGCAGCAAAGCGCGAGAGGTGCGCGTAGCCCGTCTCGATACCCCCCGGGTGTTCGACCTTCACCAGGTTGCCGCTCGGCCCAGCCGGACCGATGAAGCTGATGGTTCCATACGACGACGCACCGACCTCCGCGCCCGTGGGTGCTCCGAAGTCAGTCCCAGTGTGGGGCATGATCTTCTTCAACACCGGATGCATTCGCTTCGGGTTGAAGCGCGAGGTGATGGGCGCATCCTTCACGGGTTTGCGCCAGCCCCCCTCGTACGGGGACCGGCCCTTCTCGTCGTAATAACCCCGCTCAGCCGTCCCGCGGTGGAAGTACAGGCGGAAGGGGTGCTCCTTGTCGTCGCCCCGGCGGATTTCCAGGGCCTCGATCCCGGCGTAGCGAGAGAACTCGCCGAGCACCGTGACCTCTTGCGCAACCACCCGCACGACGTCGCCGCGCTTCAGCTCGTCCAGGCTCATGTGCCCGTCGAGCGCCTTGGTGAGCGCGCCGGCCATTCCGCGCTCCAAACCTCCCCGCTCGGCACAGGTGTCGATGTCTCCGTCGACGACGAAGGAGCCCTTCACCTGCGCGCGCTCCACCTTGAAGTCGAGGCGCTTGGCGGTGAGCTCACCGTTCTGCCCCTCGCGGAGCTGATAGACCTCTTCCTTGGTAACGACGTACTCGAACGCCTTCACCCGCGAGCTGGCCCGATCGATCAACGCCAGGAACGTGTCGTTGCGATCACACTTGTCCAGGTTTCGCAGATCCTTGAGCGCGTTGAAGACCCGATAGGCCTCCTTCTTCTCGACGCCGGCCTCTTGCACGGCCGTGAGGAACGCACTTGCGCCAACCTTGCCCTCTGCGACGCGATTTCCAGACTCACCCTTTGCGTCCACGATGCGCCAGGGACCCGGAAGCTTGACGCGCTCGCGCTTGGCGGGCGCTTCCGGCGCCAACGCGGCCTCCGTCGAGCCGCCGGTCGTCGTGGTCGAGGGCGCCGGCGCGAGCCCGTTCGTATCAACCCGCATCACCAGCGCGATGATCGACGCAACCATGGCGAGCCCGAGCAGCGTTCCGAACACCGCGATCATGTTGGGCGAGAGCGGCGCGCGCGCGCGCGGGGGCAAGGCGCCTCCGGGAACGGGCGCCGAGGGTGGCCCCCCGAGCACTCCGAGCGCGTCGAGCTCCGCCCCCCCGTCCAAGCGGGCCTGCCCGACGTCGTCGAGTCGGCCGCTGGTCGGGCCGGGGTCCGACAACACCCGGGGCGGCCGGGCACGACTACCCGCTGCGCGTGCGAGCAGTCGGGCACGCACCGGATGAACGCCATCCACGCTCTCGTCCGGGTCCCGAAGCTCGATGGCGGGCTCATCCGGCTCCCCGCGGGGCGACGCCGATTTCTCTTCTATTTCAACGGCTTCAGTTGCGGGCTCGTTGCTGGGCGGGGCTTCGGGCGCACGTTCGCCTGACGAAACCTCTGCCTCGAGCTCGAGCTCGGGCTCCGTCTCGCCATCGTCCCGCGCTAGTGGGTCGGTGACCCGGCCGACATGGCGTGTCCCTGAAGCCGACACGGCCGGGGCGTAGCAGCGGCGCGTTGTCGGAGCAAGCCGGGGAGGAGCAGTGCTAGAGGAGGAGAGGCTAAAGTCGTGTTTTCCCTCGGCACGCTTTTTTGAGGAGACTGTTCACCGCGATGGATGACCACCTGAAGCAGCTATTGCTGCTCGGCCGCGAGCACTACCAAAACCGCGAGTACGACCGTGCCGAGTACTTGCTCCGTCAGGTGGCCGACAAGGCCGACCAGTTCGCGGACGTGCACCACATGCTGGGCGTGATCACGCACAGCCGTGGAGACTTCGCCGAGGCCGAGCGCCACTTCGAACGCGCGGTGCAGATCAACCCGAACTACACCGAAGCGCAGCTCAACCTGATGGTCACCTACAACGACCTCGGGAAGTACGACGAAGCGCGGAAGCTGTACGCCGAAATGCGCAGCCGTGGTCAGGAGAAGGGGCGAGAGCTCGATCCGTTCGCCAAAGGCAAGATCGCCAACATGCACGCCGAGCTCTCACAGGCGTATCACGACGTCGGCATGCCGGTCGACGCCATCCGCGAGCTCGAAAAAGCCACCGTGCTCTGCCCGACCTTCGCCGATCTGCTCACGCGGCTCGGGGTTCTGTATCGCGACAGCGGTGATCAGGCGCGGGCTCGCGAGAAGTTCGAGGCCGCCCTCGCGACCAACCCGAAGTACACACAAGCACGTCTGCTCTACGGTGTGCTCTTGCTGTCGGGTGGTGAGAGTGAGAAGGCCGTCGCGGAGTTCGAGACGGTGGTCGCACAAGACCCAGAGAACAAGAGCGCGCAGACGTACCTGCGCATCGCGAAGAATCCCAAGAAGAGCGAGGCTCCACCGTCGAAGGACGGCTGAACCGACGCGCGCCGCGCGGGCGACTCGGAGACGTCTGACACATGAAGTGGGCCCGCCTCTGGCGACGGCTGCGGGGAGGGCGCTTGACGCGCGCGCGCGCCGCGGGGTCCGTCGCGGCGGGACTGTTCATCGGCGCCCTGCCGCTGTTCGGCCTGCATTTCCCGCTGTGTGTCGCGGTTGCCGTGCCCCTCTCGCTCGACCTGATGATCGCGTACCTCGCGGCAAACATCTCGAATCCGCTGTTCGCGCCGTTCCTCATCGCCGGCGAGATCCAGCTCGGTGCACTGCTCCTCGAGGGTCACTTCATCCCGTTCAGCGTGGAGCAAGCGCGTGCCACTGGCGTCGGGGGGTTCGTCGCCCAAGCGGCCGTCGGCTCGGTCGCCATGGGCGGACTGCTCGCGGCCATCGGTGCAGGTCTCACCTCGCTGATCGTGCGGCGTGACGCAGCTCTGCCTGGGCCCAGCATCGACGACGCCGTCGACAAAACGCTGGCACGATACGCGCGGGCGCCCCGGCGCGACCGCTTCTACGTGGCAGCGAAGCTGCACAGCGATCCGATGTTTCGTCAGCTGGCGGCGCTGGAGCCGCCGTTCGGCGAGTTGCTCGATGTCGCCACGGGCCGCGCCCAGCTCCCGCTGTTCCTGGTGGAGAGCGGCAAGGCGAGTGGATTCACCGGGCTCGACTGGGACGAACGCAAGGTTCGTGTGGCTGCGGACGCAGCGGGCGAGTGCGGGCGAGTGCGGACGGAGGATGTGAACACGGCGGAGCTGCCAGCAGCGGACACCGTCCTCTTGATCGACGTCCTCCACTATCTGGAGCGCGATGCGCAGCTCGGGCTGCTCCAGCGCGCGACCAGCGCCGTGCGTCCTGGCGGGCGACTTCTGGTACGCGAGCTCGACCCGACCCGCGGACTTCGGAGCAAGCTCGCCATCTGGGCGGAGCGGCGCGCGATCGGCACGAGCATGAACCGCGGGACGACGCTCGAGCTCATCGGAACCGATGAGCTCTGCGAGGCGTTGAGCTCCCTGGGGTTCACGTCGCGGGTCCTGCCGCATCCAGATGGCAAGCTCTCGCCCAACTATCTGGTCGTCGCTGAACGCAGCGCTGAGTAGCTACCTGTCCACCTGCGGTGGCGCAGAGTCTGCTACGCTTGTTTCAGCGCGTTTTCTCCGGAACTGAAGGGTACCCATGCTGCGTAGCTCGTCTCTCTTCGGGATCTTGTTTGCCCTGACCCTCGCGGCGTGCGGCGGAACGGATGACTCCGGCGGCTCACCGAGCGGCGGCGGCAGCGGCGGCTCGAGCGCCAGCGGCGGCAGTGGGGGTGTCGCGGGCGGCGGAGGGGTCGCGGGCGCCTCCGGTGGTGCGGGTGGAGGCGCCGGCGCGCCGTGGATGGGCGTCTACTCGACGGAGCTCGAGCTGCCCAAGGCCTCGACACCTCCCATCAACGTCGATCCCGGGACCGTCTTCTACGCGGACGTGCCGTACGGCAGCGATCCTGCGACACGCTTCGACATCTTCGTACCCAAGAGCAGCGGCCCGACTCCGCTCATGATCCACATTCACGGCGGAGGTTTCGTCGGAGGCACCAAGAGCAGCTACTCCGGAAGCGCCGCCGAGATCGCAGCTCTGCTGAGCAAGGGTGTCGCCTATGCGAGCCTCGAGTACCGACTGCTCGACGAGGTCGACACGGTCGGTGTGATCAAACCGATGACCGACTGCCGCCGGGCGCTGCAGTTCATTCGCCACCACGCGGCGGCGTTCAACATCGCACCCGCCAAGATCGTGCTCGAGGGAGGCTCTGCCGGCGCCGGCACCAGCCTGTGGATCGCCTTCTCCGACGACATGGCAGAGCCAGGCAACAGCGATCCGGTGGCGCAGCAGTCGACCCGCGTGCTCGGCGTGGCCGCAAACTCGACCCAGGCCACCTATGACGTCCTCAAATGGGAGAGCGTGGTGTTCAAGGAATACGGTCTGCCGCTCCTGGATCTGGCAGTGCAGGCCGGCATGGGGCAGCGCCTGATGTCCTTCTACGGCGTGGACTCCGTCGACGCGATGAAGACACCCGCCATCACGGAGTATCGCGCCCGGGTCGACATGCTCGCCCTGATGAGCGCCGACGATCCGCCTTTCTACGTGAACAATCCGCTGACCCCAGCAGCGCCGCCGCTCGACACCAATTCGCTGTTTCACCACGCCTTTCACGCGCGCACGCTCAGCGAGCAGGCGGACAAGATTGGACTGTCGCATCTCACTTACATCAAGGCGCTGAGCGTCGCGGATGCGTCGGGCACGGACGACTGGGGCTTCGCTCTGCAGCTACTCACGAAGTAGCGCGCGTCGTCCCCGCCGCTGTGCCACGTTCGTGCGTGGCACAAGGTGCGGCGTGGGAGTCGGTTCGCCGCCGAGGCCGCGGGCGTCTACGCCCGAGAATCCCGTCGAACTCGGCCCGAGGTGAGCTGGCACGTTGAGTGCAGCCGCTCGCGCCCGTGAAACGGCACGCCGCACCCAAAGCGCTGTTTGGACTCTTGCTCGCCGGTGGGCTCGGCCAGGCTTGCGGGTCGAAGAGCGGTCTCTTGTCGAACGAGAGTCCCGGCCCCGCATCGGGTGGCACGACTTCGGGATTCGGCGGAAGCGGCGCGAGCGCCGGCAGCTCCGGAGCCGGCGGCGTTGGCGGTGGCGTTGCAGACGCGGGCCCCGACGCCGAACCACCGCTGCCGGACTGTGTCTATGCACAGCATGGCGAGCCCATCCTGCTCTTCACCTATCCGGAAGGGGTTTACACTCCGACGCTGGCGCGCGTTTCACCCGGCAGCGCAGGCGAACCGGCGCGAGTCGCGGTCGGTCTGATCCACGAACACTTCTGGCACCCGGAGCTGCGGGTCGCCGAAATCAGCGTCACTCCCGAGTGGCCCGACGGAGTGAGCGTGACGCATCCGATGTTGCTCTACGGGATCGACGCCCACGCACCCGGTCAGATGATCCCGGCGGTCAGCGGCGGGTCCGGTCTTGCGCTGCTCTATTTTCACGCCGACGAAGCCAACCCCAACGTGATCCCGGGGGTGAAGTTTCGCCGCTTCGACACTGCAGCGTGGAAACCCTTCGACGAGGTCTTCATCGAACAGCTCGCGGGCTACGCCTACTCGATCGCCGCCGGGCCAGCGCTCGGCCCCGGCAACCAGTGGTCTGGCCTGGGTTATGGCGTGACGTGGCGCTCGCAGGCCAGCGGCGATGCAGGCAGCTTCGTCACCACAGCGCGCGCGGCAGTAATCGACGAGCTGGGTAAGATCGTCGCGGGTCCGGTCGATGTCGCCGCGCCCGGTGCCTACCCCGGCATTGGTGCGACGCTGAGCTTCAGCGGTGAGACCTACTTGATCGCAAACAACGCTCGACCGTGTCCCGCCGAGAGCCCCGAGTGTGCAAATCGTCTGACACTCGCTCGCCTCGAGCCCGGCGCGGGACCCCAGGCGAAGCTGGTGGAGACGGGCAGCGTGCCACCCGTGCCCGGCCGACGCGCGCGCACACCGCTCATACGTTCGTTCGCAGGCGCGAGCTGGGTCTCGTGGCGCGAGCAGGACATCGAAACGACTCCGGGTCAGGTGCCGCCGAGCACCCTCCGGCTCGTGGGGGTGACCGCGAACGGGCAGCTCACCGCGAACCTCTGGCAGACCGAGGCTCAACCCGAGGCGGGGGCGGAGCTGCTGGCCTCGGATCAAGGTGTCGTCTTGGTGTGGGGTGAACGCGTCGACAAGACCCTGCAACCGCACCAGAGCGGTCACTCGCACCTGCGCTTCGTTCAGTTCTCGAAGAGCGGGCAACAGCTCCAGGAGCTCGAGCTCCCGACGACGGAGCTGACCACCGGCACGGCCTACTCCGTGACCACGCTGACCGAGCCTCGAGCGCTGCTCGTGAGCTTCACGGCTCAAGAGCAGAAGGCTGGCGGCCATGCCGCGGCCTACCTGGCGCGCTTCGACTGCGTCGATCCGATTGACGGGCCGTGAACGCGTCAAGCCAGGTCCGCCGCCGACCGATCCTCGAAACTCTCGACCTCGGCGCCCAGCACCTCCGCCAAGAGCTCGACGGCCGCTTGCGCTTCGTCCCGCACCTCGACTCGTTTACCGGTCAGTTGCTCTACGCTGGTCACGCCGTGAGTGCTGATGCCGCAGGGAACGATCATCCCGTAGAGCTCGAGATCGGTGGTGTAGTTCAGAGCAAAGCCGTGCAGCGTCACCCAGCGTGAGATGCGCACGCCAATCGCACCCAGCTTCGCCAGCTGGCGCGCCTGCTCCCCGCCCGGAAACTCGCCCGGTGCCTTGGCATCGACCCACAAACCGATCAGCCCGGTGACAGGACCGCTAGAAATGCCGTGGCGCGCGACGAGGCGGCGCATCGTCTCGGCGAGATCACCGACGTAACGGCGCACGTCCTGCCGCTCCGGCGCCAGGCTCAAGATCGGGTAACAGACCAGCTGCCCCGGTGCGTGCAGGGTCACGTCGCCACCCCGACCGGTCTCGACGAGATCCACACCGGCCGCCTTCAGTAACTCGGTCGGAACCAGGATGTTCTCGGAGTGTGCACCGCGCCCGAGCGTGATCACGGGTTCGTGCTCGAGCACCAGCACCGTGTCCGGGATCTCCCCGGCCTGACGCGCGACGTGCAGGCGCTTCTGATGTTCGTGCACGACCTCGTACGGGCGACGACCGAGCCACTGACCGCTCAGGCGCCGGCGTACGGTCATTCAGGAATCAGCTCGCCGGCTTCGCGCATTGCCTCGCGCAGGTCTTCGATCTTTTCGGTGAAGGTGCCGACCGCGTCCGGGTCGAACTGCGAGCCCGAACAACGCGTGATCTCGTTCACGGTGACCTCGTGAGGCAACGCTCGCCGATAGGCGCGATCACTGGTCATGGCGTCGTACGTGTCCGCGACCGAGATGATGCGCGCGATCAGCGGAATGTCGTTGGCCGCGAGCCCCAAGGGGTAACCCCGACCATCCCAGCGCTCGTGATGCAGGTACACGCCCGGGATGACCGGCTGCAGGAACTTGATCGGGTCGAGGATCTCCCGGCCGTAGACCGGGTGTTTCTTGAAGATCTCGTACTCGTCCTGGGTGAGCTTGCCCGGTTTGTTCAGGTTCATCACGCAGCCGACCTTGCCGATGTCGTGCATCAGCGCGGAGTGGCGCACGATTTCCACCTGGTCCTCGCCCAGGCCGAGCCAGCGGGCCAGCGCCACCGAGTAGAGGGCCACACGCTCCGAGTGCCCGGCGGTGTAACGGTCCATCTTGTCGATGGTGCGCGCCAAGCTCTTGATGGTCTGCTTGAACGTCGACTGCAGATCTTCGTAAAGACGCGCGTTTTCGATGGCTGCCGCGGCCCGCGACGCGAGCATGCTGAGCAGCTTGCGTTGCCCCTCGTCGAAGCGACGGCTGGAGGTCAGAGACACCACGCCGATCCAGCCGATCAGGCGCTCGCGCATCTTCATCGGCACCACGGCCACGCTCGACACGGGCCGGCTCGGTAGCTCCGCGAACAACTCGGCCGCCCGCGCGTCGTGCTCGACGACGGGCCCACCCTGACCCAGGCGTTCGACCACTGCGGCCGGCTTGAAGTGCCCGATGGACTCGTCCTTGGGCATCAGCTCCGAGCGGGTGTTGCTGCGCTCGAAGAAGCTGCCCTCGCCGTCGTCGAGCCAGGTCGACACCACGTCGGCACGGACCTCGTGCAAGCTGTTGTCGGTGACGGTGGAGATGACCTCGTCCAGGGAGAGGCTGGCGGCGATGGCCTCGCTCACCTTGTACAGGCTGAGGGCCTCGCGCAGCCGCAGGTTCTCGGCGGCCAGCCGTCGCTTCTCGAGACCGCGCTGCACGATGTGGATGATCTCTTCGACCTTGAACGGCTTGAGGATGTAGTCGTACGCACCACGCTTCATCGCGTCGATGGCGGTCTCGACCGTCCCGAAGCCGGTCATGATCACGGCAATGGTGTCCGGATGCGCCGTCGACAGCTCCTTGAGCAACTCGAGCCCGCCCATGCGCGGCATCTTCAGGTCACTGATGACGATGTCGTAGTTGGCGCGCGACAGCTCCTGCACCGCAGCCGAACCGTCCTCGGCCGTGCGCACCACGTACCCCTCCATGCCGAGGAAGTCGGCGAGGATGTCGCGGATGAACTTTTCGTCGTCGACGACGAGCACACGCGGTCGTTCGTCGAGCGGTCCGAGGTCGAGTTGAGCCATCGATTGGAGCGAAAATTAGGTTACCAGAATCCCGCCATGCCCGTGTTCTGCTTGTGACGCCGCTACGAGCTGACGCCAGGTTTGATGCCCAGCCGTTGCAAGACTGAAATGAAGTCGGGAGGAAGTGGGCTCGAAATCACGAGGACTTGGTCACCCGCGGGCGTCCCCAGCTCCAGGCGTTCGAGGTGCAAGAGGTGCCGATCGAGTCCGTGCTTCTCCTCGAAGTGGCGGTTGGTCGGCCCGTGTCCGTGGCGGTGGTCGCCGACCACGGCGTGACCGAGACCCGCCATGTGGCGACGGATCTGGTGTTTCTTCCCCTCACGCGGCTCGACGAGAACCAGGCTGTGGCCACCGGCGACCGTCAGTCTCCGATAGCGGGTGTGCGCCGGACGCTCTCGACCGCCCTCGGCAAGCGGCCGATTCACTGCGCCCTTCTCCCGCGTCACGCCACGCACCAGCGCCAGGTAGCGCTTCTGGGTCGTGCTGCCGGTGAACGCGGGCTGCCAGCGCGCCACGAGCTCGCTGCTTCGGGCGAAGACCACCACTCCACTGGTCTCGAGATCGAGCCGGTGCAACGGCACCGCGTGCTCTCCGCCCGGCAAGCGACGCACCCGCGCGAGCAAGCTCGACGCGTGCTCGCCCTGCGGCGTCGTGGGCTCGTGCGCCGCCTTGTCGACGACGATGAGCTCTTCATTCTCGAACAGCACGGTCGGCAGCGGGACGGGCGCTCGCTCCAAGAGGACCAGGGTCTCGACCTGCTCCGAGAGTGGGATCATGTCGAAGGGTTGAACGTGCGTCGGCGCGTAACCGTGGAGGCTGAAGGCCGACAGATCCCGCGCCAGTGTGTCGGGAGCACACGACACGTACACGACGACCTCGGGCTCTGCCTTGGCGACCGTCGCACGAACCCGCGGAGCGAGGCCCCTTCGAGGTGGATTCACGACCACGGCATCGAAGGCTCGAGTCGGGTCGAAGGTCGCGGCGTCGGCGCTGATCACCGTGAGCCCGAGCCGCCGTGCCGACGCTGCGGCGGCGGCGAACGACTCGACCAGCACGACCTCCGCGCCTCGTGCTTTCAACGAGAGCGCGATGGCTCCGGAGCCGGCGTACAGCTCGAGCACACTCCGCCCGGCGAGGGTACCGAGCACACCCGTGAGCGCTCCCTCGATCGCTTGGTGCAAGCGTGCAGCCTGCCCGCGGTGCGCTTGCACGAAGGCGCCATGGGCCGCGCGGTGTGTGATCTGCCCGATCTGGTCCGGCACTTCGGCCGGGCCGAACAGCACTCGCGGGGCTCCCCCGAGCACGCGCGCTTTGTGAGCGCGCTCGCTCACCGCCACGCCGACCACCTCCGGCGCAAGCTCGGTGATGGCCCGCGCTGCGGCCTGGAACTGAAGCTCCGAGGCCCTTGCCGGGCCGCTCTGCACCAGACTGACGAGCACCTGGGTCTTGCCCTGGACCTGGGCCTCGCGCACGTCGATGGCAACGAGCGCGCCGCCGTCCGCTGCGGGTGTGAGCACCGGACCGGCCGCGGAGGGAGGCTTCGAGGCGAGCGCGCGCAGCACACCCACGACGCGCGCGACCGGCGCCGACAGCACACGACACTCGGGCAGGTCGAGCACCGCGTGAGCTTGCTCCGTGTACAACCCGATGACGCCACGCGCGCCGACCACCAACTTCGCACGCACGCGGTAGCCGAGCGTGGGCTCCGCACCGATCGGCGCCTGCGGCGTGAGGCCGTCCAGCGCGGGGTAGACCGCAAATGCCCGCGCGACGATCTGCGCTTTCTCGGTGAGTTGCTCGGCGTACTCGAGTCCGATCAGCGGACATCCCGAGCAGCGCGGTGCGTGGGGGCACTCGACGCGCATGATCGACGGGGCTCAGCCGAAGAGGCCGCCCAGAGCGCGGCGCGTCGGCATCGGATCGTGGCTCTTCAAGTAAGCGAGGTTCAACCCGTTCACCAACGCGTGCGCCACGATGGGTCCGATCAACGAGCCGGTGATCTGAAACATCAGACCGAAGAGCACTCCCACCGCCGTCGCCCAAAGCATCCAGACGAAGCGACTTGGGCCGCGCACCTGATGCAGAAATCCGAACAGCAACGCCTGGAGCAAGAGGCCAATCCACGGCTGAAGCAAACCGCGGAACAAGAACTCCTCGCCGACGGCGCTCATCAACGCGAGCACGACGATGCCCGTCGTGCTCATTACCCGAGCTACCGGCCGTAGCTCCTGATGCAACCGGCGAGCCCAGACGAAACGTCCCACGCTGATGCGAGTGCCCATCACCAGCAGCGCACCCATGGTCAGCCCCATCATGGCGCTGTAGGTGTGGCGCGCGGGCTCTGCGAGAGAGAGCAGCGGCGCCGGGTGGGTCATGGGCGAGCCCGAACGCCACACCACCGCCACGACGGCGGAGAGCGCCCCGAGAAAGGCGTACGCGAGCGCGAATCGAACCCAGCCCAGCACGCTCGGACTATGGCACAGGACGCGGCCGCGGGCACCGAGCCGCAAGGCGCTTTCCCCTGTGCTTTCGGCAGGCCTGGGTTTCTTGATAGGCTCCCCCGCGGGTGTCGAAATCGGACGATTCGCCGGAGGTCCTGGCTCGCTTCCATGGGGAGCTCGAGCTGGTCGAGATTCTGGCGCGCCAGGTAGCGCGCAACGTCGGCCCGCATGCCGAGCTGCAAGAGCTCGTGAGCTACGGGCGCGAGGGTCTGCTGGACGCTGCGCGGCGTTTCGATCCCGAGCGCGGGGTGCCCTTCCGCGCCTACGCCAACTTCCGCGTCAAGGGAGCGATCATCGACGGGGTTCGCAGCATGGCGCGCCTGCCGCGGCGCGTTCACGCAAGACTGCAAGGTTTGGCTGCGGCGGCTCGGCAGAGTGAAGGCGCCGTGGAAGACCTGTCAGCGCCGGCGGCCCCGGGTGCCACACGCTCGGATGCCGACGTCGCCCTCTCGGAGCACCTTGCCGGCATGGCCACGGCCATCGCCATGGGGTTGGTGGCCAACACCGCCCACGGCGAGGACGGGGAGCGGGTTGGCGTGGCTCAAGGTGCGAGCCCCGAAGACACGCTAGGACACGCTCAGCTGATCGCGCTGGTGCGTGACGCGATCGCGGGGCTGCCGGACCAGGAGGCCGAGCTCGTCAGGCGCCACTACCTGGAGGGCGAGCGGTTCGATCACGTGGCCGCGGACCTCGGGCTGAGCAAGAGCTGGGCGAGCCGCCTTCACACCCGGGCCATTGGTCGTCTGACCAAGCGCCTGCGGGGGGCCAACGAGTAGAACAATGATCAGCTTGCGCTGCTCGTGTTCGGGGACTTTTGGGGGGGGGCGCCCCCCCCCCCGGCCCCGGGCCGGGGGGGCCGGGGGGGGGCGGGGGCCCCCCCGCCCGCCCGGCAAAAAAAAAAACCAAAAAAACAACCTGTTCGGCGCTCTAGCTCAACCGCCGGAGCCCTGGAGCGTGGTCTTGACCGCTGACCCCGCGCGATCGACGAGCTTGGCAGCCAGATCGACAGCCTCGGTGTAGCGATAGATGCCGGCCTGAAGTGCGATCAAGTTTCCGGCGTCCATGCCGGAGTGCCCGCCGGAGATGGCCCGCTTGACGAGGGCCTCACCGCGATCGATTTGCCCTCCCAGCTTGTCGAGCACCTCCGAGAACGAGCGCCCCGACAAGCTCGCGGTCTCAGCGTGGCGCGGGGCTCGCCCGGTCGGCGTTGGAGCATCCAGGCTCTCGCGGCCGGCCTTTCCCCGAAGCTTCTCGATCATGCGGCTTCCCTCGGACAAAGCCCGGGCCGAGTTGCGGAGATTCGCGACCCCCGGCGCCTTCGAGTCATAATGAGCGCCCGTGTCCACTCGAGTTCTGGTCGCCATGAGCGGAGGTGTCGACTCCTCCGTCGCGGCGGCGCGCCTGGTCGCCGCGGGCCACGAGGTCGTCGGCGTGACCCTGCACCTCTGGGACTACCCGGACGACGGCACGGTGCGCGGTCGCTGTTGCGCGCCCGAAGACGTTCACGACGCGCGTCGCGTCGCCGATGTGCTCGGCATCGCCCACTACGCCTTCGATCGGCGCCAGGAGTTCGAGCGCGAGATCGTCGCTCCCTTCGTCGAGAGCTATCTGGCTGGCGAAACGCCCAGCCCCTGTGTGCGCTGCAACCGCAGCGTGAAGATGAAGGAGCTGTTCCACCTGGCGGACGAGCTCGGCGCCGCACGAGTGGCCACGGGGCACTACGCGCGCATCCGACGCGAAGCTGGCACGCCACAGCTCCACCGTGCGGTCGACGCTTCGAAGGACCAGAGCTACTTTCTCCACATGCTCGGCAAGGCTGAGCTCGAGCGCCTGGATTTCCCGCTGGGAGATTGCGAGAAATCCGAGGTGCGCAGCGAAGCCTTGCGGCTCGGTCTGCCCGGCGCAGGCAAGGGGGAGAGCCAGGAGCTGTGCTTCGTGCCCACGGGTCGCTACGATGAGCTCGTGAGCGCGCGCGCCAACGACCGGGTTCGCCCGGGCCCCATCCTGGATGGCTCGGGCCGGGTCGTCGCGCAGCACGAGGGCATCCACCGGTTCACGCTCGGGCAACGCAAGAACCTCGGTGTCGCGCTGGGGGAGCGGGCTTTTGTGGTCGACATCGACGCCGAGTCGGCCACCGTCCAGCTAGGTACGACCGACCAGCTCTTCAGCGATCACGCAGAGCTCGACGAGCTCAGCCTGGCGCACGCCGTGGAGCTGCCGCTCTCGGCCGGCGTGGCCGTGCGCTACCGCGGCGACGCCCACCCCGCCAGCATCACCCAGAGCGGTCCAGACCGCGCCGAAGTCGTGTTCGATGCGCCAGTGCGCGCGGTCGTGCCCGGGCAGTTCGCGGTCTTCTACGCCGGTGAACGCGTGCTCGGCGGCGGGCGGATTCGACCTCGGCGGAAGCGGGGCAGCGCATGAAGCGCGCCGCCCTCTGGTTGTTGTCGCTCGCGGTCTTCGCCTGCTCACCTGTCGAAGGTGAGGGCGAGGTGAAGAGTGACAAGCTCTACGTGGAAGACTGCTGGAACGGACCCTTCGACCTCGGGCCGACTTTTTTTGGCGCCAACCCGTATCGCAACACGACCACCAATCGCATTCAGCGCGGCGACAACCTGGAGGAGGTCTCCGATGGTCTGATCGTGCTGGTGCGAGACATCGACAAGATCCGCGACGAGTCCCTCGGCGAGCCGCTTCCGGTCGGCATGCCCCCCGGCGTGACCCCCCCAGGGATCCCGGTCGAGCTCAACCCCAATCCTCCGCTGGTCAATCTCTCGCTCTACCTTCACGACACCTGCCACGAGCAGAACGGAACGCTGTACTCGGTGGGCGGAACCATAGAGTTTGACTCTTTGTTCAGTGGCGACCCGAACGAGTCGAGCGCCGACGACCGACTTACGGAAGCGCGGTTTTCGGCCAGCTTTGCCGATCCCCGGCACACGCTGCCCAACGGCGACGTCGATCCGGAGCGCACGAGCCTGGTCACCGGCTGGTTCCGCTTCTACTTCCAGCGCGGGCAGCCGGCTCAGCCGTTTCCGTGACGCGCGAGCACACACACATTGCCACACCTTGCGCCGGTCGAGCGCTCGACGAATGGGCGCGTGCTAGAGTTTGGAGACCGGACGGGTTGGGTTGATCCGGCCCACCAGGCCCGGTACGCTTCCTGAGGATTTCTGATGGTTTTCCGAGCGCGGGCCCATCTCCTGGCGGTGCGCATCGCCACGGGCGCATGGCTACTGACCATGCTTTTGACGGCACCAGTCTGGGCCGGGCCGAAGTCGTTCGGCCAGGCCGATGCGGCGTGGCACCAAGGTGAGCTCGAAAAAGCGCGGGAGCTCTATGAACAAGCGCTGGCCGCGGGCGGGCTGGACCCGGGCGATGTCGTCATCGCGCACTCGCGCGTGGGGGTGGTCAAGGCCGCGCTCAACGACACGAACGGCGCGCTCAGCGCGTTCCGCGTAGCCGCCGCCATCGATCCCAATTTCGAGCTGCCGCCCGAGAGCGGGCCCAAGGCGAAGAAGCTGTTCCAGCAGGCGCGCAAAGAGTCCGAGCAGCAGGGCGGCGAGAAGCTGCGGATCACACTCAAAGCTCCAGACACCGTGCCCGCCAAACAGGGCTTCACGCTCGAGACCGAGATCCCGCCGGGCTTCGCGGTCCTGGTCTCGGAGGTGGTGGTTGCCATCGAAGACCCGGTCAGCGGCAAGAAGTGGAAGCGCAAGAAGAGCGCTGAGCCGTCCCTGACCTTCGATTTCCCCAAACGCGTCGCGATGTCGGGCGCGCGACTGAAGATCAAGGCGTCAGCGGTCGACGCGCAGAACAACGCCTGGACTGTCACTGAAGGAAAGATCCGAGTCGAGGGTCTGCGCGTCAGTGAGAGTGGTATGGATGACGAGCCCATCGAGGAACCGACCAAGCCCCCCGAGAAGGACAAGGACAGCTTCTTCTCGGGCCCCCTCCCGTGGATCATCGGCGGAGCGCTGATCGTGGGCGGTATCGTCGCCTACGCCGTCACGCGCAAACCAGACGAGGTGAGCGTCGGCGCTCCCTCGTGGAAGAAATGAGCATGGCGAACGACGTGCTCCCCGGTGGTCATGGACGCCCGAAGCTCGGGGGCTCCTCCAGCGACCGCGACCGGCGCATGGCCGAGGGCAGCGAGCCGAGTGTTCCGTCCGGCGGCACCTACTTCCTGGGTCGTTATCGCGTCGTCGACGAAATTGGTGTCGGCGGCATGGCGAGCGTGCATTTGGCGCGAGCCGATGGGCCTGGCGGCTTCCAGAAGTGGGTCGCGATCAAACGCATCCATCGTCACCTGGCCGAGGACGAACAGTTCATTCGCATGTTCCTGGACGAGGCGCGGATCGCGGCGCGCATCTCGCATCCCAACGTCGCCCAGGTGTTCGACCTCGGCAAACAAGGCGACACCTACTGGATCGCCATGGAGTACCTGCACGGCGAGCCGATGCGGGAGATCATGCGGGCGGTCGAGGAGGGTGGCGCGCCGACGATGGGCCCGCAGCTCGCCGCGAAGATCACGGCGGACGCCGCCGAGGGGCTTCACGCGGCGCACGAGCTTCGAGACAAGGACGGCAAGCTCCTCAACCTCGTCCACCGAGACGTCACGCCTCACAACTTGTTCCTGACCTACGACGGCGCCGTCAAGGTCGTGGACTTCGGCATCGCCAAGGTCATGGGTCGGCTCTCGATTATATGTGTCGGAACGTTGAAGGGCAAGCTCGCGTACATGAGTTTTGAGCAGGTCTAGGGCGTCGTCATCGACCGTCGGATCGACATCTTTGCACTGGGTGTCGTGCTCTGGGAGCTCACCACCGGCCGGCGGCTGTTCCGCATGGACAGCGACCTCGAGACGCTGGAACGAGTCCAGGCCTGTGTGGTGCCCCCGCCCTCCAGCATCATCGACAACTACCCGGTCGAGCTCGAATCGATCGTGATGCGCGCGCTGGCGAAGGACGCGAACAGGCGTTTTGCGTCGGCGCGCGACATGTCGCGTGCGCTCCAGCAGTACGTCATGCGCGCGGGCTCGTTCGTGGGTCCGGAAGAGATCGGAGCGTACGTGAAGCACGTTCTCTCCGACCGCTTCCAGCGGCGTGAGGCTCACCTGCAGTGGGCGGCAGAAGTGACCCAGACCGTCTCTCTCGAGGCGCTGGAAGCTGGGCGAGCGCCGGGCGTCGCCCCCGACGGCTCAATATTGACCTTCGCGTCCGACGTACAGGAGGTGCCGCGTGGACCGCGCCCGGCGGCCGGAGCGCCAATTCGCGCCGGCGGTCCGACGCCCGCGGCTTCGCACGCCCGGGCCGTCCCTGCGCCGTTACCACGCCCAGCACCGCTACCACCGGCACCACGCCCGCTACCGGGTGCTCCCGCAGCGCCTCGACCGCTGCCGAAATTCGAGACCACGAGTCAAACCGGCACTGAAGATTTGCTCGAACCGGAAGAGGACGACGAGCTGGCGAAGACCCGGGTGGTCAGCCCGATGGGCTCTTCGCCCAGGGCCGCGCCGCCGCCTGCGGCCGGAGCTCCCCCGAAGCCGACGATGCTCGGGCTCGGCCCGCCCGCTCCGCCCGTCACGTCCGCCCTGCCCAGCTTCACCTCCGAATCACCCGGCGGCGCCAGCTCCGGGATCATGCACGACTACGGCGGCGAGGACGAAGACCTCGTGACGACGGTGATGGACATCGAAGAAGAGTCCCACACCATCAGCACCGTGCACGAACCGGCAAAGAGCCGGCAGCCCGCCCCAAGCCCGGATGACGCCATCGTCGTGGCTCCGACGTTGCTGCATTCCGAACACTCCGCGCCGGCAATGCTGATGCCCGGGCAGCAGCTGAACTACCCGGTCTACGCGCAACAGACCCAGGGTCCTCCGCTACAGACCGAGGCGCAGCAGCAGCGCTCGAGTGTTCTGATTGCCGTCATCGCCGCGGCGACCACGCTCATCGCGCTGACACTCACGGCGCTGGTCGTCATCCGAATCACGGACTCACCCAAGGAGCGAACGGTGCAACCGGGCATCACGGCGATGCCGCTGCCAACACCCACGCTGTCGCCGACGCCGACCGCCGTGCCGACCCCGACCGTGGCCGTGGTGCAGATCCCCACCGCGGCCCCGACGGGGACCACCGAGACGCTGAACCCCGAGAGCCTGCCCAAGGAAGGCGCGACCGCGAAACCCAAGACTCCAGTCGGAACGACCCCGACTCCTACTCCGACCCCCAAGACCCCCACACCGAAGGTGGCCGTCACTCCGACCCCTCCAGCAACCGGCAAGGGCGAGCCCGGATTCTTGACCGTCATGTGTGTGCCCGGCTGTGACTCGGTCACGGCCGGAGGCAGGAATTTGGGCCCCTCGCCCGTCGTCCGGGCCACACTGCCGGCCGGCAACCATGGCGTCGGTTTGCGCCGTGGCTCGGTGAAGAAGTCACTCGGTGTGACGATCGTTTCTGGGCAGACGACAGCCCGCCGCGTACAGATGGACTGAATCATGAGGAAAGCGGGCTCCGTCGCCCTCACACTTGTTCTTGGCCTGGCACTGTCGTCGTCGTGTGCGAAACAGCGCAGCGTGACCATCGAGCTGCTCGATGCCTGTGCGGGGAGCGGCACTTCGTTCCGCGAAGCCGCCGATTTCGTGCAGTTCGCCGTCTTCCCCAACGACTGTCCAGCAGACGACATTCTCGCAGCCGGAGACACCCGCGAGGCGAAAGACACCTGGACCGTCGCGGCCGACAAGGGTCTGCCCGAGGTCGGTGATCTGCCTCAATCGAAGTTCGGTTTCGCGGTGATGCTCCGCGACAAGGACTGCACCGTGATCGGGTACGGATGCACCGTCGCCGACCTGGAGACGATCAGCGGCGTGAAGATCGCCGCTTGTGATTGGTCGACCCAGGAAGACGGGGCGGAAGCAAAGTGCAGCTGCCAGCTGCTCAAGGGCGGAGGGTGTTTCCCGCCGACGACTTGCCAGTCGGGCGCCTGCAAACAACCCGCGGTGCCGGATCCGGGCGGCTGCAGCCTGGTCATCGACAAGGTCGGCAAGCTACCGCCGCCGATCTCGGCGACCGCAACGCTGTCTGGCCCCGCGATCACCGCCACCGATGACGGCTTCGTGATCGGGTACCGCGATCAAGACGGCGGCAGCCTGCGCGGCGTGCTCTCGTTCCTCAAGGACAACGGTGAGCTCGCGGCACCACAGGTCTTCGACCTCGGTGGCTGCGCGAACAAGAACCCAACCGACGGCGTTGGCATCGCGTTCTCCAATGGCTTTGGCATGATGACCACCAGCCTGCCGGACTGCGGCAAGGGCGCGGGCGCCGTGTTCATCCCGTTCACCTCGAAGGGCGCCGTGGAACAGGCGTCGGGGCCACGCAACGGCGCATTCGAGGAGCTGAAGATGGCTCAGGGAAGCCCGATTGCGCCGGCGGCGGCGGACGGCGAGTGGGAGCTCATCTATCGGGTGAAGACCACCGGTGCTACCGCGTCGGTGGTGGAGCGGGTCGTGCTGGCGGGACCCGGCTTCAAGACCGTCGTGCCGATCGCACGGCCCTTTGGTGACGAGGACATCGCCTTTGCCCAGGTAGCAACCAGCCCCCAGGTGCGGGCGTTCCTGGCGCCCGTGCCGAGCCTGAGCAAGACCGTCGTGAGTGTCGGCCCCCGCACCAGTGACACACTGGACGAGAAGGGCACGTTTCAAATGCCGCAGGCCCAGTGGGCGGCGATCACTGCCTGGAACACCCGGGTCGCCGCGGGCGTGCCCGCCGGCGCCGGCATGACCATTCAGCCGGCGGAGTTCATCAACAACACGGTCAACCCGAAGGCCTCGTTCGTCGTCGGCGAAGGCTCGGTGCTCGGTGGCGCAATGACGGTCTTACGCGACCACCTGCTGATAGCTCAAGGCCGCTCCGGCGGCATCACCGTGCACTCGCTGAGCGGCGCCAACGGCAGCATCTCCGCAAAACCCGCCGTGTCGGCAGACTTCCCGGTCTCACTCGGCCCCAACAACCTCACCACCTTCGATGGCTCCCACATCGCCATCGCGGCTGCGCGCGACCGTGTCGCCGTGACGTGGGTGTCGAGGTCGGCGCTGGCCTCCGGCGACTCCACCGGCGGCTGGGCGTTGCTCCGCTGCGCGGACTAACTGGCGTGATCACCCGCGTGGACGAGCAGCTCCGAAGGGAGGCAGCGCTCCACTCGCTCAAGTTCTCGTGCGAGGACTGCGCCCACTTCGTCGCCGATCGACACGCTTGCGCCAACGGTTATCCGACCGGTCCACATCACGCCGTGCAGCTGGCGCAGGTCTCGACGCTCGAGTTCTGCAAGGAGTTCGAGCTCGCATGACCCGCGCTCGGCGGTCGCATCCGCCGACGCTGGCGAAAATCGTGGAGCGCGCGCTCGCGGCAGAGGGCGAGCTATCACCGCAGTCCCGTATCCTGGTCGCCGTCTCCGGCGGGCCGGATTCTCAGGCCATGTTGCACGTCCTCTGTCGGCTGAGAGAACGCATGCAGCTCGAGCTCTTCGCGCACGGCGTGGACCACGGCACCCGCCCGGAGGCACGAGCCGAGCTCGACCTGGCCGAGGCCCTCGCTCGTCAGAGCTCGGTGCCGTTCGACCGGACCCAGGTGCGAGTCGAAAAAGGAGGCAATCTGATGGCTCGCGCGCGCACACTGCGCTACGCGGCGCTGCGTGCGGCGGCGGGGCAGGTCGGCGCCAGTCTGATCGCGACGGGACACCACGCCGACGACCGGGCCGAGACGGTGCTCTTGCGACTCCTGCGCGGTGCCGGACCGCGGGGGCTCTCGGTGCTTCCGCTGAGAGACGGCGACCTGCTCCGCCCATTGGTCCGTGCGCGCCGCACGGATGTGCAGGCCCACGTCGCACGCCACCGCCTCGCGGTTGCCACCGATCCGAGCAACGAAAACCCCCGCTTTCTTCGGACCCGCGTCCGGCGGGAGCTGTTGCCACTCCTCGAGTCGCTCTCGCCTCGAGTGGTCGACCACTTGAACGCTCTCGCGGACCAGCTGGGCGACCCCGAGCCGCCCTTTCTGACCGCTCCCGACGGCGCCCCCGTCCGGCTCGGGCGCGCGCAGTCCCAGTCGTTGCGCCAGCTGCTGAAAAACCGCGATATCCAGGCGGAGATCTGGCTGCCCGGTGGGCGGGCCATCCGCCTCGATCCCGCGAGCGGGCTCCCCCATGTCGTCCCGGCGACCCGAAGAGGGGCTGCCATCCGAAGGAAAAGTGATTAATTCACATCTCACCGGGCCGAACGGCTGATACCGATCGGTTCTTCTCACGTCCAAATCGACGGACCCTTCTGGCAATCGTATGCTTGTAACTCTCGGCCCTCTCGGGGGCCCGCCACACCCGCGGACCGCTCCGGTCTCCCATTCGTCGCTCTCGCGTTTCGAGGTCGCTAAGTGAAACAGCCCCACAAGACCCTTCTGCTCTGGGTCGTCCTCATCGTCGCGTTTCTGGCCATCTGGCAGTTCCTGAGCCCCGAGGGGCCGCAGAAGCAGCCCATGCCGTTCAGCGAGTTCATCGCGCTCGTGAAGGCACCCAAAGATCAGCGCCACGTCGAGGCCGTCGAGATCAAGGATCGCGAGTACGTCTTCCAGATCAAGAACCCCACCTCGAAGGGACCCGTCGAGCGGGGCATCAGCGTCGGCCCGTCCGGCGACGAAATCGCGGCCGAGCTCCTGAAGCAGGACGTGCGCATCACGTACCAGAAGGACGAGTCGAATCCGTTCCTGACGACGACGCTGACGATCCTGCTGCCGATGCTGTTCTTGCTGGTGCTGTTCTACCTGTTCATGCGCCAGCTCCAGGCGGGCGGCGGCAAAGCCATGAGCTTTGGCAAGAGCCGCGCGCGCCTGTTGAACGAATCACAGAACAAGGTCACGTTCGCGGACGTCGCGGGCATCGACGAGGCCAAGGACGAGGTCGAAGAGATCATCGCGTTCCTGAAGGATCCCAAAAAATTCCAGAAGCTCGGCGGGCGCATCCCCAAAGGCGTCTTGATGATGGGACCGCCCGGCACGGGCAAGACGTTGCTCGCCCGCGCCATCGCCGGCGAGGCCGGGGTGCCCTTCTTCAGCATCTCGGGCTCCGACTTCGTCGAGATGTTCGTGGGTGTCGGCGCCAGCCGTGTCCGCGACCTGTTCGAGCAGGGCAAAAAACACGCTCCCTGCATCATCTTCATCGACGAGATCGACGCCGTCGGCCGTCATCGCGGCGCGGGGCTCGGCGGCGGTCACGACGAGCGCGAGCAGACCCTGAATCAGCTGCTCGTCGAGATGGACGGCTTCGAGTCGAATGAAGGCGTGATCATCATCGCCGCGACCAACCGGCCCGACGTGCTCGACCCAGCAATTTTGCGGCCCGGCCGCTTCGACCGCCGCATCATCGTGCCTCGTCCCGACGTCCGCGGGCGCGAGGGCATTCTCGCCGTGCACACCAAGAAGGTGCCGCTGTCGACGGACGTGCAGCTCGGAATCCTTGCCGCCGGCACCCCCGGATTCGTCGGCGCCGATCTCGAGAACCTGGTCAACGAGGCTGCCCTGCTCGCAGCTCGCCAGGACAAAGAGGCCGTTGCGATGCAGGACTTCGAGCTCGCCAAGGACAAGGTCCTCATGGGCAGCGAGCGGCGCAGCATGGTGATGAGTGAACAGGAGCGCCGGACCGCGGCCTGGCACGAGGCCGGACACACCCTCGTCGGCAAGCTGGTCGAGGGCAACGACTCGGTCCACAAAGTCAGCATCATTCCCCGCGGCGCGGCCCTGGGTGTCACCCAGTTTCTGCCGACCGAGGACCGCCACTTGATGACGAGCAAACAAACGTTGGCTCGCATCGCAATGGCGCTCGGCGGGCGCTCCGCCGAAGAGATCGTGTTCAACGAGATCACCACCGGGGCCCAGGACGACATCCGGAGGGCGACCCGCCTGGCCCGAGCCATGGTGTGTGAGCTCGGCATGACCGATGCGCTCGGCCCGGTCACCTACGGCGAGAACGAGGAGAGTGTGTTCTTGGGCCGCGAGATGACGACGCGGCGCGAGGACTACTCCGAGGACACCGCCAAGGCCATCGACCACGAGCTACGCCGGATCATCGACGCACAGCACAAGCTGGCGCTCAAGGTGCTCACGGACAACCGAGACAAACTCGACCGCCTGGCGGAGGCGCTGCTGGAGCGTGAGACGCTCGACTCGCAGGAAATCTCGGCGGCCATCGCTGGTGAGCCGCTGCCCCCGCGCGACCGTCTGGTGATCCCGACCTGGAGCGACAAACGCGCCAGCCGCGAGAAGGAAAAGAAGCGCGCGGCCAGCATCTTCGGCGCGCCGAAGCCGGCAACCAGCAGCTAGGGGGTGTCCCTAGTTCTCACTCCGTTGACGACAGCGAACGCCACGCGACGCTTCCGCACTGTCGAAACAGCCGCCGCCGGTCCCGGCCGGTTCTCGCACTCCGGTCTCAGTGGCGGATCGCGATCTGATCATGGCAAGACTGCTCACGTGATCCCAGGGCTCGGCCTCCGGCCGAGGGGCGCGTATCGAGCAATCGGTTTCGCTGGCTCGTTGCCAGGCCTGCGTTCGGCGCCGAAGGTGAGGTGGATGGCCGGGACACGGGTGCCTCGTCCGGGCAGTACTTGCCATGACAACCTCTTTGCGGAGACGAGGAACCACCAGCGCGCGGGGGGAGAGCGTAAGGAGTGCGCAAGCGAGCGCGGAGCTTCACCGACGTTGACCTTGACGGCAACGAAACTCGTCGCTTCGAGGGATTCGAACTACCAGCGGCCGAGGCCTTTCACGCGGCCGAAAGCGCCGCCGTGCGGGGCCGTAGCGGCGGCGAGCACGACGCTCACTCCGGATCACACACGCCATCGCAGGTCGGCTCGACCTTGCCGCCTGGCTTCAGGAAGCGGCTGATCTGCTCACGCGCGGAGGCGAGTCGGCGAACCCCTTCGTGCACCTCGTTCTGCGCCACCGGAGGGATCGCCTCGTAGCCGGGCTGTGGCTGGATCTTGAAGTCGAACTCGGCGAAGGCCGAGCCGTCGATCAACCCTGCGACCGGCGTGATGCCCCAGATCGGGCGCGGCGCCGGCGACACCTGTGGGACACCGAGGCTGCGAGCCTGTAGCTCCGCGGACAGCGGAGGAACCGCAGGATCTCCGATGCCCGAGTGCAGGAGCACCCGGCGTGCGGCAGGGGAGCCCGCAAACGTGTTCGAGAGCAAGCGCGGCGCGTACATGATCGGGTCGATGCGGTCGAAGGAGAGCTGCGTCATGAAGCTCAGCCGCAGCTGATCCAGCTTGCTCGGGAGCACGTTGCCCATCAGCAGCAAGAACAGCGCGAAGGGCTGGGCGCGGAACATCATGAACGAGAAATCGGCGCCCCCGACCCCGAGCGCGGCGCGCTCGATGCTCGGCGAGAGCGCCACGTAGCTCGAGCCTAGGATGTGACCCAGGCTGTTGCCGTGGAAATAGAGGGTGCTCGGGTCGTACGCCGGCCCGGCGGGGGTCATGAGCTCCGGTCGTTTCGCCAGCTCACCCTGCGCAAGCGCTCCGACCGCGATGAAGTTCGCCATCGCCTGGTGCAGGCGGTCGGTGAACAGCATGATGTTGCTGGTGTCGCCGATCAGGGCATCGGTGACCTTGATGCGATCTTCATCGCTCATGCCCACCCAGTTGGCCGCGAGCACGACAAAGCCCTTTTCATCCGCGAGCTCCGCCGGATGTCCCTCCGCTTCGGCGCGGGTACCGAAGAATCCGTGCCCGTATTGCAGCAGCCGGGCGGGTGCTGAGCCCGCCGGGCGATTCCCGACGCTGGGCGGAATGATCACACTGAAGGGCACGTCGACCTCGCCGTTCGGCACGACCTTGCCCGCGCCATCGCGGAACAGCCGCGCATACGGCGCGTCCTTCTCCAGAAAGAGGGGCACCTTCACGCTCCCCTCGATCTGGCGCCAGATGTGCTCGCTGACCGCGTCCTTCTGGCTGGTTACCTGAAACGTGAGCGGCTGCTTCAGCACCCCCAGCATGTGCTCACGCACCGCCAGCATGTCACCGATGGCGTTCTCCTCGGTCCGCGTCGTGAAGTCCCAGGCCAGGAGCAAATCACCTCGGTTCACCCCGGCCTGGGCGAGCACCGGAAAGATCTGCTTTTCGTAACGCTTGCCGAGCGGGCCGAGCAGCGGGTCACCCGCGGTCTTTTTGTCTCGAATGCGGCGAAACGCCTCGGGCGGCGAGTGCGGCGCACCGCTGGCGTCGTCGAGCTTCTGCACGGCGACGACGTAACGGTGCTGATCGGCGAGGCGAACGAGCGGGCGAATCACGAGCCCGCGATCGGAGTCGTCGTCCGCCCGCGGGTCGGTCTCCGCGAAGTGGGGGACCGCGGCGCCCGACTCGGCGTCGATGAGCAGCGTGGAGTTTCCGGCGGCGAGCGACTTGTCGATGTCGCCGTCGTGGAACACGAGCCCCGAGGAGTCCACTCCGCCCGGCAGGTACAACAAGATCTGGGAACCGGGGGAGAAACCATCGGCCGGGTGCAGCGTCGTCAGGTCGACCTTCACTCCGTCGATGCTCTTCGGTTTCACCGCGTCCGAGAGCACCAGCCGGTGCTGTCCGGGGAGTGACTCGTCCGCGCTCCGATAGTGATCGGACGGAAACGGCAGCATGCAATCCCAGTCGGCGGCGATGGGGTTACAGCCCTCGGGGATGGCCAGCGGTTTGCCCGCGACGGCGTCGTCGTCGCTGCCACAGCCCGCGACGGCAAACACGAGGGGAAGAAGCAGCCTGCCTCGGCGAAACATGCTCTCACGTCGGGTCATCGCAACTCCTCCCCATCGACGAGCTGGCGCGCCCGCTCGAGCAGCGGCTCCCTCGAATTGAGCTCGGGCGCCTCGATCACCTCGTCGAGCAGCGTGGCCAGGATCTTTCCGAGCAAGGGCCCGGGCGCAACCCCGACCTCGTTCATCAAGTCGTGCCCCGTGACGGCCAGATCCCGCGTCGAGATGGCGGTCCCCGCAGCCATGATGGCAGCCACCCGCTCCTTCAGCCCCGCGAGCCGGTCCAGGTCGCCGCTCGCGTCGCGGCCCTTCCCGAGCACGTCCGCGCGGTTGAGCTCGTAGAGGTCCGCGAGCAGATCGATGCCCACACGCTTGATCCAGCGGCGAACCGCCGCGTCCGACCAGGACTCGTCGTAACAGATCAGGTGGTGGCGCACGAGGTCTACGATGCGCGCGCGTTCGTCGTTCGAAAAACGCAGACGCGACAGCATCGGCTCGGCCATCTCTGCCCCGATGCGCTCGTGCTCGTAGAACGTGTAGTCGTTGGTCTTGTCGCTGAAGGCGCGCGAGCGCGGTTTACCGACGTCGTGCAAGAGGCCAGCGACCCGGAGCACCGGGCTCGGCGGGCACGCATCGAGGCAGGCCATGGCATGACCCCAGACGTCGAACTCATGGTAGCGGTTCTGCTCGCACCCGACGGACTCGAGCAGCTCGGGCGCCGAGATCCCCAGCATGCCGTGCTCTCTCATCACCTCGAACGCACGGCTGGGACGGCGGGCCTTCATGGCCTTCAACCACTCGTCGCGGATGCGCTCTGGGCTCACCTTGGCGTAACTCGCCAACGACGGCTCGATGGCGCGCGCCGTCCCGGGTTCGATCTCGACCTCGAGCGTGGCGACGAAACGCGCAGCGCGAAGCACCCTGAGCCCATCTTCCGCGAAGCGCGCCGCGGGGTCGCCCACCGCCCGCAGCACACCCCGGGCCAGATCCGCCATGCCGTCGAATGGGTCGATCAACGCCTCTTCGAGCGGATCGTAGGCCATGGCATTGATGGTGAAGTCACGGCGCGCCAGGTCCGCCACGATGTCGTCGACGAAGAACACCGAGTCCGGACGGCGCCCATCGGAGTAAGTCGTCTCCCCGCGCAGTGTGGTGACCTCGTAACCGACATCGTCGATCAAGACGGTGACGGTGCCGTGTTTGATACCCGTGGGGATCACGCGGCGAAACAGCTGCATCACCTGCTCGGGCCGTGCGTCCGTGGCAACGTCCCAATCGTTGCGAAGTCCGTCATCGACCCCGCCACGCTTCGACGCAAGCACTTGATCACGAACACAGCCACCAACGACCCACGACCGGTGCTTCGCGTCGCGCAGGCGCTGGCAGAGCCCGCGCACGGCAGCGGGAATCGAAGCTCTGAGGACTCGGTCGAGCTCCTCGGTCACTCGGCGCTCCCGGATTGGCGGGACGACGCGAGCACGGTTCTCGGCATTACTTCCACGGGTCGACGATTGCAGGATCTCCGCCGCCCGTCTTGCCACCCGGCTTTGTGACCGGCTTCTTCTCTTCCGGCTTCTTCTTTACCGGGGGGATGTAACGAGCCCCGGGAATTCGCACGAGCTTGACCGACAGCTTGGGCTCACTGGTGTCCACGCTGATGGTCCTTGGTCGGAAGCCGTCCCGTTTGATCGTGACCTCGCGCTTTTCGTCGGGGTCGAGCGACATGACGACCGGGCTCTCACCCAGGCTTTCTTTGCCCAAGAAGACCTCGGCATCGATGGGTTCGATGGCCAGCACGACCTGTTTCTTCGTTGGCTTCGCCGGCGGCGTGGGGATCGCGGACGGCGGCGGCGGTGGCGCGGGTTCGACCGAGGCGGTAGTACCCGACTGGGCCGTGCTGTTCGAGCCGAACGCGAAGATCCCGATCACGATCCCGACGGCCGTGAGCACTCCGGCCACGCCCGCGAACAGCGGCCACCTCGAGCGAACCACGCCGAGCTCGAGGGGCGACGCCGGCATCATTGCCGGCATGCCCGCCTGGGCGCCGGTCTTGAAGTAGTCAGCCGGAACGTTGAACCCACCCGAGCGGTTCATCATTTCCGGCACCGCCGCGGGGATGTCACCCGTGCGGTGTTTGTCGAGGTCGGCGAGCAGCTCCTCCATCGATTGGTAGCGCTGCTCGGGCCGCTTCGACAGGCACTTGAGCACAATGGCCTCGAGACCCGGCGGTACCGCCTGGGGCTCCGGCACCAAGGCCCGGATCGGCACCGGCGCCTTGTACATGTGCTGGGTCAAGATCCCCATGAAGTTGTCGGCGTCGAACGGCACCTTGCCGCTCGCGAGCTCGTACAAGATCACGCCGTACGAATAGATGTCTCCGCGGTGGTCGACGGGCGCACCGGCCGCCTGCTCCGGCGCCATGTAGTGCGGTGTCCCGAACACTGCACCCGCGCGAGTGAGCCGCCCCTCCGTGCTGGACGACACCTTGGCGATGCCAAAATCGAGGATCTTGACGAAGTCCTTCTCGCCACCGCGATCGATGAGGTGAATGTTGTCCGGCTTGAGATCGCGATGCACGATCCCAGCCCTGTGGGCGGCGGCCAGACCCTCCGCCAGCTGTTTGGCGATGTGAATCAGCCGCGGCACGGGCACCGGAGTGCCGCCCTCGACGATCTTGGTGAGCGCGTCCCCCTCGAGGAACTCCATCACGAAATAGGTGGAACCGTCCGGGAGCAGACCGAAATCACTGATGTCGATGATGTGCTCGTTGCCGATCGCGGAAGCCGAACGCGCCTCGTTCAGGAAGCGCTCGGTCACCTCCTTGTCGCGCGCGAGATCGGCACGCAGCACCTTCATCGCGACCTTCTTGCCGATGATGGTGTGAATGCAGCGATAGACGACCCCCATGCCGCCTTCGCCGAGGATGCGCTCGACTCGGTAGCGACCATCGATCGTCGAGCCGATGTACGGATCCGAGCGCTCTTTCTCGGAGGGAACACGGGTGACCTGGCTGGTCTCGAACTCGATGTCGACCATCGACGAGGTCACCATCGTCACGAGCTTCAGCGGCGCCGGTTGAGGGAGATCCCCAGTCGGTGAATTGGGCGGTGCCGTCGCGGCTTCCACCACGGCGTTCGGCACTCTTTTGTCGCGGCCCTCGGTCATCGTGGGGCTAGTTCCAGAAAGTTACGCTAGAGCCCAATCTTACTCCACTTTTCGCGGGTTGATGAGGGCAGGCCGGTGCTTTGGCCTCACTGGTCAGGGGTTCATCCGGGCAATGACCGCCCCCCGCATGGCTCGGCTGGAGGTCATTTCCGATGCGGCCCGGAGCAGAGTGGCAAAAGCACCGGGGAATGCGCGCGTAGTTTGAGCTGTCTTACACCGCGCACCGTCTGCTACATCAGCCGCCAGTATGGGATTCCCGCTCGAGCTCGCTGTCCGCTACATGCGCTCGAAGAAGCGGGCGTTCGTGTCCGTGGGCACCGTGTTCGCCGTGCTGGGTGTCGCCCTCGGAGTAGCGGCGTTGGCCACGGTGATGAGCGTCACCGGCGGGTTCCGAGCGGAATTTCGCGAGAAGGTCCTGGGTGTCAACGCCCACGTCTTGATCCTGAAGTACTCGAGCGATTTTCGTGAATACCGCGAGGTGATCAAGAAGGTCGAGGACGTGCCGGGCATCACGGGCATCGCGCCCTTCGTCATCAACCCCATGATGGTCACTCACGGCGAGAAGACCGCGACCGGTGTGCTGCTCAAGGGCGTCGATCCCGTTCGGATGCCAACGGTGCTCGATCTTCCGCGTCACATCGTCGAGGGCTCGGTCGAAGGCCTGCGCCTGACGAGTGCCAAGCCACCCGATCGGCGCAGAAAGAGTTTGTTCGACGACCCGACTCCTCTGCCCAAAAAGAGCGGAGTCGACGGCGGCAAGAACCCGCTCTTGCTAGAGATGGAAAAAGAGGTCGCGCTGCCGGACGATTCGCCGGCGGCGGACGCAGGCGCCGATGCCTCCGTCGCGCCTCGAGGCGTGCGGCCCGACGCCGGAGTCGCTGCGAAGACCGGCGACGAGCTCGACGGTGAGACGGACGAGGACGAGGTCGACCTCTCACCGGACGGAGGCGCCCCGATCGGAGCCATCGAGCCGGACGGCGGTTTCGTCAGTGAGCTGCCCGACGACGACTTCCTTCCGGCGGATGTCGACCCCGATCCGTGCCGCGACCCGGAGTCCGTCAAGCGCCTCCCCGGGATCATCGTCGGCAAGACACTGAAGGAGAACCTGAAGCTCCAGCTCGGTTCGTGCGTTCAAGTCACCTCGCCCACCGTCGGTTATGCCTATTCCCACGGTGCAGTGCTGGCGCCGGTGGCCAAACAATTCCGGGTGATCGCGGTGTTCGACGCGGGCTTCGATCAGTACGACTCGAAGCTCGTTTACACGGATCTGTACGAGGCGCAGGTCTTCGGTGACTCGGGGGACAGCGTTACCGGCATCGAAATGAAGGTGGCGGACATCGAACAAGCCCGCGACGTCGCCCGCCTGCTCGACGAACGCCTCGCGGATGGCATTTACCACACCATGGATTGGGAGGAGCTGAACCACGGCCTGTTCACGGCGCTCCGGATTCAGCAGATCTTGATGAGCCTGGTCTTGGCGCTCATCATCGTCGTCGCCGCGTTCACCGTCGTCGCGACGCTGATCATGGTGGTGCTCGACAAGAAGAAGGAGATCGCCGTGATGAAGGCGATGGGCGCGAGTGACCGTGATCTGCTGCGCGCGTTCTTGTATCAAGGCGCGATCATCGGCCTGATCGGTGCGTCGATTGGGCTCGGGCTGGGACTCCTATTCTGCAAGGGGCTCCTGATCTACGGCTTCCCGTTGGACGCGAAGGTGTATTTCATCTCGCGCTTGCCCGTACAGGTGAAGCCCCTCGAGTTCACCATGGTCGGGGTGTTCGCAGTGATTGTTTGCCTCGCGGCGACCGTCTGGCCCGCGATGTACGCGGCGCGCCTGCGGCCGGCCGAGGCGTTCCGCGAGCAGCAGTAACGGCGCGGCTCAGGACCCGGGAAAACTCTGGCTCGCGCCGCCGCGCGTCGAGGGCGGCGGCATCTGGGCGCGTCGGATCAAGCCGAGGACTCGGGCTGCGAGCTCGGGCGCGCGGAAGGGTTTGCTCACGAAGTCGTCCGCGCCGGCCGCAAACGCCTCGACGATGTCGCCAGTGGAAGAGTGCGCGGTCAGGAACAACACCGGCAGTCGGCTGAGGCGAGCCTCTTTGCGCAAGCGCCGACAGAACTCGACGCCGCTCATACCCGGGAGGTTCCAATCGAGGACCATCAGATCCGGGCGCGACTCGCGCAGGCTGTCGAATGCCTCCTCGGCGCTCGACACCGCCACCGCTTGAAACCCGGCCGAGCGCAGCATCGCGCAGACCACGTTCTGCAGATCGCTGTCGTCGTCCACGATCAGTACGCTGGCGTCCGCGGGCGCTTTGATCTCGAACACCGGCAACGGCATGCTCGGCGGCGGGATCGTCGGCGGCTCCATCGAATTGGCGAATTGCCACAGGCGTGACCAGTCTCGATCGGTGAAGGCCATTCGTAGGCCATCGCCACGATCGACGACGCAGGCCGCGACTGCAGTGGACTCGGCCCCCACACAGAAAGTGGTGAGCACCCACTCTCCGTCTTTGAGCCCGTCGGAGCACGGCAGCTCGAGCTCTTGCTCGTCTCCACCGACCTCCATCTGCAACGCGAGCGCCTCGAAGCTCTCGGATTGAAGGATGATGCCCCTCACGGCGGCGGGAGCCTAGCGCGCCGCGCGCGATCGGACCAGCTCTCGGCGGTGGAGCTGGAGCTGCTCGGCGGCGGCGCCGCGGAGGACACGGCAAAAGCCCCGCTCCACGAGCATTTGTCGTGAAATTTGCGGGGTCACGCGCTTCGCCCGGCCCGCTTCTTGCGCCGGCTTTCGCTTCGCAACCGCCGCGATGCCCGACCGACAACATTCCACGAGGGAACTCGTACCAAACCCACACGGGTCAGGGCAGACTTGCGCGCCTTGAGTCTGCGTCGCCGGTTTCCAACACCGCTCCTGTTCGCGCTGCTGTTCGACTGTGGCGGCGTCACGGACTTGTCGGTCCCGTCGGACTCGGAGTGCCGCGCCGAGACTCGAGCGCGCGCGATCGAGGGCGCCGCTCACCTGCCCAATTGTTCGCCGGTCAGCTACGCCTCCAATCCGCCCTCTTCGGGGAACCACTACGGAACCTGGGCCGCGCACGGCATCTACGACGCGCCGTTGCCGCGCGGGTTCTGGGTCCACAACCTCGAGCACGGGGCAGTCGTGATCAGCTACAACTGCCCAGATGGATGCGCGGATGACGTGGCTCGCGCCAAGCAGTTCCTGAACGAACTGCCCGTCGATCCGAGCTGCCCGGAGGGGCGCCGCGTTCTCTTGGTACCCGATCCACTTCTGGACGTGCGCTGGGGAGCGAGTGCTTGGGGGTTCAACCTGCGCGCCGAGTGTTTCGACCCGACCGCCTTCCGCGAGTTCTACCTGAAGCACTACGCGAGTGCGCCGGAGGACGTCTGCTCCGAAGGCACCGACTTCCGTGCACCCGACGGCTTGCTCGACCTACCGCCTGGTTGCGGCGAGTGAGTCAGCGCCGCAGGCGCCAGAGCGTGAGCAGCGAGTAGATCACGGCAAGGCTCGAGAGTGCGAGGGTCGCGGACCACTCGGGCATGCCGAGCACGGGCTCGGCACCGAGCAAGTTCCGCACGTGTCCCCGGGGCCAGAAGAGCGCGCCGGCTCCGGCTCCCGCCCCGACGATCCAATCGAGCACCAGGAACGCACCGCGTCCGCCTCCGCGCTTGCCGAAGGTCGCGCCAAGGCAGAACCATGTGGCGTAGGCAGCGCCCGCGAGCGCGCCGATCCAGCTGCTGGTCGCCAGATCTCGCACGAGCTGAGGATCCGCCGGTGCACGCGTGACGAACACCGCGAGAGCTGCAATGAGCGCGCCGGCCAAGCCCAAGGCAAAGGCCAGTGCCGACATCACTCCAGCGGCCGAAGTCCGCCGATTTGCCCCGTGACGAGCCAGATCGGTCAGCGCGGCTTGGAAAGCGGCGCCTCCCAGCGCACGCGACACCGCGCCATGGGCGAGCAACGGCAAGACGAGCCCGAGAGCAACGCCGGTCAATGCCCGATCCGTCGCCACGAGCGAGCCCGTGCGACGCTCGTACAAAGCCCCCAACGCTACGCAGACGAGGGCGGCGCAAACACCCGCAAAGCTGGCCAAGCCCCAGAGCCTGAGCCGCACCAGACGCGCACCGGCAAGCAACGCGCTCAAGCGGGCGGGTCTCCTTCTGGCGGAGTGGAGTTGGCCTTCGTCTCCGGTGATGCAGTCGAAGGCGATGGTGGCGTAGATGCCGGCGGTGGTGGTGGAGCCGATGGCGTGGCCGCCGGCGACACCGATTGTTGCCCCGTCGGTGCCGCTGCACGCTCGATTGCGTGGGCTGTCGCGCTGCGATGCGCCCCCTCGTACGCCGCCTGCCAGAGCCCTCGAGTCGCTGCCCGGACCACCTCGAGAGCGGGTAGCTCGGGTTGAATGGCGGTGAGGCGGGCCCCAACCGTCTTTGTGTGAGTGAGCACGGCCAGCGCGAGTCGATCCGCGTTCTCACCGCGGACACGCAGCTCGTCACTGCCGGCGCGATCGTCCCAATCGATGCCAGAGACCGCGCCATCAGTGACGAGCGCGCTGGCCAGCGCTCGAGCGTTCGGAGTGCGGAGTCTGAACGCCGCGACGGCGCCTGGAGCCAGCTCGGTGGCCAGCGGCACACCGGGACGCCGCACGAAGCGCCCGCGGTCGAGCAACACCACACTCCCACCGAGGGCGGATGCATCACGAGGGCTGGCCGTGATCACCAGCACCGGGACGCCGGATTCGGCGCGTGCCGTGAGCTCTCCGCAGAGTCGCTCGCGAGACGCGCCATCACCCAGCGCGAGCGGCTCGTACACGATGAGTCCGAGCGGCCTTTCCACCGCCAGCGCCAGCGCCCAGGCGAGCTGACGCCGAACCGACGGACCAACTTTCGCTGGCGCAGTCGAAGCGAACGCGCTCAGACCATGCCGGGCCAGGAGCGCCGCGGGATCTTCCGCACTCTTGCGCAAACCAAGCGCCTGCCGGACCACGTCGAGCAGCGTGCGGGCAGGCGGGCTGGGCTCGTCGGCCAATACCACTCCGAGTCGTGCGCGCGTCTCTGGAGAACCTGCGGGGTCGACCTCGGCGACTCGCACGCGTCCGCGGCGAGGCACGACGAGCCCGGCAAAGAGCGGTGGCAGCTCGGCGCCCCCGTCTTCGGGCGTGGCGAGCACCACGGTCAGCCCCGATTCGACGCCGAGACTGGCTCCCTGCAGCGGACCGGAGAACACACCGTCGAGCGCGAGCAGTGTCATTGGATGATGGCCCCCAGCCCGGACAGGTGATGCAACAGGAAGCTCGAGAACGCGGGGACACTCGGGACGCGCGGGAAAATCCCATGCACCAGGTGCGGCAACACCACCAGCAGAAGCAGCGCCGTGCGCGGCCGGGTCGGTGCAACATCGCGAGAGACGCGAGCCAACACCGCTACGAGCAGGGCCAGCGCGACGACATAGGCAAGCGCACCGAGCAACAACAACAAACGCACGCCGACCAACGCCAGGCTGCGCGAGCACCCAACTGCCAGAAGCCCCAAGAGACACGCCGGAGTGCCGACGACCCAGAGCACTCGACGCCCGGCCGCGATCGACTCGGCGAGCGCAAAGGCCACGCTCGAATGGCCACGGGCGAGCGCGAGCTCGCGGGCCGGGGCGGAATCATCGCGAGCTCCGACGGCCGAAAGCGCGATCGCAGAAGCCGCGACCCAGGTCAGCCAGCGGAGCGCCGCGATGACCACGATGTCACTCGCATCACCTGCCGAACCGCGCGCAGCAAACGGCAGGGCAATGGCAAAACCGACCGTGATCAACAGCGAGGCGAGTTTGCCGAGTTGCGCGCCGGTGCGCGCCCGCAGCGTCTCATCGGTGAACCGCGCGAGCGCCCACATCGATCTCGACCTGCCCAAGGGCACGTGAGTCTGAGGGCTCGCTTGGGGTTCGGTCGTCGACAAGCCGGCGAAGCATAGACCAATTGGCCGCGGGCGGACCTCGGCGGAGTACTCGCGGGGACCGCCCGACTCACGGCTGTTGGTCGTCCACTTTCGCGACGCTGCCAGGGGCCAGCTGTTCTGCGCGTTTGGCCCAGGCCCCCGCGCTCGGGTCGTCGAGCTTCCTCAGCGCGGCAGCCATCACATAGACGGAAACCGAATCGCGCGGATCGAGCGCGAGCGCCCGCTTCGCGGCCCCGATGGCGTGGCGTATTCGGCCCCTGGCCAGCTCCGCAGTCGCGAGCCACCCGAGCGCAGACACGGCGAGATCGTCTCGCGAGCGCGCGATGGGAGTGAGCAGCTCGACAGCCGCGTCGATCTGACCGCGCCGCAACATACCGCGCGCGGCGAGGATCGATAGGGCGGCCGAGTCCGGAAAGCGTTTGACCCCGACCTCGACCGCTGCTTCAGCTTCGGCCTGGCGACCCAGGTGGAGCAGGGTCTCTGCGAGCCCCACGTAGCCACTGGGCTCTTCCGGAGCAACCTCCGTCAGCCGCTTGAACTGTACGCGGGCGTGCTCGTAGTTGCCGGCCTCGAAGAACAGCCGCGCGAGGTTGGCCCGCGCAGGCGCAAATCCGGGGTCGACTCGCAGAGCTTCGTCGTAGTGTTTGGCGGCAAGGTCGGGGCGCTGCTCACGCTCGGCCAGCACGCCAAGGCCATGGTGCGGCTGGGCAACGTCGGGGTTCATGCGGCGCGCTCGACCCAGGAGCTGACGTGCGCGACGGAAGTTGCCGCGCTGCAGCTCGACCAAACCCATGTTCACCAGTGCTTCGACGAAGCGGGGGTTGTACTCGAGGGCCAAGGCAAAACGGGCGTCGGCTGTCTCCAGATCTCCGGTCTCGAGCGCCTCGACACCCGCCCGGTTGAGCTCGAGCGCTTTGGGTGGCAGCGGCGCGGCGCCTTTGCAACCGATCAGCATCAACCCGAGCGAGACGACGAGGAGGAGGCGCGGAGTGGGCATTTCTCGCCGCTATCGGCGACAACAGGCTGGCGGTTTCCGAATTTCTGTGATGCCGAGGCACAAGGCATGGATATGTCAGCCGAAATTCCCTTGATTCGAAGCATGGAATCCGGTTGCGCGAGGCCTCGGGTCCGTAGATGCTTCGTGCCCCATGGCGGACGAGAAGGACGGCAAGCCCCCGGACACCGAGGCCGACGAGGCTGACGAGACCGAGGCTGACGAGACCGAGGCTGACGAGACCGAGGCTGACGAGACCGAGGCTGACGAGACCGAGGACGACGAGACCGAGGCTGACGAGACCGAGGACGACGAGACCGAGGACGACGACGGCGACGACGAGGACGGCGACGACGAGGACGAAGAAGCTCCGCCGCCGGCGAAGAAGAAGTCCGCCAAACCCGCCAAACCCGCCAAGGCCGAGTCGCGCGCAGCAGACCGCAAGCGCAAGCGACCTCCGCCCAGCAAACCCGTGCTGCCGCCCGAGAAGGACATCGCGGCCCCGAGCCGGCAGACCATGATCATGCTCGGCGTGATGGCGGGCGCGACGTTGCTCATGTGGGGCTCCGCGCGTTTTGCCTGCAACGCCCACCCGGCCCAGACCCGCAAGCCCCGCGATGTCTCCACCGCAGAGCTCTCGCGTGACCCGAAGGATGCAGCGCTGGAGCTGCAACAGCGCTGGAATTCGTACGACTTCAAGGGAGCACTGGAGCTCGCCAAGGGTCCGATCGCCGACGAGCTGCAAAAAGCTCAGAGCGAGTGCGAAAAGGACTCTGCGGGCTGCGACGCCAAGAAGAAATCCGTCGAGGACAAAGCGCTGGCGACCGCGGCGCTTTTGTCGCGCGGCCCGGGGAGCGCGAAGGTCCGAGTGGTCTCGCTCGGCGGAGCCGCCGGCAACCAGACCGTGATCTACACGCTCGAACAAGACGCGGCCCAGTGGAAAGTGAGCGGCCGTGGCGCCGACCAGCCGACCCCGACCCCCGCACCCGCGCCCGCACCGTCCGGCTCGGCAGCGCCGGAGCCGAGCGCCGGTCACTGACCGGACGCAGAGCCTGACTCAGAGCCTCTCGGCGCCGACCTCAGCCAGCCATTCTTCGACGTCGTCGGGCCCCGGAGCGCCGCTCGAAACGTGGGCAATTCGTCCGTCTGCGTCGATCACCACGAAGGTCGGCAGTAGCGTGATCCCATAGCTCTTGGCGAAATGACCGTCGTCGTGCACGACCTCGTACGGGATGTTCCAGTCGCGCGCGAGCAACCGCGCGTCGGATTCTTGGTCGTCTACACTGACGGCGACGAACCGCACGGCACGCTTGCGAGTGAGACGCGAAGCGGCGGCCAACGTCGGGGCAGAACGTCGACAAACCCCGCACCAGGTGGCGACTACCTCGATGAGCACCGGGCTCCCGCGAAGCGACGAGAGCACTACCTGCCCGTCACCGCCGGACACCACGGGCAGCGAGAAATCTTGCGCGACAATCCCGGTCTCGGGACCCGACGCGCGGCGCCCGTACCACATCACCGCCAGGCCCAAGAGCACCAGCATGAGCAGCAAGCGCAATGAACCGGAACCTTTGCTGGCGGCGGGCTTGGCGGTCAAGGCGCGAGCCACTTGCGACCGACGAACCACCCGACCGCGACGAACACCAAGAGCACCGTGCCGTGCGCCAACCACAGATGCCACGCCTCGTGACTGGCGCAGCCGAGGCCAATGCCCGTGGCCGCGGCGAGCCCGCCGCATAGACCCGCCAGTGCACCGGACAAGCCTGGCGTCAGCGGGTCGGTGCGACGCCACGCGAAGAGAGTGCCGCCCGCCGCGACCGCACCGAACAACAGCGTGAACAGACCGCAGATGGGGGCGTGAGAGTCCTCTTCGACGAAGCGTGCGAACGGGAGCTCCGTCTGCGCGGACAGCGTGAGGTATGCAAAGAAGAGGACGGGCAACCCGAGGGCCAGAGCCCAGCGCACGACCCACGAGCCGCGTCTACCCGGGGGCCGCGCGAGGCCGAGGGTGAGCACCAACGAGTGAACGACGCCCCAACCCAACGCCGCAAACAGCGCGACCTTCAGCGTCGCGTCCAGAGGTTTCTGGGCCAGCCCCATTGCCAGCATGGTCGCGACCACCGCCCCCGATACCAGCACGGACAGTGCAGCGCGGCGCGAGGCGGAGGGCCCTTTGCCTTTGTCGAGGTCACGAGCGCACGCCTGTTTGATCGCCGTCGATACGCTGGCGCTTGGCGGCGGCGGGTCGCGCCACTGCAGTTCGGGTAGGTCGTCGGTCGTGGGGGTCATCGGCGTTTGAATTGATCGAGTCGCTCACGAAGTTGGACATAACCTCGGTGCACTCTCAGTTTGAGCGCGGTGGGCGTCGCGCCCAGGATCTCTGCCGCCTCGGTCAGCGACAGGCCAGTGATCTTCGTCATGACGATGGCCTCTCGATAGGCCTCCGGCAACGAGTCGAGCGCACGCTCGAGCGCCTCGGCCACGTCGTCTCCGAGCGCGTCATCGTCGCCGCGCGGCTCGGGCAAAGAGCCGTCGCGGCTCAAGTCCTCCGGCCGCACTTGCGCCGACCGGCGCTCGTCCAGGAAGGAGCGGCGAGCGATGGCGATCAACCAGGGTAGCAGCGGCGCGCCCCGCAGATAACTGCTGCGCGCCCGATGCACCTTGGCAAAGGTAACTTGCAACAGGTCCTCCGCTCGCTCCCGGTTGCGCGTCAGGCGAAACAGATAACCGAAGAGTTTTGGGGCGGCGAGCTGGTAGAGGGGCTCGAAGGCCGCACTGTCGCCGTCCACGTACCGCTCCATCAGCGCCTCGAGCGACGGAGCGGAGCGGGGGGCTTCACTCACGGACGAGCCCGTTCCGAACAGGGCAACGGCGTAACTGACGGCGCTACCCTGCAGGGACATCTCAGGCGAAAGCGACCACAGAGCTGTCTACGCCCGGGGGCCGCCGAGAGTTTCAGGCGACCCCTGGGGCTTGGGTGCCCCTGGAGCGCAGACAGCAATATTGCGGTCAAATCAGGGTCTTGAGGTCGAGCATCTCCTCGATGTCCGGCATGATCACCAGCTCGACCCGGCGGTTCGCGAGCCGACCTGGATCGTTGGTGTTGTCGGCGACCGGGTCAGTCTCCCCGTAGCCGGCGGCGTGTAGACGATTTGCGTCGAGGCCGCCGCCGCCGCCCTTGGCGTCCGTCGACGCCACGAGGAAGAGCAGGACCCGACGGGCGCGCATGACACTCAGTCCCCAGTTGTCTCCGAACTGACCGCCCTTGAGGGGTTTGTTGTCGGTGTGGCCAGCCACCTGGAAGAAGCGCTTCTTGAGCTGTTCGTCGCTGCGAATGACATCGGCCACCGCTTGCAGGACCTTCTCGCCTTCGTCCTTCAGGTCGTCTTTGCCCGAGGCAAATAGCACGTCGCCGGGCAGGCGAATGACCATGCGGTTGCGGCGAACCTCGACCTTGAGACCCAAGGTCGTCAGCTTCTTGAGTTTGTCGCGCAAGAGCTCGAAGCGTTGTTTGATTCGCTCCAGCTGGTCCGCGCGCGCCTTGTATTCGGCGAGGGCCTTCTTCAGCTCCTCGAGGTTGGCGGCGAGCTGCGCCTTCTCGGTGCCCGTCTTCTCGAGCGCCATGTTGAGCTGATCGATGTCGACGCCCATCTTCTTCAGCTGAGAGGCCAACTCGGCAGCCCGCTTCTGTGCCAGATCGAGCTCGGCGCGAGCCTTTGCGTGCTCGGCTTTCTCGCCCTGGAAATTCTTGTCGAGCTGCCCGTACTTGGCGAGCTGCGCTTGCCACTCGTCCTCCGAGTGACCACAGCCCATGACGGCGAGCAGAACCAGACAACAAACGATAAGGCGCTTCGGAATCACGAATACCTCCAAGATGGTCGGCGGGAAATTCGGGCGGACAACCGCCGATGTCAACCGAACGCGACAAGGCCCGAAAAAACCCGCGTTCCGAGCCGCTGCCCGCCGAGCCGGCAGGTGGCCGAAACCGGGGATTCGCGCGACGCGGCCCGGGTTGGCAGCAGGCTCGACGCGGGTTTTGCTGGACCAGTCGAGAGAACCGTCACCCGTTCGTCACAATTTCACGCTACTTCCAGAACCGCCATGGCCAAAGTGCTCATCATCGAAGACGAGCGCGATCTGCAGCAGGTGCTCAGGTACAACCTGCAGCAGGCCGGGCACGAAGCGCTCTCGGCCGAGCGAGGCCTCGACGGCCTCCGGCTCGCGCGCGAGGAACAACCCGATCTCGTCTTGCTCGATCTGATGCTGCCCGACATGTCGGGCACGGACGTGTGTCGCACTCTGAAAGAGAGCGCGGCGACTCGGCGGATCCCCGTCGTGATGCTCACCGCGCGCGGCGAGGAGATCGATCGGGTCGTGGGTTTCGAGCTCGGCGCGGAAGACTACATCGTCAAACCATTCAGTGTCCGTGAGCTCATGCTGCGCATTCAGGCGGTGTTGCGCCGCTCGAATCCAGCAGGCGCGGAGGCAGGCGCGGTGGTCGAGTTCGGGTGCCTGAAGATCGATCGCGAGGCACACCGGGTGTGGGTCGAAGCGCGTGAGATCGAGCTCACCGCGCTCGAGTTTCGTCTGTTAGTCACGCTGTTCGATCGCAAGAACCGCGTGCAGACCCGCGCGGCACTGCTCGACGATGTCTGGGGCATCCAGGCAGACATCACCACACGAACGGTGGACACCCACGTGAAGCGCTTGCGCGAGAAGCTCGAAGGCGCTCGCGACTACGTCGAGACCGTGCGGGGTGTGGGCTACCGATTCAAAGACTCGCCCACAGAGGCGAGCGCTTGAAGCTAGGCCTGCGTGCCAAGCTATTCTTGCTCTCGCTCGGGCTGATCGTCACGTCCGCGGTCGCGGCCTACACCTATCTACGTGGCGCACTCGAGCGCTCCTTGGTCGAGGACGTCCGCTCCGACCTCCGGGTGCGCGCGCGATTGGTCGCTCGGGAGGCCGGTGACGTGACGCTCGACGGTCCCGCGCGCTGGCAGCAGCTCGCGCTGGATCTGGGGAAACGCGCGGAAGCGCGGGTCACGTTCATCCGGGCTGACGGCACCGTATTCGGTGACTCGGAGGTCGCGTTGTCGGACTTGCCATCCATGGAGAACCACCGCGACCGACCCGAGGTGCTCACGGCGCTGGCCGGGGGTGAGGGTGTCTCGGAGAGGTACAGCGCGACGATTCGGCAGCGCATGCTCTACGTCGCGGCGCCGTTTCATCGCGACGGCAAGCTGGCCGGCGTCGCGCGGGTTGCGCTCTCGCTGTCTCGAGTCGACGCCGCTGTCGCGGATCTGCGGCGGCTGGCACTGATCGCTGCGCTGCTCGCCATCGGGGTAGCCGTCGTGTTGTCGAGCGCGGCCGCGCCGCTCGCGTGGCGGGAGGCGAGGAGCTTGACCGACGCCGCGCGGCGCATGGCGGCCGGCGATCTCGCGACGCGCACGCGCAGTGAGGGGCAAGACGAGCTCGGGGAGCTGGGACGGGCCCTCGACCAACTGGCGGAGGGTTTGAGCTCGACCTTGTCTGAGCTGCGCGCCGAGCGTGATCGCGTGAGCGGGATCTTGACCGGCATGCAGGAGGGGGTGCTGCTCGTCGACCGCAACGGGCGGGTCGCACTGGTGAACCCCGCCCTGCGCGAGATGCTGCTCTTGCCACCCGACGCACAGGGGAAGACCCCGCTCGAGGTCATTCGCCATGCCGAGCTCAAGTCGCTACTCGACGAGACGACCGAGCACGACGAGGCAAGACAGCGGGAGATCGAGGTTGCTGGCCTTCGGCCGCGGCGCTTGCTCGTTCGCGCGGTGCCGCTCGCTGGCGGGCAGGGCGGCACGCTGGCGGTGTTCGTGGACCTGACCGATACCCGGCGGCTGGAGAGCCTGCGGCGTGATTTCGTCGCCAACGTCTCGCACGAGCTGCGCACCCCCGTCACAGCCATCCGCTCTGCTGCGGAGACCCTTGATTCTGCCCTCGATCGTGACCCCGGCGCGGCGCGACAGTTCCTGGAAATCATCGACCGCAACGCGGCGCGCTTGCACGGACTCGTGGAAGATCTACTCGACCTTTCGCGGATCGATTCACAGAAGTATCAGCTCGCATTCGAAGCCATCGACCTGAACGATTTCATTGACCATGCGCTCGCGATGTTCCGCGAGCGCGCGACCAAGAAGGGCATCACGCTGGGCTACGCTTCCGATTCGGACCTGCCCCCGGCCTTCGCAGACCCCAAAGCCCTCGACCACGTCGTGGTCAACTTGATCGACAACGCCGTGAAGTATTGCCCCAACGGTTCGACTGTCAGGGTCCACGCGAAGAAGGGAGCGGACTCGGTGCGGATCACCGTTGCCGACGACGGGCCCGGCATCGAGGAGCGACACCTGCCGCGGTTGTTCGAGCGCTTCTACCGGGTCGATGCTGGCCGGTCGCGCGAGCTCGGCGGAACGGGGCTCGGGCTGTCGATCGTGAAGAACCTGGTCGAAGCGATGGGCGGTAGCGTCGGGGTCGAGAGCAAGGCGGGCTCCGGGACGGAGTTCTTTTTCAGCCTGAAGACCCAGATGCCCGAGCTCCCGGAGCGCTCGGCGCCCAACGCCACCAACGAAGACTCCGGCTCGAGGCAGAGCTAGCGTTTTGGGATCTTGGGCAGGCGCGGCGGTCGAGGAACCAGAGGCCGCAGCTGGCCCTCGGAGTCCACGTCGCGATCGAACTCGAGGGGATTCGGGTGCTGGAACGTGGGCATCGAGTCCCGCGCAACCACGTCCGCTTCGAACTCGATGTCGTCGTCTTCCGGGGGCGGCGCTTCGGCCTCCCCCGTCCTCGCCGGCGGAGGCACCGGAGGCGGCTGGCGCACCGGGCTCAGCAAACGGGGCTGGGGTTTCGAAGAAACCATCGGCGTCGAACGCGGGAGCGAGCTCGCGGCCTGCGCAACTGCTGGTTCTGCCTTCGCGGCGGGTCCTGGCGCCGGCACCGCGACGTCGGGCGGCTCGGAGTCTGCGCCCCAACCGTCGTCGATCGTCGCGGTGTCGAGGACCTTCGAGTCCTTGGTTTCCGTCACCGGGTCGGCACCTTAGCAAGCGCGGAGCGCCAGCGCGAACCCTGGGTCATTTTGGCGGCGCTGGCGGCAGTTCGAGGGAGCCGATGAGCTTGGCAAAGGCCGCTTCCAACCGGGCCTCGTGCGCGGCATCACCGATGAGCAGAAACGAGATCCCCGATCGAGGTCCGAGCCGCGTGGTCAAGAGCCGAAGCCTCACGCCGTCGTCGCCCCGAGCGCGCACGAGCCATGCCCGCTCTCCCGCGATGCGCTGCTCACTCTGCTCCACGCCCTTCCCCGCTCCGGTCTCGGACAGGGCCTGTCTTCGGGAGGCCGCGAAGGCTTCGAGCGTCTCACCCTCGCCAAGCTCGCTGCGTCCGATCATCACGGCTACGTCGCCGTCGGTTAGCTCGATGCCCCCGGCATCGTTCTCGCCGCCGCTGAAGCCGTTCGGCAGCACGAAGGTCGCGCCCCACGCCTCGTGAGCGTCCGCACTCGGAACACTACGCTCCTCGGTGCGACGCTCGCCAGAAGCCGCGCAGCCGCATCCGGCGGTGACCAGGGAAATGGCGACGATGGCGAGGCGTCTCGACAAGCTCCCCCGCATAGTAGTCCTCCTTCGCCGAGCTTCGCCTCGGGAACCTCACCGTCTCGTCACACAGGTGTCACGAGCAGGGTACATAAGCGCCTTGAACCGAGGCCCAAATGATCCAACGCTCACTCTTGTCCACCACTGCCGCTCTGCTCCTCCTCGTCAGCAAGGCTGCCTTCGCGCAGGGAACCGACCCCGCTCCCCCACCCGACCCCGGAGTCGCACCGGAGCCGCCTCCAGCGCCGGAGCCGCCTCCGGCACCGGAACCCGTACCTGCACCCGTGGAGGTTGGGCCCGAGGTGGCACCTGCCGCACCGGCCGCACCCACGATGACCCCCGAGCCCCTACCGGCGAAAGACAGCGCCGCCCCACCCAAGCAGCTCCTGGTTGCAAAAGAAGGCTTCTTTCAGCCGAGCGCGCTGCTCCAAGGTTGGCTCTACATCGCGCGCCAGGAGGGCGTGAAGGCGCCATCGACCTTTCGTCTGCGGCGCGCGGAGATCAAACTCAAGGGCGAGATCATCCCGAAGCAAATCAGCTACACGCTGATGTTCGATCCGTCCCGCGTGCTCGACCAAGAGAAGGCCAGCGTGCCGACCGCGGACGCTTCGACGAGTGTGACGGTCAACCAGCAGCCGGGGGGCTCGAGCGCTACCTCGGTGATGCAGGACTTCTTCATCACCTTCATGAGCGACTACGCCGATCTCTCCATGGGCCAGTTCAAGATGCCCGTGAGCTGGGAAGGCTACAACAGCGCATCCAAGCTGCTGTTTCCCGAGCGTTCCCTGGTCTCGCGGCGCTGGGGCGACAGGCGCGACATCGGGCTCCGGGTGGAGAAGAAGCTGTTCGACGACAAACTCTACTACTCGCTGAGCGTCTTGAACGGAGAGGGGCAGAACCACGCCGACTCCAACAACCAGAAGGACGTCGGACTGCGCGTCGAAGCCTATCCGATCCCGGAAATCATGGTGGGTGCCGTGGGCTACATGGGCATCACCGAGCGCGACCGCACGGCGACCAAGGACCGAGTCGAGGGTGACTTCCGCATCGAGATGGCCAATGTGCTCTTCCAGGCAGAGTACATCCGGGCCTGGGATGTGCCCGTGACCGGAGCCGATCGCATCCAAGGCCACGGCTTCTATGCCGCGGCGGGGTACACGTTCTTCGATCGGCTGCAGCCGGTCGCCCGCATTGGTTTCGTGGATCCGAACACCAAGGCCGACTCGACTGCGAAGCAAGACCAGGCTTGGGTCTACGAGGGCGGGCTCAACTACTACATCCAGAAGAACGAAGCGAAGCTGCAAGCGAGCTACACCGTGTACGACTTCGATCTCGCCAAGTCGCGGCATGAGCTGATCTTTGCGGCTCAAGTCTCGTTCTGAGCTGCCCTCGCTTCAGTTCACCGTCACACAATCGTCACCTCGTTGTTGCGGGTGCGCCGCGCCGGGAGCGCGGGCCACTGCTAGGAGATTTGCCGCATGATCACACGCAGAACCTTCACGAGCCTGCTGGCTCTGGTCCCGGTCGTCGCAGCCCTCGGTTGCTCGAAGACGGACGCCTCGGGCACCCCCGGCGGCGCGGCCAGCGGGACACGAGCAAGCGGCCCGGTCACCCTCAACGGCGCGGGCGCGACGTTTCCGTACCCGCTCTACAGCAAGTGGATCAGCGAATACAACAAGCTGAACCCCGACATCCGGGTCAACTACCAGTCGATCGGATCGGGCGGCGGCATTCGGCAGGTCACCGCCGGCACGGTCGACTTCGGCGCGAGCGATGCGCCAATGACGGCCGACGAAATAGCGAAGCTCCCCGGCAAGGTTCACCACATCCCGACGACGTTGGGGTCGGTCATCCTCACGTACAACGTCCCCGAAGCGTCGACGCCTCTCAAGCTCACTTCCGAAGTGGTCGCCGGGGTGTTCTTGGGCACGATCAAGAAATGGAACGACCCGAAGCTGACGGAAGCCAACCCCGACCTGAAGCTCCCGGACAAGGACATCGCTGTCGTCTACCGCTCCGATGGTAGCGGCACGACCGCCGTGTTCACCGACTACCTGGCGAAGGTGTCAGCCGACTTCAAGGACAAAGTCGGCGCGGGCAAGAGCGTCAAATGGCCGGTCGGGCTCGGCGCCAAGGGCAATGAAGGGGTGACCGGTCAGGTCAAGACGACGCCCTACACGCTCGGCTACGTCGAGCTGGCCTACGCACACCAGAACAAGCTGCCGATCGCACTGGTGAAGAACAAAGCTGGAAAGTTCGTGGAACCGAACGCCGCGAGCATGACCGCCGCCGCGTCCGGCGTGACCGTCGACGACACCTTGACGGCGTCGCTGGCGGACCCGGACAACGAGGCCGCGTACCCCATCTCGAGCTTCACGTACCTGTTGGTCTACGAGGATGCGAAGGACTCCAGCAAGGGCCGCGCGCTCGCCAAGTTCGTCTGGTGGGCCTTGCACGACGGGCAGAAATTCTCGGCTGACCTCGACTACGCGCCACTGCCCGAGAGCCTGATCAAGAAGACGGAAGACCGCTTGAAGTCGCTGCGTTCGGGCAACGAAAAACTGCTGTCCGGAGTCTGAGTTGGCCGCGGACCCGAGAGGCTCCCTGGTCCGCCGGCGACCGCGCTTCATGGCGCGGCTCGGCCGCGACGTGAACCTGGGGGACTTCCTGTTCCGCAGTGTCTCCGGCCTCTTCGCCATCGGCCTGGTGCTCGCGCTCGGCGCGATGGCGTTGCAGATGTGGATCGCGGCGGGGCCCGCCATTGATCACTTCGGTCCGCGTTTCATCGTTGGACGCGACTGGGACCCTGTGCGGGAGTCGTTCGGTGCGCTGCCGTTCATCTACGGAACGCTGGTCTCGTCGTTGCTGGCACTCGCGATCTCCGTGCCGATATCCCTGGCGGTCGCCGTGTTTCTCACGGAGCTGGCTCCACCCTGGCTCAAGGCTCCGGTGAGTTTTCTGGTCGAGCTGCTCGCAGCAGTCCCGAGCGTGATCTACGGGCTCTGGGGGATCTTCGCGCTGGCGCCATTCCTCAGGAACCACCTGGAGCCATTGCTCGGGAAGACCTTGGGATTCTTGCCGCTGTTCCAGGGGCCACATCAGGGCTTCGGCATGCTCGCCGGGGGCATCATCTTGGCGATCATGATCACGCCGACGATCTCCAGCGTCTCGCGGGAGGTGCTGCGCGCCGTCCCGGACACCCTGCGAGAAGGGGCGCTCGCGCTCGGCTCCACCCGCTGGGAAGCGCTGCGCTTTGCCATCTTGCCGTACGCACGCTCGGGCATCATCGGCGCCATCATCCTGGGTCTCGGCCGCGCGCTCGGTGAGACGATGGCGATCACCATGGTGATCGGCAACCGCGCCGACATCAGCGTCTCGCTGTTCGCGCCGGGCTACACCATGTCCAGCGTCATCGCCAACGAGTTCACCGAAGCAACGGGAGACTTGCATCTGGGCGCGCTGGCAGAGATCGGGCTCCTGCTGTTCGCGGTGACCTTGATCTTGAACATCATCGCGCGCCTCTTGGTCTGGCGCGTGGGCCGTCCGCCGGAGGGTGCGCGGGCATGAATGCGAGCTCGAGCAGTGATGGTTACACCCGACGGAAGCTCGTGGACCGCGCGGTCCGGGGCGCGTGCTGGGTCGCGACGCTGATCGCGCTGATCCCCCTCGGCCTGGTGCTCTACTACCTGACGGCCCGCGGAGTGGGCGGCCTCAGCTGGGCCTTCTTCACGGAGCTGCCCAAGCCGGTCGGCGAGACGGGTGGCGGCATCGCCAACGCGCTGCTCGGCACTCTGGAGCTGGTCGGGCTCGCCTGTTTGTTCGGCATTCCGCCAGGTGTGCTCGCGGGTGTGTACCTGGCGGAGTTCGGCAATCACCGCCTGGCCAAGCTCGTGCGTTTCTCCGCCGACGTGATGTCCGGGGTGCCGAGCATCACCGTCGGCATCTTCGTGTACACCCTGATCGTGCTGCGCACGAAGAGCTTCTCCGCCTACGCCGGCGGGGTCGCGCTCGCGGTGCTCATGCTGCCGACCATCACTCGCACCACCGAGGAGCTCCTGCGGCTCGTTCCGGAGTCGCTGCGCGAGGCGGCACTCGGTCTCGGCGTTCCCCGCTGGCGGGCGACGCTCCGCGTCGTGCTTCGCACCGCGGCACCGGGCATCGCCACCGGAGTGATGCTGGCGGTCGCCCGGGTCGCCGGCGAGACCGCACCGCTGTTGTTCACGGCTTTCGGCAACGCCTTCTGGCCGGCAGGCCTGGATCAACCCACGGCGTCGTTGCCGGTGCAGATCTACACGTACGCCGTCTCTCCCTACGAAGACTGGCACCAGAAAGCCTGGGCGGCTGCCTTGGTGTTGGTCGGCATGGTGCTGGTCTTGAACGTATCCGCCCGCCTGCTAGTGAAGAATCGAGTGAAGTACCGATGATGCACATGGTCGAAGCATCACACCCTCTCGTGAGCGGCTCCCGGGCGACGTCCGGCGAATCGGCGGCTGACGCCACCGACGCGGCCCGCCAGAACGCTGCAGAAGTTCCCAAGCTACGCGCGGAGCTTCTCAAGGCGTATTTCGGCACGGCCGAAGTGCTGCGGGGCGTGACGCTGCCCGTGCGGGAAAGATCGGTGACCGCCATCATTGGACCGTCGGGCTGTGGAAAATCCACCTTCATTCGCTGCTTGAACCGCATGCACGAGGTGGTGAACGGCGCCCGCGTCAGCGGCAAGGTGCTGCTCGACGACCAGGACATCTACGCCCCGGACGTCGACCCAGTGCGCGTGCGCCGCCGCGTCGGCATGGTGTTCCAGAAAGCGAACCCATTTCCGACGATGACGATTCGGGAGAACGTTCTCGCCGGCCTGGTGTTGAACGGGATCCGCCCCAAACACCCCGAAGAGATGGTCGAGCGGGTGCTCAAACAGGTCGCGCTGTGGGACGAGGTGAAGGACGCGCTCAATCGCTCGGGCACCAGCCTGAGCGGCGGTCAGCAGCAGCGCCTGTGCATTGCCCGCTCGCTGGCGCTGGAGCCGGAGGTGCTGTTGATGGACGAACCGTGTTCGGCCCTCGACCCCATCGCGACCGCCCGTGTCGAGGAGTTGATCCACGAGCTACGTGAACGCTACACGATCGTGATCGTCACCCACAACATGCAGCAAGCCGCGCGCGTCGCCGATTTCACCGCGTTTTTCTACCTCGGGGAACTGGTAGAATACGACCGCACGGACGTGATCTTCACACGTCCCGGCGAGAAACGGACCGAGGACTACATCACGGGGCGGTTTGGATGACGACTCTCCAGGGGCATACGGACAGGGAGTACGAGGGCGAGCTCGAGAAGCTGAAGGAGCTGCTGCTGCTGATGGGAGCACGCACGGAAGAGCTCCTGTCACGAGCGATGCGCGCGTTCGCCGAGCGGGACGGAGAAGAGGCTCGGAGCACCATCCGCATCGATCGCCAGATCGACCAGCTCGAGCTCGACATCGATCAGCTGTGCTTGAAGATCCTGGCCCGGCGCCAGCCGGTCGCGGGAGATCTTCGCTTCATCACGACGACCATGAAGCTGGTGACGGACCTCGAGCGCATGGGCGACCTCGGCGTCAACGTGTGTGAGCGTGTGATCGAGCTCAGCACCGAGCCTCCACTGCCCGCGTCGCCCAGCGTGACGCGAATCGCCGACGCCGCCCTCGCCATGCTCCACGACGCCCTCGACGCCTTCGTCTCCGGCAATACCGAACAAGCCCTCGAGGTCATCGAGCGGGACGGAACGGTGGACGCCTATTACGCGCAGCTCTTCCCGGAGCTCTTGCAGTTGATGATGAAGGACCCGGACAGTGTCTTCCGAGCGACACGTCTGCAGTCCATCGCGAAGTACCTCGAGCGCATCGCCGATCACGCCACGAACATCGCGGAGATGGTGGTGTTCATGGTGCGGGGCAAGGACGTGCGGCACGCGTTTGCGTTGGCGCAGGACGACGAGTGAACGCCCCTGAACGCTGAAGAGTGCTTGCGAAGAAGTCGGGGCCGGCGCGACCAGGTGTCAGTCTGCGCAGCAGCGAAAACCACGCGATTTGTCGGTCGTCGTGCGGCCAAATGTGGCGATGGCAGCGCAGGCGATCGCTGACTGCGAGCTGAGATAGTGACCGCCGCGCGCCGCGCAGGCCCCACCCGTGGAGCACGAGTCTTCCCACTCGGAGACGTTTCCGCTCATGTCGTAGATCAGTGAATAGCCTCCCTGACACACCGGTTGAGTTCCGACGTTCTGCGGCAGGTAGTAGTTGGTGTTGTCCAGGCCAACACAAGCGAATTTGGAGTAAAGCGAACCGTAGGGGTACGACCGTTGGCCGTTCATGCTGCACGCGAAGTGCCACTGGCTCTTGTTCGGATCCGCCTCCGAGCCGGGCGGAACGGAGCCGCCACCAATGGCTCCGCACAGGCGCTTGCCGGCCGCCTTGCAGTACGCGAAGGCATCACACCAGTCCACGCAGACTACCGGTTTGTCCGGCGTGCTGCCCGGGGTGTAGTTGCAGGTTGGCGTGAAGCTCGAGTTCGTCCCGCAGCCCTGGGGCTGACCCGTGGTAGGCGGACTCGAACCGAGGAACGCGCTGTACTGCGCTTGGGTGATCTCTGTGTTGTCGATGCACAGGGTCTTGGTGGGACCGGGCACGAGCACCATCGTTGCCGTTCCCGGTGTGCTCGGGCAGGTCGGAGCGCCGCCCGTGCCGCCGGTTGCACCGCCACTGCCGCCGGTTGCGCCGCCCGTGCCTCCGGTTACGCCGCCACTGCCGCCGGTTGCACCGCCACTGCCGCCGGTTGCGCCGCCCGTGCCTCCGGTTGCGCCGCCCGTGCCTCCGGTTGCGCCGCCCGTGCCTCCGGTTGCGCCGCCGCTGCCTCCGGTTGCGCCGCCCGTGCCGCCGGTTGCGCCACCGCTGCCGCCCGTTGCACCGCCGCTTCCTCCAGTCGGCGCGCCTCCGGCTCCCGCCGCACCGCCCGATGCGCCACCAACTGAGCCGCCGACGCCGGCCTGACCGCCTCCGCCCCCAGCAGCGCCTCCAGCCCCGCCAAGTCCGCCAGTGCCGGCTGCCGCATCACCCCGAGCGAGCTCGTAGCCGTCGAACGAGACTGCGCACGCGCTCGCTGCGAACGCGGCAACTGCCACGCTCAGCCGCGAACGCGCGCCGAAGCCCCGCACGTGAAACGACCTCACTCAGACTTGGGCTTCTTCGGCTGATTCTTCGGGTTGTCGGCGTACGCCTTCGCCTTGGCGATCTGCGCGCGGGCTTGTTTTAGGTCGTGGACCGCCTTGTTCCGATGACCGCCGAACGGGATCTTCGGGCCCGGGTTTTCCGCCGCTTCAAGGACCAGAATCGCCTTTTCAACCAGAGCATCGGCGTCGTCGAGGCGCGGGTCAGCGGCGTACGCAACCCCGGCGTAGAACGCACCCGCCACGCCTACACCGGCCAGCGCCACCAACAAACTTCGTCGTTTGATCTCGCTCATGAAAAAGTCCTCCGGTCGCGGGCAAGGCTCGCCCGAGCGACGAGGCATCATACCGAACCCGAGCGAAGCGTCCTCCCTGCCTCACAGCTTTTTGGTGGGTTCATGTCGGGCCGCCTACGCTGGCGTAGGCAGCTTCGGCACATGCGGCATGTGGCGGACTGTAGGCACGAGACCCTGATAGAACTACCAACTTGAAGGGTCACACGGAACACTGCGGAACCACACGGCGTAAGACCGGCCGTAAGCACGTTCGAACCAAGCGCGTTGTTCGGACGTCTGATGGAGAGCATGCCAGTCGCTGAGCACGTCACTGACCGAGCCGAGGCCCGCCTGGGCACGGTGGTTCGAGGCAAATGGCGGCTCGAACGCATCGTTGGTGTGGGCGGCATGGCAACGGTGTACGCAGCGACCCACCGCAACAAGTCCCGCGTCGCGATCAAGGTTCTGCACCCGGAGCTGGCGATTGACGCCGAGGTCACGGCCCGGTTTCTGCGCGAAGGTTACGTCGCGAACGCCGTCGACCACCCCGGCACCGTGAAGGTCCTCGACGACGACCTGACCGAAGACGGCGCGCCTTTCCTGGTGATGGAGCTGCTCGACGGCGAGACCCTCGATGCGCGCTCGACCCGCAAAGGCCAGCTGGACCCCCAAGAGGTGCTGGCGATCGCGAATCAGGTGTTGTCAGTGCTCGGAGCCGCCCACGAACGCGGTGTCGTCCACCGAGATCTGAAACCCGAGAACCTGTTCCTCACCCGGGCGGGCGAGCTGAAGATCTTGGATTTCGGGATCGCGCGCCTGCGAGAGCTGACTCCAGATGGCAGCTCGACCCGCGCGGGGTCGCTGCTCGGAACGCCCGCATTCATGGCACCCGAGCAGGCGCGCGGCCGCTGGGAAGAGGTCGATGCTTGCACCGACATCTGGGCGGTCGGCGCCACCATTTTCACGCTGCTGACCGGCCGCTACGTGCACGAAGCGGAGACGGTGCAAGAGCAGCTGATCAAGAGCGCAACGTGCAAGGCGCCCGCGCTCGTCGACGTGATGCCGCAAATGCCCGTCGCCACTGCCGCGCTGGTCGACCGTGCGCTGGCGTTCGACAAGGCCGAGCGGTTTCCCGATGCGAAGTCCATGCAGCTCGCGTTGCTCTCGGCGTTAGGCCTGAGCGACCACGACTCCCCGCTGTCACTGCCGACACCGTCGTCGCCCGGGTTGAACGACGCGCAGACCCTCGTGGCGCCGCCCGGGCTCGAGAGCATCATCACCGGCCGCCAGGAAGTACCGAGCTACAACACCGCTCGACCCGTCACGGCCGGCGTCTCGGCCTCCTCGGCAGAGCAACCAGGCGCACGACGCTGGCCTCTGCTCGCGGCCGTCGTCGCACTGCTCGCGTTCGGCCTGGGCGGCCTGTTCTGGCTCAGACAGCCGGCGCCGGTGACCGGCGAGGGTCCGGAGGTGAAGCTGGCGGCGCCCCCCAAGACCCAGGTCTTCCCCACGCCACCACCGTCGGCGGCAACAACAAGAGTCGTTGAACCCGAGGTCGTGGCGGCACCACCCGCGCCACCATTGCCGGCCCCTCAGACTGCGCACGCCAAGGCGCCGCCGCGCAAACCCGCGTTGCCCAGGCCCCCAGCGCCGGCCACGAGCGCAGCCAAACCGGCGACGCCCGAGAACAAGGCAACGCTCGTCCCACCCAAAACGCCGCAGACCAACCCGTTCGAACGTCGTCTATAGTGTGCGGACGCTAATGAGGGGCCTCGCCGTCTTCATCGCGCTAGCGCTCGCAGCTCCAGGGCTGGGCGCCCAGACGCGCGACCCAACTGCAGCCGAGGCGCTGTTCAAAGCAGGGCGTGAGGCGACCACAGCCGGAGACTACGCGAGCGCGTGTCCAAAATTTCGCGAGAGCAATCGACTCGATCCCGCGCCCGGCACGGTCCTGAACCTGGCCGACTGCGAGGAACACCTCGGGCACGTCGCAACGGCGTGGACGTTGTTCCGCGAGGTGACCCAGCGAGTCCCAACGACTGACGAGCGGTACGCCATTGCAAAACAACGCGCAGCCGCCCTCGAGCCGCGCCTGCCAAAGCTCAACGTCGTGTTGGCCGGAGGCGCGCCCAAGGGCGCGCGCGTCTTACGTGACGGCATCGAGCTCGGCCCCGCCGCCCAGGGCACCGCGTTACCCGTGGACCCGGGCCCTCACACCGTGGTGGTCGAAGCGCCGGGATATTCGCGTTCAGAAACGCGTGTCGAAGCCAAAGAGCGCCAGACGGCCCGCGTCGTCGTGAACGCCGGTGCAAGGGCTCCCAGCGCGACCGGGGATGCGTCGGACAAACCGAGCAGCAAACGAACCTGGGGCTGGGCACTCGGCGGCGTGGGCGCCGCCGGGCTCGCGGTCGGCACCATCACGGGCATGATGGTGCTCGGCGAGAAACGACGCGTCGATGACAACTGCGACGCCAGCAAACGCTGCAACCAGACGGGCATCGACGCCGTCGACCGGGGCCGCACCTTCGGCACGGTCTCCGGCGCGAGCTTCATCGTCGGCGGGTTGTGCCTGGCAGGTGGAGCCTACCTTCTGCTCAGTGGTGACGAGCGCTCCCCAGCAACCGCGCTCACCATTTCGCCGGGCTACATCGGCGCCGTGCGAAAGTTCTGAGCTTTCCCCCCAGCACGCCCGCTCGAGGCCAAGAGAGCCTTGTGGTCGTGCTCGGCATCGGAGAGGCTGCCGCGATTCGACGGGGGCTTTCCGCTTTTTGCGTGCTCGGGCGCGCGCCCCGTCCTCACGACAGGAGAAAGCGAAAATGCCTCAAGTCATCTCGACCCCGTGGCTGCAAGATCTGATGCAGAGCACACTCCCCCAAATTCCCAGGTTGGCCATCGCGCTGTCGATGCTGATCGGTGGTTGGCTCGTCGCGTACATGATCCACAAGGCGATCTATGCGGGGCTCAAGCGCACCACGGTCGACGACAAGGTCGCGACGCTGATCGGCTTCGAGACCGGCGGAGAACGCGGTGCGCGCGTCGAGCGAGCCGTCGCGGCCGTCATCTATTATTTGCTGCTGGCCTTCGTCCTGGTGGCGTTCTTCAGCTACCTCGGCATCACGGCCGTCACGGCACCACTGCTCACGGTCCTGAATGACGTCGCCGGCGCGATACCCAACCTGATGAAGGCAGTCGTGATCGGCCTGGTCGGCTTCATGGTCGCGACCGGGGCGCGCAAGCTCATCGTGGGGCTACTCGAGCGCGTTGGTTTCGAGGCGCGCATGCAGAAGCTCTCGGGCGACGAGACCGAGGCGGCGCCGGTCCAAGAGGCCGCGGAAGACGACGAGCCGACCGAAGGCAAGAAGAAGAAGAAGAAGCGGCAGAAGGTCCACACGATCAACCCGCTCACTCACACCATTGGCGGCGCAGCCTACTGGTTCGTGCTGGTAGTGACCGCCATCCCCGTGCTCGAGGCCCTGAAGGTTGGCGCGCTGGCCGCACCGCTATCGGCAGCCTTCGCAACGGTCGCGACCTACCTGCCCAAGGTGGCGGCGGCCGCCGTGCTGCTCGCGGTCGGCTACGTGCTCTCGCGCATGGTGCGGGCGCTCGTGACCGGAGTGCTCGGACGCATCGGCGTCGACAAGGGCATGGAGCGCCTCGGCTTCGGTCGGGTGATGCGAGATCAGAGCCTCAGCGGGATCTTGGGCGCAATCGCCATGGCCTTCGTGCTCCTGCATTTTGCCATCAGCGCGGTCGGGCGTCTGGACATCAAGGAGATCAGCGTGCCGCTCGGCTCGATGCTGGACCGGGTCTACGTCTACATGCCGAAACTGCTGGTTGGCGCGGTGCTCATGAGCATTGGGGTGGTGGTCGCTCGTGTGACCGGGAACGTCGCTGCCCGACTGCTGGCCGCCATGGGTTTCAACTCGTTGATGGTGCACATCGGCCTGTTCAAACACCTGTCGGACGCGGCGAAACACCAGGAAGAGGAGTCGAAGCAGCTGGTCGAACAGCGCATGAAGGGCGACGAACGAGCGGACGACGAGGGCGCCGACGATCTGCTCGGCGCACACGGCGGCGAAGGGATCCACACCCCGGCCGACATCGCCGGAGTCGTGGTCGGTGCGATCGTCGTGCTGCTCTTCACTCGACAGGTGCTCGGCACCATGGAGCTCTCGGGGCTCGCCGGGCTTCTGGATCGACTGATCGCGTTCCTGCCGAATGTGCTGGTCGCCGCCGTCCTCTTGGGCGCGGGGCTCTGGGCCGGCGGCTGGTCACGCGTGCGCATCGGGGAGTTGACCAAGAGCTCCTCGGATCGCCTCGTGCGCTCCCTCGGCCCCGTCGCCCACATCTCGATCGTGGCGTTCAGCGCCATGATGGCGCTGCAGCAGGTCGGCGTCGGCCGTCAGCTGATCGCCATCGCGTTCGCGCTCTTGCTCGGCTCGGTCTGTCTGGCACTCGCTTTGGCCTTTGGCCTGGGTGGCCGCGATGTCGCCGGGAAGATCTTGCAGAAGGAGTACGACCGCCGCGACCCGCGCTGACGGTGAAGTCGCAAGGAGGGCGCTGCCGCGAGGGGTCCGGTCCTGTCCCGGGCCCCCAGCGTCGGCGCGCCGCCCCGCCTGAGTTCGACGGCCTCGGCTAGCGTGGGTCAGATCAAGCCGCGAGCCTGCAGCGCCGCGACGATTGCCCTCGCGATGCTGTCAGCGTCGTCGTGCTCCGCCGAGACGACGACGTCTGCCTGCCCGGGCGGCTCGAACAGCGGCGTGCCGTGGGCGCGATCGTAGACGCCGTGGGTGTCCCGCGTGCGACACACGTCGAGGGGCGTGGCCACGTAAACCTCGAAGAAGCGGCCCTCACCCACCACCGCGCGGGTGTGCGCCCGGTCCGACGCGAGCGGAGAATCGAACGCAAAGATCGCAATTAGACCGGCATCGGTCAGGCGGCGGGCCACCAGCGGCGCATGCGGCGGGCTGGCGCCCCGCGGGCCGAGCTCACCCGTGACGTCGTCGTTGGGATCGATCACGCTACCGAGCTTGCCGTGATCGAACAGCAGACGCTCCAGCGCGTAAGCGATGCTGCTCTTGCCCGAGGCCGGGAGCCCGGTCAGCCAGACCGTACAGCCGGATTGGCCCAATTTTTCCCGGCGTTCAGCCTGGCTGACACTGGAGCGCAGTCGCCCGAGCGCTGGAGCCGGCACAGACCCCGTGTCTGGCAGCTCCCCGCGCGAGATCATGCCGGCGGCGACGGTGTTGTTGGTGATGGAGTCGATCAGCACGAACGCACCCGACGCTCGGCTGTCGGTGTAGGCGTCCACGAAGAGAGGGCGGTGGCAGACGAGCGTCGCCTTGCCGATATCGTTCAGCTCCAGGTGTGTCGCCGGGACCGGCTCCAAGGTCTCGAGATCGATCGTGTGGGCGACCCTCTCGATTTCCGCTCTGACGTACTGCGTCGTGTGCTTGAGCAGGTAACTGCGCTGCGGGTCGAGCGCCCGTTCACTCATCCACACGAGGGTCGCATGAAACCGACGTGCTACACGCGGCACAGCCGCTGGATGCACCAGCATGTCGCCACGGCTGACATCGACCTCGTCGCTCAAGCGCAGCGCCACACTCATCGGCGCTGCGGCTTGCTGAAGCTCGCCGTCGAACGTATCGATGGCACGGATGCGCGAGGTCTTCCGCGACGGCAGCACCATGATCTCGTCGCCCACCCGGACCGAGCCGGCGCTGATCTGACCGGCAAATCCCCGGTAATCGAGGTTGGGACGCAGCACACTCTGGACCGGAAAGCGGAACGCCTGACTGCGCTCTCGCCCGGAGATCTCCACGGTCTCGAGGTGCTGGAGCAGCGTCGGGCCCGAGTACCACGGTGCACGCTCGCTCGGAGCAACGACGTTGTCGCCAGCGAGCGCGCTCACCGGGATGAAATCCACCCCGTCAAAACCGAGACGGCTCGTGAACTCGGTGAGCTCCCGCCGGATCCTCTCGTAGGTGGCCTCGTCGAAAGCAACGAGGTCCATCTTGTTGACACACACGGTGAGCCGCGGGATGCCGAGCAGCGACGCGATGAAGGCGTGACGGCGAGACTGCTGAAGCACGCCAAGTCGCGCGTCGATCAAGATGATGGCCAGGTCGGCCGTGGACGCACCGGTCGCCATGTTGCGGGTGTACTGAACGTGACCCGGCGTGTCGGCGATGATGAACTTGCGGGTGTGCGTCGAGAAGTATCGGTAGGCAACGTCGATGGTGATGCCCTGTTCGCGCTCGGCCTTCAGCCCGTCCGTGAACAGTGAATAGTCAATCTCTCCGCTGCCCTGCTTCGAAGCGCGTTTGACCGCGCTCAGCTGGTCCTCGTAGACACCGTGTGTGTCGTGGAGCAGGCGGCCGATCAGCGTGGACTTGCCATCATCCACCGAGCCGACCGCGACGAAGCGCAGCAGTTCCTTCTGCTGATGTCGGCGCAGGTACTCGTCGATGTTCTGTTCGATCAGGTCGTGGTCATCCATGGCCGCTCGGCACCCGGGCTCTCGAGACGCTCAGAAGTACCCTTCGCGCTTCTTGGTCTCCATCGACCCTTCTTCGTCGAAATCGATCAAGCGACCCTGCCGCTCGGAGTGTTTGGTCAGCAGCATTTCGCGGATGATCTCGGGCAAGGTCGTCGCGCTGGAGCGAATTGCCCCGGACAGCGGGTAACAGCCCAGCGTGCGGAAGCGCACCCGCTCCGTACGGGGCACCTCACCGGGACGCAGTCGCATGCGCTCGTCGTCGACCATGATCAACGCGCCGTCGCGCTCCACGACAGGACGCTCCGCGGCGAAGTAGAGCGGCACGATTGGGATGTCTTCGAGGTGGATGTAGAGCCAGACGTCGAGCTCCGTCCAGTTCGAGAGCGGGAAGGCACGGATGCTCTCCCCTTTGGTGAGCTTGGCGTTGTAGAGGTTCCAGAGCTCCGGTCGCTGATTCTTCGGATCCCACTGCCCGTAACGATCGCGGAAGGAATAGATGCGCTCTTTTGCGCGGGAGCGCTCCTCGTCTCGGCGAGCCCCTCCGAACGCCGCGTCATACCCGCCCGCCGTCAGCGCCTGCAGGAGCGCCTGGGTCTTCATCACGGTCGTGTACTTCTGACTGCCGTGATCGAACGGGTTGATGCCCTCGGCTAGGCCCTGTGCGTTGGTGTGCACACGCAGATCGAGCCCGAGGCTCGAGCAGAACTGGTCCCGGAACGTGATCATGTCCCGGAACTTCCAGGTCGTGTCGATGTGCAGCAGCGGGAAGGGCAACGGCCCCGGATGAAACGCCTTGCGTGCCAGATGCAGCATGACGGCCGAGTCCTTGCCGATGCTGTAGAGCATCACCGGGCTGTCGAACTCGGCAGCGACCTCCCGGATGATGTGGATGCTCTCCGCCTCGAGCCGTTCGAGGTGAGTCAGGCGCTCGCTCGGGAGCACGCCGGAGGGGCGCCTGACGCCCGGGCTTTCGGCCAGCACGCGGCTAATCTAGCACCATTTTACTCGGAATTATCAAGATTGGGTTTTCAGCAGAAATACCGCTGGATCGAGGCCGACGAGGTCCACCGGAAGGTGCCGGGCCCGGGCGATCCGCTCCAGGTACTCGGGCCGTGGGATGGCCGTCGCTCCCAAGGACTCGAGGTGGGGGGTGAGTAGCTGCGTGTCGAACACCCGGACCCCGCGGGAGCACACCCCCCGGACGCAGGCAATCAGCGCGACCTTCGATGCATTCGTGGCGCGGTGAAACATACTCTCGGCGGCGAACAGCGCTCCGCGTTGCACACCGTACAGGCCACCGACCAGCTCCGGGCCCTGCCAGACCTCGATGCTGTGTGCGTGCCCGAGCCGGTGAAGCTCGCTGTACGCGGCGATCATCTCGGGCAAGATCCACGTGCCTTCTTCCCGCTCGGCGCACCCGCGCATCACCTCTTCGAAGGCGCGATTCCAGGTCAGCTGGTAGGGAAGAGTCCGAAGAGCTCGGCGCATGCTGCGCGAGACGTGCAGCCGCTCCACGTCGAACACCGCACGCGGGTTGGGCGCCCACCAGAGCGGCGGCAGCCCCTCGTCGTACCAGGGAAAGATGCCGCTGTCGTACGCGAGCAGCAGCCGCTCGACCGAGAGGTCACCTCCCACCGCCACCAGACCGTCATCGTCGGCCAGTGCGGGATTGGGAAAATAGAGCGGACCGTCTGGGGCAATGAACAGCGGGGGACGACGACGGCGCACGGCAGGGTAATCTTACGGCACTCGGGCCCCGGCGCTCAGCCGCAGATTTCCCCGTTCCGGCCGATTCGAACAGAAAGCCCGCCGTCCGGCTCGCGGGGGGGTCTATAGTCCCCGGCCGATGTCGAACGCTCCCCGCGCCGCCATCGAGCGCCCCGTGCGCCTGGAGATCGAAGCTCTGTGCGCGGCCTGTCAACGGCCGGTTGGTCTGGGTGCGCCCGTGCTCCGCTCGGCCTGCAGCGCCTGCGGTGAGCCGGTCGAGCTCACCAGCGCGAGCTGGGCGCATCTGTTCGCGGAGATCGACGAGAAGAGCTTCGATCTGCCGCCGACGGACCACGACACCCGCGTCGCGGAGCAGGCCACCCCCGAGGGCAAGCTGGTTGCACGCTACACGATGGCTGCGCCCAGCTGCGCCAAGTGCCGCGCTGAAATCATGCTGGTGGAGCCCGGCACCGACGACGTGCTCGAGTGCGCGGCCTGCGCCACGAAGATGACGACGTTTCAGGTGCCAGGATGGCTGCGCACCGATCTACCGACCGCGATGCAGCTCTACGGCGCGTCGCGCGACTCCCAGGCGAGCGCTACCCCGTTCTGGCTGACGTTTCAGGGCACTCCGCCGGTGCGCGGGGAGCAACGCCGGAACGTGATTCAGGCGGCGATCGGCCCGGGCCCCGAGTTATCCGGCATCCCGTCCCGACCGCTGGTGAAGCCCGTCGAGCGACGCCGCTGGGAGTGGTACGTGATCATCGTGATCGTCGGCATCATCGTCGCCGGCGTGCGCGAGTGTGGACGGCGGGCCGCGCGGTCGACGGATCGGGATCGCGACAACGCCGTCGAGTCCACCCCGTAAAGTGGCTCGACTCTTCTCACTGTGGCTGCGCTTTCTCCACATTCTCTGGGTCTGCGCGCTCGCGCTCGTCGGTTACGCCGGACGCCGCGTCATCAGCGGGCGCCTCGACGCTGTGCGCGTGGAGCGACTACGGGGGGAAGCCGTCGCGCACCTCCTGCAACGTCTCGGCGCCACGTTCATCAAATTCGGACAAATCCTGAGCACCCGCCCGGATCTGCTCGGACCTGGCATCATCGAGCCCCTGGCGAAGCTGCAAGACAGCGTGGCTCCGGCCCCGTTCTCGGCCGTCCAGCGCGTGCTCGAGCAGGAGCTCGACGAAGCCCAGGCGAAGCTGATCGAGACCATCGACCGCGAGCCGGTTGCGGCCGCCAGCGTTGCGCAGGTTCACCGGGCTCGCCTGCGGAGTGGCCAGTCCGTCGCGCTCAAGGTCCAACGGCCCGACGCTCAGGCCCAGATCGAACGCGACCTGAGCATCCTCGGGTTCTGGGCCAGGCTGTTCAATCGCATCGAGTCCCTGCGCATGCTGTCGCTACCCGGCTCGGTGGAGCGGTTTGGTCAGGCACTGCACGCCCAGCTGGACTTCCGCCAGGAGGCCGCCAACAACCGCCGCTTCGCCAAGAACTTCGCGGACGTTCCCAACGTTGGTGTGCCGACTCTGTACGCCGAGCTGTGCACGCGGCGGGTGCTCTGCATGGAGTTCATCGAGGGAGTGAAGGCCACCGAGCCAGAGAAGGTGGGCGGAGATCGCACGAAGCTCGCGCGCCTCGGTGGCGAAGCGGTGCTCAAGATGATCTTCAACGACGGCTTCGTGCACGCGGACCTGCACCCGGGCAACATCATCTTGACCCCCGACGACGGTGTCGTTTTGATCGATCTGGGTCTGGTCAGCGAGATCCCGGCAGATCTGCTGCGGCCCTGGGTCGAGACCTTCCTGGCGCTGTCGCAGCAGAACGGCGCCGAGTGTGCGCGCCTGTTCTACGTCAACGCACCGACCGTCGGCAGCGGCGACTACGCCAGCTTCGAGCGGGACGTCGTCGCCAACATCGCGACCTTGAGCGAGAAGAAGCTCGGTGAAGTGGAGATCAGCCGCGCGGTGAGCGGCATGATGAACATCTTGCGGCGGCACCGGGTGCAGATCGATCCGTCGTTCACGGTGGTCAACATCGCACTCTTGGTGGCGGAGGGGCTGGGCAAACAGCTCGACCCTTCCATCGATCTGGTCCCGCTGGCGATCCCCTACCTGTCCCAGGCGATGCTCACGGCGCCGCCGGGGCGAGCGCCACTCCGCGAGCTCCCGGAGGATCGCGCGGCCTGAGCTTCAGGTCCTCGGCACCAGCACGTCGTCACCGGTTCCGGGCGTGCCGTCACGCCCCGGCGAGACGATGACCAGACCGTCGCGAGAGCAGTCGATGCGATAACGACCTCCCCAGGGATCGTCGGTGCGCGCTTCGGAGGCGAGCTGATGTTCATGTTTGAGCTGGGTCAGCGTGGGGCAACCCTTGGGATTTTGCTCCCGCCACTCGAGGGCGGCTTCGCGGATGTGTTGAGCGTCTCGAACTGCCAGATCCGACTCGTCCACGTGGGAGCGTGGGCCGAACAGGAACGCCGCCCCGGTCACCACGACCAGCGTGATGGCTCCGGCGAGCATCAGCTCGAGCCAGGTGAAAGGGCGACGGGTTGGGCGACCAAATCCAGGCATATTGGGCTTTGCTCTCAGCAAGCCCCATGCCGCGGAGGAATGCCGCGGAAAAGTGGGATGGGCGCTGGGGGCTCGCGTCAATGTGACGCGGGCCAGCCACGGCTCCTTGGGCGTCGAGACACTTTGTCAGTCGAGTCTGCGACCGGGCTCACGGCTCAGCAGGTGCCGCAGCCTTCCGAGGAGACCTCGCTGACACACAGGCTGTCCCAGTCGTACGTGCAGCAGTACGAGTCCGCCGCGCAGACGCAGCTCGCTACCGACGGAATGGAACAGCTCGGGGTGGAGTGAACGACGCAGCAGTCGCTTCCGCTCACGGCACCCGTGCCACCGGAACCACCGAAGCCGCTGGTCCCACCGGACCCGCCGAAGCCGCCGCTGCCGCCAGAACCCCCGGAGCCGCCGCTGCCACAGCTGCCGCAGTTGAGGGTCTTGACCTCGCTGACACAACCCTTGTCCCACTGGAAGGTGCAGCAGACCGAGTCCTTGGCGCACACGCAGTTTTGCACCGCGGTGTTGCTGCAGCCCTTGGTGGAGTGCTCGACGCAGCAATCGGTGGAAGCGACGCCGCCGGTTCCGCCAGTCGTGGTTCCGCCAGCACCACCGCTGTTCGAGCCGCCGGTTCCGCCAGTGCTCGAGCCGCCGGCTCCACCACCCCCGGAGCTCGTGCCGCCGACTGACGCAGAGCCACCGGTTGCCGTCCCGCCCGTGGCCCCCAGGCCTCCGCTGCTCGTTCCGCCCGGAGAGCTGCCGCCGAACGACGAGCCACCCGCCGGCGTCGCGTCCGCCCCGGCGTCAGCGTTGAACAGACTGTCGTCGGAGACCGCGCAGCCGCTGAGCCATGCCAAGCTGATGACCGCGCTGGTGTGAAGAAAGAATGCCGCTCGGCTCATGCCTGGACTCCGGCGAAAAGAACTGGGTCGAAGGGGGGAGTGTAATTCATGCGGTAGCTCGCGGCTATGCGAGGTCGCCCGGATAGCCAAATACCTCAACGAAGCTCCGGTGGGGCTCGAGCGCGAGGTCGGTCGAGGCGCTCAGCTCGCGCGCGCGATAACCCGTCGCAAACCCGAGGACAGTGACGTTCGAGCCCTCCACCGTGAAGCGGGCACGCCAGTCCTTCACAGCCAACGAGAAAGCATCCCCGGCGCGTTTGATCCGCCGATAGGGGTGCGGCGCCGGGCCCAGCGCAAGCGCAGCAGTCACGGGCGCGGTCAGGTCCAGGTCGTACCGAGACGCGAGAAAGGTGGCTTGCTCGGCCGCCCGCGGCGCGAAGCTGACCTCCCAGCGCGGTCCGGGATCTTGCTGGGCCTCCGCCTTCAGCCAGCCGGCGCCCGCGTCCGCCACCGCATCCGTGTAGGCGACGTAGGGTTTCAGATCGAGCACGGGTGTGCCATCCAGCATGTCGACGTCACGCACGTGCAGCGTGAGTCCGTCGACCCGCACGAGCTCGACCACCGAGAGGCCAATGGGGTTCGGCCGGTGGGGTGAGCGTGTCGCGAACACTCCGCGACGCTGGCGGCTCCGCGGCGGACGAACCTTGGCTCGCCAACCCTCCGCCCGGTCGAACCAGAACAGGACCCAGAGATAACGCCAGGTCTCGATGTCCGAGAGCGCGAACTCGAAGCCGCGGCCGGGCGTGAGCTCGATGCGGGCTTCGACCCCGCGAGCAGCAGCGGGCTGACGCGGCGCGCTCGACGGCTCGGTGAACGGTGAACGCACGATGCCAATCGGCTCGAGGGCGAGACGCGGGCTTTCGTCACTCACGCTGCAACCCTGCCACGGAAAATGGGCACTCGGCGCCGGCCTGCGCGAGCGCCCACGCCGACCCAGAAAGAGCTATTCGCTTCGCCAGGGACGCGGACGCGGGATGCCGATCACAGCGAACATTCGCCACCGACCCAGTTGCCACCCGCGTCGCTGCACACTTCTTCGACGGAGCGCGCAACCGACCACCAGTTGAGCTCGTCCACGTAGCCGTTCAACGCCACATCGCCCGAGCCGTTCTTGCCAACGACCAGGTCGCCCACCACGTATCCGAGCTGTCCGCCCGTCTCCGTGCGGTGCAGCTTGCCGTTGATGTACAGCCGCAGTGAAGCGCCGTCGTTGACCGCGGCAACGTGATTCCATCCCGAGTTCAGCACGCCTTGGTCACTGGTTACGATGGCCGAGCCCATGCTGGCTCGCACGAACGACACCTGAACGTTGCCCTGGCTGGTGCGGATGCGGACGCCGTCGCCACCCGCGGTGGTGCGCGACACGATGGTGCCCGCGGTCAGGCTGCTCAGCTTGACCCAGAACTCGATGGTCGCCGCCTTGACGAAGTCCAGCGAGCTCGAGCTCGGAATGGTGATGCGCCCGTCGCCTCCGGAGAAGCTCGCCGCTGAGCCAATCTTGCCGCCCTTGACCTGGCTGACGCCGCTGCCGAGCAGCGAACCGTGGTGGGAGTTACCCGACTCGTCCTTGACGGTCGTCGCGCCGATATCTTCGAAGCTCCACGAGCCCTCGAGACCGGCCGTCTTGGTCGGCTCGCCACCGCTTCCGCCAGCGCCGGCTTCACCTGCGGCGCCCGCAGCGCCAGCGGCCCCAGCTTGACCTCCACCGCCACCGCTACCCGTTGCGCCCGCGCTTCCGGGAGCGAGCCCGGTCGCCACGTTGCTCCCCGACACGTTGTCCTGCACGGGCGGCGCAGGCTCTGCGCCAATGCCGGCGGCATCGTCGTGGAACTCGGTCGGCGCAGCGCAGGCTGCGGTCGAGAGGAACGAAACTGCGGCGAGCTTGGCCGCGAGCCCAAGGAACGAGGTGCGGTTTGCCATGGCGGAGCAGGGTGTAGCTCCGATCGACGCGGCGCGCACGCACAAAAACATACATCGGCCCACAAATTCGCACACCGTCCCCATACAGTTGAATTTATTGAAGCTTTCACCGAGTCGCTCGTTCAGCGAGCGCAGGCGCGCCCCCCAGATGCCACCCGAACCCGAGCCGCGTACCCTGCGAGACATGACGACGATCAAGTCGGCGATGGCGGTTTCTCTGGCGCTCGGCCTGGTTGCGGGCTGCGGCAACGACGACGACAAGAAGAAGAGCTCGAATGACTCCGGGACACCGAGCGGATGGCAAGCCGCAGTCGGTGAAGACGGCACGTTCGCGCAGACCTTCGATGGTGTGAGCTGGAGCACGCGCGTGCTGAACGCGTACGATCTCTTCGGCGTCACCTGCGTCGGCAACCTCGACGGCTGGGCCGTCGGCGAGAGCGGATTCATCGGTCGTACGCGCGACGGCGGGCAAACCTGGCAGACACAAGCCAGCGGGACGACGCTCACGCTGCGCAGTGTTCACTTTGCTCATGACCATTTGCATTTTGCGACCAGCACATTGACCGGTGTCACTGCGGGCGACGCTGGGGTGCTCGCAGTCTCGATCAACGGAGGCGAAGACTGGAAGCTCGTGGACAGCGGAGTGACGAGCTCGCTGCGGGGTGCATCGAGCGCACTGAACGCCGATCTGTTCGTGATCGTTGGTGATGCCGGAACCGTGCTGCGGTCGACCGATCTGGGCGCGCACTTCAGCCGGCAGACTCTGGCCGGAGCCGGCGATCTGCGCGCGGTGGCCGTGGCACCGGGAGGCGAACTCATTCTCAGCGTCGACTCGAAGGGCCAGATCTGGGGCAGCACCGATCTCGGTCAGACCTTCCATGTCGAGGCCACGGCAGCAGCCCCACTGCACGCCGTGGCCGTCGCGCCCGATGGGTCGAAGGCCATCGCCGCCGGCGACGCGGGAACCGCGCTGCGACGCGATGCGAGCGGACACTGGAGTGTCGCGAACACCGGCAGCGCGCTCAGGCTGAACGCGGCGCTACTGACGCACGATGGTGTGCGGGAGTTCTTGGCGGGAGCGTCCGGGCTGCTCCTGCGCAGCGAAGATCAAGGGGCCAGCTGGCAGAGCGCACCCCTCGGTACGACCGCCAACCTGTACGGGCTCGAGGATCTCGACCCACACTGAAACCCCGCTCAGAACGGCACGGCAACGCTCGCCGCCAGTGGGGAGTGCTGCGGATCGAGCGCAAAGAACGTCGCGCTCAGCAGAAAATCGTACCAGAAGTGGATCGCAACCGGCGCGGCCAGACTGTAGTCGTGTGCCTGGTAGCTCACGCCGAGATAGCTGCCGAGTACGCCGATGAACGGCACACCGAACAGCAGGTACGGCAACTGTTGTTCGTGCGGGAGCGCCAGCGCGTTCGGCGCGTGCGCCGCGCCGAACACGACACTCGAGCCGACCAGCCCGGCTGTCGGTCCGCTCTCACGGGCCATCTGCGACAACAAGACCCCGCGGAAGAGTGACTCCTCACCGATCGCCACGTGACTGAACAGTCCTGCGCCGATGCCCCCGACGAGCGGGTAGCCGGTCTGGGGAGGGAACCTGCGTCCGAACAGGTTGGTGTCCTCCCCGAGGTGATCGGTCGTGAGCTGTTCGTCCACGATGGCAGAGAACGTGACGCCGAGGGCGAGCGTCACCAGCGTGCCCAGCCAGACGTCGATGTGCCCGACGACGTTCTTGTTGAACGGCGCCAGCAAGAGCTCGCCCGGCGTGTCCTCTGGCACGTACAACAAACGTCGAGCGAGCTGCTCCTGGAACAGCGCATCCGCGTAGGCGTAGGCATACACGTTCTGGAACGCCACCAGCGGAACCGCCGCCGCTGGGTGAGAGAACCCGTCGAACCCTCGCTTGCGACTGAGCCCCACAGCGACACCGGTGCCGAGCTCGGCCGCGCCGAGCGTGACCAGGGTTGCCCCCTCGGCGGTACGCCCTTGACAAAGCTGCGCCACCCCGGGGAACACGAGGCTCATCGCGGAGCCGCAGTCCGCGTCCTCCACGCTCTGGCTCGCGCTCTCTTCGCGCTCGCTCGGCGCCTGGTCGTGGTGGGTGCGAGCCGGGCGCATCGGCGGACCACAGGCGGTCAGGGCAAGGCAGAACCCAACCAGCCGACCGCGCGCCATGCTCGGCTCACAGTAGTCGCTTTGGCCGCGGGCCAAGCGCGAAAACCGGACCACGACCCGTTCCCAAGCGCAGCGCTCGAGCGACTCCGAGAAGCGAATCGGCGGGGCGCCAGGCGTGATACGCATGTCGGGTGAGCGCCGTGCTCGACCCCATTCGTTTTGGCCCGGAGCGAGAGCTCATCGAGTCGCTCTTCGAGCGCTTCGGGCTCGACGTGCTCATCGATCACTTCGTGGGCTCGGGGGGCATCCGGTCCATGTACGAAGCGGTGCTCGCCTCCGAGCTGCGGCTCACGCGCATGATCGCGCCACGCCTGGTCGATCTGCTGGAGGCCGCGCAGGCGCGGCTCGGGTTCGACGAGCCGCTCGAGTTCTTCGTGGGGCAGGACGCCGAGGTGAACGCGGCAGCCATGCATCGGGTGTCCGACGACGAGCCGCACGTGCTCACGCTGACCAGCGCGTTGGTGGAGCGCATGACGGACCAGGAGCTCTCGTTCGTGCTGGGTCACGAGCTCGGCCACCTCGCGTACCGTCACTATCGGGCGCGCCTGGCGCAGGCAGCGTTCGGACGCGGCAGCGACGGCGAGCTGAAGGCACCCCCGCTGCTCATGCGGCGGCTCGAGAGCTGGGACCGCCTGGCAGAGATCAGCGCCGACCGGGCCGGGTTCACGGTGGTCGACGGCAACCTCGAGGTAGCGGTCAGCGCGTTCTTCAAGTTGCAGAGCGGCCTCGGGCCGGAGCACCTGCGCTTCGACATCGCCGCGATCTTGGAGCAGCTCGAGTCGTTGCAGAAATCCAATCGGCGCGAGCTGTTTGCTCAGTTCAGTCATCCGGCCACGCCGATCCGCGTGCGTGCTTTGCAGCTCTTTGGGGAAACCCGCGACGGCAAACGCAGCCTGGCCGAGGTCGACGAGGAGGTCGCGAGCATCGCGCGGCTGATGGACTACGCACCGAGCGAACCGCTCGACATCAACGCCCGGGAGTTCATCTTGGCGGCCGGGCTCTTGGCGGCGTACGCCGACGGCGACCTGGAGATCGACGACGCCGGCTGGAACACGCTCGTACAGCTGCTGCTGCCGGTGTCGGCGGATCCAGAGGCCGAGGTCGCGCGCATCAAGAGCCGGACCGAGGCCGAAGAAATGCTGGCCAAGAGCGCCGCCTGGCTGCGCGAGAACGCAGGGACCGAGCGCTACGATCTGTTGCGCGGCATCGCCCATGTGACCGCCGCAGATGGCCGCCTGTCGCCGGCGGAGCGTGCGTTCCTGAAGCGCTGCGCCGAGCTCTTGGACATCCCGGCGCGCACTGCGGACGAAATTGCGTTCGAGACCCTGGCCGATCATCTGCAGACGCAAGCAGGCCGAGGCATGCGCCCACCCCGCTTCGGCCTGGAGTAGGTCGAGCGGTTTTGGTCGGGTTTCACCCCCGAGTTGCGCGCGGCTCGACCCTGAGTGATAGGGTCCCGCGCAAAGGGGACAAAAATGTTGCTTCGATCACTCGACTGCGCGCTGGTCCGTGTTGCTCTGCTCTCTGTCTTGGCCGCGACGACGAGCGGCTGTGGTTCCGACGACGAAGGCGGCGGCGGCGGCACGGGCGGGGGTGGTGGCGGGGCCACCGTCGAGTACTCGGGAGTGATGTTCGAGCTCGCGATCAGCGGCTCGACACCGCTCGAGGGGGTCATGTTGTGTGTGGACGGGCACAAGGAGATCACCTGCGCTACCAGCGCCAGCGACGGCAAGTACACGCTCGCCGGGCTGCCGGTGGGCGCAGAGCTCGAGCTACGCGCGACAAAAGATGGCTTCGTCGACTCGGCGACCTTCATGACCATCGGGGCCGATCCGGTCGCTGACTACAACGGGTCCATGGTCACCGATGCAACCGCGGGACTTCTCTACGCAGCGGCCGGCGCGGGCACCTACGACGTGACCAAGGCCAGCCTCGCAGTCTCGGTGCTGATGCCCGACCCTGCGGCGGCCGGCAAGACCCTGGGCCTCGAGGGAGCCACAGTGACGATCACTCCCGCTTCCGGCGTCGGGCCCGTGTACACGACCGAGAAGAACGTGCCGGATCAGACCCTCACGGCGACCACGAAGGGCGGCGGAGCGGTGTGGGGCGGCGTGACTCCGGGCGCCGTCAGCATGGAGGTCACCGCCCCGGGCAAGACCTGCAGCGCCTACAAATACGGCTGGGCATCAGCGAGCGGAGCCAAGGGCAAGGCGTACGCGGACACCAGCTCGTTCTTGTTCGCGCTCTGCGAGTGAGGCGCCAGCCTCACAACACCTCGTTCAGGAAGCCGACCACGGCATCGATGCTCTCGGGGCGTGCCTCGAACATCAGGGTGCCGTGATCGCCGGGGTCCCACTCCGAGAAGCGCCACGCGCTCGGAGCCCCTGTTTTGTAACCCAGGCTCCAGGCACTCTCGGTCGTGGAGAACACGAAATCGATGGGCAGCGGATCGAGCAACTCGTGTTGAGCGCTGATGGATGCCTGGTTCTCCGTGTACGTTCCGCCGGTCAAGAACACGAGTGCGCTCGGGAAGGGTTCGATGCCCGCTCCTGCGAACAGCGTGTAGTCGAGCACTGTCGTCGTGCCGTTTGATGCCCCGACCAAGCCGATGCGAAACGGATCGACGGGACACACCCCTCCGAGCAAGTGTTGCATGGCGGCCTTCGCGTCGAGTTTGCCCTTGTCGCCCTGGTACGCCTCGGTGGCGACTCCCTCGGAGGCGCCGGCACCCCGACGGTCCACGTTGAGCACGCGAATCTTTTTCGCGAGCAGCGCGTCGATGAAGGCCTTGGGGTAGTTCGACCGGTCGTTGGAGGGCGGGATCATGTGCAGGAGCACCACGCTCGGGCCACCGGACTCGGCCGTGGGGTAGTCGTCCGCCTCGAGCTTCACGCCGTCGTCGGTGATGAAGCTGACGACGGCGGGAGCGGTCGAGCAGCTCCCGCCACCGCTGCCGGAAGCGCCGCCGAAACCGCCACCCCCGAAACCACCGGCGCCCCCCGCACCACCCGCGCCACCGCTCGCAACCGCCGGATCACTCTGCCCGCAGGCGAGCGAGGCAAACGACAGGAGGAGAGCTGCGGCGCGTGACGCGCCTCGTTGAACCTGGGGCATGCGACCCAGGATGGCGCACGAAGTGCCGCGCGAGAAGCAGGGCGTTCGACTTGACGTCCATCAGCCCCTGTCCCGAAGCGGAGCGCTAGGGTTCCGGGAAGCAGGTTCGCGACGGTCCAAGCTGACCGGAAACCTCGCGATCACGCATGTCCAAGGCAACCGCGCTCACCTGGCTCTGGCCCGCCCTGGCGCTGTCCGCGACGGCGTGTGGGTCCCCGTCCGCCCGCGAGCGGTTCGACCACGACGTCGCGCCGATCTTGGAGAAGACCTGCCTCGGCTCGGTCTGTCACGGCGTCACCCACGACGCCGAGGCCCGAGGCGAGGTCATCGATTGGTCGTTCTTCCACGTGAGGCTGACCGAGCGCGGCACCATCGCCGATCCTTCACAGGCCTACGAGGCAGCCAAGCGGCGCATCAACACGCGTGAGGTCGCAGAGCTCTCGACGTTGTTGCGCAACCCCGTCGCGGTTGCCGCAGGCGGAGTGCCACACCTCGGTGGAGTTCAGTTCGCGAGCCGACGTCACGCGGACTACCGCACGATGCTCGAGTGGATCCGCGAGGAGTCCGACGGTGGCGAGGGTGCGGAGGCCGACGAGCTGAGCGACGAGGAACGCCTCTTCGGTGACACCGTGCTGCCGAGCCTGGAGAGCCGTCAGTGCATGAACGAGGGCTGCCACGGCGTCGTGGCACCCTTCACCAACTTCGAGCCGCCGGTGGTGCTCAGCAACGGCCCCGTGTTCAGCGCGGCCGCGGTGCGGAAGAACCATCACGCCGCTCGCATGCACCTGTTCCTGGGCGGCGATCCGCTGCTGTCGCGCCTGGTGAGAAAGGTCGTGCCCATCGAGAAGGGCGGCATCAGCCATCGTGGCGGGAACGACATCTTCTTTGGCGACGGCGCAGACGATCCGGCAGTGAAGGCCATCACGGCGTGGGCCGATGCGGAGCGGAGTCGGACGCTCGGCCCAGAGCTGCCGCAGGTTCAGGGCGTCGTCTTCGTGCGCGGGCCCGTGGCGCCGGACAAACCGTTCGCGTTCACGAGCCAGGTCCTGGGCTCCGATCTCTGGGTGCTCGAACCGCCGAGCCCGGGCGGAAAGCTGAGAAACCTGACCGCGAGCGCACACGCAGCGCCGGCCGACGTGCGCGATCCGAGCGTGCGGCACGACGGAAAACGTGTGGTGTTTGCCATGCGCCGGCAGTCGTCGGAGGCGCTCAACATCTGGGAGATCGAGCTCGACGGTCAGAACGCGAGACAGCTGACGCACGACGCGGCAGCGTTACCTGGCGGGGGAACTGCCGCCAACGCACAGCCGACCTACGGCCCCGACGGCCGCATCTATTTTGCGTCGACCCGCGCGGGGCAGCAGGCGGACGGGCAAGATCAGCTCGACACCGACATCTGGTCCGTCGATCCGGAGACCGGCGAGCTCCGTCAGATCACCCACGATCCGTTCCCCGAGTCGACCCCCAGCTTTTTCGGCGTCGGCAAGTCGTATGGAACCTTGGCCTTCAGCATGCGGCGCACCCTCTCCGGGCGCTTCGAGGCGCCCGTCTTGCGCATGCCGCTCGATCACAACCGCGCGTACCACGGTGATCCCGAGATCCACATCCATCACGGCATCACCCGGAGCCCGCTCGTCACGTATGCAGCGCGTGCGCTGCCTGATGGGCGCTTCTCGAGTGTGCTCACGGGAAAGGACAACGTCTGGCGCGCGGGTCAGCTGGTGGTGTTCGATCGGCAGTTTGGCCCGGACATGCCCGAAGCCGTGGCTGACCAGGCGTCCATCGGCGGATTCCGCCACGCCTTCAGCCAGCTCTCCGCCAACGACGTGAGTGCGAGCGGAAGCTCGAAGGGTGGTGCATACCGGCATGCAGTGCCCCTGCCGGACGGCAGGTTGCTCGTGTCCCGGGTGAAGGCGGCCATCGAGCTCGAGGATGCGAACACGACGCCCGACTTTGGCCTGGCGCTGGTGACGCTCGGCGAGAGCCGAGAGCTTGGGGGACCGACGATTGCGAGCGAGGGTGTGCTCATCGACGAGACTGGGGTGGCGGAATACGACGCCGAGCCGATCGTGGTGCGCCCGCTCGAGGACGACCCGAGCCACAAACCTGGCTGGGACACCTCCGGTGCAACGACCACCGGCACGGTCGCTTTCCGCTACGTGCAGACGCTGGAGGCGATCATGTCGAACATCGCGCAGCGCGGAGACAAGCCGCTGCGTGATGACCTGGTTGCGCTGCGTTTGATCGAGAGTGTGCCGGTCACTCCGCTGGAACAGCTGAAGTCGCCGACCGGAGCAGGTGTCCACGGGCGCGCTCGCATCTGGGGCGAGGTGCCCCTCGAGGGCGGCTCGGTGTACCTGTCGGTGCCCGCGGATCGCCCCTTCCGAGTTCAGTTCTTGAACGCCGACCACATGGCAGTCGGGGCACAGCACAACCGCTTCAACCACGTCGCACCCGGAGAGAAGTTTCCGGGAGGTGTGTCGCCGCTGCTCTACCCCGCCCTGTGCTCGGGCTGTCATGGCTCTCTCACGGGTAAGCCCGAGGACGCGGGAGGACCGGCACCAGACATCGTCACGGCGGCGTCGGTCACGCTCGCGACCCACGAGACCGGCGATCCTCGGCGCCCGAAGCCGCCCGTACCCGTCGGCGTCGAAACCGTCAGCATCGACTTCAGCAAGGACATTGCGCCGCTGCTCGTGCGCTCGTGTTTGAAGTGTCACGGCGAGGCAACACCAAAGGCTGGGCTCGATCTCACGGTCGCACCCGCGCCGCCGTTCGACACCGCGTACCTGGCGCTGCTCAGCGTCGGCCCCGGCTCGGCCAGTGGATACGCTTACGTCGATGCCAAGACTCCGAGCGCCCACCAGAGTTACCTGATCGAGCGCCTCTTCGGGCGTGAGCTGGGTGCTCCACGTTCCCTCGACGGGCAAGCGTGTCCGGGAGAACCACCCCTCGACGACGCGGAGCGCCTCAGCTTCGTGCGTTGGGTGGACCTCGGCGCCCCGTACCGAGGAGCTGCTCCATGAGCCGCGCGCTCCGCGGGTCGTTCGTGCTCTGCGCGTTCGTCGCACTGACGGCGTGCGGCGAGCCGATCGAGAACGGCTCCGAACGCGTGCGTTGGCTGGATCGTGGCGAATACACGGCGAAGATCCAGCCGCTGTTCGCCGAGACCTGCAGCAACCCAAGCTGCCATGCACGTCCGGATCGCCCATTTTCGCTCTACGCCCCGCTCGCTCGCCGCATCGATCCGAACCGCACCCACCTGCTCGAGCCGTTGACCGAGGCGGAGCTCGAGCACAACTACGTCGTGAGTTGTGTGTTCGCTTCCGAAGGCGGCGAGACTGCGCAGAGCCTGCTGCTACGAAAGCCACTGGCCGAACACGCCGCCGCGCACCACGGCGGAGGCGCGGTGTTCGACGGCCGCTCCGACGATCGGTATCAGAAGCTCGAAGACTGGGTCACACACGGCGGTGACCCGTGAGGCGCAGCCTGTTCGTGCTCCCGCTCGCGCTCTTCGCCGCGCTCGGCGCCGGATGTTCGCCGGTCCATGCCTGGCAACGCGGCACGTTGGCCCACCGCTGCATGGCGCCGGACTCCAGACCCGAAGAGGCCAAGGCGCGCACCCACATGCTCGGCGCGCGCGAGGGGTCCTCGGGTGCGAGCGGAGAGGTTGGTGGCGGATGCGGCTGCAAGTGAGCGCACGTCAGGCGCTCGGGGCGTGGCTGCTGCTCACGGCTGTGTGTACCCCCGCGCGCGCCGACAACCGCGCCGCTGTCTCACTCTCGAGCTACGCGGACGACAACGAGCTGACGGTGGTGTCGCCGCAAGCATCGCTTCGGCAAGAGCTCGACGACCGCGTCAGCGTCGAGGGCAGCTACGAGGCCGACATCATCAGCGCCGCGAGCGTCGACGTGCTCACGGCCGCGTCACCGCGGGGTTACCACGAAGTGCGACACGGCTTCAGCGCCGGCGTGCTGTGGAAACCGGAGCGAGAGATCAGCTTTCGAGCCAAGTACATCCCCAGCTTCGAGCCGGACTACAGCTCCCAGGGTCTGCTGCTTGGAACCGCCTACGAGTGGTTCGAGCGCAGGCTCGAGCAGCGCATCGACGTCCGCGCGAGCTTCGACCGAGTCGGGCGAGCGGGCGAGCCGCGCTCGACCTGGCGCGATCTGGAGCTCGTCTCCATCGGGCCGACGCTGTCCTGGGTGCTCGACCGTTTCAGCGTCGTGAGCCTGGCCTACGAGCTTCAGGCTCAGAGCGGCTTCCAGGCCTCCACCTACCGCTTCGTGCCCATCAGTTGGGCGAGCGGCACGGAGGTGAGCGTCCCGGAGCAACATCCGAAGTGGCGCGTGCGCCACGCGCTCGGTATGGGCGTACGCCGCGCGCTCAGCCGGCACTGGTTCGTCTCGGGGGGTTATCGCTTCTACCGCGACAGCTGGGGTGTGCAGAGTCATACCGGCGACCTCGGGGCGCAGCACGCCACGGACCAGAGCAAGGTGATCGTGGGGCTCGACCTTCGCGCTTACACCCAAGGCGAAGCGAGCTTCTACCGGGAGCACTACAGCTCGGCACCCGGCACCATCCCCACGCTTCGCAGCCGCGACAAAATGTTGTCGAAGAACTGGTCGCTGCTCGCGGGCTTGCGCGGGGAGCTGGGACTAGGTCCCGTCCTTTTCACTGACGAGCTGCGACTGGCGGCCCACGCCGACGTGTACGACCAGCACTTCGAGACCTTCGAGCCGTTGCACAGGCGGCGGGCCTTCATCTTCCAGATCGGCGCCACAGCGGAGTACTGACATGAAACGACACCTCTCGACCGGGCTCGGCGCTCTCCTCTCACTCACCCTTGGCTGCGGCGGCTGCGCTTCCGACGACACAAAGGCCGACAAACCCGACTCCGGACCGAGCTGCACTCTCACGCTCGGTTTTGGGTATCGGGATGCCAGCGGTGGTTTTGTGCTCTTCCAGGACGGCGACGACGCCGAGCTCACCCTCGGCTTTCAGGGCTTTCGGTACATCCAGTCGGTGCTCGAGCTCGGGGACGTGTCGGCCACGAGCGCGCAGCACTCGGCGCGCATCATCGTGGAGGGCCAGGAGCCCTACACCCTCAGCGACACGCCCGTGAAGCTGCACGACGAAGGCGGCAAGCTGCGCTCCGACGAGGTCCTGGTGTTCTTCAACGATCTGCCAGTCGTGGACATCATCGGCAAGAGCACGGAGATAACCCTGACCGCGAAGGCCGGCGGGTGTATCGGTTCGACGAAGACCGTCGTGACCTTGCGCGACGACGACCAGTGCATTCAACAGGAGGACGGCGGCCTGAGCTGCGGCGCGGCCGACGGCGGTCCATGAGGCGCGGCGCGCTGCTCTTGTGTGTGGCGGCACTGGGCTGCTCCGACGGTGAGGAGCGCATGCCGACCCGGCGCTCCCTCGAGCCGTATGCAAATCCGTTCGGGCCGTCGGATCCACTGTGGGCGCCTCAGCCGCGGCGTGAGCATCCGCTCGAGCTCGCGCTCACCCCCGACGGCCGCAAGCTGTACGTGACCCTGCAGGGCGTCGAGGACGAGCCGGGCACCTCCGTGGCCGTGGTGGACACCGAGACCGAGAGTTTGCTGCACAAGATCCCGGTCGGCTCTGGACCCACCGGCATCGCCGCCCACCCAGACGGCAAGTTCGTGGTCGTGACCAATCGATTCTCGAACTTTGCTTCGGTCATCGACGTGACCCGGGACGAGGTGGAAAAAGAGGTCGAGATCCCCTGGTACACGACGGACGTCGCCTTTACCCCCGACGGCAAACGCGCCTATTTCACCAATCGCTGGAAGGATAGCGTGCTCTTCTGGGACCTGGAGGTCGGCTCCGAGTTCCGGGTCCGCGGCGACAACTATTCGAGCGCGCGACCGGAGGCACCCGCTGGCATCCCGGTCCCGAACAATCCCCGCGATCTCGCAGTCTCGCCGGATGGAACGCGGCTGTTCGTGACGAGTGTGACCTCGCTGCAGTTGAGCATCATCGACACGGCGAGCAACCTGGAGCTGCGCCGCCTCGAGCTCGGCTCACCGCCTGGCGACATCGCCGCCGTCGACGGACGTCTCTTCATCACTCATTCCGGTCGTGGCACCCAGCACCTGCCCGACCAGGGTTTTGACACGGACGGGGACGGCAGTCCCGGCGACGGCACCGCTAACGTGGCGTTTCAGGATCTGCAGAACGAGCTGGCCGTCCTCGACTACGAGGGCAACTGGCTCTTCAACTACACCAGCGACAGCATGTGTTGCCGCGACTACCGCGACGTCGATCGCGCTCACCCGGAGAAGGGCGCCGCCATCCCCGCCCCGGATGATTGGCCCGCGTCGCGCATCGATTTTCTGCCGCCCGAGGCGACCTGGCTCGTGGCCTGCGCGCTGCCGGAGCAGATGGCGGTGCGTGAGAATCGACTGCTCGTCGCGTGCAGCGGCTCGAACGAAGTTCAGACCTTCGAGATTGCGCCGAGCGGACAGCTCAGCACGGCGCAGAAATCCGGGGGCCTGTTCCGCACCGGCATGAACCCGTACGGCATCGCACAAAGTCCCGACGGAAAGCGCGCGTACGTGGCGGAGCGCTTGGGCGAATACGTGACCGTGCTCGACCTCGAGGCAGGGCCGGGCCACGAGCGCCGGGTTCTCGTCGGCGACGTGCGGGACGGCGAGTTTCCGGCAACGGACGCGGAAATTGGCGAGGCGATCAACTTCGTGACGGCCGCGTTCACGGTCGACGGTGACCAGACCTGCGCGCACTGCCACCGCGAGGGTGACAACATCGCGAAGGCGGTGGCCATGCCCCTGCAGGCCGATCGCATCTTCGGCACCCGCATGATCATGGCCTATCGCGGCGCATTCGATACCCGTCCCTGGTTCTTCGAGACGGCGATGGACCAGACCAACTTCTTCCCCGTGATCAACGAGTTCGCGCGCAAGGAGAACTTCTGCTGCGAGGAGTCCGACCCGCTGATCTGGAGCAAGTATCCGAGTGTGTCGGCGTGCCAGGCGGACCCGAAGCTCTCGGGTTGCAACCACGTGCTCGACTGCAAGGACGATCCTCCGCCGGAGTGTGCGGCGCGAACCTACGGTAGCCCGCACGGCTTGCGAAACGCACACTTCAAGGCCGCCGCGCTGGAGCTGCTCTCCCGCGAGAGGAGCTTCGGGGACGGTTTGTATTCGGAGTACCCGGGCGCGGACGGTTCGCTGGTGCGCGAGGGCATTGCCCTCGATTTTGCCGGCGTGACCCAGGCCATTGGGCTGTTCTTGCTGCAACGCCCGCGCCTCTTGCCGAATCCAAATCGCGCGCTCGATCTGCCGGCAGCGCGCCGGGGACGTGACCTCTACACGTCGACGCAGACGGGCTGCAACTCGTGCCACCCGTTGCCTCTCACCACTCTCTCCGACAGCTTCAACCCCTCGGAGCTGCCGCTCCGCTTCCCTCCGCTCATCACCCCGGCAACGAACCCGCTCACGGGAAAACCCGCCAACGGCATGAACCAGGGGTTCGTGCAGAGCTTCCCGCTCGCCGTGCAGAGCGCCGCCGGCCCACATTTCGGCGTGCCTCAGCTCAGGGGCATCTGGGATCGCGCCGCGCGCTTCTATCACGATGGGCGAGCGCGAAGCCTGCGCGAAGCCCTCGCCACGCCCGGCCATGCAGCGCTCGGTCCCGGGCAGGTCGGGCACAACGAGAGCCATGGCATGCGCGACACCCACGGCGCCACGAGTCAATTGAGCGAGGAAGAGCTGAGTGACCTGGTGGCTTTTCTCGAATCGCTGTGACCCGCCTTGACGTTTGCGCTGCCCGAGCGAAATAACAACAGCGGTGACCGCCCGATCGAACCACCAGCTCGAGGTCTTCTACGACGGAGAGTGTCCGCTCTGCATGCGGGAGATCCGGATGCTCATGCGACTCGACCGCAGACGTCAGCGCATTCGCTTCACGGACATCGCCCGCCCCGAGTTCGAGCCCGAGGCGCTGGGCATGGACTACGAGAGCCTGATGCGGCGGATCCACGCACGGCTGCCCGATGGCAGCTTCATCGACGGTGTGGAGGTCTTTCGGCGGCTGTACGGCGCGGTGGGGTTCGGCCCCCTCGTCTGGCTGTCGCGCATGCCGGGCATCTCGCACTTGCTCGGCTGGGCCTACGAGAAGTTCGCGGCGAACCGTCTGCGCTGGACCGGACGCTGCACCGACGCCTGCGAGCTTCCGCCACGAAAAGTTCGGCGCGCGATCGAGCCCGAGGCGGTCACGGTGTCATCGCCGTAGCCGCGGCGGACAGGCGTTGTTTGCACTGACTCTCGAGCGCAGGTCCGGCGCGGAACTTGACCGCGTAGTCCACACAGGTGCGGTAGGCGTCGGTCGCGCGCCTCATGTCGGGGGCCACCAGGTCGAACAGCGCGGCGCGGTAACGGAGCTCGAGCTCACGGCTGCCGAGGGCGCTGGGTTTCGGAAGAGAGAGCAACGACCTGGCGGTCGCTTCGTGCAGAGCACCAACCCGCTCGGCCGAGAGCACCACCCAGTGCGGGGGCGGCAGGGGTTTGATCTCCAGAATTCGCCGGTACGCGGTCTCCGCCTCCTGGACCCGCGCCCGCCGGGTGAGCACGTACTTTTTCACGTCGCCCGTGACGTGGCGCAAGCTCGCATCCTTGGTGCCGGCGCCGCGGTAGCGCGGTGGTATCAGCGCTGCGGCGAGCTTGGCCTTCTGTTCGGCTTCGAAGAACAGCGCCTCGCCCAGCGCCGTCAGCGCGCGTCCCAGTCGGCGCATGGCCGGCAGCTCGTCCGGCGCGTCACCACCGATCTCGCGCGTTGCGGCCTGGGGGTCCGACCACAATGCGGTCACCTTCTGGAACTCGGCCGACGCCTGCTTGGTGTTGCCTGCGCGATCGCGCAGTCGCCCCAACAGCGCATGGGCCAGCATGCGATCTTCGAGGGTCGCGTCTCGATCGATCTGCGTGATCGCGGCTTCGAGTCGCCGCAGCACGAGGGCAGAATCGACGCTGTCGAAGTCCTGGCTGGCCTGACGCACGACGGGGTCACGCGGCAAGTCGAGTGGGGCTTGGGCCGCGGGAGCTGCGGGAGCCGCATCGGCCTGAGCAGCGGGAGCGGGAACGAGGTCCTCTTCTGCCGAGGGTCGCGCTTCGGGTGTGGGGGTGGGGGCCTGAATCGCAGGCGCGGGCCCGCGGGCCTCGCCGCGCGGCAGGCCCCCGCAAGCGGGAATCAGCAGCGTCAGCGCAAGAAAAGCTCGGTGCACAGCCGACTCCGACAGCTGGCTCGTTGAGTTGTTCACGGCGCGAGACAGAAATGTGCGCTGCCTGCTCCGCTCAGGCGTCCCAACCGACCAGGAAAATTTTCCCGATCGTCAGCGCGCGCTCGTCGCTGATGGGCAGGCTCGGTTCGACAGCGTGGTTACTTGCAGGTGATCGGGTTCGCCGAGTGCACACTCGGCGCGCAGCCTAGCGTACCCGCGTCGAGGCCCGTCCCGAACGGGGCGCAGTCCTGCATCTGACTGCTGCCGCAGTACTTGTTCTTGGCGTTGCTGCCATTGACCGGGAGGTAGCCTGAGCCGAGACACTTCCCGGGATTGTTCGGGTCGGGGCCACAGATGCCCGCTTTCGGATAGTCCGAGCAAAAATTCTCCTGCGTGTCGCAGTTGTAATCGAAGCTTGGACCTTGGTTCGTAGAGTACGCCGAGGCGCTGCAGTTGGTGCTGCCTGGAAACACCTTGTTGTTGCCGTCGTGGCAGTCGGCGCAGGCATTCGCCTTCGACGACTCGTCGATCCAGTTGCCGGGTGAGGGTTTGTTGCACGAGGTGACCATCCCGTACGGCGTACCGAAGCCGTCGCCGTCATTGTCCTTGCACCACTTGATCTGAGTGCAGCCGCCACCACTTCCGCCACTGCCACCGCTCGTCGTGCCGCCGCCGCTCGTCGTGCCGCCACCGCTGGTCGTACCGCCGCCGCTCGTCGTGCCGCCGCCACTCGTCGTGCCGCCGCCACTCGTCGTGCCGCCACCGCTCGTCGTGCCACCGCCACTCGTCGTGCCGCCGCCGCTCGTCGTGCCACCCCCACTTGTCGTGCCACCGCCACTGGTCGTGCCACCGCTGCCGCCGTTGCCGGTGCCGCCCGTTGCAACGCCACCCGTGCCGCCGCCCGCGCCACCGCCGGCGACGCCGCCCGCACCACTGGCGCCGCCGCCGCCGCTCACGCCGGCCATGTTGCCCGCGCCGCCATCGCCCGAGGTGCCTCCGGCTGACGTGCCGCCGCCACCAGTGCCCGAACCACCAGTGTTCGCGCCGCCCGTTCCCGACCCGGTGCCACCGGAGCTGAACAGCTCGCCGTTGTCACCGCCGCCGCACGCAGCGAGCCCCAACACCGCCGCACCCATGAACAGGATCGAGCCAGCACGCATGAGCTTCCTCCGGAGTCGACCCGCCAGGCGGGTGCCCAAGCGGGGACTGAGAAGCAGCGTTCGTGCCGCAAAACTTTGCCGCGATTTACCAGTGTAGGTGGGACAATGGCCTGACTCAGCTTGCTCTTCTATGCATCAATTGCGGAGCCGACCGCCGCGGCATCAACAGACCTGCCGCGGCCAGGCAATTCCGGGCACGCTCCGGGAATGCGAGTCGAAAGGGCGCTGCACGCAGCCCGCGCGGCGGGCGCCGGGCCATGGCACCGCGCCCCGACCGACGGACGTGAGCGCACGCGACGCTACGCCGTCGGGGATCCCCAGGCGCCCCTCGAAACTTTTCTCCGCATCTTGGACAAGAACGGGCTGCTCGCCGAGGACGGCTCGCTCGCGCCCGACGTGGCGCTGGTTTCGATCGGTGACCACTTCGACTGGGGCACCCCCTCTGAACGACCCGCGGCGCAGGCGGACGGACTGGCACTTCTGGCGTGGCTGGCTGCGCACCCCGAAGATCAGGTGACGCTGATCGCGGGCAACCACGACCTCGCACGCGTTGGTGAGCTGTTCGATCTGGACGACACGACGTTCCAGCTCGTACACACTCAAGCGCTCGCGGCGTACCGCGACGGCTCCCCCGATCCCGAGCTCGAGCGTGCCCTGTGCGAGGACAATCCGTGGCTGGCCACGGCAGAGCTTGCCGCGCGTGATCTGTCGGCGTTCAGCGTCGCACAGAGGGAGCTGGTCGCGACACTGCTCGAATCGGGACGCCTCCGGCTCGCATATGCGCCGGACAATTGCCTGCTCTTCTGCCACGCCGGCGTGACCCGCGCGCACCTCGATGCGGTAGGCCTGTCGGCCGCCGAACAGACGGATGCCCGCATCGTCGCTGCACGCCTGAACGACTGCCTCTCCCGCGCGGTCCGCGGCGCCGCCGGCGCGGCGCTCAGCATCGAGCACCTCCACCGACCCGGCAGCTACAGCGGCGGGGAAGGCGGAGGTGTGCTCTATCACCGACCGGGAAACCCGGACCTGCCTCGGAACGGCAGCCGCGACTTCGCTACCCTGCTCGGGCGGCGCTTCGATCCGCGCCGACTGCCGCTCGGGCTGACGCAGGTCATCGGGCACATCGCGGATCAGAAGTGCCGAGAGTTACTGGGTCCGTGGGCGCTCGGTCCCGCAGCCGCCCCGGGTGAGCCGCGCCACTTGGTCACGGACGGTCGAGAGGTTCGTTACCGCGCCGGCCTGCCGGAAACACTCGCGACCGCAGACCAGGCGAGCCTGCTGTTCATCGACGGCCACATGAACCGCACACCGCCGGAGCATTACCAGCTGCTCGAATGGTGAGCTCGAGCCTGGGCCATGCGCGTCAGTCGTGCTAACTCCCCGGGCTCTCCCCCGCGGTGAGTCGTATGCGCAGCGACGAGTGTGGAAAACGTCTGATCTCACGCGTCGACCTGGACGCGCTGATGCTGGATGACGACCGCGCAGGGTGGCTCGCACTCGCCGCCGACGAAGAATTTCAGGAGGCCATCCGACGGGCCTGCCGTGACAGCTCCATCGCGCGTCGGGCATGCATTCTTGCTTCGCTGCCCCTGACGGCCGACGTGGCGCCGGAGCTGTTTCAGGCGGTCGAACACGTGCGGACTCGCCTTGGCATCGAGGCCACGCTGGCGGTTCACCGCATTGCGGAGCCCATGCTCTCGCTCATCACTCCCGCCGATGACGGCCGAGTCTTGCTCGGAATTTCGCGCGTCGCTCTCGAACGCCTGGACACGACCGAGCTCACGTTCGTGCTGGGCCACGAGTTCGGTCATGCCCTGTTCGATCATTTTTCGCTCAGCCTGGACGCGCCGCACATGAGCGAGCTGCTGTCAGCGAGCCTGCGCTCCCGCTACCATGCCTGGCGGCGCTACGCGGAGCTGAGCGCCGACCGCGTGGGACTGCTGGCCTGCCAGGACGCGGACGTGGCCGTTCACACTTTCTTCAAGCTGACCGGCGGGCTCTCGGAGCCGAGCGCCGCGAGCAGCCCTCGCCCCGAACCGATCACGGGGCCGAGCGTGCAGCATACGGGGCTCGGCGGGACCGATGCGGACTGGTTCAGTACCCATCCGTACAGCCCGCTGCGCCTGAAGGCGCTGGATGTCTTCGCGCGCGCGCGGCAGTTTCACGACTCGCTTGGGCGCAGCGGCGGCGACCTCGACCGAGCGGCGGTCGAGCGCGAGATCCGCGACATCATGCAGCTGGCAGCTGACACTCAGGTCGACGACCAGGACGACGCGAGCCGGGAGCTCGGGGATTTTCTGGCATTGGCCGGCGTCGCCGTTGCGGCGGCCGACGGCACCGTCGTGGACGCGGAGCACGACCTGGTCATCGAGCTCGTCGGCCCCGAAGGTCGCCTCTCGGACGGTGCGCTGATCGAGGACCTCGACGACCAGGAGTTCGAGCGGCGAATGCTCGTCGCAGCCGAGAAACTCTGCCTGAAGCTGCCAGTCAGCCGACGCCGACAGATCATGGAAGACCTGGTCGCGATCGCGCTCGCCGACGAGGACCTCGCAGATGCGGAGGTCGAGGTGCTCGGCGCGTGCGCGGTGTGGCTCGGCGTCGACCCGGAGTTCGTTCAGGAGGCGATAGCCCGGCACGGGGCTGCCCTGGGCTGAGCGTGCACACGAGCGCAGGCGACGAACAGGGGCCGCGCGGACTCGTTTGCAATCTCGCCGGAACGTGGGTTTGATCCGCTGACTGAATCGTGCGGCGCCGTCTATTCTACCTGCTCGCGCCACTCTTGATCGGCTGCCGCGGGGGCGCCGAGGCCAGCAACGACCGCCCGCAAACGACGCCGGAGGCCTCTCTGAGCAACGCGCCTGCGCGTGCTGCGCCCGAGAACAGCGCCCCGCCCGCGATGCCGGATGCTGGCCCAGACGCCGCTGAAGAGCGGCCGGATGCGGCAACCTCGCCGGCGCTCAACGTGGTGCTCATCTTGATCGACAGCCTGAGAGCCGACATGCCGTGGGCCGGTTATCGGCGGAAGATCGCCCCACGTCTGACCGAAATCGAGAAGCGCAGCGTGAGTTACACCCGCGCCTATTCACTCTCGAGCGTCACCGCGCGCTCCGTGGCGCCGCTGCTGGTCGGGAAGTATGCCAGTGAAATGCCGCGCAACGGGTACTTCTTCACGCAGTGGTACTCCGACAACCTGTTCCTGGGTGAGCGACTGCAAGCGGCGGGGCATCGCGCGGTCGCGGCCCACGCCCATGCCTACTTCTTCGGCAACGGGATGAAGCAGGGTTTCAGTGACTACAGCGTGCTGCCGGGCACCATCTACAACTCGCCGGAGCCCAAACCGACGAGTGAGCGACTGACGGCCGCCGCCAAGCGGGTCCTGGCGAAAAACGCCGACCCCAGCGGCGCGCGGCGACTGTTCGCCTACTTCCACTACATGGATCCGCACCACGACTACATCGAGCACGACGACGCTCCCGTGTTCGGGGAAGAACCCCGAGACATGTACGATCAGGAGGTCTGGTCGACGGATCGATCGGTCGGCGAGCTGGTGAGCTGGATCCAGAAACAGGCGTGGGGCGCACAGACGGCCATCATCATCAGCGCGGACCACGGAGAGTGTTTCGGCGAGCACGGACAGATCCGACATGGGTACGAGCTGTGGGAGGCGCTGGTCCACGTACCGCTGATGTTTTTGGTGCCCGGAACGACTCCGCATCGGCTGGACGTTCCGCGCAGCCACCTGGACCTTGCCCCGACCATCTTGGAGTTGATGGGGGTGGCCATCGAGCCGCCACTCCGCGGCAAGAGCCTGAGACCCGAGCTCTTCGGCACACTGGGCGAAGCTCGTCCCATCGTGATCGACCTGCCGCGCGACAATCTCCAAGATCGCCGGCGCGCGATCGTCGACGGAGACTTGAAGCTGATCTCGCGCGGCGACGATGAACGCTGGCTGATGTACGACGTGGTTCGCGACCCGAAAGAACGCAAGAACCTGACCGAGACCCGCCCCGACGACTTTCGTCGCATGCGCAAGCTGTACGACCAACTCTCCCGGAGCATTCCGAACGAAGAGGTGCACGGCAACGCGGTGCTGAAGAACGCCCCGCCGGACCGACGCTGGTGAGCTCGCGGCGACCTCGGGCTCGCGCTTTCGATCACCGCGACTGCGCATCGAGCCCCGTCCCGTCAAGGTGGGTCAGCAGCCGAAATCAGCGGTAATTCACCGTCAAAAAAGCGCGCTTTGAGCGCGCTGCGGCAAAGCCTGCGGGCTCAGCTCCATCAAAACTCGGCCTCACCGCAACAGATTCGACCACTTCAGCTCGGGAGCGCCCGAGGCACGCGCCTTGCCGCGTTTCCAGATGTCATGATTGGTGCGCGAGAGCACGGAGGTTCCATGGACAGGCCACCCCGCCGGCCGCGTCGAACGAGTACGACCAAACTGCGCGCGGCGACCGACTTTGGGCTCGCCGGGCGCCCGAACACCACACCCACCGCGGCTCTCGGCGACCGCCACCTTTTGACCGTACTGCGCGGAGATCCGCTGGGGCGGGTCGCACGCGTCGACGAGGACGACATCGTCATCGGCCGGGGTGAACAAGCCAGCTTCGTGCTGAACGACCCGGCGTTGTCGTGGCTGCATGCACGGGTGTTTCGGAGCGACGAGCACATCTTCGTCGAAGATCTGCAGAGCACCAACGGGACGTTCGTGAACGATGAGCGCATCAGCAGCCCGACTCGCATCGAAGACGGAGCTCGCGTTCGCTTGGGCGGTTACACAGTGCTCAAGCTGAGCTTGGCCGACGAACTCGAGGAAGAGTCAGCCCGGCGTTTGTTCGAGTCGACCGTCAAGGACGCGCTGACTGCGGTACACAACCGGCGTTACCTGATCGAGCGCATGACCAGCGAGATTTCCTTCGCCGAGCGGCACTCTGACACGCTGGCGCTCCTGTTGATCGACCTGGATCACTTCAAGCTGATCAACGACAACCACGGCCATCACGTCGGGGACGCGGTGCTCCGGGTCGTCGCCGCTGCCATGCAGCGCGTCCTCCGCCCCGCAGATCTCCTGGCACGCCTGGGCGGCGACGAGTTCGTGATCCTCACTCGGCGTGTCACGCGGGAGAATGCCCGCATCCTGGCGGAGCGTCTGCGCACCCACATCGCGGGGCTCGATCTGCCGCTCGCAGGCGACGCACGCCTCACAGTGAGCGTGGGGCTGACGTTCGCCGGTCCCGAGCGAGGGTATCCGGATGCCGATGCGCTGCTCGCGGAGGCCGACATCGCGATGTACGAGGCCAAACACCTTGGCCGCAATCGGGTGGTGGTTCATGACTGAGCGCCCGCGCCGCTGACGGCCTGCGTGCGAGACCGCGACAAATCCGGCGCGTCGAGCACTGCCAGCGCTCCGGGCGCGGTTTCCACACCCAACTCACCGCGGCGCCCGTTCGTGCTGGGTCCGGCTCCCGCGAGCAGCCCCGCCAAGGAGCGCGAGACGGCGGTGCTCGCAATCATGACCGGGCTGCTCGCTGCCAAGGATCTTCCCGAGCTCGCCAGTGAGCCAGGTCGTGGTCTCGACCTCGATCTGCGGGACGAGCTGACCCCGCGGGCCGGAGTGACTTCGCGCGTCGGCGCGCTGAGCGTTCGCGGGGGTCTGTCTCCCGCCTCCGCCAAACAAACGCTCGAAGCAGCGCGCCTCCAGCTGCAAGGTTGTTACGAGCGCAGCCTGGCTCGCGACCCAAGACGAACCGGGCGCATCGAGCTCGAGCTTGCGCTGGGCAGCGATGGTCGCGTCAGCGACGCGAAGACCAAGCGCTCGACCTTCGAGAGCTCCGACGTGGTGCGGTGCGTCGTCGTCCGCAGCCAGAGCCTCCAATTTGCCGCAGGCGACGCGGGTTCCTCCACGCTATCGTTCGTGATCTCGTTTGCATCAGGCTGACGATTTCGCAGGAAAAGCGGCGTGGTTTCGGGCGGCGTGTCAGAATTGGGAACATGCGCCGTGCCCTCGTCCCGCTCGTGGTGATCGGGCTGGTCGCGACGTTCATGGTCGCGCGCCAGGCCACCCCCGCGGGCGGTGCGGAGCCCGAGCGCCCGGCATCCCCCGCATCCGCGGTGGAGAACGCCCCGGGTGTGACACGAACGCCGCCGCCCGAGCCCGCGCCCTCAGCCGAGCCGTCACCGGCAACCGAACCCACGCCTGAAGTGCGGCTCGTGCCGGTCTCGGGTGAAGAGCCCTCCCGAGTGGCGCCCGCCGAGGGCGAGTCGAGCCGCGTCTTCATCTACCTGCACGGGTTCTGCAGCGACGCCAACGGCATCAAGGAATGGGTGAGCGCCGCCCAGCGGCACGGGACGGTGATCGCACCCCACGGCGATCTGCAGTGTGAGGGACAGCCCGGGCGTTTCCGCTGGGGAAACGACATTCGCTTCATCGACTATCGCATCCAGCGCGCGATCACCTCGATCGCGAAGGCCCTGAATCGCAGCCTGGATCGGAACACGGTCACCCTCGTTGGGTATTCGGAGGGGGCGGCGCGCGCCCAATCGCTCGCGTGGCTCTACCCTTCCCACTACCCGCGCGCGGTGCTCATGAGCGGCCCTCAGGTTCCCGCGTTCGACAAGGTGCGCCACCTCGAGCGCCTGGCCGTGCTTCGCGGTGAGCGCGAGTACCGCCGGAACTACCGGCTCTCCACCGAGTACTTCGCCAAGGCGGGTGTGCCCGCGCGCTTCTGGGAGCTACCCGGCGCGAGTCACGGGGAGCTCGGTCCGGACGCGTTGCGGGTGTTGACCGAGGTGTTCGACTTCGTAGCGCGGTAGGCAAAGGCCCCGTGCGGCTCTCTTGCGCCGGAAACGCCTTGCGGGCGCTGCGTCACCCGGCCGCGCTCAGCGCGTGCGGCGCGCGCGCTTCACCGTCCTCTGTGCTTGCTCGGCCGAGTCTTCCTCTTCCGCCTCTCGAGACTGCTCGTCGTCGCTCACCCTCACCCGCTCGACCCGCTCCACCCGCACTCGACGCGCAGTCTCGTTCATCAACACCCGGGCGCCCCTCGCCACTTCGGGGTCCACGCGTGCCTCGTCGTCGTCGCCTTCCGGCATGTACACTCGGAGCGCGTGCAGAGCCACGCCGAGCCCCCAGCCCATGACGGGATACAGAAACCACAGATGCGAGCTGGTCAGCAGGTTCAGAACGAAGAAGAACACCGCAAAGATGCCCCAGGTCGCCAGGTGACGATTGAAGCGCCGAACCTGGCGAGTCCTGGCACGGCGCGGAGGCACGTATCCGTGCAGCTCTCGAGCGGCGGCATCGAGCGCGGCGCGATCCACGCCAACCTCGCGCGCCACTTCGACGAGCGTCTCGAAGCCGAGCCCGGGAGTGCGCTGCTCTTGAAGATCGACGGCGCGTTTGAGGATCTGACTGACCTGAGCCGTGGAGTACTGCGACAGATTTTCGCTGGGACCGCCAGGCGCGGGCGCTCGCTTGGCCTTCGGCTCGGGCGGCGGAATCGAGCCCGCCTCGCCGTCGAGAGCCGACACGAGCTTTTGCATGCTGGGGAAGCGGTCGTCCGGCTTCTTCTGCAGCGCGCGCAGCACGACGTCGGACAGGGCGCCGGGAGTGTCCGTCATGGGTGGTGGTGCGTCGGCCAACACCGACGCGCCGTATCCGACGGCGTCGGCGCCTTCGAACGGCAGGCGCCCCGTCAAGAGCTCGTAGGCCATCACACCCCACGAGAACTGGTCCGAACGTCCATCCAGCGCGCTGCCACGGATCTGCTCCGGGGACATGTAGCGGACCGTGCCGATGACGGCACCCTCGACCGTCAGGGTCCCGAGCCCCGGGCTCTGGGTCAGGCCATGCGGATCTGCAGCGCCCGCCAGCTGGCGCGCAATGCCGAAGTCGAGCACCTTGATGCGCTCGTCTTCCGTGAGCATCACGTTTTCGGGTTTCACGTCCCGGTGCACGATGCCGAGCTCGTGCGCGCGCCCGAGAGCGAGGGCAGTGTCGCGCAGCCAGCGCAAGCGCTGCGACAGCGGCACCGCAACATCGCCCACGACCGCCCGCAGCGCGCGGCCCGAGATCAGCTCCATCACGATGAAGGGCGTCCCCTCCAGCTCACCCACGTCGTGGATGGTCACGGCGTTGGGGTGGTCGAGCTTGGCGGCGGCGCGGGCCTCACGCAGCAATCGTGCGCGCAGCACGCTTCGGTCGGCCTCGTCGGCGCGGTCGAGGGCCACGACCTTGAGCGCAACTCGGCGATCGAGGCGCGTGTCATGGGCGCGGTACACAAGGCCCATGCCACCCTCCCCGATGAGAGCCTCGACCACATAATGACCGAACGCTTGTCCCGCCTCCAACATCGGGGCGCAGGGTACCAGAGGACCGGGAGTCGCGAGTGGTGACGCGACGAGCGCGCTGATACTGCGGACGCCGCTAGCTCTCCGGGTTCACTGCGGGCGCTTCGACCTCACGAGTCCGCGACGTCCGGCGCCGTCGAAGCAGCCATATGAAGACCCCGAGCATCACGGCGAGCGCCGCGACGCCGGCCCAGGTGCTTCCGGCGACGTTCGCCAGCCGGCCGAACAACTTCTCACCAAAATAACTCATGGCCAAGAGAGGCACGACGTAACCCAGCAGAGAGCCCCAGAAGTGGGTCGAGAATCGCACCTTCGAGACGCCGAAGAAGGCATGCAACAGCGGCGGCATCCAGAACACGAAGCGCAAGACCACGACCGTGGGAAGGGCGCGCCGCGAGAGGGCTTCGTCATACCTCCGGAAGCGCGCCGGGATCCGCTCTTCGATCCAGTCGCGCGCCACGAAGCGCGCGAACGAGAAACCCACCACACTCGCGGCCATCGTCCCCACCATGGACAGCGCGAAGGCCACGGGCCAGGGCCAGATCAGCGCGGCCGCGACGACGAACACCGTCCCCGGAATGCCGAACGGCTGCAGCAGCGCGTAAGAGACGATGAACACGACGTAGCCCCAGCCACCGAGGGCCACGAGCGATTGTTTGACCTGCGCCGGGTCGTGAAACTGCGCCAAGATCCCGAGGCGCTGAGCCACGACGAGCAGCGCGACCACCGCGAGCACGGCGGCAATCTTGGCGTTCCTCCGCCCCGTCACTCGATGCTCACACACTGCCCGCGTCCGGCGACGACGGCGCAGCGCCGCAGGCTCTTGGCGCGTGGCAAGACCACGGAGCCAGGCGAAGTGACGACGTATGCGCCCGCTGACTGGGTGTAGTCGGTCTCGCAGGTGTGAGTGTCGGCGAAGGCCTTCACCGCCGACAGCTCCGCGGCAGAAGCGCCGTCATACATCCACGGCATCGCACCGGCGTAGCCGTTGTCCCAGAAGCTCTTCACTACACTCGCGTAGGGCACGCCGTTCAGCGGTCCGGGTGGGAGCTCTCCCATGACGATGGGTTTGTCGAGCCCATAGCTCGACGCCAGGTTGGTGTGCGGCCAGTATTTATCGACCCAGTCGTAGATGTGCAGTTGATAAAAATCGAGGCCGACCTTGCTCCAGGCCTTCGCCCACTTCGCTGCGGCGCCACCCACGGTGACCATCGCTTGGCTCTCGCTGCGCAAGACGGCAACGGTCTCCGAGATGAAGATCTGCATCTCGGTGAAGGACACCGGCGCCAGGGTCGAGTCCGCCTCGAAGGCCGGGTCTCCGTAGGGATCGCTGCCGGTCATTGCCCACTCCGGCTCGTTGATCACGTCCCAGGCGATCACGCGCTTGGCATAGGGGCTGGCCGCGACCGCCTTTGCCACCGGCCTCACGACCTTGTCGAGCAGCGCCTGGCGTTTGCTGGCGTTCTTCACGATCGGGGTGATGCCCGGCGTCCAGATCCCCGAGACGCTCTCGCTCGGCTTGAAGTTGTCGAACGAGAACACCGTCAGCATCAGGTACACATCGGCCTGCTCTGCGAGCTCGAGGGCCTTGGCAATGTCCGCGAGCGTCGTCCCGCCAAGCCCCGTGGGAGTCTCACTGCCGTCGAAGAGCACGCCGTCGCCGCGAAAATCCGGAAACATCCACCAGCGCACCACGCTGACGCCGTGGGCGCGCATGTCGCTGAGCGCGGTCTGATGTGCGCCTGCCTGACCCGCGACCCCCTTGATGTTCCAGGCGGAGATCCCGCCGAAATCTCCAGCAAAATCCTTCCAGGCGTAGTTGATGCCGTACAGGAAGCGCTGCTTGCAGTTCCAGGTCACGCCGCCGTTCGGGGCGGGGCAAGTGTCGACACAAACGCCGCCCGAACCACCCGCTCCACCGCTCGCGCCAACACCAGCGGCACCGGCGGCTGCCCCTGTTCCGCTCTGACCACCGGCTCCGCCAGACGGCACGCCACCCGTCGAGGCTCCCCCCGTTCCGACCCCGGCGCTGCCGCCGCTCGCGCCCGGTCCCCCGGACGACGCGTCCTCGCCACATGCGAGCAGCACACACACACTCGCAAAGACCCACCCGACGCTCGAGGACCGCATGGCGAGCGCAGCGTAGCACGGGAGGTCCGACTGGGCTGGAGGGCTGCGCAACGACGCAGGCGCAGCGACTGGGCAGCGCGCTCGGGGGCGTGGTAGATCGTTGTCATGCAGATCGGGGTCAGGCTGCTGCTGTTCGTTGCCACCTGCATGGTCGGTTGCGCGACCTCCACCGATGATCTCGGACCCGAGTCGGACGCGAGCGTTGGCGGCGCCGGGGGCAGCAAGGGCGGCAGCGGCGGCTTCGGTGGGTCGAAGGGCGGTTCTGGCGGCGTGATCTCCGGCGGCGGGACCACGAGCGGTGGCGGTGGCTCCAGTGCGTTCGGCGGCTCCGCCGGCAGTGGCGGGCTCGGGGGCTCGGGTGGGCTCGGAGGCAGCGTCGCCGACGCTGCGACCGACGCCGACAGCGGCAGCGCCAGCGGGTTCGGACCGTGCGTCACTCAAAAAGAAATCGACAACCAGAGCGGCATCTTCATGATCGGCTTCTGCGGCAATCCGTTCGCGTGCTTCGCTTGCCCCAACGACGCGGTGAAACCCGGCGACATCGTGTGTTCGCCGAAATGTCTGTGTGTGCCGCTGCCGCCCATCTGCGGCGACGACGCAGGCGTGGACGGCGCGGACGGCGCAGATGGCGCGGACGATGCCGAAGCCGGCGATGCGGGCACATCCGACGCCAGTGACGCGGCCTCGGGTTGAGCGGCTCGGCGCAAGTCGTGCCGACGACTCAAGGACGACAGCTCTCGATGCGTGCAGACTCGGACGCTGCCACCCTGCGAAAGACCGAACACTGTTCTTGGTTGATCGGCTCTGGGCAGTAGCGACAGGCGAACTCGGCGGCGGCCTCGAGCATGAGCCGATGGCACTCGTCTCGCTTGGGTGAGCTCTGGGACCAGAGCACGTTCAGCGACTCCAGGTAGAGCTGCGCTGCGTAAACCCGCGTAGCACGTCACGACCACATCCCCCGCATAGACAAATGGCTCAACCGTCTCGCCAGCTGCCATGTTGCGGACTCGACCTCGGGGTGGCGTACTCTGGCGTGAGGCGCAGATGGGGCAGACACGGACAGCATCGGGCATCGCCGCGCTCTGTTTTTCCGCTGTCGTAGCATGCGCTGGAAGCTCTGAACCCTCAGCGCGGCCTCTCGTGCCCACCACCTCCACCGCGCAAACCCCGACCAGTAGTGCCCTCGCTGACGCCGCCGCACCGCCCGAGCCCGCGCCGCCGACCGGAGCGTGGCTGTCTGCGGCCGACTCGACGGCGCGCGCGTTCCCGCGACAGGACCGCTGCCTCTCGGAAACCGGGTGTCCGTTTCGCTCGGCCGTCATTCCGGTGTGCACTGGCAATCCCGAGCCCGTTTCGGTCGAACGCGCGCTGGCGATGGCCGCCAGCGACTCGCGCGGTGCGGTGATGGTTAGGGGCGTACTTCAGTCCCCTCCGCGGTCGACGCTCCTGGTGTGCTCCCAGGGGTCGTGCTGCAACACGACACGCGCCGACCTCTTCCTGGTACCCCCCGACACAGACCCAATCGCGTCAGGCAAAGCGCTGCGCCTGGCGGAATCCAAGTTTCCAGAAGCGTTCCACTGCAGCGGGGACGATTCGATGGTCTGCTGCGGCGTGGATGCTCGGAGTGGCGTCGTGCTCGTCTGGGGTTTGCTCAAGATCGCTGAGCCATCTGGGCTGGTCGTGCTGGACAAGGCCCGCATCTGTCGGGTCCGTGAAAGGTCGAGGGATGCGCAGTGAAGTCTGGACGCTCTTCACCTCCGGTCAGCTGACGTTGGCGCTGGATGATGCGTCCGCCACAACCGGTGGTATCATGCCTTCCAGATGGCCCAGCCCAAGCCCACTCCCGAGCCAGTGGTCGTTCCCGAGGCGCTCAAGCCTCTGGTGGAGCAGCTCGCCAACTTGAGCGGCGAAGATCGGCACCGAGTCGTTGAAGCCGCTGAGCATGCCGTTCGCGGCCGGCGTTTCCAAGGGGTCTCGCTCGAAGACTTGCGGCGACTGACGGGCTTGGTCGCCATCGGCGGAAACGCGCTCGAAGACTGCGACGCACTCTACGATGGCTGACGTTGTGCTCGACGCCAACGTTCTGGTGGGGCTCCTCGACCGGAACGACGCGCTGCATGTGGCTGCGACCCAGCTCGTGGGACGCATCACCGGGAGCGGTCACACGGTCGTCCTGCTCGATTTTTGTCTTGCTGAAGCACTGTCTGTCTTGTGCCGGAGGACTCGCGAGCGGAAGCGCCGCGGAACGCCAGGGCGGGCGGCGCGCAGGGGGCAGCCACGGCCGGGGGCCCCCAAACCCCGGGCCCGGGCCGCGCCAGTACGGCCTCGGGTTGAGCGGCTCGGCGCAAGTCGTGCCGACGACTCAAGGACGACAGCTCTCGATGCGTGCAGACTCGGACGCTGCCACCCTGCGAAAGACCGAACACTGTTCTTGGTTGATCGGCTCTGGGCAGTAGCGACAGGCGAACTCGGCGGCGGCCTCGAGCATGAGCCGATGGCACTCGTCTCGCTTGGGTGAGCTCTGGGACCAGAGCACGTTCAGCGACTCCAGGTAGAGCTGCGCTGCGTAAACCCCGATGTCCTCGGTCGACTGCTCGGTGGCCACTCGGCGAAACCAGCGCGCCGCTTCGGGGTAGTGCGCTTCTTCGAAGTAGGTCCGCGCAATGCCGTAGTGGCACTCGCCCGCGGGGATTGGCGCGGGTGAGCCGAACCGCCCCGGCGGCAGCCCGGGGTTGGGGTCGCGGCACTCGGCCTCGAGCACACGCAGTCGTTCGCGTGTCTGGGCCGATAGCGGCTTGGGTGCGTGTTTGGGGTTCGCGGGCTGCCAGGGCTCGGCAAGACAAACCGCTTCGAGCTGCGAGTGCTCGCGGTTCGCAGCCGGCAGACTCGCTTCGGCGCTGGGCTCTGCGCCCTCGGCGCTGGGAAGCGGAGGCACGGTGGCCGCCTGAACCGGGTGATTTCCTCCGGCAATCGGTCGAGCGCACGCAACAAGGAGCGTGCCGCCGACAACCACGCCAAAGCAGAGCGCGCCTGCCGCCGAGCGCGGCTCACTGAAAGCGTGAGGCAGCTGCCGCATGCTCTTCACGAGACCGGCTCCGGTCAGTGCGCCGCCTTTGCACGCTCTCTGCAGCTCACAGCCAGCGGTCCCCAGTGGCTCGTCGAATCCACCTTGGCAAACAGCTCGGCCGCCTCCGCGAACGCGCCCCGCTCGAACCTCTCCCGGCCCAGCAAGAAGAGCGCGCCGGCGTGCACCTCGTGTTGCTGCGGACTGGCAAAACGCTCCGCGTCCGCTGCCGCGTAGAACACGAGCGCGCGGACCACTGTCGGCTGTTCGTCGGCGAGCTTCACGAGCCAGAGCAGCGTCTCGAAGTGTTTCAGGTGTGAGACTCTCGGCGCGATGGCCAGGAAGGCGCGCGCCGCGTCTGCCGTTCGCCCCGCTTTGCTCAGCGCAACGCCACGCAGGTATTCAGCCAGCTCCTTGTTGCCGGCGTCGTCCCCCGTCTCTCCGGAGATCACGCGTTCGAGCGCCGCCACGGCATCGGGCCAGCGCTCCTGATCGAACAGGCGCTTTGCCTGCGCGGCGCCCTCGGTCATCTGCCCGACGACGACCGGTGGGCGGTCGTGCGGCGTGTTCGGAGCACCACCGAGGTCCGAAGGCGCCGGGGGCAGACGAGTCGAGCACGAGAGCGGAGCGTCCGCGGAGGGCTCCCCGCTAGGTGGCGGAGCATCGGCCGGCGCCGCCTGGGTCGGCGCGGGAGGCGTAGAGCTTGGCGCGGGCGGCGGCACCGCCGAACAGGCAACGAAACACACCGCCGCGAACCAACACCAAACCTTGGCCCGCACCCGCGACGCTCGACTCAGCACCACTTCACTCGCACCCGGTACTTGATCTTCGTCTTGCCGTTGGCCGGAACCTCGACGTCGAAGGTGAAGGTGAAGGCGTCCTTCTTGTCGTGTTTGTGCGTGCTCTCGAGGATCGTCCAGTCACCGCCAATGGGCTCGTAGACCTCGACCCGCGTCGATGCGTCTTTGTGATTGCGAAGCTCGATCTCCCAGGTGCTCTCCGACGTGCAAGTGCCGAGCGTCTTCCACGACATCTGTTTGCGGTCGCCGACCACGTCGAAGGCCTCACCCATCTTGATGCGTACCTTCTCGTCCCGAGGGGTGTGGTCGATGCGATCCTCTCCGATGAACTGCTTGGCGCCACTCTTGTCCGCCTTGTAGACCCGCACCGTGCCCTTGGGCAGCGGCATGCCAAGGCCGTTTTCCTTGGTGTTCTTCACGTCGAGGTACACGCCCACCTTCTGGTTCTTCTGCACCTCGCCGTACTGACCTCGGTACCAGTACTGCTGTCCGTAGTAGATGAGCTTCTTCTGAACCTTGGCGTTCTTCGCCTCGAGCAACGTCACCTGTTTCTGCTCGTTCTCCAGCACGTCGGTCGGCTGCGCGAGGGTGTACAGGTGGTACTCGAAGAAACCTTCTTCCTGGAAGCGCTGCTGTGACTCGGCTGCTTTGCCAGCCGGGGCACGCCTATCGTCGTCGTAGTCTTCCCCACCGCTCACCCGTTGCACGTCGCCGGCCACGAGCTTCAGCTTGGCATTCTTGTAGGCGGCGCCCGATTGGTTGGTGAGTGTGACCCAACCGGTCAGGTCACCCGCCGTGTCCGTGTCGTTGATCACGAACACGTAGTCGCTGCGCCAGCCGAGGCCCTGGGTCAGGTAGGTGGCCTCCAGCTTCTGTTTGGCGCCCTTGCTGTCGATCTTCCAGACCAGCGTTGGTTTGCTCATCAGGTTGTCGGGCACACTCGGAAACGAGATGCGCCCGGGGAAGTCGAAGGTGACCTCGCCGTTGATCTTCATCACGGTCTGACCGCCCGCCACACTCAGGATCTCGGCGTCGGAGACCTCGTCTCTGCCGAGTTTTTCGTTCCAGCGCCAGACACGCACCTTCTTGCCGACGTGTTTCTCCAGCAGCTTCTGCGGCGTGAGCAGGTCGAAGCGGTAGTTCTGCTCGAGCACGTTGAGGGAGCCGGCGTTGGACAGGCTCTTGATCGACACCGTCTCCGGCTGGATGCGCGCAGCGACATCGCGGAACTCTAGCTGTACCGTGCCGCTACCCACGTCCACGTCCCTCACCTCGCGGACCAGCCCGAAGTTCTGGTTGTAGACGGTGATGCCGACCTCTTTGCGCTGCTCGGCGGTGGAGATCTTCTTGGTCTCGGCCAGGGCAGCCGGCGCGAGTGTGGCGACCACGGCGCTGCCGACCAAGAGCTGCCAGGTTCTCATCGACGTCCTCATGCCCGCCTCCCTCAGCACCACTTCACCCGTACCCGGTACTTGATCTTGGTCTTGCCGTTACCCGGCACGTTGACGTCGAAGGTGAAGGTGAAGGCGTCCTTCTTGTCGTGTTTGTGCGTGCTCTCGAGGATCGTCCAGTCCCCCCCGATGGGCTCGTAGACCTCGACCCGGGTGGCCTTGTCCTTGTGGTTGCGAAGCTCTATTTCCCAGGTGCTCTCCGACGTGCAACTCCCGAGCGTCCGCCACTCCATCTGTTTGCGGTCGCCGACCACGTCGAAGGCCTCACCCATCTTGATGCGCACCTTCTCGTCCCGCGGGGTGTGGTCGATGCGGTCCTCGCCGATGAACTGCTTGGCGCCGCTCTTGTCCGCCTTGTAGACCCGCACCGTGCCCTTGGGCAGCGGCATCCCGAGGCCGTTTTCCTTGCTGTTCTGCACGTCGAGGTAGACCCCCACCTTCTGGTTCTTCTGCACCTCACCGTAGCGCCCGCGGTACCAGTACTGCTGTCCGAAGTAGATGAGCTTCTTCTGCACCTTGGCGTTCTTCGCCTCGAGCAGCGTCACCTGTTTCTGTTCGTTCTCGAGGATGTCCGTGGGCTGAGACAGCGTGTAGAGGTGGTATTCGAAGAACCCCTCTTCCTGGAAGCGGTCCGCCTTCTTCTCCATCACGCTACCCAGCGCGACCTCGTCCATGTTGTAGGAGTCGCGCCCGCTCACCCGTTGCACGTCCCCCGCGACCAGCTTGAGCTTTGCGTTCTTGTACGCGGCGCCCGACTGGTTCACCAGCGTGACCCACCCGGTCAGATCCCCGGCTGTGTCGGCGTCGTTGATCACGAACACGTAATCGCTGCGCCAGTTGAGGTTGTGCGTGAGATACGTCGCTTCGACCTGCTGTTTCGCTGCCTTGCTCTCGAGCTTCCAGACCAGCGTGGGTTTGGCCATCAGGTTCTCGGGCACACTCGGGAACGAGATGCGCCCGGGGAAGTTGAAGGTCACCTCACCGTTGATCTTCATCACCGTCTGCCCGTCGGCGACGCTCAAGACCTCCGCGTCGAACGGCTCGTCCTTGCCGAGTTTCTCGTTCCAGCGCCAGACCCGCACCTTCTTGCCGACGTGTTTCTCCAGCAGCTTCTGTGGGGTCAAGAGATCGTAGCGGTAGTTCTGTTCGAGCACGTTGAGGGAGCCCGCCGCCGAGAGCGATTTGATGGAGACGGTCTCGGGCTGAATGTTCGCCGCCACGTCTCGGAACTCCAGCGCCACGGTGCCGGTGCCGACGTCGATGTCGCGGATCTCGCGGACCAGGCCGAAGTTCTGGTTGTAGACGGTGATGCTGACCTCCCTGCGCTGCTCGGCGCCGGAGGTCTTTTTGGTCTCGGCCAGAGCCACGCCCGAGAGCGCGGCCAGGGCCACTGCGCCAAGGGCCGGGCCCAAGAACCGACCTCGCACTCGCCGCGAGCTCAACACCACTTCACCCGAACCTTGTAGGTGACCGTGGTCTTGCCGCGGGCCGGCACACTCACGTCGAAGGTGAAGGTGTGGGCGTCCTTCTTCTTGTGAGGATGGCTCGACTGCAGGATCTCCCAGTCCCCGCCGATGGGCTCGAAGACCTCGACCTTCTCGGCGGTGTCCTTGTGGTTGCGCAGCTCGATCTCCCAGCTGCTGTCCGACGTGCAGCTCGAGATGGCGCTCCACTCCATCTGTTTTCGATCTCCGACCACGTCGAAGGCCTCGCCCATCTTGATGCGGATCTGCTCGTCCCGCGGGGTGTGGTCGATGCGATCTTCACCGATGAACTGCTTGGCGCCGCTCTTGTCGGCTTTGTAGACCCGCACGGTGCCCTTGGGCAGTGGCATGCCGAGGCGGTTCTTCTGGCTGTTCTTGATGTCCAGGTAGACCCCGATCTTCTGGTTCGAGACGACCTGCCCGTAGTTGCCGCGGTAGTAGTACTCGGCGCCCCAGAAGATCAGCTTCTTCTCGATGCCAATGTCGTGGGCTTCGAGCAAGGTCACTTGCTTCTGCTCTTTGTCGAGCAACGAGGTGGCTCGCTCGAGGGTGTAGAGGTGATACTCGAAGAAGCCTTCCTCCTTGAATTGCTGCCGCGAAGCGCTGGCCTCGGCCCGCGCGTAGTAGCTGGGCGAAGGGCTGGCCGGCGGTTGCAAGCGCTGCACGTCGCCGGCCACCAGCTTCAGCTCGGCGTTCTCGTAGTCCGTACCGCTGTTGTTGGTGAGCGTGACCCAGCCGTTGAGGTCGCCTACCTTGTCGTCGTCGCCCACGACCATCACGTAGTCCGCGACCCAGTTCAGGTTCTGGCTCAGGTAGCTGACCTCGACGCGCTGTTTGGCCTTCTTGCTGCCGAGCAGCCAGACCAGCGAAGGTTTGGCGATCAGATTCGGCGGGACCTCGGGAAAGGCAAACCGCCCCGGAACGCCGTACGTCACCTCTCCGTCGATCTCGAGCACCGTGCCGTTCTCGACCGCCAGCACCTTGGCCTCTTTCATCTCCTCTCGGCCGAGCTTCTCGTTGTAGCGATAGACCTTGATCTTCTTGTCCACGTATTTCTCGAGCAGCTTCTGCGGGCTCAAGAGATCGTAGCGATAGTTCTGCTCGAGCACGGCCAGCGCGTCCTCACCGTCGAGTGACTTGATGTGCACCGTCTCCGGCTGAATGTTGGCCGACACGTCGCGGTACTCGAGCGAGATCTTGCCTTCGCCCAGGTTGAGTGTGCGGATCTCGCGCACCAGACCGAAGTTCTGGTTGTAGACCGTGATCGCGACCTTCTCGCGCTCCTTGGCGGTCGACTTGCTCTCCTTGGCCGGGCCCGAGTCGGCACTCTTGGCGTGCTCGGGGCCCTTGCCCCCGCAGGCCGAGAGCGCCAACGCGGAGAGGAGAACGGCGGCGCGCCACGACGGCGCAGATGTTCCGTGATTCATGGATGGTGTCCTCGAAATGCGTCCCCCAGAGACGCACGAGATCGAAAAAGGATTCGAGCCAAACCTGGCGCAGCCTGGACCCAACGCCCGGCGCGGCGCGGAGCTTACAGCAGAACCCGAAAGCAAGGGGGGGTACCCCCATGCGGTCCCGGTTCCATCGCCGGGCAAACCGCTCTAACCGTGCAGCTGTGAGCCCGTACCGCGAGCGCCAGGGCCGAAGCAGTGCGCCCGAAGCAGACAAGCCTGGGCTGGTATCGGAGATGGTCCGCCAGTTCGCGGACCCCTACGCGTTCCTGCGCGAGCTCGTGCAAAACAGCATGGACGCTGGCACCACCCGCATCGAGGTGGACGTGATGCGGGGCGCGGACGGCGACACCCGAACGCGGGTCACCGACAGCGGCTCCGGCATGACCCCCAAGATCATCGAAAACGCGCTGCTCACGCTGTTCTCGTCGTCGAAGGAAGGGGACTCGACGAAGATCGGAAAGTACGGCGTCGGCTTCGTGTCGGTGCTGGCCGTCAATCCCGAGGCCGTGATCGTCGACACCTGGCGAAGCGCCGTCGACAAGTCCGCGCAATCGGAGAGCGGCGCGTGGCGTGTCACGATCTTGCGCGACCACTCCTACGTGCTGGAGGAGATCCCCGTGCGACCGCTCTCGGGGACGAGCGTCACGCTGACCCACACGATGGACTCGAGCGCGTTCGACCAACACGTCGCCCGCGTGAGGGGCAGCCTCTTGCGCTGGTGTCGGCACGCGCGGGTCCCCATTTGGCTGACCGTCACTGACTACGCCAACCCGCAAGCTTCATCGCGCAAGCAGCTCGACATTCCGCTCCAAGTCCACACCTCGGTCAGTGTCAGCGACCTCGAGGGAGAAGACAGCATCGTGCTCGGTCCCGGCGCGGGCATGGAACACCTTCCGCTGTCGGACACCCAGCTCGACTACGAGAACGCGACACCCTTCGTCGGTTTCTACAACCGGGGGCTCACGCTCTTCGAGAGCAGCGCGGACGAGTTCGCGCCCCTCACCGGGCTGCGCGTCAAGATCTCGAGCCCGAAGCTCAAACACACCTTGTCTCGCGACAACGTGCGGCGCGAGCAGGCCCTCGACGAGCTCGTGCAACGAGCTGCAGAGCTTGCACGTCGCGCGCTGCCCAGAGCCGTCTCCGAGGCGCTGAAAGCCGAAGCGACGCGGGTGGCGGAAGACGGGGATGCGAGCCACTACGTGGCGCTGCTCGGCGCCAGCGCCGCTGAGCCCACTCGCCTGCGTGCGAGCCACACCTGGTTCCCCCTGGCGTCGCCCATCGATGGGCAGAGCGCCATGACGCTGGACGGCATCACCAAGCTCACCCCGTGGCGCACGTCGGTGCTGACCGTCGCCGAGAAGGAGCCCATCAGCGCCGCGTTCGCTCGGGTGGGTCGCCCGGTGGTCTTGTGTCCACACGCAGAGGTCGTCCAGCGACTCGCACTCCTGGGCGCCCGCGGCCCCGAGCCCGTGTATGAACGCCACCTGCTGATCCGCGAACGCAAGGCGCCCACGAGCCACGAAACGGCGCTGATGGAGCAGGTCGCGCGCTGCATCCGGCTGGCGGGTGTCGACGTCGAACGCGTCGCGGTCGCCGAAGTCACGGGGGCGTTCTCCGTCAAGCTCGTCGTTGCCAGGGCACCGATGGACGGCGTCGTCCCGCTCGACACCGCGCTCTCCGCCGCCGCCCGCTGGGGCAGAGGGGCAACGCTCTTGCTCGACCTACGCCAGCAGTCGGTGCTGCGTGCCTGCGCTCTGGCACGACGCCATGCACGTACGGCGGCACAGCTGCTCGCCCGAATGATCATGCTCGAACGCTTCGGACCGCTGACGGCAAAGGTCAACGATGCCTTGCTCCGGGATCACCTGGAGGGAGCCACTTGAGCGAACGGCGGGTGCTCGCCCGGGGGGAAATCCGCGTCGATGCACGGCGGGCGCGGGCAAAGTTGCGGGAGCACCTGCTCGTGGACCTGCACGGGTATTCGCTGGAGCTTGCCCGCGCCGCCATTGGCTTCGGAGCCACGACGCTGAACGTGCATTGGGACTCCGACGACGTGGTGTTTTCGTTCGACGGCCGCCCGGTCGCCCCGGATCGCCTGCCCCGCCTGCTGGATTTTGCGCTGACCGAGACCGAGGACGAAAACGCCAAGGCGCTGCGCTCGTTGGCGCTCGGCGTGAACGCCGCGCTGGGGCTGGGCGCGGACTGGGTCATGGTCACCACGACCGACGAACCGGCGGCAGAGAGCGCGCGTTTCACCCCAGACGTGTTTGCTGACGACGACAGGTCCTCACCGGAGCCAGTCGCCGCGCGATGTGCACGCCCGGCCGGTGCCTTTGCGCGCGGCACGCAGGTTCACGTGCGGAAGAAGCTCGGCCTCGAGGTGTTGCGTCGCGCGGTAGCCGGCGGAGCACCGCGCGAGATCGCGCTGCTCATGAGCCACACTCGTGAAGCGCAGCTCGTGATCACACACGACGGTTCGCCCGTGCAACGCGAGCCGGAGCCCCCAGTACTGCTGCGCGCGGCGCTGACCCTCCCCGGCGCCAAACGTGCGGCGGTCGAGGTGTTGTCCGCGGGTGGAGCCTGCCGCGTCGACATCATGGAGCGCGGGGTGCGCCTCCTGTCCCAGGCCTGGCAACCGCTGCCGGGGCTCGATTCCGTCGATGGTGTGTGCGCACCCGTTCGAGTGATCATCGACGCGGATCAGCTCCCGACCAACGCCTCGCGTTCGGCGCTGCGTGAGGACTCTCCACTCGCCCGCGAGCTCTTGCCGGCGGCCGAGACGGCGTTCAGAAAGGCACTCCGGGCCTTGATCGCGAGGCAAGCCGATACACCGCTCCCAACCGATGTGGAGGTCGTCACCGCTGACGTCAGCGCGTGGCAAGAGAGCCTGGGTGTCCTGGTCTTTCTGTGTGCGATGGCCCAACGAGCCGGACACGAGATCGACCCGGAGGCACGCGCCCTCTTTCAGGCGCCGCTGTTCGAGTCTGCAGCCGACCAACGCATCACCCTCGGGCGTCTGCTCAGCGCGGGTGTCGTGTACGTCTGGAAGGACGACGACCCGCTCCCTCGAGAGCTGGCCCCCTGGCTCGCTGACGTCGTGTGGTTGAGAGGACGCTTCGCCGAGCGCGCGCTCGAAGGTCTGAGGCTCGAAGATGCGTCCTATCTGATCAAGCGCGCGCGTCAGGGCGCGGCACGCCGAGAGCGTTTCTTGGCGCATGCTCCTGGACCGCCCGCCGTGCCGAAGTCGACGGCGGAGCTGGCTCGCCGACGCTTCGAGCTGACCTCGGGTACCTACGCCGGGCTCTCGGGCGAGGTGGCACTCCTGGCGCCGCACCAGGCTGGAAACCCCCGCGCCTCGCTGCTGAGGGTCTTCATCGAGGAGCGCATGCTCGAGGCGGTGCCCATCGAGCCGGGCTTTTGCCCGCTGGCTCTCGACGCCGCGATCGCGTGGCCCCAGGGATTGAGACCGCGCTTCGACTACGACGGCGTCGAGCGCGACGCTCGCTTGAACCAGGCGCTCGTCGCGGTGAGCAACGTTGCGATGGGCATTGCCGACAGCGCCGCGGCGCGCCTGAGCGAATTGTCGGGGTCAGAGCGCGCTGCCCTCGAGGGGGTGTTGCGGGACGCGGTCGCGGCCTTCAGCGTGGTCTCCCGAGAGCTGGGGATGCCGGCAGCGGATCCGACGCGGTTTCGCAGCGTGTATCCCGGGCTCTACGGCGCCAACATCTTCCCGACCACGGCCGGCAAACAGGTCAGCCTGCAGATCTTGATGAGCTTTGCCGAAGAACGGCGCTCACTGTGCCTGGTCGGCAGCTGGCAGAACGAGGTCACCCGAGCGGCGCCCGATGGGCGTCCGGTGGTTGTGGCGGGACCGCGGGACGCCGAGGCGATCTTCGCGCTGATGACCACGAAGGTCGCGCGCGTTCCTTACGAGCGAGGGGTGTCCGCGAGCGGAGCGAACGGTGACACGCTCGCGGGACGAAGGGCGGCACTGAGCCAGGCCGTCGCCGACGAACGTGTACGTCAGGGACTTGCTCCAAGGTCGGTCGAGCTGTGGGAGGAGCACGACGGCGCAGTGGTTTGTGTTGCGCCGAGCCTGCTCGACGCGAGCATCGAGAGCCATCGTGGTGTGCTCTTGTCCGTGGAACGACTCCCCAAATCTAGCTCTTGCGTCATCGTCGCGACCGATCACATCGCGACGGTACCCACGCCAGACTGGGATGGCGTGCACTTCAGGACTCGACGCAATCGCGCGGCACACGCCCAGCGCTTCACGGAGTTACTGGTCAGCGCCCTGGAAGGGGATGCCACCGCGTGCGGGCAGCTGGGCGTCACCACAAGACCATCCACCGACGATCCTGCGATTGGGGTTTGTCTGCTGTCGAGCGCGGTGTCCCTCGGCGCGCGCAGCGCCAAGGGAAAGCGCAAACCTTCGGCCAAATCGCTCCAGGCTGAGCTCGTCGCGCGCATCGAAGCGTTGCCGCTGCTCCATTCGTTCAACGAACAGGGCACACCCATCACCGAGTCGATCGCCGGAGCCGCGAAACACCACGGAGAGACGCTGCCCGTGCTGGGTGCTTCGCCCGGAATGCCAACTCTGGATTGGCGACCCGTGCTCGTGCGGAGTGAGCGTGAGCGTGAGCTACTGGCACGGCGCTTTTCACGACTCACGAACGGCGAGCTCGAGCTCGACGCGCGACGCGCCCGCGCGGCGGCCGAGTATCAGAAGCGGCAACTACTGAGCCAAGTGGCACTGCCACTTCGAGAGCTCGGAGCGCGCATCGCAGCGAGCGACACGCCACTGCACGCGGCCGCGAGACCGTCCGACGATCCGCTGGCCGAGCTGGAGGTTGTGATCGCCTTGCCGCGCCCCGACCTACTTCTCGAGGTGCCCTGGGTGGACCTGCGCTTTGCCGGGCGCTCCGTCGCAGGGCTTGGTCCGAGCCAGGTTGGCCTTCCCATCATCGCCAATGTCAACTCGACGAGGGCGGCAGACTTCGCCGGGTTCGCGGCGCCGACCCCGGACGGGCTGTCCCGCTTCGGGGCCCGGCTCAGGCTCGCCTCTCTCGAGCTGCTGCGCTCACTTGCGACAGAAGGACTGTTGCTGTCGGACAGCCGCGCGCTCGCGCTCTGTCTCGCGCTCACGGATCTCGGCGAGGGGACCGAGGTCCGAGCCCTGCTCGAGGCGAGCCATGTGCACTTTCCCACGGTCCAAGGCGACGAAGCGCCGCTCTCGCTGCTCACCGGAGCCCCTCCCGCGCTGTGGTTCGGCTCGGAGCGCCACACGGGCTGGTATGAGAAGAAAGGCGGCGCCTCAGAGCTCGATCAACCGATCCTGTTCCTGCCTCCCGGAGATATCGGCTCACAGCTCTCGGCGCTCCTGTCCCGCTCCGGTCGAGTGCTGAAGGACGTCAGCGCGGGTGTGTCGGCGCTGCAGCGACAACGCGGAGGTGTGCGAGCCGCGGCGCCCCAACTTGGTGGACTTCCGCCGCACCCGAGCCTGCGTGCCTCGCTCTGGGAGCTCGGAGTGACTGCGGGGGACGGCGAGCTGGAGCTGCGCGCCGGACCGAGCTCCACGATCACCGCCGTGCTGCTCGACGGGCGAGCCGAATCGTTCGAGCTGAGCTCGGCTTGTCCGTTCAGCGCGGTCGTGCGTGTCGAGGCGTTGGAGCTGCGACCGATCCAGACGCGCCTCACCCACGAGATCGAGGAGGCCGCGGGGCGGGTGCTCACGCGAGCCATCAGCTCGCTGAATCACTTGCCCGCGTTCGTCAGAGCGAGCGCGCGGGCGGTGCTGTGCCGTGAGCCGAGCGCTCGCGCTCAGGCCGAGCTGGCGACGGCACCAGTATTCGAGGATACGGGCGGGTTCTGGCACAGCTTGGGGGCCCTCGTCGCTGGAGAGAAGTGGCGCTTCACCACCCTCGCGCCACCATTTCCGCGGGCAAAATCCCCCACACTTCGCCTGTCGGAGGTGGAGGTCGTCGGGCTGCGCGAGGGGCTGACGCTGACTCGAGTCGACTCCGAGATCGAACGCGCACTCGCGGCCGAGCAGCGCCGGAATGCACCCCAGCTGGCATCCCTGACGCTGTCGGTGCAACAGCGCGCCGCCTGTCTCTTGACCGAGATCTTCGCTCTCGGCGGCATCACCGGAGAGGTCGGAGTGCTCTCCCCCGCGCACCTCGAGCAGAGAGGTGGCGCACTGTACGTCGATCGCCGGCCGCTGTGTGCATTCGATGACGGCGATGGTTGGCCGCTGGTGTGTGTGCTCAACGACGACAGCGTGCAACCGGATCGACACTTCGAGGCCCCGGAGAATCGGGGGGTGTTGAACAAACTCTCCGCGAGCGCGCGGAGTGTGGCGCGGGCAGCACTCGAACGTGCCTTCGCTCCGCCTGCGACCGCGCTTTCATCACGCTTCTTGGATGACACGCCGGTCGGTTGTTTCCGCGTCACGGGCTGTGTCTGGCTCGACAGAAATTTTCCGGTGACGCCGCGGGTCCGAGCGCACATCGGCGGGCAGGCGACGCCAATGGTGCGCGCGTTCGAGGCGGCGCTCGAGCGCTCGGGCATCGGCACCGCGCTGCCCATCGAGGGCAACCTTCTGGTCCGGGTGGACAGAGAGTCCGCGGATGCCTCGCTCGGAATTTCGCTCGATCTCGCCTCGACGCTCGGCACGCTGGGTTCACTGACCGAGACCTGGGAAGCCCTGAACCGCTTCGGTGAACAGCTCGCAGCGGAGCTCCTGGCGGAGGCCCGCTCGCGCGGCGAAAGCGCGCCCGTCTTGGAGGAATACTCGATCAATTTGGCCATGCTCGGACTCACCACTCAGGTGCCGCAGCTGCGGGCGGCCGACGGCTCTGAGCTCACCCTGCCGGAGGTCATGGCCGAGCTTGCGCGACGCGGTGTGCTCTGGGTCAGTGACGGGCGTGGCTACGCAGACGGGGCCTTTCCGAGCGGCGCCCCCCCCTTCTTCTTGGCGGAGGGGTCCGCGCTCGTGCGTGTGATCGAGAAGCGCGGGCCCGCCGACACACTGCGCCGGCTGGGGGCGGTCTCGGAGCTGCGCGCGCCGGCGAGCCCGAGCATCGAGTCGATGGCTGAGAGCTCGCTCCCGCTCCCTTCCGACGAGGCGCTCAGACAGTCGACGCTCGAACCGTCCTGGTGGGACCGCTTGACCGCGCAACTCTCGGACGCCTTTCGAGAGCAAGAGTTGCCTCAGGCAACCGCACGCGAACATCAGGCGCTCATGAAGCTGCTGGTAGACTTTCGGCTCACGGGCTCCCCCGTCGAGTGCGTCGTGCTCGGGCGCTCCCAGCGCGCGCTACGCTACGACAAGATCCGCAAACGCCTGCTGATGAACGCGGAGCATCCGGTGTCCCTCGCCATCGCCAAGACGATCGAAGACGACGCCGGTGTCGCCTCGATTCTGGCGGCGCACGCGCTGGCCGAGGTGAACCGCGCGCTCGTCGAAGTGACCGACTCCGAGGAGCAGCGAGCGCTGCTCGCGCTGTTGAACGCACTCTGACAGGTGCTTCGAAACCCAAGTTCTGACGACGCGACCATCGATCGCGCGGCGACGGAGCCCCGCTTCAGCTCAATTCGGCACGCCGCAGTACTGGTAACCCGGGGGCGACGACGAGGGTTTGCAGACATAACCGGTCGGGCACACGCCGTCCGTGCCACAAATCACGCGGTAGCCGTTGTTGTACTCGCAGTCCGTGGCGAGGGTGCAGGTCAGCGTCGTGAAGTAGTTGCTGGCGACCTTGCCGCAACAAACCTTGCCGCCTTCGCAGTCTTCCGGACCGTTGCAATACGCCGCCGAGGGTGAGCAGGGCTGACCGGCGTTCGAACAACCGGCGCTCCAACCCTGCCCCGTCTGATACTTGTTGCAGCAGAACTGATTCGGGAGATTGCAACTGTTGTTGCCACACGAGACCTTGTTCTTGTCGCAGTCCGCCGCGTACCCTGGACAACAATCCTTCGAGACGAGGCACTGCGGGTCGCAGTAACACGCGCCGCTCGGCCCAGGTTGCGGGTTCGTGGAGCCGCAGTGCCCGGCGCAAAGCGCAGGCGCACCTCCACCACCCGGAGCGCCGCCACCTCCGCTTGGGCCTCCGCCACCGCTCGGCCCGCCGCCACCGCTCGGTCCGCCGCCTCCGCTCGGACCGCCGCCACCGCTTGGTCCGCCGCCTCCGCCACTCGGTCCGCCGCCGACGCCACCACTCGGTGCTCCGCCACCGCCCGGTGAGCCACCGGTCGCCGTGCCGCCACTCGAGGTCCCACCGCTCGGCTCGCCGCCACTCGAGACGCCGCCACCACCCGGCGACCCGCCGGATGAACTACCTCCCGAGCCCGCCGCGCCCGCGCCGCCCGTTCCGTAACTGGAACCACCGCCGCCCTTGAGGCCCGAGTCATTGGCGTCGCCGCACGCAGTGACCGCGAAGATTCCAACGACCCAGGGTATTGCCAGCGAGCGCACGGACATGAACGACCTCCTCGAGCGGGCGGGTAGAGTAGCAGCTAAATGCGGACTTCGCTCGCGCGGGCCTCGCGCAAGCAGTCTCGATCGGTTCTTCCCAGGCCGCGGGGGATCGTCCACCGTCAGCTCGTAGTGGCGGTCCGAGCCGAGGCGGGGGAAGGACCTGCCAGCCGCACAGGGCGCACGCGCCTCGCCTCGCCGATGCGCTACTGCAGCATGCCGACCAGCCTCTACCTGATGCGTCCCCTTCGAGTCATGATGCGCTCCTCTCTCCTCGCGCGCATTCGTGCCCACGACGCTGCCGCTGACGAGACCACGAGCACCTGCCGGCACACCCTTTGTGGGGGTGTGCCCGGACTGTCTCAGGGTGTGAGCACGGCGATCGCGGCGCGAAGCAGCGGCTCGGGCCGAGGCTCGACCCCGCGCAGTCGCACCTGCTCGACGGCTTGCCGTGCCTGGGCCCGCTTGAACCCCGAGAGCACCAGCGCCGAGCGCACCTTCTCGAACACTTCGGGCTCGGGCGCGGCCGCGACCGCAGGCGCTGGCGTGCGGATCGCTTCGCGGCGAGAGCGAGCCCCGGCGATCTCGTTCTGGATGTGCTCTTCGCCGAACACCTGTCGCGCTCGGTACGAGTTGTGAGCCGAGCAGAGCAGGCAGCAATTGTCCACGGTGGTCGGTCCGCCCTTCGCGAAGGGAACGATGTGCTCGATGGTCAAGAACTCACTCGCGTTCAGCGCCCCGCATCCAGTTGGCGCTTCGCGACCGTGGGCACCCGCAAACGGAGCTCCTCCGGCCCGGCCGGACGGTCTAATTTCTGAACAGCGACGCCCCTCAGCATCGCGGAAGGTGCACTGGTCAGCGTCCCGCTCCCGGACGGCGCGCTGGACATCGACGGGCACGTGTCGTGAGCCCGGCTTCGTCTCGCGACGCTTGCGCGGCTTGCCCGCGCCCGAGCGACGCTGGATCGCGGCCGCGATCAGCAGGTCCAGGCCGAGCTCGAGGAGCGTCGCCAGGTCGCCGCTGGGGATCTCGTGGCTGAGCAGGTTGCGGGCTTGCTCGAGCTTGTCGCGGAGCTCGACGCGGGCGGTGAGCTCCAGCCGAACGGTTGTCGGCGACAGGGGCTCGAGACGAGCACGAGGCATCGAGGGCCGAGGCGGTGGCACGGAGTTACCTGCCCCGGACACTGTTGATAACTCCGTCTGCGCGGGCTCGGGCGCCATCGTGGTCAAGGTGGTCGGCACGTCCGGCTGCGGAGACCAGCGGGCGATGAGCTCTTCGAGCTGACGCTTCGACTTCCCTCGACCCTCGGCGAGGAGCTGCTCGACGTTATCCTCCGTGAGGTGCCTGGAGAGGAGAAACAGCCCGGTCAGGTGCACGTTGCCGGACGCGAGCTCGTCGAGGATCTGAGGAAAGCGCTGTGCCAGGCGGGCAACGCGCACGCGCTTGTTGGCTCCGTCCTCGGAGTACCCCAGGCGCTCCACGCAGCGAGTGGTGAGCGAAGAGCACGCGACCAAATAGACAGTCCGGCCGAGCCGGATGAACTCGCTTCGGGCCTGCCGCAGTCGCGGAATCGCTGCCGGTCGCGTGGCGTGAGAATGGAAAACGAAGACGACGTCCGTCGATGCGGCGCGCTCGCTGCTGACGGCAGCCGAGAGGCGTTCGCGGAGCTCGATGTCGGAGACGGAAGAGAGGAGAGGCATGCTTTCTCGCATACCATGCGATTTTCCGACCTCGCCGCTGCCATCAGGCGCGACGCTCACGACGTGGAACGCTTCGAACGTCACCGCAACGCGCGAAGCGCGCACAGCCTTCATCCTCGTGGCAGCGCGTGAGGGTTTCCTCGTGACTCGTCGCTCGCGCGCGCTGCGTGCTCTCAAGAAAAATGTGAATCGAATCGTCGCGCACCCCGCTCTTTTCACGCACGCGCTTCGGCGCGGCGCAGAGCTCGCAACCACGCCTCTCGCACCCCTCGAACAAAGAGGGGTGCACGGATTGCCCTCGGTGGTCTTGGCAGCGGCAGCGTCATGGGCTCGCGCGCTCGCGCGGAGTGCGAATCGCTGGCGGTTCCACGCATGCGACGGCAGTGCGCGACGCACACGGTACGACGCGCGGTCGCTCGCCGCATCGGACGCGCTCACGCCAGCACCCCGCTCTCCTCGCGACCCGCACAGCCCATCCGTGCGCCGCGGGGAACCGGCTTGTCTCTGCTTCCTTGCGTTCCGTCCGCGACAGCGGCCGAGGGCCGGGCGAGGCGGGGGCACCTCGGCCGGACTCGAGCTGCGCCCTCCCCCGCGGCAGCGCAATCAGGGCTGCTCGCGCAGGCACGAGCGGCGGGCAAGATTTCCGGCGGCTTTTCAAGGAGGAATCGCCAGAGCAGCGCTCACCAGTCGGCGATCACCGCGCCCCACGTGAAGCCCGAGCCGAAGGCGACCATGGCGATCTTCATGCCGCGCTTCAGCCGGCCGCTTTGTTCGGCCTCCGCGAGCAGGATGGGGATCGTCGCAGCTGTGGTGTTTCCGTAGCGCTGAATGTTGGAGACGAGTTTGTCCTCGGTGATCCCGATCTGCTGCGCGATGTACTGATTGATGCGCAGGTTGGCCTGGTGGAAGAAGAACAGGTCGATGTCGTCGCGGGTCAGACCTTGGTCTGCGCACGCCTGCATCAGCACACCAATCATGCGTTCTACCGCGTTACGAAAGACCTGCTTGCCGTCCATCTGCGCCCACATGTGTTCAGCTGGGACCTGCCCGACCCCATTGGCGTCCACATCGATGAACGGTCGCTTCTTGATGTCCCAGACCTTCTGCGACAGCACGTCGGCAAAACGTCCGTCCGCACCGAGGTAGGTGCCGCGAATTCCGCGGTCCTCGTCCGTCGCGCTCACGACCACCGCACCTGCGCCGTCTCCGAACAGCGACGCCACCGTTCGACCTCGCACTGACAAGTCGAGCGCCGCCGAGTGGGTCTCGGCGCCTACGACCAAGACGTGTTTGGCCGTGCCCGCGCGCACCATCGACGAGGCGACGGTGAGGGAATAGACGAAGCCGGAGCACTGGTTCCTGACGTCCAGGGCCGGAACGAATTTGGCGCCATCGCCATCACACAAGCCGAGCTTCTTCTGCAGATACACGCCGGAGCCCGGAAAAGCATGATCCGGTGACAGCGTCGCAAACACGATCATGTCGAGGTCCCGAGGCTCGAGCCCCGCGCGCTCGATGGCTTGTTTTGCCGCTGGCACGGCCAGGTCGCTGGTGCCCACGCCAGGCTCTGCGAAGCGCCGCTCCTCGATCCCCGTGCGCTGCACGATCCACTCGTGGGTGGTGTCGATTCCGTACTCTTTCGCCAGAGCATCGTTGGTCACGATCTTCGGCGGAACATAGAAGCCGGTACCGGAAATGTAGGCGTTGGGCATCACCCGAGCGCATTACCCCTGGCCCGTCCGGCGTCAATCGGCGCGCGTCATCTCGAACAAAAACGCGGCCGCCGCCGCCGGTTTTTCCCGGTAACTTTTGCCGGGGCGGGCACACGCTGCTCAGAGTTTCACGCGCTGCAGGCCGCGGAGCTCGTCGAGAGGGTAGTGCGTACCACGCCAGGTGATGCCGCGCGCCGCACGGCATCGCCAGGTCGAGTTCAGCGCCATCACACACACCATCAGCACGCCCAGCGGAGCGAGCAGCGCCGGACCAACGCGTTGCCCCAATCGCCGGTGCAAGACCACGGCAGTTGCCACCACCATGCACCAAGCAAACCCGCCCAGGGCAGCCACGGGGAGATGCGGTGAGAACAGCGCGGCCACCATGCCGCCAACCATGCCGAACGCAATCGCCACTCGCATGAACACTCGGAGCACGCTGTAGTGGCCCATGATGGCGAACAGGTTCTTCTCGAGACCCCGACTCATCTCGCGCAGCGACGGGTACCAGAGCACGCCGATCTCGCTGGCCGCCAGCCACAGACCGGCACGGCCCTTGGCGCGGCGGAGCAAGAAGCCGAGACCCACGTCGTCCCCAACCTCCATGCGCAGCCACTCGAGGCCCTCACTCCGCTCCAGCGCCGCGCGCCGCACCAGGTTGAACGCGCCGACACCGACGTAACGCTCGGACTCGGGATCCACCAGCTCGTGGACCCGCAGGTTGGCGAAGAAGCCGATGCCGAACGCATCTACCGCCGCCGCCTGCCAAAACGATCCGGACCTGAGATCCGGCAGACAACACACGTGGTCGAGTCGCCGCGCGACGGCCAGGGCGACGGCCCGCCGGAGCACGTCGGGCTTCTGGTAGTGCACGTCCGCGTCCGTGAACAACACGAGCTCACCGCGCGAACGCTCGTAGCCACGGCTGAGCGCGTGAACCTTTCCCAGCCATTTCGGCGGCAGTTCGCTGACGTGCACCGCCGTGATGCGTGGATCGCGACCCGCCAGCTCGTCCACGACTTGCCCGGTCGAGTCCGTCGACCGGTCGTTCACCAGCACGATTTCCAGCGCTGGGTAGTCCTGAGCGAGCAAGGTCTCGAGCGCTTGCCCTAGCGTGCCGGCTTCATTGCACGCCGGCACCAGCACGCTGAGCTTCGGCCAGCTCTCGGGCTCCGGGGCGCGGGCCTCACCCAGCTGTTCCAGCGACACGAGCCCACGCATCGCGCTCAGCGTCACCGCCGAATACATCAGGCTCCCGAGTCCGGACCAGCCCGCAAGTACCCACTCGATTGGCGTCAACGCGAGCGAGGTTAGCGCACTTCGCCGCTGCCGCACGCAGACGAATCAGCTGTCGCCGGACAAAGCCACCTGCTCCGCCTCCGCACAGAAGCGCCCGTTCGAGTCCCGCACGACGACGGCGCTGGCCACTTTCGGGTCGTGGGTGAAGAACAGCCTTCCGCCGCGCGCAGCAAGGTCCGTCAAGAGGCGCTCCTTCTCGTCGATCAGGAGCTCCGGGAAACGGTCGTACCCCATGGTGATCGGGAGATGGACCCACGCCGTTCCCGGCACGAGGTCACCGGCGAACAGGAGCGGGCCGCCGGGCGTCGTGAGCTCGGTCAGCATGAGCCCCGTCGTATGGCCGTCGGAGAAATGAAAGCGGTAGCGGTCACCGAGCAATTCCGAGCGCTCAGCGTTCACAATTTCGAGGCGCCCGCTGGCTTCTAGCAATGCAGGCAGCTCGCTGATGAACGACGCGCGATCCCGTACGTGGGGTCGTTTTGCTCGCTCCCATGCCGCGCTCCCGACCAGGAACCTGGCATTCGGGAACAGCAACTGTGGCGGCTGGCCCTCGCAAAACGCCGCCAGCAACCCGCCCGCGTGATCGAAGTGCAGGTGCGAGAGCACGACCACGTCGATGTCCGTGTGCGAAACCCCGGCCGCCTGCAGACTCGCGAGTAGCTTGTGCTCGCCGTCGTCGACGCCGAAGCGTTCGCGGAGCTTGGGTGAAAAGAAAGCGCCGATACCCGCCTCGAACAGCACGTTCCGGCCCGACGCTTCGCGCGCCAGGAGCGCGCGGCAAGCGAGTGAAATGCGGTTCTGCTCGTCCGGAGGAAACCAGCGTGCCCAGACGGCGCGGGGCGCATTGCCGAACATGGCGCCGCCGTCGAGTCGCTGTGAATTGCCGAGGATGGACCAGAGCTTTGCTTGCGCCATCAGCACTCACAGCCCGCGGTCTTGCAGTTGAGCTTGACGGTGAGGGTGTAGCTGCCCGCGTCCCCGCTCGTCAGGCCGTCCACGACCAGATGGTACCAGCCGTCCTGGGTGACGTTGAGGCTCTTGTTGTAAGTGCCCGCGGCAGCCGGAGAGCAGAAGGTCTTCACGCTGCACGTCGTGTCGGAGCAATTCGCTCCGGACAAGATCTTGAACGTGCGATTGAACGACGTCGCCGTCGAGCACTTGCTTCCCTGAGTGAGCGCGACCGAGATGCTCTCGCCGGCGCGCAGGTAAATGCGGTAAGTGTGATCGCCGCCCAGATCTGCGCATCCAGTGCCGTAGCCGGTGCTGGCGTCGGCGAGATTGCAGGTCGTGTCCGTCTTCACGTAGCCCTGAACGCCGCTCGCGGTCGTACGCCCGATGGTGCGAGCCGCCGCGCAGCCAACACCGCTCGTGTTGCCGTCGGAGCAACCTTGAATCGAACAACCGCTGCCACCTCCCGAGCCTCCACCTCCCGAGCCTCCGCCGCCCGAGGCGCTCGTTCCGCCGCTGCCGCCGGGGCTGCCACCCCCTCCGACCGCGGTCCCGCCCGAGCCGCCTGCGCCCCCGCCACCCGTCGGGAAACCACCGGCCATGCCGGCGAGCCCGCCGCCGCCACCGCCTTGGGCAGTGCCGCCGTTGCTGGTCCCGCCCGCCGCGTTCGGATCCGTGACCTCTTCACCCGTGGCGCAGCCCATGACCACGACGAGGCCGAGCCAACACGATCGCATCGCCGCCATTCTACACCTCGGGAGCCCGGCCAGCGACGGCAACGAGGGCCGCTCTCAAGCGCCGGTGCCGATCGAGGCGCCGCGCGAAGTCCTGCTCATTGGTGGCTCCTTTCGCGCGGACGACGGCACCCAGAGCCCGCAGCTCGGCCTTGGACCACGAAGTGACCCCGGGCAAGGCGAGCGCGAGAGGCGCCCAACGCTCCCAGGCCACGCGTTCGTCCGGAGTGAGCTGACCGAGCACGACACCGGTGAGCTCGCCAAACTCCTCCGCACACACCCGCAGGCCGCGCTCACGGTCCGAACCGAATCGCTGCCCCAGATGACGACTGACAACGAGTGAAAATCGGGCGAGCGGTAACTTTCCGGCAACGTCGTTGCGAGGCTCAGCCAGATGATGGAAGAGGTACCCGGAGGCCAAGCGCCGGAGCACCGACCTCGACGAACGATGTTTCGGGTTCTTTGCGATCTTCCGGAGCTCCGAGCGGAGCAACTTGCTGGCGCCGGCGTCGTCGGGTTGGAACCCGAGCTTCTGATAAAACCAGAAGGCGCCGGCCGCGAGTGCGTCGGGGTTCTCGTGACCCAGCTGGTACGGATGAATCGAGAAGGACTGCGCGCCGAACAGGCGCCCAACGACACCGAGAGCGCGCACGTAGTGCTCCGCCGTCTCCGCGCCCCGGAACGTCGGGAACACGTGGTAGTTCACCTCCGCCGAGCCGAACAAAAGCGCGGCCTGAAAGTAGCCGACCGGAACGCCGTTCTTGATCAGCAGAAACACGTAGAGCGTCTCGACCAGCGCGCGATGTCTCGGCAGGAGGCCCATGCAGGTCATGACGAAACCATCGCCGGTGTCGATCAGCCGCACGTCGTCGGGGCTCGCGTACATGATCCCGTCGAGATCACGTCCGCGCGTGATGAGAGAGGTCCGCGCAAGCTCGATGGCCCTCCGCCCGTCCCGGGGCTCCAGGCGTCTGACGCTGCGCAGACGCCGCCTTAGACCGGTCGAGAGCGCGGGTCGCTTCTGGGCCAACGGCTGGGTCTGAAATGTGACTGGAGCGTCCGACAGCACGGCCAGCGTGCGGGTCGGCGCACCGCGCACGAGCTCGAGCCTGAGCGGCAGGGCCAGCTCGTTGTACAGACTCTCGCGCGCCCGCGCTGACATCGACAGCCGCGCAAAACGGCGCACCAAGAAGGTCGCGTCGGTCTCGCCTTCGCCGGGCAGTGCCGCGAGCCACTGGGTCAGCGACAGCCCTAGCTCCGGATCCAACGCTTCCGCCTCCGGCACGAGCAGCGGCAGCAGCGCCTCGAGACGCTCCCGCTCCCGGGTGCCAACCTCGGGCCAATCCACGTGGAGCTCCGCCGGCCAATGTTCGACGAGCCAGCACGCGGTGATCCAATGGAACGGAAAGCTCAGCGAGGTACCAACCACACCTGTGTCGGTGAGGGCCCTTCTGTGTTTGGTCGTATCCTTGCGCGCGGCGAAGTCTTCGAGCGCGCGCACCACACTGGCCCGAAGCTCGGCGTCGTCCGGATACGCGCGGGCGAAACACAAGACCTCGTGCAACCGCAAGAGCTCGGTGGCCTGACGAAGCGAGCTCTGCCCAAGCGTCGCGACGAGCTCGCGCTTCTGGGTCGCGAGGCCTGGCCCGAAATTGCGAGCGATGCGCTCGAGCTCGCGAAGTGCGTGCGAAGCCGACACGGTGGTCACGACTTCAGGGTGCGCCCTTGGGTTTCACCGAGTCGAGCAGCTCGAAGAAGGGCTTCTTGGCTCGCGCAACCGTGGCCTTCGGCCCGACGAGCTTGAAGAAGTGACTGCCGCTTGGCGCCTCGACAATGGCGCCGATCATCGCAAAGTCGGGCTTCGGCGTGGTCGGACCACCCGGCATGCCGCTCTTGTAGGTGCCCTGCTCGATCTCCACGATGCGCTGCGCCAGCCCGTTGGCCTTGCGCTCACTCTTCTTCACCTTGGTGTCGTCGATGCCCTCGAACTGCTGGACCCAACGCTCCACGTTGCGCTCGACCACTCCAGGTTTGTCGGGACCGAAATAGAAGACACCAACGTCGGCGGCCTCTTTGTCGCCATCGGCTGCCGGGACTTCGTAGGTCGCGTTCCGCATTGGCGACGTCGGCGGGAGCTTCTTCCAGAGTTTGGGGTCGTCCCAGGTCACCCCGATCTCCTTGGCGGCGCCGTGCGTGACCGAGGTCGGCACGGGTGCGCCAGCGCTCGGCGCTGCCGAGAGTGCGGGGGGCGCGTTCCCCGGCGCGGCGGTGTCTGCGACGGTCGAGCCGGGCGCGGCGGGTTTGTCACAAGCAACGAGGCTGAGTGCAAGGCAGACGGCGAACGGTCTCATCGCCGGCGCATGGTGCTGAGATCGCCAGGCGAGCGCAAGCTCAGTGTGGCTGTTCGTTCGAGCCCTGGACCGCGTGGTGCTCGGAGATCCGCCGCTTCACTTCCGCCATGTCCAGCGCGCGCACTTTCGTTACCAGGCCGTCGAGGGCCATCGCGCTCATCATGCCAGGTTGCTCGAAGATCAGGATCCCGTCCTTGAAGACCATCAGCGTGGGGATCGAGCGGACGTTGAAGCCGCCGGCCAGCTGCTGCTCGGCGTCGGTGTCGATCTTGCCCCAGACGATGTCCGGGTGTTTGGCTGCGAGTCGGTCGTAGATTGGTGCGAAGGCGCGGCACGGGCCGCACCATGAGGCCCACCAGTCGATGAAAACGATGCCGGGCTTCTCTACGGTGGCCTCGAAGTTGGCGGCGCTGAGCTCGGTGGTGTTCATGTTTTTCCGTCTCCAGGCCGGTGGGAGCCGGAGCCTGTGCGATTGGATTCGGCCGCGGTTTACGCCGGGCGAGGTCATGAGAGGGAAGCGGACCACCCACAGTATGGGGACCCCGGGGAGCAGGTGGGCAATTGGGGGGACGTGGGAGAATTTTCGAGGCTGCCGGAACTTCTTCCGGAGACGACTGTCTGCTCGGAACCTGTCGGGAGGTGCGTATGCGGTTCGATCGGGCGCTGATAAACGTCGACTTGTATGCCGTGTTGAAGATCCCCCGTCAGGCCACGCCTGAACAGATACGCCGGGCCCACCGGCGGCTCGCGACGATCAGCCACCCGGACTTGAACCCGAACGACATGAGCAGAGCTCAGCGTCGGATGGCGGAGATCAACGTGGCGGCCGGGGTGCTCATGGAGCCCTCACTGCGCTCAGCCTACGACCGTCTGCGCGCGGACTTGCATGAAGGTCGAGAGCCGGAACGGCGCGGGGTTCCCCACGCGCCCCCGGTGGATACGTCACACATCCGACTGGACGCCCGCGATCTCGAGTGGCTGGAGCGCCTCCGCTCGTGGCCGGCCCGCGCCAGCGCCAGCTTCGACACCTGGACCGAGAGCTGGACGCCGGAGTTCCGGATGATGTTCCTGTTCGCGTCGGTCGCCCTGGCGCTCGGTCTGATTCGTTCCGCCAAGCCGACCTCGCTGCCCTCACCGTTCGAAGAAGCCCGACCCGCAGCCACCGCAATGGCAAGAAGCTCGCCGACTTGAGTCAGCGCGCGCCTCTCGCGCGCTCGCACGGCGCTGCCATCCACGCGCGATTGGGCCCAACCCCCGAGCCGGGGTAGACTCGGGGGTCCCGACTCCTTCCGAGAATAAATGACGACCGTTTCGCGCATCGCGCACGAGGACGGGGGCTTCACACCGGCGGACGACGCTCGACCGTGGTGGCAGAGTCTGCCCCAGGACTTCAGCACATCGCGCGAACGCTTCGAGCTCGGGACGAGAGACCGATTCAAAGTCTCCGCGACCGCGGCCAGCGATGTCGTCCTTCGCACACTCGGCGCGTCGCTCGTCACTGCGCTGGCCGTGCCGGTGGGTTACCACCCGTTCGCCCTCGGACGCGCCCTCGCCGACCGCAAGCTCTACAGCACCCTCGCCGAGAGCCGCGATCCGGATCGCTTCTTTCTTCGCCCACCCCGTGACGTGAAGGTGTCGCGGCGCCGCGCGCGCCTCCCACTCTTTCGCCCCGGCGACGGCGTCTGCGAAGACCTGCGCTTCGAGAGCCCGTTCATTCCGGTGAACCCGCACGAGCGCCAGAGCTACCTACGTCACCGGCGAAACCGCTTCGCCCACGCCCGGCACTGGCGACACGGCGACACCGCCCGTCCCACGGTGATCGCGGTGCACGGCTTCTCCGCCGACCTCTACCACCTGAACGAGTGGTTTTTTGCCATCCCTTGGCTGTACCGCGAGGGCTACGACGTGCTGCTGGTCACGCTGCCGTTTCATGGCAAGCGCCAGACCCTGCTGTCGCCCTTCTCGGGCCACGGCTTCTTCGCTGGTGGCGTCAACCGCATCAACGAAGCGATGGGGCAGGCCATCTTCGACCTGCGCATCTTCATCGATCACCTCGAGGACCTCGGAGTCCCACGCTTGGGTGTGACCGGCGTGAGCCTGGGGGGGTTCACCGCAGCGCTGCTGGCGACGGTGGAACCGCGGCTCGCCTTTGCGATCCCCAACGTGCCGGTCACGAGCATCGCCGACCTCGTGCTCGAGTGGGAGCCAATCGCGAGCCTGCTCGGCCTCGCGCTGCGCGCAACGGGCAAGGACGTGCGCGACGCTCGCGAGCTGCTCTCGGTCAGCTGTCCACTCAGCTACCCACCCCGCATCGCGCGGGAGCGGCTGATGATCATCGGCGGAGTGGGTGATCGCCTGGCACCGCCCACGCACTCGCGACTGCTCTGGGACCACTGGCAACGCTGCCGGCTCCACTGGTTTCCGGGCAGTCACTTGATTCACCTGGACCGCGGCGACTACTTCCGGCAGATGCGGAAGTTCTTCCGCGAGATCGAGTTCAGCGCCGGCTGAAGGCTCACGGCTCGACGTGACGCGTGTAGCGCACGGACATCCTCGTGTCCGCGCTGCGCACCACCAGCTCCGTCTCCGTCTTTTCGACGACCTCGCGCACGAGCGTGGACCCGACGTTCTCGGCCTCACACGTGCTGTGAGCGATGTCGAAATAGATCACGCGCTCGGACACCCTCAGCTGCCCCGCGAGCTCGCAGGTCGGGCGATGGGACTGAGGCGGCAGGAAGATCTGAAACCGCCCCTCCCGCGTCACCGTGAGGCGCGTCGGGAGCTTGCCGTTGACCAACCCGTCCCAGCTGCCAACGAAGTAGAGATATGGGTCGTCCCGGTCCACCACCGCCATCGGCTCCCCGCGAGGGGGCGGCGCAGCGTCCGAGCGCTCGGGCGCCGGCTCCGTCGGGATCACGATTTCACCTGGAGCCCGACTGCCCCCGGCGCCCGCCGAGCAGGCACCCGCGAGGAACATCGAGACCACCAGCCAGCGCACGTCGCTGATATAGCAAAAATCACCTGACCCCCTTGACCAGCGTGATACACGGTGATACATCGTATCACGCCGTGACACAGAAACCCTCCGAACCCCCGCCCCCCGAGGCTGAAGCCACCGAATCCGACAGCGCCGAGGCTGACGGGGAGCCCAAGAAAGAGCGTGTACTTCACACGCGCATCCCCGCAGTGCTCGAGGGCGAGCTCAAGGCCGCCGCCCGCGCGCTCCGAGTCCCCGTCTCGAACCTGGTGCGAACCATCCTCGAGGACGCGGTCAACATCGCCGACCGAGCCTCGGAGCGCGTCGAGGACCGCCTGAGCCGCGCAGCAAAGACCGTGCATGACGAGCGCGGGCGCCTTCGATCCAAGGTCGAGAAGAAGGTCGATCTCGCCGACGTGGTCGCGTACCAGCCCGTCGTCGTAGCCAAGACGAGCGAGTGCGTGAAGTGCGGGGCCGCCCTCGATGAAGGTGATGATGCGGGGCTCGCAGTCGGGTCAATCCCAGGAGCCCCGCGCTTCGTTTGCACGACTTGTATGCCCGGGCGCTGAGCCCAGCCAACAAACTTCTGCGACACCGATTGCCTTGGCGAACATGCTGCTCGCCGAGTCGGGACGTGTGCGCGCGATCGCCAACGTGGCGCATGAATGGGAGATAGTCATGAACACTCAAACCAACACGAACGACACCCGCAACGAAACCAGCTCGGACGCCGAGCAGATTGCAGGCGCCTTCCTGCGCGTCGGCGCCGCGTGGGCACGATATGGATTGGGCATCGCGCGCGCGTCCGTTGAGACCAGCGCCCGAACCCTCGACGTGACTGCCGGTGCGCTCGGCACGCTGGCCAAACGTTTCGCAGACCTCGAGGAGCAGAAGCGCGCGGAAGACGCGCCCGATGCACCGATCGAGCCCAAACACGACAGCTGAAACAACGGGCGAAGCCCGGATACCCCCGGTACTCCCCCAGCAACGCGCGAAGGTTCCGAGCCAAAGACTTCCCGGCTGCTCGCCCGCGATGAACCCGTATATGCTGCGGCACCATGCGGATCCGGCCATGCTGTTTGCTCGTTGTTTCCCTCGGGCTCGCCCTGACTCAAGCCTGCGGCGGGGGCGGCGCGGGCGGCAGCGGTAGCGGAGAAAACCCCGGGGCCAAGGACCCGACTTCGGTCGAAGAGGACGAAGCGGCGGCCCCGGCAGCGAGCCCGGGCAAGGCGCCCGCGGCCGGGACCAAAGCGCTCGAGAAGCGCTCCGCATCGCTCACCTTCGATCTGACGTTGAAGAAGGGCGACACGGCAGGCGGCATGCAGGCCGGCAGCTGGTCGCTCGAAGAAGAACGCTCGCTGGAGGTGCTGGCGAGCGAAGGTGTGGCGGTGAACAAGCTGAGGGTCACGTTCGGGAAGCGTGAGTCCAAGCCGCTGCTCGGCGTCGAGCTCACCGCTGCGACCGCCGGCCACAGCTACGTCATCGACGCCAAGGCGGGCGACGCTGACATTCAACGCGCTGACGGCAAAGAGGTCAGCGGTGCCGAGCGCGACGCGCTGATGAGCGAGTACGCCTGGGTCGGCGGGCCGAGCCCGCTCTCCAAGTGGCTCGGTGAAGCCGGGCCGGCGGCGGGCAAGAAGCTCGACGGCGGCTCGGAAGAAGCGCGCGCCCTGTTGGGTGTGCTCGCTGGCGTCGATTACGCCGGCGCCAAGGTGAGTGTCACGTCGCAAGGCAAGAGCGGGAGCAGCCTGTCCTTGGAGGTGACCGCAATGGTGACGCTGGTGAGCGCACAGACCCGATTCGATCTGACACTGAACGGCCCAGCCAAGGTGGACCTGCAGAGCGGCTGGGTCAGCGAGCTTTCGCTCAAGGGCACGGCAAAGGCGAGCGGCAAGCTCCAGCACAAAAAAGGCATGCTCGACGTGACCGGCAAGGGCCAAGCCGAGCTCTCCCGCAGCATCGCGAAGTGAAACGCGGCGGGGCCGGACGAGCGCATTGCCAGCCTAGGAGGCGCTGGTGATCAGCCGAACGGCGTCTAGAACCGCAGCACGGCGCCGGCCCAGGTGAAACCTGCGCCAAAGGCCGCCAGGAGCACGGTCGTGTTCTCCACGATGCGGCCATCCTTGAGCGCAACGTCCAGCGCCATGGGGATCGTGGCCGCCGTGGTGTTGCCGTACTTCTCGATGTTGTGGACGACCTTGTCTTCGTCAATTTCGAGGCGCCAACCCACGAGCTGATTGATGCGCATGTTCGCCTGATGTGGGACGAACAGGTCCACGTCTTTGATGCCGAGCCCTGCCTTGCCCAGGACTTCGTGGGCGACCGCCGGCATCTTGTCCGTGGCCCAGCGGAACACCTGCTTGCCCTTCATCTTCGGGAAGTGGCGTCCCTCGTCGATCATCTCTTTGGTGATGCGCGGGATGTATTTCGACGCGGGCGCCTCCAGCCAGAGATCCGTCGCGGCCGAGCCGTCGGCGTGGAGAGCGATTGACAAGAGACCACTGTTTTCGTCCCGGGCTCGCCCGACCACCGCGGCTCCGGCACCATCTCCGAACAACACGGCGACGTCGCGGCCGCGATCGCTGAAGTCGAGCCCCGTCGAGTGCACCTCGGACCCGACCAGCAGCACCTTCTCGTACATGCCAGCGCGGATCCAGGCGTCCGCGACGCTGAGCCCGTAAATGAAACCGCTGCACTGATTGCGGATGTCGAGCGCCGGCACCCCGGGCAGCCCGAGTTTGTGTCCCAAGAGACAGCCCGACCCCGGGAAGGTGTAGTCGGGGGACAGCGTCGCGAAGATGATGGCGTCGATCTCTTCCTTCTTCACGCCAGCGTGTTCGAGCGCACGCTCGGTGGCGGGCACCGCCAGATCCGCCGCGCCGATGCCGTCCTCCTCGATGTACCGCCGCTCCTTGATGCCTGAACGCTGGAAGATCCACTCGTCGCTCGTGTTCATGAGCTTGGCGAGGTCGTCGTTGGTCACGACCTTGCTCGGGACATGGCTTCCGACGCCTAGAATCGTGGAACGGGACACCACCATCGCGCCCGCGCTGCTAACATGGCGCCATGGCAATTCGCAAGATCGCTCAGATGGGCGATCCAGTCTTGCGCCGGCGGGCAAAAGAGGTTCCACCAGCCGAGCTCGCATCGCAGCGCGTGCAGATGTTGATCGACGACATGATCGAGACCATGCGCGACGCCGATGGCGCGGGAATAGCTGCTCCTCAAGTGCACGAATCACTGCGCATCTCGGTGATCGAGGTCACCCAGAACCCCCGCTACCCCGACTTTCCAGGCATCCCCTTCACGATACTGGTTAATCCATTGGTCGAACCCCTCGTGGCGACAGAGCCGCTGGCAGATGCCGACGCCATCGTGATGTACGAGGGCTGCCTCTCGGTCAACGGCGTGCGTGGGCAGGTTCGGCGTCCGCGAAGGGTGCGCGTGAGCGGGCTCGATCGCATGGGTCGTCCGCAGGAATTCACCTGGGAGGGTGTACCCGCCGCGGTGGTCCAGCACGAGACCGATCACCTCGACGGTGTTTTGTTCGTCGATCGCGTCGTGCCGCGGACGCTGACGTTCCTTCGGGAATACGACCGCTACGTCCCGCGCGAGCTGCGCATGGTCGACGGCGTCGAGCTCGACGACTGAAAGCGCGAGAAAAACGCCCCTCGTCCGCGCTTGCCTCGCCGAGGGAAGGGCCTGCTACGATGGCCCGCCCGAACGCGCAGCTGTTCCGGCTGCCCCTCGACCATGAGACCCAATCCCGGCGACGTCATCGGCGGCAAGTTCCGCATCATCCGCATGATCGGCGACGGCGGCATGGGCGCGGTGTACGAGGCGCGCCACGAGGTGCTCGGCACGAGTGTCGCCCTCAAGTTCCTGCACACCGAGCTCGCGCGCCGGCAGGGACTGGCCACGCGCTTCCTGCAAGAGGCGCGCGTCTCGGCCAGCATTCAGAGCCCGCACGTGACCAAGGTCACGGACGTCGAGCAGACCGCCGACGGAACTCCGTACCTGGTGATGGAGCTCCTGAGCGGTGAGTCGCTGCAGCAGCTGCTCGATCGTCAGCGCAAGCTTCCGAAGGATCAAGCCATCGATTTTGCGCTGCAGATCCTGTCAGGGCTCGAGGCCGCGCACGCGCTCGGTGTCGTGCACCGAGACCTGAAACCGGACAACGTGTTCATCACGCCGAGCACCGGCGGTCCGGTGTGCAAGCTGCTCGACTTCGGTATCGCGAAGCTGCGGCAGACCAACGACTACAACAAGGGACTGACACGCCCCGGCGCCTTGATGGGCACCCCCGAGTACATGTCGCCGGAGCAACTGTACTCTGCCGACCGCGTCGATCACCGCGCGGATCTGTACTCGATTGGCGTGCTGTTGTTCGAGATGCTCGCGGGGGAACGGCCAGCGATCGGCGAGGACGCGGCCGCCATCGTCGGCAACGTGATGGCGGGCAAGGTCAAGCGCCTCGACGAGCTCGACAAGAGTTTGCCAGCCGAGCTGGTTCAGGCCGTCCACCGGGGCATCGATCCGGACAAAGGGCGACGCTTCCAGAGCGCCGTCGACATGCGCAGCGCCCTGGCTGCGTTCGCGGGTCAGCTGTCTCACGCGGGCAAACTCGCGGCCACACCAGTCCCGGCTGGAGTATCGGGCCTGCCTCCGCCACCGGATGCGGACACGAGCAAGGTTGCGGAGCCGGCCAAGCCGCCCATCACCGCAGACGAACCGGCGCCGGAGCCCGCGAAACCAGGAGTTGCCCCGACGCTGCCACCCGACGACGAGCCCGCAGCCGGTGGTAGCCCGCCCACCGTGGGTGACATGCCCGCTCAGAACATGCCGCCGCACGGCAGCACACAAGAGGCGAGCAAAGATCTGATCGCGAACATCGCCGCACAGAACGCGGCCGCGCAGGCGGTCACTGCTCAACCGAACCCGGCCCCTTATGGCCGTGCTGCACCGCAGCCTGGGCCGTATCCACCGCAGCATTTTCCGCCACCGGTAGCCAGAAAGAGCAGCGGTGGCGGCAGCGGTGTGATCCTCGCGCTGCTCGGCGGCTTGTTGGTGATCGGTGCCATCGTGGGCGGCATCATCTGGGTGCGTCAGAACAAGGACGACTCGCCCAAAGATCAGCCGCTCGGCTTCGGGACCCAGGCGCCCCCGACCACCGTCACAGGCCAGGGCACCTTCAACGACAAGCCGCCCGACGTTCCGCAAAATCCGCCGCCGGTCGACCCTGGCCCCGGACCCAAACCAACGGCCACCGGCGGGCCCGTGAAACCAAAACCCAAGGACGCGGGCGCCGACGCTGCCGGCGGGCAGGACGCGGGCGGGCAGATGCCGTGGCCGTTCCCGGTGCCGAGCAACATGCCACCGCTGCCCCCGTTTCCGACCATTCCTATCCCCGTTTGGCCGCCGCCCGCGAGCAGTCAGTGAGCGCCGAACAGGTGTCGAAGAAGGCGCCGTCGCCCGACTACGTCCGCGAGTTTGCTGCGAGCATGCCGCGCGCATATCGCACGGCGTACGGCGAGGTCGCGATTGCCGAACACGCGGGGGTGGCGTTGCGGCGCGGCGACAGAGCGGCCAACGTCGAGTTGCTCGAGCACACCCACGGCGCTCCCGGAGTGTTGTGTGTCGTCGCCGATGACCGACCGGGCCTGCTCGCGACGCTGAGCGCCGCGTTCGTGTTGACGAACCTGGACGTCAGCGGTGCGGCAGCCCACACGCGCAAGACCTCTGGCGGTCGCCAGGAAGCCATCGATCTCTTCTGGGTGCGTTATTCGGATCCCAGTAAACGCTCCGAACGAATCACGCCGGACGCGATCCCGCAGGTCCTCCAGGTCCTGACGGATCTGCTCGAGGGCAGAGTCGATCGCGAGGTCGCCTCGCGACGCGCGGGCAAACCCGCCGCCAAGGCCAGCGAGACCACGGTCCGCTTCGTGGAAAATTCCGAGGGAGATCTGGCGACCCTCGAGGTCGAGACCGACGACCGCTCGGGCCTGCTCCTGGCGCTGTCGCAAGCGTTGTTCGAGCAGAAGGTGCAGATCGTCGAGTCGGCCGTGAAGACCGAGGGCTCCCGGGTGCTCGACCGCTTCGTGATCTTCGAGCTCGACGGCAAGCCGATCCAACCCGACCGGCGGCTACAGATCCAGGTCGCGGTACTGTCGGCCATTCAGCTTGGCAGCTGAAGTGCTCGTCGCCCGGGGCTCGCGCGGTGAACGGTGCTCAGCCGCTTGTGTCTGTCATGCGCCAAGCCGGCGCGCCCTGTTTCGACTACAATCCCGCGCATGGGCCGCGACATCCGCGAGTGGTTCGACTGGTTGGTGGACGGCGCCCCTGGCGCCACCAACCCGGTCGACCTGCTCGGTCGCCTCTGGCCCGGAGTGGCAGCTGCCGGCATCCCCATCGACCGCGCGGTCGCCTTCGTGCGCACGCTCCACCCGCACATCATGGGCCGGAGCTTTCGCTGGCGACCCGGGACCCCAATCGAGGTGGGCGAAGCGCCCCACGCGATCCTCACGAGCGGCGAGTATGCCGCAAGCCCCGTCGCTCGAGTTTGTGGGACCGGCGAGCTGTTCCGCGAACGACTGAACACCGGCACTGACCAACGTGCCCCCGTCTTGAAGGCCCTCGCCGCCGAGGGCATGACCGACTACCTGGGCATCCCGCTAAAATTCATGAACGGGACCGTTCACGCCGTCACCTTCGCTTCGGCCAACCCTGCAGGCTTCGCTGACGAGGACGTGGCAGCGCTGACCGAGATTGCTCGCCCACTCGCCCGCGTTGCAGAGATCCTCGCGCTGAGCCGGACCGCGGTGAACTTGCTCAACACCTACGTCGGGCGCAACGCCGGCGAGCGCATCTTGCGCGGGCACATCCAGCGGGGTGACACCGACAGCATCCGCTGCGTGATCTGGTTCTCCGATCTGCGAGGCTTCACCAGCATGTCGGACAGCATGGAGCCCGCGCGGCTCATTCGCACGCTGAACGAGTTCTTCGACTGCCAGGTGCCGGCCATCGAGCGCCACGGCGGGGAGGTGCTCAAATTCATGGGCGACGGCATGCTGGCCATATTTCCGGTGGGGGACGAGGCGCCGAACGTCGCGGCGGGCAAAGCCCTGGAGGCGTCGAACGAGGCGTTCGATGCACTCGCGAAGTTGAACCAAGCCCGGCTCGCGCGCGGGGACCCTGCGCTCCGGTTTGGCCTGGCGTTGCACGTCGGCGACGTCGCGTACGGCAACATCGGCGGCGCGAACCGCCTCGATTTCACCTGCATCGGCCCTGCGATCAACCTCGCGGCCCGCATCGAGTCGCTCTCGGGCAAGCTCGGAACGGCGCGACTTCTGAGCGGCGCCATGGCGCGCCTCGTGGGGCGAGAGGTGCGGTCGCTCGGCGAGCACGAGCTGAAGGGGGTCGCCGGAAAACAGCTCGTCTACGAGCTGGCGTTGTCCGGCGAAGCAGCGCCCGAACGCCAAGTCGACTGACCCGCGCGCTCTCTCTGCCTCACCTGAGGTCGTCACCCTCGGCGACGCGATTCAGGAAGTGCGGCTCCGTTCCGACCCGCGCCAGCGCAGCCGCGAGGGTCGTGTTCGTGGTCGAGCGGTAGCGCTGAGCGGCGCGGCGCGCGCCAAACAGGCTCGCGACGGACAGCCCAACATCCACGACACTCGCCCCGATTCGTTCTCCCAGACGTCCGTCGTCGCGATCGGCACCCGTGATGAACGACGGGCGCACCAGGGTGAACGGGAGGCCACTCTCTCGGAGCTCACGCTCGATGCGGGCACGAACCGCGAGATAGGGATTCTTCGTGGCCGGCGCGGCACCCACGCTCGAGAGATAGACAAAACGCGGCTGGGGGTCAGCGTGTTTGGCTGCGGTGAGCAACAACGCCGTGAGTGCGTAGTCGACGCTCTCGTAGTCGTCCTTGCCAGCCGACGCACGTCCGCGCGCTCGAGTCGTGCCGAGCAGCGCGTAGACGACACTCGGGCTCAGCCGTTGCAGCGTCTCTGCCATGCGCTCCGGCTCCCAGACCGTGGTGTCGACCTCGGCACCCAGTGCCTCGAAGCGCGCCCTCCACTCGTCCAGACGCGACGAGTCCGGGCGAACGTGGGCGATCGGATGCCGTCCGCTCTCGGCGAGGATGCGCACCAGCTCCCGCCCTGTGTATCCCGTCGCGCCAGCCACGAACTCACTCATGTGCGGTCCTCGATCGCCGAGCGGTAGACTTCGAGCGTTGCGCGGGCAGCTCGATCCCACGAGAAATCCCGAGTTCTCTGGGCACCCGCTCGGACCAGGCGCGTCCGGAGCGCGTCGTCTCGATCCAGAGCGTGGATCTTCCGCACCAGATCCGAGTGGTCGCTGGGATCGGCGTGCAGCGCAGCATCACCCGTCACCTCGAGCACCGCCGCAGCCGTCGAAGCCAGCACGGGCAGGCCAAAACCCATCGCCTCGAGCGCCGGCAGGCCGAATCCTTCGTAGCGCGAGGCGAACAGCAACATGCGCGCGTGAGTGTACAGAGTGAACAGGAGCTCGTCCGAGACGTGAGGGATGGTGACCACGAGCCGCGCGACCTCGGGACGGGCAAGCAGACGTTCCATCTCGCCATCGACTCGACTGAAGCGCCGCACGAGGACGAGTTTGTGGTCCGTGCGTGACCCCATGGCTTCGACGAAGGCACGCACCATGGCCGGGTGATTCTTGTAGGGCGAGCCCTGTCCGACGATCAGCGAGAACGCGGCACCCGGGGGGACCCATGGATCGAGCAGACTGCGAGCTCCTCCTCGTTCACTCCGGTGGCGCTCGGGATCGAAGCCGTGGTGAATCACGCTGACTTTGTCGCGATGTTCCGGATACAGGCGTGCGATGGCGTCAGCGGTGGCCTGCGAGATGGCGATGATGCGGCGGGCGCCGCGGATCGAGCGCGCGAAGTTCGCCCGATACCAGACCCCGTTTGCCAGGCGCACCGGGACGAATGCAGAGGCGAGCGCAGGGGCCTCGACCCACATCAAGTCGTGAATGGTGACGACCCACGGGCAAGCCAAGGCCAGGGGCACCAGGTCCGCCGGCGAGTGGAAGAGGTCGAACTGCCCGAAGCGGTGTGCGAAGCCGAGGCCGAACACCGTGACTGGGCTCTTGGTTTCGCCAGGGAAGGTGAGCTCTCGCACCCGCTCGTGCTCGACGATGGGTGTTTTTTTGTCCGGGTGGCGAAGCAGGAGGAAGCGATAACCCTCCGCCATTGGGATCATGTGGCGGAGCAACGCCTCGAGGGTATTGCCGATGCCGCTCTTTTTCCCGGAGATGCTTCGAGCATCGACGACGACCTGGCGCACGAGGGCCGCGAGGTTAGCCCGGTTCGAAGGACCCGTCATTGTCAGGAAACCGGCAGGCCCACCTGTTGTTTTCGGCCTCGACGAGCGCTCGCGGTTTGCACGTCCTTCGGGAATTCGCTACCTAGAGAGCGCGGAGCCTCCGATGAGCGACGAACCGACGGCGCCCAAGCCCACTCTCGAAATGTCGACGCCGACGGACGAGCCGCCGACCGCGGTGAGCGCCAGCAACGAACCGTCGCCGGCAGCCAGCACCGCCGACGAGCCGCCGACCGAGCTCAGCGCCGCTGGAACGTCGAGCGATGACGCGTCCAAGGAAGGCAGCGCCGCTGCGGCCGTCACGGCGCCAGAGGTGGAGGCAGTCAAGGCGGACGCGCCGAAGAAGGTCGCTGCCACGGTAGTGGACGAACCCGTACCCGCAGCTCCTGCGGGCGCCGAGGCGCCCTGGGGCAAGGCCGGCAAGACCCAACCTGGCGAGCCGCCGATCTTCGACGCGGCTCCCATGCCTGCAGCACCGCCGATGATGCAGCCGACACCCTATGCGCCAGCGGTGTCACCGGGCCCGCCTCCCGTGCGAGCAGCGGCGCCGTACTACGCGCCGCCGCCGGCAGCGCGAGGGGGTTCGAGCAGCGGGCTGATCGTGGGCGGGCTGATCGGAGTGCTTGCCGTCATCGGTGGGCTCATCGCGCTCGTGATCGTCATGCGCGGGAAGGATGACGAACCCACGCAGTCGCTCACGGTGCCGACCAGTGGAGGTGGGCCGACCGTCATCTCGCCTCAGGGCGGCGGAGCCGCCGAGCCCACTCCCGAGCCGGTCGCTGCTGATCCTCCCGCGGCGCCACCTCAACCCGTGAAACCCAAGACGGCGAGCAACAAACCGCCGCCGAAGAGCACCGCGCCGCCGCCGGGCACCCTCCCGCCGCCGCCGACGGCTCCTACACAACCCACGACGCCGCCGCCGCCGACTCAGCCGACGCAGCCCAGTCTTCCACCACCGCCCGCTACTCCAGGCGGTGGCGGTGGACGCCTCAAGCTGCCCGGCAAGAAGTAGCGCTCATTCCAGCGTGCCGCGCGCGCCAATGCTGAGCCAGCTGTGGGTCGCCGGGTTGTCGATGTCGCCCGAGCGGTCGAAGTTGAGTGCCGACGCATCGCTCTCGAGCGAGAAGCTCTCCTTGGTGAACTTTCCCAGGGAGTAGGCGATGAACATGCCGTAGAAGTCGCCGCTGCGCTTCACGTCGATCCCGGCCTGGATGTTGAAGAGCTCGAGCCCGTGCGCGGTCCGCCGCGCCGTTGCTGTGTCCGTCGACGCGCTCAGCGTCATCCACTCGTATCCGGCGCCGACGCCGAGGAAGGGGCTGACCCGTTGAAAGGGCATGAAACGAACCAGCACCTCCGGGCCCCGCGAGCTCCCAGCCAGAACAACTGGCGTTGCCGCCGCAGTCCGGCAGCACGTAGCCGCCACTCAGAGCCAAGCCCAGAAACAGCTCGGGGAGCGGCCAGTAACCCGCCTCACCGCCGAGAAAGATCAGCCCGTCGACGACATCCGACAACTTCGCGGATCCGGAGTAGTCGCCCATCGGAAAGGCGAAGCCCAGACGGAAGCCGCCTCCGAAGCCCGGCTTCCAGCGCTGCTCCCGTAGCGCGACGGGATCGGGCACGGTGTTGGCGAACGGCGTATCACTCTCGAAATCCGGGTTCTCTTTCTCCTTCTGCTTCTCTTCTTCCAGACGCTTCGAGGCCATGTCGCGGTTGTCGATCACCACGTCGTCGTCGGGCTTTTTTGCGGCGGGCTTCGCCGCCGTAGCGTCGCTGTCCGTCGCGCCCGCCTTCTTCGCGTCTTTTCCCGACTGCGCAAGGACTGGAGACGCGAGCGACAACCCAAGAACCAAGCCCACTGAACCCCGGCGCACCATGGTCCCGATCATAGCGGGTTCATCGACCGAGTGATCAACGAGTCGCGCCGGGATCGCGCCCCGCTGGGCCGCTCCTGGTCAAACAGGTCTCGAAGCACCGCGCCGGTGGCCGTCTTCCTGCGCGCAATCTTGGCGGGTGGCCCCTCAGCGACGATCTTGCCCCCGCGGTCGCCACCATCGGGCCCGAGCTCGACGACCCAATCAGCGCCGGCGATGACGACTGGGTGGTGCTCGATGACGACCAGTGTGTCGCCACGTTCCACCAGACGGCTGAGCACCCGAACCAGTTTCGACACATCCGCCAGGTGCAGACCCGTCGTCGGTTCATCGAGCACGTACAGCGTTGGCAAGTGTCGGACGGTAGCGGTGAGCTCCGCGGAGAGCTTCAAGCGCTGCGCTTCGCCGCCCGACAGCGTGTGCGAACCCTGGCCGAGGTGAATGTATCCCGCGCCCAGATCGACGAGGGTGCGCAGCGGTCCGGCGATGTTCGGGTGATTCACGAAGAAGAGCGCGGCTTCTTCCGCCGTGAGGTCGAGCACGTCACCGATGCTCATGCGCGAGTACTTCACGTCCAGGGTCAGTGGCTCGAAGCGCTTGCCGCCGCAGTCCGGGCAGGGCGCCACGACATCGGGCAAGAAGCTCATCTCGTGGGTGATGACACCCTGACCGGCGCAGGTGGGGCAGCGTCCGCCGTTCGGCGTGTTGAAGGAGAAACGCGACGCGGAAAATCCCGCAACTTGCGCGTCTGGCGTGCCGGCGAAGATGCGGCGGATCTCGTCCCAGATGCCGAGAAAGGTCGCCGGCACGGAGCGCGGCGTGCGCCCGATGGGTGCCTGATCGACCGCCACCGCGCGCGCGATAGCACCCACGCCCGAGAGTGAGCGGTGGGCGCCGACCGTTTCGGTCGCCAGCTCGAGCTTCGCGCGCAACGCGGGCAAGAGCACCTTCTGTACCAGCGTACTCTTGCCCGAGCCGCTCACCCCACAGACCACCGTGAGCCGAGCGTGAGGCAACGACAGCTCCACGTCCTTTAGGTTGTGCTCCCGCGCGCCGGAGAGCTTCAGACGTGGCACCTCCGAGCCGATGCCGATGGCGGGACGTATCTCCATCGGCGCCGCGAACACTCGCGCGGTTGGTGATTGTTCGTTGCAGAGCACCTCGGACGGAACGCCGGCGGCCATGATCCGCCCACCCCGCGCGCCGCCGCCGGGACCGAGATCTACCAGGTAGTCCGCTGCGCGAATCGTATCGGCGTCGTGCTCGACCACCAGCACCGTGGACCCGATGCTCACCAGCTTCTTCAGGTTGCCCAGCAGCCGCAGGGTGTCGCGAGGGTGAAGACCAATCGTAGGCTCGTCGAGCACGTAGAGCGCTCCCGTGAGCCCAGTTCCCAGCTGCGCCGCCAGTCGCAGCCGCTGCATCTCGCCTCCAGAGAGCGTCGACGCGCGGCGATCGAGCGACAGGTAGTCGAGCCCGACCTCCATCAAGAACTCGAGCCGCCGCACCAGCTCGGTGACGACGGGTCCAGCAACCTTGCGGGCGTCACCGCTGAAGCGCCAACCCTTCACGAGCGCGAGGGACCGCACGACCGGCAAGCCCACCACCTCGTGGTATCTTGCGCCTTCGACGCGCACGGCACGCGGGAGCGGCGACAGCCGCGCTCCGTGACACTCTGGACACGGCACGAACGTGGGCGGCGGCAGGGGTTTCTTCCGTCTGCGTTTGCTGGTCTTTTCCTCGACGAAACCCGCACCCTCGCAGCTGGCGCAGCGCCCCTGCGCGGTGTTGAAAGAGAACCAGCGCGGGTCGAGCTCCGGCACGGAGAAACCACAGCGAGGACAGGCACTCTGGGTCGACAGCAACTTCTCCCTTGCAGCGCCCCAGCGCAGCTTCACCGCGCCGTTACCCCAGGCGAGGGCGCGATCGAACTGCTCGCGCGACAGGTCTCGCGGGCGCGGAACCCGGGCCATCACCAGGTCGATGGTGTGCTCGCGAGTCTTCGTCAACCGCGGGGGTTCGTCCGTCGAGACCCGCTCCCCATCACAATATGCGTGCTCGATGCCCGCCCGCGCTGCTGCGGTGAACACGTCGAGGTAGAGACCCTTTCGCGCTCGGACTACCGGCGCCAGGAGCTCGAAGCCCGACTTCTCCCGGCACGCCAGCCCGAAGACCGCATCGGGCCTTGCCAGCGCGATCGGCTCGTCATGGTCTGGGCAGTGCGGCGTGCCCAGCTTTGCGTAGAGCAGCCGCAGGTAATGGGCGACCTCGGTCACCGTCGCCACGGTCGAGAGCCCGCCAGCCCGCTGCGTACGCTGTTCGAGCGCGATGGAGGGCGGCACACCGCTCACCCGATCGACGTCGGGGCGGGGCATGGTCGGCAAGAACTGCCGAGCGTAGGGCGTCAGCGTCTCGAGGAAACGTCGCTGCCCTTCCGCAAAGATCACGTCGAAGGCGAGTGTGCTCTTGCCCGAGCCGCTCGGGCCGGTGACCACGGTGAGTTCGCCGTGCGGGATCTTCACCGAGACCTCGCGCAGGTTGTGCTCGCGAGCGCACTCGACGACGAGCGCACGCTCGGCCTCGACTGCGGGTGCGCCCGCGACCCGGGCCGGAGCGCGGCCGTGCGCTGCCATGGCATGCCCAGTTGGGGTGTCGTGGGAGCGCAGCTCGTTCGGCGTGCCGGTTCCCACGACCAAACCGCCATTTTTTCCGGCGCCTGGCCCGAGATCGACCACGTAGTCGGCTCGCTCGATCAGATCGAGGTCGTGCTCCACACACAGCACGCTGCCGCCGGCGTCGACGATCACGTCGAGGGCGGAGAGCACCGCGCGCACCTCGTCGGCGTGCAGGCCTGCGCTCGGCTCGTCCAAGATCAAGAGTGCTCCGGCATGCTCATCCGCAAGGGACCGCGCGAGCTTGAGACGCTGCGCCTCACCGCCGGACAGCGTCGAGAGCGGTTGACCCAGACGCAGATAACCGAGCCCCAGCTTCTTGACCGGGCCGAGCGCACGTTTGATCGCGACCTCGGTGAAGTGATCGAGCGCCTCGTCCACCGTGAGCTCGAGCACCTCGGAGATGGTGCGTTCGCGGTGCCGCACCCGCAGCACTTCGTCCTTGAAACGCCTACCTCGACACACCGGGCAGACCAGGCGCACGTCGGCGAGGAACTGCATCTCGACCGTCTCGAAACCTTCACCGGCGCAGGTGTCGCAGCGTCCACCCTGCACGTTGAACGAAAAATGAGCCGCGGTGAGCCGCCGCGCGTGGGCGTCGGGCTGGGCCGCAAACAGGGCGCGCACGCTGTCCCACGCCTTGGTGTACGTCGCCGCGTTGCCTCGCGACGTGCGCCCGAGCGGGGCCTGATCGACGAGCGCGATGCGCTTGATGACCTCAGCGCCGTCGATACCGTCGTGGTCACCGGGCGCTTCGACGTCGAGGGCACCCAGACGCCGCGCCAGCGCCCGATACACCACGTCCACGGCCAACGTGCTCTTGCCCGAACCGCTGACCCCCGTCACCGCACCGAGCACTCCCAGCGGGAGCTCGACGTCGATGCCCCGAAGGTTGTTCGCGCGGGCACCCCGCACGCGTAGAAATCCCGTGGGTTTGCGGACGCGCCGGGACTTTTCGGTCGGCAAGGCAATGGCGCGGGCGGTAGCGCCACCAAGCGCCAACGCTTCCGCCGGCGTGCCGTCGAAGACGATCTGACCTCCGGCGGCTCCCGCGCCCGGACCCAGCTCGATCACACGATCGGCGGCGAGGATGACCGAGGGATCGTGCTCCACGACCAGCACCGTGTTGTGGCGCTGAGCGAGCTCGCGAAATATCGCGGTCAAGCTCCCGACGTCGCTCGGGTGCAGCCCCACCGTGGGTTCGTCGAGCACGAACAGCGCGTTGTGCAGCGACGTGCCGAGCGCCGCGGTCAACGTGACACGCTGGGCCTCGCCGCCGGAGAGGGTGCGCGCCTGGCGGTCGAGCGTCAGATACCCGAGGCCCACCCGCTCGAGGTATCCGAGCCGGCTCACCAGCTCGCGTCGGGCGAGCTCGCCCTGCCCGGTTCGGGTCTCGACCTGCCCCAGCACCCGGCACGCCTCACCGATCTCGAGCGAGTGGAGCTCGGCGATGTCACGACCAGCGACATGGTACGCGAGCGCGGCGTCGCTCAGACGACGCCCCTGACAGCGCGTGCACACGTCGTACGCGCGGTATCTCGCCAGGAGCACGCGGACGTGCATCTTGTAGGTGCGGGTCTCGAGCCAACGGAACCAGCCGAGCACGCCGGGGAAGAAGCCGTCGTTCCAGCTGCCGTCTCCCGAGATGATCAGCGCCTGCTGTGATTTTTTCAGCTCACTCCACGGGACATCCATCGGGATGCCGTGACGGCGGCACAGCTTGCCCAGCTCCGAGCGCTCCCAGGTGGTGGACTTGCCCGCCCAGGGGCGCACCGCACGCTGTTTGAGAGTGCGCCGCGGATCTGGGATCACCTTCTCGAGATCGATGCCGATGGTCCGACCAAAACCGCGACACTCGGGGCAAGCACCGACCGGCGATTCATACGAGAAGAGCCCGGCGCGAGGCGGCTCCAGGGCCCGCGCGCACTCGGGACAGGCGAGCCCGCGCCGGAGCACACGGATCGCCTGACCCACCTGCAACCGAGCAACGCCGGCCCCGCGCCGCCACGCCTCTTCGACGGCGCTGGCGACGCGTTTTTCGTCCCGCGGTGAGAGCTGCACTCGATCGACGATGACATCCAGCAGCCCGCCCGCTGCCAGCACCGTGGAGGGTTTCACTCGATCGATGTCCTCTATTTCGCCCGCGATGCTCAGCCGCCGGTAGCCATCTTTCGCAAGCTGTTCCCGCAGCTCCAGGTAACCCTCGACGCCACCGTGTGCGCGCAGCGGATAACTGACCAAGGCCCGCTGACCGGCGAGCTCGCTCAGCACCTCTCGCGCCACGACCTCCGCACGGAGGGAACGCGCCGGGACCCGATGCTCCGGACAGATGGGCACCGCCTCGCGCACGAACAGCGCGGCCAGATAGGGCTCGATGTCGGCCATGGTCGCGACCGTGGAGCGGGAGCTCTTGACCGGCGCGCGCCGGTCCACGGCGATGCCCGCAGGCACCGGATCGAGTGAAGTGATGGGCGGGCGCTCCAGGCGCTCGAGAAACTGGCGCGCGTAAGGGCTGAAGCTCTCGACGAAACGCCGCTGCCCTTCGGCGTACAGCGTGTCCATCGCCAGGCTGCTCTTGCCGGCCCCGGACACACCGCTGACGACGATCACCTGCCCGGGCTCGAGCCGCAGATCGAGACCGGCCAGGTTGTGGGTGCGGGCACCCCGGAGCTCGGTGGGGAGCATGGCGGGGCGGATCTCTAGAGCGATGCTCCGCGGAGCGCCAGCCGCTCACGCTCGAACTGGAGACCCTTGCTCGAATGGTCGGAGTCCGGCGCCGAAGTACGGACAGAAAAGACCTGGCAGGTCGGCCTCACTTCGGGATCGGTGGCACGTACACGCTGTTGATCGGCACGATGTTCTCACCAGCGGGATAGGCGTAGCTGACGTCGCAAGAGTTGTCCGGCTCGCTGGTGTTGCACGCGTCGCTCTTGCCCGGTCGTGTCTCGGGGGAGCCCCAACCCCAGACCGACAGCCCGAAGCTCTCGTTGGAGGTCATCTCGTGGCGCCCGTTGTTGCACTTGCCTTGGGCTTCGAAGTTGTGGCGAGAGAGATCGACGCGTGTGTACTCGTAGGTCTGCCCCGCGCCGAGCGCCTGCCAGCCGCTCAGCACCCCCGCGCAGTCGAGCTCGACCGCCGCGAACCCGGTCTTTCCCTTGCGGCGCACCACGACCAGATTCGTCTCGGGATAGGTCGGATCCGTGAAGAAGACGTAGCGCGACAGGTACTGCAGCCCGGGAACGACGCGCAGAAACTCTGGATCACCGTAACCGGCAGGCCCGCCTTGATTGGCGATGTGACCCGAGCCACTCATGTAGGTGAAGACCATGAAGGGGTGCTCGGCGTCCTGACTCTTGACCACGAAGGGTTGATCCGACTCCAGCTCGACGGCGCTGCCGAGGCTGAGCACGGTGGGCGCGTTGGCGATCGGTGGGTCGAACGAAAGTTGGGTGCCGTCCACCGCGCCGACCAGCCGATGTTTGCGGTTCTCGGCGTAGCCCGGCACGCGATCGCGGTAGCTGACCACTGCATACTCGCTGCCGAGAGCGCGAACCGGCGGGATCTGTTGCTCCGCGTGATCGCTCCAGTCGACGAAGTTGGGGATGCGGAGACCCATGTGACCGGCAAAGAGTCCGATGGGTTTGTCAGCCTCGATGGGGCTGCCCGTGAAGTCCTCGCTCTGGATCAGCTCGATGGTGTCGCCCGCGTCGAGTTTGTAGCTGGCGACGGTGTTGGCGGCGACACCGGGCACGTCGATGCCGTCCTTGATCGCGAACTTCGGCAGCATCTTGACCGTCGTACCGTTGGTGGTGGCCACGATCGCCATCGTCGGTGGGATGGGAGTGCCCTGGAAATCGGCGGCGCCCAGGGCCTCGACCGCGATGTAGTTCGTGTCCCACGCGCTCGTGGGCAAGAGCAGCGTCGCGCCGGTGCCCGCGGCGTACGCGGCTTGATACGGCAGCATCTGGTAGGCGACGACGGGGCGATCGGTCGTGACGTGAAATGCCTTGCCGCGTCCGGAGCTGATGTTCAGGCCAAAGTGCACGTGTGCGTCCAGGCCAATGGCGGCGGGCACCGGACACTTCGCGGCCGGCAGCCAGTTGCCGTGCGGTACGGGGTCGTTGGCCAGGAACAGGATCGCAACCTCGCCGGGCGGAATGCCCACAGCCGGATCGTAGGGGGCGTAGCTGATGCCAAGGCCCGAGCCCTTGGGGATCTTTGCGTGCACGGCCATCGGAATCGGCGTCGTGCCCCAGGTGGTCTGCACGTGGACCGGCTCCTTGAACGTGTTGGCGATGAACACCACGAAACACCCACCGAAGCCCGAACCGTAGGCAGCAAGAGTGACGGCGTAGTAGTCGCAGCCCACCGTGGAGCGATTGACGGTGGCCGCGTCACAGGGCGCCATGCAGGTACCGGCGCCGCACAACAACGAGCCAGAGCAGACCTCCTTCACACTCCCGTCGCAGTTCAGCACGCGAGTGAAATCATCCGAGCAAGGTTTGCAGCCGGGCCCGACTCCACCGCCGCCATCGATCACGATTGACCCGCCGGTGCCGCCACCCCCGGGGTTTCCACCGGCGTCACCGCTCTCGCTGCCGCGCGCCACGACGTCGGTGCTCGTACACGATCCCGAACCGACGGCGGCTACCCAGGCGATGAGCGCGCCCGACAAGAGTGCACCGCGGCTCCGGCGACCTCGCGCGGAAGGTCCGGCGCCTGGCTCCCTCCTCCCATCGGTCACCGCCTGATGGTGCCACGGATGGCGGCTACGAGGGTTGGGCGCACCCGCGTCCGGAAAATCCACGCGAGCGTCCGGATGCCGGCCACAAATATCAGGTTTTTCTCGGGCATTTTCCTTGAGGCGCGCGGGCACGCGGATTGCTGAAGGAAGCTCATGCGCATCTCCAAGGCTGCTCTGGTTTGTGCCCTGTCCGTCGTCGCGACCGCCTGCGCGGTCGAGTCCGAGGCTCCCCCCGTCATCGGCGACGTGGGCGACAACTCGGGCCAAGAGCTCAAGGTTGGTTGCACCCTGGCGCGCAGCGACATCCTCGCGAGTGTGCAGGGCGGGCGCCGAACGGCGATCGAGCGTGGTTTTGCCTGGTACGACGCGCAGATCCCGTACAGCCAGAGCAAACAGTACGACGGGTATCGAACGGACTGCTCCGGCTTCGTGTCCATGTGCTGGGAGCTCGGCAACTCGTACACCACCGCCAACTTCGTCGAGGACACCGGCAATTGGTCGAGCCTCGGCTCCTTTGACGAGCTCACGCCCGCCGACGCGATGGTCTACCGCAGCGGCGGCTCCGGCCACATCATGATGTTCGTCGGCTGGAACGACGCGGCGAGGACCGAAGCCTGTGTGCTCGAACAGGCGAGCACCGCGGACGACATGCAGTTCCGTGCACGCACGACCGATTCGCTTCAGGCCGGCGGTTATCATGCCATCCGCGCGACGAAGCTCGGTTCGGGTCCGGCCGGCAAGACGGACAGCGCGCAGTGTTACTGCGACGCGCAGTGTTCGTCCTACGGGGACTGCTGCTCGAGCTGCGCCGGAGGGAGCGGCGGGAGCAGCGGCAGCGGCGGCGGCGCGGGCAGCGCGGGCAGCGCGGGTGCCGGCAGCGGCGGCGCGGGCGGCAACAGCGGCGGCAGCGCGGGCAGCGCAGGCAGCGCGGGCAGCGGCGGCAGCGCGGGCGGCGGCCAATGTTACTGCGACGCGCAGTGCGGTTACTTCGGCGACTGCTGCACCGACTGCGGCGGCAGTGGTGGCAGCGGCGCGGGTGGCAGCGGCGCAGGCGGTAGCGGCGCGGGCGGCGCGGGCGGTAGCGGCGGCGGCCAGTGTTACTGCGACGCGCAGTGTTTCTTCTACGGCGACTGCTGCACGGATTGTTCGTAGGCGGGAGAGCCACCCGTCAGCGCCGCGCACACGCCCGAAGGCGGGTCTCGAGCGCCGAACAGGTTGAACGTCGTTTGTTTTCAGCGACTTGCAATGTGTTCGGCGCTCGCGCGCGGAGCGCGCACGGCCGAAGGCCGGGGGTTTGGGGCGCAGCCCCAACGTAAGTGTCCTAGAACACGAGCAGCGCAAGCTGATCGGTGTTCTAGGATGATCCCCACTTGCGCTTTGGGGTCCGAGCAGCCAACTTCCCCTGCCCATGGCCAAGGGCGGCTCGGACAAAAAGGATCTCGGCGGCGACCGCTTGGTCAGCAAGAACCGCCGCGCGTCCTTCGACTACGAGATCGCCGACACCATGGAGGCGGGCATCGTGCTGATCGGCAGCGAGGTCCGCTCCCTGCGCATGCAGGGTTGTGACCTGGTCGATGCCTGGGTGGACGTGCAGCAGCGCGACGCCTGGGTCAAGGGCATGAGGGTGCCCATCTTGGCGCACGCGGCCTTCGGTCACGAAGAGAAGCGCAGCCGCAAGCTGCTCTTGCACCGCGAACAAATCGAACGGCTGCGGAGCGCGAGCGAGCGTGATGGCATGACGCTGATCGTCACCAAGTGTTACTTCAAGAACAACCACGCCAAAATCGAGGTCGCGCTGGCGCGCGGCAAGAAGAAACACGACAAGCGACAGAGCCTCCGCGAAAAGGATGCAACGCGGGAGGCCGCCGTCGCGATGCGCCGAGGCCGACGGTGATCGTGCTCGAGTGGACAGCGGGCGGCAGCGGGCGAGTGGTAGAGACTGACGGAGACGTGGTGACGCTACTCTCGAGCCGCTCGGCCCCGCCGGGCACTCCCCTCGAAGGCTGCTTCGACGCCACCACCTATCGGGTCAAGGTCCGCAGCTGTCGCCGCACCGACACCGAGCCCGAGCGGCCTTTCCGCATCGACGGGCAGTTCCAGAACCTGTCCCGCGGCCAGCGCGAGCGCATCTTGGCCGCCGGTACCGGCTAGCCCGCGGGAAATCTCGCGCCCGGAGCCCGGCCACTTGAGGTAACGCTGGCTGCATGCCGCGATTTCCCGAAGGCTCCGCCGCCACGCGGTCCCTGTCCGACCGCGTCTACGGCGCGCTGCTCGACGAGGCCAAGCGTCGCCCCCCTCCCGTGCACTTCTTGAACGTCGGCGACACCTATCTCGAACCGCTGCCGGCTGCGCGGGCCGAGGCGCAGCGAGCCGCCGACCACCCCCGCCTGCACAACTACGCAGCCGTGCAAGGCGAGCCTGCGCTGCTCGACGCCATCCTCGAACGCGTGAAGCGCGTGCACGGCGTCGCGCTGGAGCGGCAGAACGTCCAGGTCATGTCGGGTGCTACCGGCGGTTTCACGGTGGTCGCGAACACCACGCTCGACCCCGGTGACGAGGTCATCCTGCTCTCGCCGTACTGGCCACTCATTCGCGGCATCATCGAGTCGCGCTCAGCCAAGGCCGTCGAGCTGCCGTTCTACACGCACCTGGATGACTCCGATTTCGATGCCGAGGCTGCCATCGAGGCGCTCGTGACTCCACGCACCGTCGCGATCTACGTCAACACGCCAAACAACCCCACGGGGCGAGTGCTCTCATCCAACGCGGCAGCTGCAATCGCACGCGTGGTGAACCGCCACGGACTCTGGTTGTTCTCGGACGAAGCCTACGAAGAGCTCTGGTATGGAGCGGAGCGCCCGCCTGCCATCTGGGCGCGCGGAGATCTCCGGGAGCGCAGCATCGCCTGCCACACGCTGTCGAAGAGCCACGCGCTCGCTGGCGCGCGGGTCGGTTACACGCACGGACCCCCGAGCATCATGCCGGCGCTGCGTGGTGTGCAGACGTTCTTGACCTATTGTGCTCCGCGCCCTCTGCAGTTCGCCGGCGCGTGTGCCCTCACCGAGGGTGACGCCTGGGTCGAGCAGACTCGACTTTGCTATGCCACGGCTGGCCGACGAGCAGCGAGCGCGCTCGGACTGCCGGAGCCCGAGGGAGGCACGTTCGTGTTCTTCGACGCCGCGCCGCACTTCCGGCAAGGCGAAGACATCCACGGCTTCCTGCGTCGTTGTCTGGAAGCCGGGGTCATGCTGACTCCGGGCGGCGCGTCGGGACGCGATTACGAGACCTGGGCGCGCCTGTGTTTCACCGCAGTGCCGCCGGCGGAGCTCGACGACGCGCTCGAGCGCCTGCGCTCCGTCGTGGCCTGACCGCCGCCGGGAACGTGGGTCGTCGCGGGGCGAGGCAAGGCGCTCCGCCTGGGCACGCGGATATCGCGTGCAATTCCTGCCGGCAGCCCGCACCCTTGACGGCAGTGGTCGATGTGCCCGACAGTTCGGCCGCGCGGCCGGACCGCGGGGAGACGAGCAAATGGCGAACCTGAAGGGCCTGGCGTGTGGGGTGGTGGCTGCTGGCGTTGCGGCTGCCTGCAGCGCGAGCAGTGACGGGGGCGACTCGAATCCCGGCGGGGGCGGTGGCCAATCGGGTGCGGCGGGCAGCAGCAGCGGCGGCGGTACGACCGCGGGTGGAGGAACCTCCGGCACTGGCGGCGGACTCAACATCGACTCCGGGCTCGGAGGTGACGGCGGCGCTGGCGGTTTCACTGGCGACGCCTGCGCAACCACTGGAGCCAAGGCCGCCGATCCCACCGTGCTGCCCGCGGACATCATCTGGGCGGTCGATCAGTCCGGCAGCATGAACCAGGAGACAGCCTACGTTCAGGGCAAGATCAACGATTTTGCGAAGGCCATCGGCAACACCAACATCGACTACCACGTGATCATGATTGCGGCGACGACCGGCGGCAACGCGATCTGCGTCCCGACGCCACTGTCCGGCGGCAGTTGCGGGAACGGGCCTCGCTTCCGTCTCGTCGACCAGAAGGTCGACAGCAACGACGCCCTCAACCAGATCATCAACCAGTACTCGAAGTACTCCGACTTCTTGCGGCCGGAGGCCACCAAACACTTCGTCGTCGTCACCGACGACAACGCCACGGACAAACCGATGAACTCCGCGGGCGCGTTCACGACCGCACTCGCCGGGCTGCAACCGACCGGCATGTTCTCGAAGTGGATCTTCCACTCGGTCTATGCCTTCGGTGCCATCCCGTTCGTCGGCTGCGTCGGTGTGTTCGGCACGGGCGCCGCGTTCGGCGCCGTCTACGACGCGCTGATCAAACAGACCGGCGGCGCGCAGGGCGAAATCTGCCTCGGCGACTGGACCCCGGTGTTCAACGCGATCACCGCCGCGGTCGTCGTCAACTCCAAGGTGGCGTGTGAGTATGCGGTGCCCGACCCCGACCCAGGTCAGACGCTCGATCCGAACAAGGTCAACGTGGACTATCTGCCGGGCGGGCAGCCACCGGCCAACTCCATCTTCCGAGTCAACGACCTGGCGGGCTGCTCCTCGGGCGCAAACCAGGGCGGTTGGTATTTCGACAACAACACCAGCCCCAAGAAGATCTTCCTCTGCCCCCAGACCTGCAGCGCGGTGCAGTCGGATACCGCCGCCAAGATCGAAGTGAAGTTCGGCTGCGAGAGTGTCTTCAAGCCGCCGGCCTGAGCTCAGAGGCGACCGAAGGCATCGAGCGTCAGCCCGACGCTCACACCCAGCCACAGCCCGCCGAGGCGCTGGCGTTCGCCGTCCGAGTCGTCGACCTGCACTCGCCGCAGGACCGCACCAAGCTCGGGGCCCAAGCTGAGGCGAGCGTGTGAAGCAATGTGGGGCTCGAACCGCGCGCGGACGGCGGCCCGTGCCGACCAAGTGTCGAGCTGGCCACTCTCACCGTCGACCGCCGCGACGCGGGTGAAATGTACTGCGGCGGCTGCAGCCGTCATCCCGAGTGAGAGGTCCAAACCTCGCCCCAAACCAAACGCATGCTCGGGCGAGATCCCGAACTCGAGCCAGCGCACGCTCGGAGCCCCTGCCAGCGACGGCGCGCCACCGAACAGCCAGCTGGCCCCCACACCGAGCCGGCTGCCGCTGCGAGTGCGCGCCTCGAGCGAGAGACCGGGACCCGCGAGCCAGAGGTCGCCGCCGCCAACCCATGCCACCTGCGCACGCGGCTCGACCAGGACAGCAGGCCAGCGCAGGAGCTCGGCAATGCGCTCGCGCTCCAGCTCGCGCGCCGCCTGCTCGGCCTCGAACGCCCGCGCCTCGCTCAGACGCCGTTGTTTCAGGTCGCGAACCAGGGCCGCCGCCGCCAGCGCCAGGCGGCGGGCCAAGAGCTCCTTCACGTCCCGCGAGTTGAGGCGGCGCGCCCCATAAAATCCGCCCTTGTCCCAGAGCTCGATGCGCAGCGAGTCTGACGACGTCGCCAGCACGCGAAAGTACACCGTGGGCCGCTTGTCGTTCTCGTCGCCCAAGCGCGGGGGAACCTCGGCATCGGACAGCTCGATCTCAACCAGCCGCCGCGTCAAGCGCGAGTCGAGATACCGCTCCGCCTTGGCGCTGATCTCGACGATGACGCGCGGTCTGACCTGCGCGAACGCCGGCCCGGCGAGGACCAGCAAGAAGACCGCGAGCGCGAGGCTACTTGCTCGGCTTGGGAGCTGGCTTCTTCGACTTGGAGGCCGAGTCGTCGTCGACTTCGTCGAAGGGTGTGTCGTCTTCACCGACCGCGGCGTCCGCGGCGAGTGTGCCTGCATCCTCACCGGCGAGCTTGCTGACGCGCGCGCGGATCTCGCCGAGGCGGCGGCCGGTGGGAAAATCCTTCGCATATTGGTCAGCGAGCTGCTTGGCCAACTCGACTTCGCCCTGAGCGATGGCCGCGTCGACCTGTCGCGCCAGGGCATCTTCTGCGAAATCGCCCTTGGGAGACAAGGTTCGATACGCGGCGTACGCCTTGGCGGCCCCGGCACGATCGCCCGTCTTTTCCAGCATGTCGCCCAGGGTGTACGCGGCAAGTGCGGCGCGAGGATCCCCGGAATGCCGCTCGACGACGGACCGGAGTGCCTTGATTGCCGCCCCGCGCTGCCCATTCGCCCGTGCGATGTCCACCAGGCTCATCAGCTGCGCCGCGCTCGAAGCCTTGCCCAAGACCGCATCAAAACCACCCTGACGCTCGACTGACTGCCAGGCCGCAGCGTAGTCATCGCGGTCGGCGAGGACCTGCCACTCCGGCGCGGCCATGATCGGCGGCAAGACCAAGGTCGGCGGCGGAACGTCGCCGGACACCGGGGTCGATTGCTCGGCGCCGAGCAAGAGACCGGGCGGCGACGCCGACTTCTTCTCTTTTTGCTGCGGCTCGTCGATCTTCTCCAGCTCGACGGAGGGGGGCGCTTGACCGGGTCGATAGCTCTCGTCACCGACCGAGGCCGGCTCCGCCGACAGCGGCATGGCCACGGGTTGGGGTCGGAACCACCGCGCACCGACCATCACACCGGAGCCGAAGATGATCACGACGGCGGCCGGAGCCCAGAGCCAGACCTGCCGCGGACGCGGTCGCGAAGCACCCAGGTCACCCTCGATGCGCTGCCACACACGGTCGAGACGATCATCCGTGCCGTGATCACGCAGCGCGGAGGCGGGGACTTCGGGGAGATTCTTGTTGTTGGTCGTCATGTCGATTCCTCCGCGTACGGAGGGACAAAGTGTTCGGTCAGGAAAGCCTGAGTACGCGAGATGCGCCGTTTCACTGTAGCGAGCGAACACCCGCAGAGGTCGGCGACGACCTCCAAGCGATGGTGTTCGATGTAACGCAGGGTCCAAGCGATGCGCTCGTCCGCCGGGACGGTGCGCAAGAGGGCGTAGATCTGCGCGAGCTGAGCGCGCACCTCGGGGCTTGCGTCGGGAGCCGCCACCGAGTCGAGATCCACCGGCTCGACGGACACGAGCCCGAGCGAGGTGAGGAGGCGGCGGCGGCGCATGCGCGTTCGAACGAACCGGACGACGATCGAACCAAGCCACGAACGAAAGAGTGCGGGCTCCCGTAGCTCGCTCAGGCGCAGGTGCGCGCGGATGAAGGCGTCATGCACCACGTCTTCCACGTCGCCCGCGTTTCCCTGGATGCGCACCGCCACGTTCAGCGCGAACGTCGCGTGTCGGCGGTAGAGCGCCTCGAACGCGCTCACGTGACCGTCGCGCGCCAGGGCCACCAACGATGCGTCATCGAGCTGACTAGTCGGCTCGGATTCGCGGCGCGGTTTTTTCCCGCCGACCTCGGTCCCTCCGACCAGGCGGAGGCGCGCGTTCTGTTGCGGGCTGTGCGCCATCGTCCAAGGATCTCCGTACGGATCATGACGCAGCGGAAGGGTTTTTCGGCTCAAAGATGGAAGCTCACCCCTGGAAAGTGCAGGCGCCAGGGCCGGTAACCCTGGAAGATCACGACAATCTGGTGCGTGCGTTCAGTGCGGCGGGCGCTTTTTGCTTGAGCCGTCCCACCAACTTCGTGCATCTGTCTCATCGGTCGGCGCCAAACACGGCGCTCTCGGACCGTGTAGGAGGACCCCAAAATGAAGATTCGCAATGCACTCGTTCTCGCCTCGATCGCCGCTATCGCTTCTCTCTCCGTCGCCTGCGGCGGCGGCGAGATGCCGGAAGCCAAGGCCCCCGACGCCCCGGCGACTCCCGAAGCCAAGGCCCCGGAGACCCCCGAGGCCCCCGAGACTCCCGAAGCCCCGGCTGGCGGCGAGGAGAAGAAGGACGACGCAGCGGAGAAGTGAGCCGCGTGGGGTGAGCGCAGCCTAGCTGCATCACCTCAATTTGCGTTTGAAAGGGACGGCCTCGGTCGTCCCTTTTTTTTTCGGGTAGCTCCGTGCTCAACCGCCGCGGGAAGGCCCGAGGTCGACGACCAAACGAGTGCGCCCGACGAGTAGCTCGTCACCGTGCTCGATCTCTTGCTGTCCGCGGATGCGCACGAACACGCCGGTCCGCGAGCTGAGATCGGTGAGATACACGCTGCCGGCCTGTTCTTCGATCAGACAGTGCTGCGGCCCAACCAACGGGTCGTCGGGGAAGACGAGATCCCCGATCGCCGAACCGATCTGGAGGGTGTTGCCCCGCGACACGATGCACGCACCCACGACGCCGCCGTTGAAGATCTGCAGGACCCGGAAGGACGAGGGCCACTTCGGCGAGGAGTAGAAGTAGGTGGGAGCAGGGTCCGGTCCGTCGTCTGCGACCGGGTTCTTCTCGATCCGCAGTAGCTGGTCACCCACCACGAACTCGTCCCCGAACTCGAGCTCGATGGGCGTGCGGATGCGCAGGAAGACTCCGTTGCCCCGCCCCAGATCCTGAAGCCACAGGCGCTGCTCCTTGAAGATGAGCATTGCCTCCCGCGGGTGGCAGAACACCTCGCCGGCAAGGGCGATCTCGCCGTCGCGACCGATCAGTGCCTCGCTGCCGAACGGCTCGAAGCGCTCCGGACCTCCCCACAGGCTGCGCAGCACGTGCAGGCGGAAATATTGCCGCGAAGCGGGTGGCGCCGTCGGACGCGGCGCCGAAGGACGCGCGGACGGCTGGGTCGGGGGCGGCGGCTCGATCGGTGCGGCAGAAGCTGTCGCAGCGGACTTCGCCTCCCGCACCGCGACCTGCCCTGCCTCCGCCCGAGCCTCCTTCTTGCTCGCCAGCTTCTTGACGTTCTCGACGTTCGGCGGCTCGGCGAGCAGCGTCATGCCGCCGATCTCGTGGCCGGCGAGGATCGCGGCGAAGCGCCCCTCACGCAGCATCAGCACCATCTCCAGGTGCTGCCCTTTCATCAACTGCTTGACGAAATCCGCGACGTCAGCCCGAGCGACGTGCTCAGTGTAGTCGCGCTTGTGGCTCTTGATGACGCGTCCGCCGTCGGCGAACAAGTGCGTGATGATGTGTGGAGCATCCAGGCCGGAGTCCTCGGTCTGAACGTGAAACTGCTGCTCTTGAAACTTGATGTTGTTGTTGAACCCCATCTGAGCGCGACGAAAGCTCGGGCGTCGTGCCTCGGCGTCCAGCTTCGCGACCTGCTCGGGTTCGTAGTGCGCAATGGCAGCGTCCAGATCGGAGTGGTCGCCCGGGACCCCTTCCATCCGCTCGAAGGCTTGCTGCGCCACCCGTGCGCTCGGGTCCACGCGCAGCGCCTCGGCCAGCAGCTGTTGCCCCTCGCTGTCGTTGGGACCGGCGGCGGCCCAGGCCGCGAGCAACGAGACGGCCTCGTCGGGTCGACCCTTGTCGACGAGCCATTTGGCCACACGCGAGGCTGCCGCGCGGGTCTCCACCACGTTGCTCATTTCAACCAATAATCGTTACGAGACTAGTGCAAAGGCAAGGGCTTTCCCTCGATACCCCAAGAGAACGAAGCTCCCCCGAAACGGACCGCCCGATCGCCAGGCTCGGGCTCCGAAATCAGCAGGAAACCTCCCGGCAGGTGGCTGAACGGGAGGAAACGAGCCGCAACACGCCGGCGCACCACCGAGCCGTCGCCGAGCACCTCGACGCTGCGGCCCTCCGCTGGAAACGGGGTCCTGACAAGAACCTTGGGGCCGAGCTTCAGGCTGCCGGCCGCATCGACAGCGACCATGAAGCGCTTCTCGCCGCCGCCACCCCCCCCCGCGGTCGCACTCTGATTGACCTGAGCCATGCGGGTGAAGAGCAACCGATACGTGTAATCACTGACCCAGGTCGGCTCGCAGTAACCCATGAAATCGCGCACCGTGCCGCCGGGATCAACCAAGGTCTGGCTCTCGAAATCGTAACCCCATGCGCCAATGCGACCGTCGGCGTGTGGGAAATTCGGATCCACGTTGTCGATGAATCCGAGCGGCGCACAGGGCGCGTGAAGCAACCCGTGGGTGTGGCCGAGCTCGTGGGCGCAGGTCTCGACCGACGCATCACCTGGGAAGCCGAGGCCGACAGCCCCGCGGGCGAAGTCGTCGCCAGCCGATGGCGGAGGCGAGGACAGCCCGCGCACACAAACCGCAGCGCCGGCCGCGCAGTAGGCGGCAAAGTCGTCGGCCGGGTTCACCAGTCCGAAATAATACTCGTTGGCGAGGGCGGTTCCCTCGTTCAGGTCTTGGTTGCGGCGGGACAGGACCAACTGCAAGGCCTCTCCCCATCCGTTGCCGTCTGCGGTCACCGCGCTGCCGTGTGTGACGGGTTCGCGCAGTCTGATGTCGACGCTGGAGGCGGGATAGAGGGCCTGGAGCCGCCGCTGATAGCTGGCCACCTGGTCGGCGCTCAGCTCCGGCAAGCGATTGGAGCCGTCCGCGGAGTAACGGATGGGCATGAGCACCACATGCAGCGCGGAACTGGAGCTCTTGATGTCGAGCGCAGCCTGCCCGGCACTCGGATAACGCGCACCAGCCGAGGGCGCCCCGCGGGACTTGCCGTCACTCTCCCGCAGGGAAACGGCGAAGGTCGTATCCGCCTCGAGCTGCGACCCGTCGAGCTCGAAGTTGAGGCTGCTCGAGAGGTCCGCGTCGGTCGAAGGCCCCTGGAGGAACAAGCGCGTTTCGATGGCCGGGCCGTCGCCGAGCTCGAGCCGCGCCACCACCTCGCGAGGCTCCCAGCTCGCCTCCGGCTCGACCGCCAACCGCAGCAGCGCACGCCGTCCGCCGACGATCGGGATGGCGCTGGCGACAGCCTCGCCCGCAACCATCAGGGGGATCTGTACGGATTGATTGAGTGAGACCCCGCCCAGGTGCAGGCCGGAAACGAGCGGCGCAGCGGCGTCCTGGTCGGTGCTCTCGGAGGAACACGCGACGAGCAACAGGCAGAGCACGAGCCGACGCATGACGGACCCCGACGCGAGCTTCGCGTCTACCACCCGAACCGAGCCTCAGCAATCAGTGCAGCCTCGGTCTGTCAGAGCTCGCCGTGGGCGCGCCGGGCGCGCTCAATTCGGCTGCGGGGGAGGAGGACCGCCGCCGCCCGATCCTCCCGACCCGCAGTCCCACGGGCAGGTCTGCCACTCGTTGCCTTCGCACTTGCCGTTGCCGCAGACCCCACTCACACCGCAGTCGTAGGGGCAGGTGTAGGGGCTCTCGCCCGGCCCACACATGCCGTCGCCGCAGTAGCCACCGTAGCCGCAGTCGTACGGGCAGCTGTACTGGTTCTCGCCGGGCCCACACTTGCCGTCGCCGCAGTAGCCGCCGTAACCGCAGTCGTACGAGCAGTTGTACGGGTTCTCGTTTGGTCCGCACCAACCGTCACCGCAGTAGCTCGGGTAACCGCAGTCATACGAGCAGTTGTACGAGTTCTCGTTCGGTCCGCACCAACCGTCACCGCAGTAGCCGCCGTACCCGCAGTCGTAGGGGCAGCTGTACTGGTTCTCGCCAGGCCCGCACATGCCGTCGCCGCAGTAGCCTCCGTAGCCGCAGTCGCTCGGGCAGTTGTACTGCGTCTCCCCCGGCTCACACACGTAGTTGCCGCAGTAACCTCCGTAGCCGCAGTCGTAGGGGCACGTGTACTGGTTCTCTCCAGGCCCACACCAACCGTCGCCGCAGTAGCTCGGATAACCGCAGTCGCTGGGGCAAGTGTACTCGGTCTCACCTTTTTCACAGATGTAGTTTCCGCAGTAACCGGCGGACCCGCAGTCGTTCGGGCAGGTGTACTGGTCCTCACCCAGGCCGCACAAACCGTCGCCGCAGTAGCCAGGGCAATCCACGGGGCAGGTCTTCTGCGTCTCACCCGGACCACAGCTCCCATCACCACACTGCTGCGGGCAATCGATGGGGCAGCTCTTGGGACTCTCGCCGAGCCCGCAGATCCCGTCGCCGCATTTGCCGGGGCAGTCCTTGGGACAGGTCCACTGATTCTCGCTGCCCTCGCAGGTCCCGTTGCCGCAGTACACGACCGGCTTGCAGTCACTCGGGCAGGTCTTTTCGTTTTCGCCCGGCTCACACGTGCCGTTGCCGCAGTAGGTCGGCGCTCCACAGTCGCTCGGGCAACTGTACTGGTTCTCGGGCGGAACGCATTTCCCGTCGCCGCAGTAGGTCGGCGCTCCACAGTCGTTCGGGCAGCTGTACTGGTTCTCGGGCGGAACGCATTTCCCGTCGCCGCAGTAGGTCGGCGCTCCACAGTCGTTCGGGCAGCTGTACTGGTTCTCGGGCGGAACGCATTTCCCGTCGCCGCAGTAGCCCGTCGCGCCGCAATCGTAGGGGCAGTTGTACTGGTTCTCGGGCGGAACACACTTCCCATCGCCGCACCAACCGGTGGTCCCGCAGTCCGTCGGGCAGTTGTAGGAGTCCTCCCAGGGCTCACACTGGCCGTTGCCGCAGAAGCCGCAGTCGTTGGGACAGCTGTAGGCATCCTCGCCGTACTCACACAGCCCGTTGCCGCAGTACGAACCGCCACAGTCTTGCGGGCAGGAGTAGCCGTCTTCGCCCGGACCGCACCAGCTGTCTCCGCAGTAGCCGCCGCCGCAGTCTTGCGGGCAGTTGTTCGGGTTGTCCGGGTAGACGCAGATGCCATCGCCGCAGTACCCGCCGCAGTCCTGCGGGCAGTTCTCGGGGCCTTCCATCGGATCACACACGCCATCGCCGCAGTAGTTGGCGCAGTCGTTCGGGCAGCTCTCGACGGTCTCGCCCGCCTCACATTGTCCGTTACCGCACAGCGTTGGGCAGTCCTTCAGGCAGACGCCGTTCTCTCCGGGCTCACACACGCCGTTGCCACAGCCCGCGGTGCAATCGTTCGGGCACGACGCGGGACTCTCGCTGGCGCCGCAGATCCCGTCGCCGCAATACCCGCCGCAGTCCGCGGGGCAGGTGGCCGAGCTCTCCGCCGGGTCGCAGACCCCGTTGCCGCACGACGGCCCCGTTCCGCCGGTACCGCCCGTCCCGCTGCCGTCCACGTCCGAGCGGCTACAGCCGGAGAGTCCCCAAACCAGCGCCACCGCCAGCGCGGCGCGCGAAACCCAAGAGGTCACCTTTGCCATGGCATCGGTGTTCTTCAGCAAGAGCCAGGCCAGAGCTAGAATCAAGCGGTCATCGCTCCCTCGGACGGGATTATCGGATGATCCCGAGGACGTGTGCCAAGAACCCCGGTCAGTTATTTGTGGCACAACCGGCGGGCGGAGCGGCTCGGGTGTTCAGGGCAGTGCCACGTAATTTTGTTGGCCCGGGCTTCGGACTCGGGCGATGCCTGAGCCCCGAGAGGTGCAGCATGACCGTGCGACCTGGAGCTCCCGCCCACGCGTTCGAGATTGAGCATCACGGCTCGCCGAGAGGCGAAGCCCACGACACGCTGGGCAGTGACTGGGCACTCATCCCCTTCGAGGATGAAACGAACGAGCTCGACGAACCTCTCAGCATGGGCCTGGACTGCTTCGAGGTCGACTCGTTCTGACGTGACGGCGATTCGCCACGGCCGGCGGCCAGTATTCGTGGGAAGCTGAGCGGGTCATGCGCTTCGTCTGCGTTCTCTCCGTCGTCGCGGCGTGCGGACTCTTCCGAGTGGAGAGCGCGCAGGCGTGCTCGTGCCAGACACCTGGCAACCGTGTGCTTCTGGCCTCGTCGAGCGGGCTGTCGCCGGCCAATGGACCTTGGCTGATCGTCAATGACGAGGGTTCGACGACCCGGCTGACGGATGAGCTCGGCGTCGAGCTGCCGCTCGTCGGCGTGCGCGAGCTGCAGCAGTTCGCGCTCTGTAGCTGGTCGTTTTCGCTATTCCGGCCGGAAGAGCCTCTCGACCCCGGAGCCCGCTACACGCTGTCGACCACGCTCCCAGGCGAGCTCGTGCCAGCCCACGAGCGGCGCTTCAAGGCCACGGAGCGCGCACCTCGCCGCGTGAAACGGGACCTGGTCGTGCGCCTCGATCTGAGCGTCGCCCCGCATGACGTCTGGGGCTGTGTGCCCGTCGCCTACGAGGGCGAGCCGGCCGAGGGCTACTTCGACCTCACCGTGACGACCAACGAACCCACGCTGCTCTTCGTCGAGATGAAGATCAAGGACTCCAAGTTTGGCGACCTCTCGTTCGGAACCGCCAGCGTCGGCGAAGGCATGGCCTCCTCGCTCGCGGTGACCTACGACGCCAAGCTCGATGTCCCGAAGCTCACTTCGTCCGCGGGTTGTGCCCAGGTAATCGTGCACGACGCGCTGGATGGTCTGGTCTTCGACGAGGAGCTCTGCCCGAGCCCGGGCTCTTTCGCCGAGTCATTAAAGAGCGTGGAGGTGCCCGAGCACCTGGTTCGTGAGCCTCCATCGGCGGAAGAAGGCTGCGCCGCGAGCAACGAGCCGGCACCCCGGAGCGGCGGTGCGTTGGCTTTCGCCGGCGCGTGCGCCGTCGGCTTGCTCGTCCGGAGGCGCCGCGGAACTTTGGCGACGCGCGCTTCGGTTCGCTGAGCGTGTTTTCCGCGCTCGCCTTCGGTTCGGGCATCAGACAGCACGCGCAGCCGCGCACTCAACTCCGCTCTCCGTCGTCGGAGGCAGGCGGATGGACCGTGGCATCGCCTGCGGTGTCGCGGTGACCGCGGCGAAATCCGAGCGCCCATGGTGTTTGCGAAAGTGCTTGGCCGCGCGTCGGGCATTCTCGGCCAGGTCCTCGAGCAGCACGCGTGCAAACCCCGCCGAGAGGCCACCCTGCAGCCGGAACACCTCGGCCGAATGCACACCGTCGCGACCGCCCAGGCGATGTTCACTGCGCATCATGCCGGGTTGTTGACCCAGCCCGAGCGAGCGAGCTGCGCGGGACGCCGCGTACATTGCCGGCGCACCGGCGCACATCGCCCGTTCGCTCAGGCTCAGCTCGCCGGTCAGGCGAACGATGTCCTCGCGCAGTCTGCGCGCGCTCTCCCGCACCTTCGCGTTCGGCCCGAACGCCATCGCCGCGGCGGTCACCGGCAGCATGCCGCGCGCGTCCCGCGCCAGGCGCTCGGCGCGCTGCCTGAGCAGCGGGCTCGAGTCGTTTCGCAGGCTCTCGCAGCCGGTCAGCCAGACCCGTCCGAGCCGCAGCGGACTTGGCCCGAGCCGTTGGAAGTCCTGCTGGTAGATGTCGCGCTGAAGGTGCTCGACTTGCTCGGGACGTTCGAAGCTCGGATGTTCGAAGTGCATCGCAAAGCCGTCCCAGCGCCGCAGGTCGGGCGCCCGCTTGAACTTGGGCAGATAACGCCCCTCGCGGACCACCTGCTCGTGAAACGGCGTGCCCGGGAACGCAAAGTAGATCAGGCACTGCGTGAGCGCCGGCTCGAGCTCCATCAGCTGCTCGAACTCCGCCCAGATCTTCTCCGGCGTCTGGTACGGGAAGCCGATGATCATGCTGGTCAGCGTCGCGCACCCGACGCTCTTCAGACCTGCGTACAGGTCCGGAAAACCCTTGCCTTGTTGCTTGCGGTAGCCCGCGTCGGCGCCCTCGAAGGCGTTCCACACGAGATCGAAGCCCATCTCTGCGATCTCGCGGGGCTCGAACTGCGAGAGGCCTCGCACGCTCCCGAAGCCCATGATGCTGAACGCCTCACCGCCTTCGCGGGCGCAGTCCAGAAACTCCAGCGCGCGGCGCCGGTGCAAGAAGAAATCTTCGTCGATCACGATGAAGCTGTTCATCGACTGCCCCTCGGCCTCCGCTCGACGTTTGGTGCGGAGCAGCGCCTCGTAGAGATCGCGCCCGGTGTCGCTGAAGGGCACGTACTTCTGCTTGAAGAAGTGGGAGGTGCAGCAGAAGTCGCAGCCGTTCGAGCAGCCGAGGCCGGCCGTCACGTGGCCGACGACACTCGGGAGCTGAAACCCCAGCACCTGAACGCTGGGGATCGGAGCATGGGGATGGCGAATCGGCGCGTCGATGGGTTCGCCAAACGTGCGCCGCAAGAAGCGTACGCCCTCCTCGCGACAGATGGCGTCGGCCCAGGGCGAGAGGACCGCGTCCGGGAGCACCGTGCCATAACCGCCCAGGATGATCTTGGCGCCCGGCGCGTGCTTGCGAATCAGCGGGATCATCTCGCGCACCTTGTGGAAGGTGGCGACGACGAAGTTGATCCCCACGTGGGTGTAGCCGCCTCGTGCGAGCTCGCGCACTAGCTCGCGCCTGGATGGGTAGTGCAACGTCACGGTCGGTGTCGTGACGTTCTCCGCCAGGTAATCGATGGCCCATACCCGGATCACCTGACGCAGGCTGAAGGGCCCCTGCGCCCGGGTGACCTGAGCGTGAAAGAGCTCGGCGCCGACGCTGTCCCCTTCGCCGGGCCCCCCGAAGGGACGGATCACGCTGGTGAGCAGGAGTTTGGTCGTGGAGCCCTGTTCCATGCTCGAACGCTACGCGGGGGTCTGCCAGGCTTCGGTCACGCCGTGTAACGGTTTGGTCTGGACTTGACCGATCGCAAGTCGGGCCTGACTTGCGCTGGAGTCACACGCTCCAGGGCTCCGACTCAGTATCGCTGCTTCTGCGGCAGTCCGTCAGCGAGCTCGTAGTAGTCGCCCTTGTCAGCCACGAAGATGTGGTGAGCGAGCCGAAGCTCGCTCGGGGCATCGAGGGAGCCCATCGCGATTGCGATTCGGTGCGCGTGTTTCTCGTGGCGATCCGCGTGCCAGAACAGCGCCGAGCCGCAGCTCACGCAGAACCCGCGCCGCACGAGCTTCGACGACTCGTACCAGCGGAGCTGGTCCTCGCCCTTCGTCAGCACGAGCGACGCGAACTCGACGTTCACGGACGCCCAGTAGTGGCCGCTCCACCGCCGGCACTGCCCACAGTGGCAGGCGTCACCCTCGTCACCGTCGCGCAGCGCTTCGAACGCGACCGCACCGCACAAACACCGTCCGGAGAGCTTCGTCATCGTTCCCTGCCAGGCTCGCGGCCGCCGTCTCAGTGCGGCGCCGGTGGTCCAGAGTACGCGCGCAGCGCGCGGCCGTGAACGAGCGCACGAAGTCCGGGCGTTTGGGCAGGTCATCTCTTGCAATGCGAGCCGCCACTGTCCGTTGCGACGGGCCACGAGGCTTTACCTCACCCCCGCCTGATGGGAGTCTCGCCACGTGGACGAACAAGACCGTCAGGCTCTGGCAAACTCCGACGTGCCGCGCCATCTCGACCCTCGAGGTGATGCCGAGATCTGTCCGCCCCAGCATGCGTACAACAAGTACCCACCCTTCAGTCGCGAACGAATCATCATGGGACTGCTCGCCACGCTGGCGGTCATCGTCTGCGTCGTCGTGGTATTTCTCTGGTGATCGGGGAATTCGAAGCGCGCGAAGCGCTTCCTTCCGAGTGAAGTTCGACTCCGTCGCGAGCGCGGCACGCGCTGCTCGGTTTTCCCGGCGCGTTCGCAGCTTGGAAAGTCAGAGACCAGACACGAGCGGCCAAGACCTCGTCCGCGTCGATCAGCTGTCCCGCGTCGGCCTGGGCGATGCTGCGATCAAGCGCGGCGTGCAGCGCTGCGCGCTCCTCGTCGTTCAGCGAGTCTCCGCTCGAGTCACACAGGTACACGCTGACGGGCATTCCCTCGGCACGATGCTCAATCTCCGAATGCAACGAGGCCAGCTGATCGCAATCAACTCACCCTCCGACGACGGGCTGGGCACTCCGGGTTTCTCGAGTCTGATCCCCCTTCTCCTCATCAGCAGCAATCTCGTCGCCTGCACCAACAAGGGCGAAGACAAGGCCCGCCTCTACGCACTCGGCGAGCTCGGACACGAAGCGATCGAAGTCTTCGTGGCGAGCATGGAGCAGCAGTGAAAATCGTCTCGGCGGGCGTCTCGGCCGCCGAGGCGGGCGTGGCCCGCCGCGCCGCCCTCTGCACGGCGCGGCGTGGTCGCGCTGCTCGTCACTGCGGCCGTGTAATGGTGCGTTGGGCCTCGACGGCGGGAGCTCGGCGAGGCGCGGCTCGACTTCCACGCGGAGCGGCGCGGCACATCGATGGACCGCCCGCCGCGGGCCAACGCGCCATTACTCGGTCCGCGGCTCACCTTGCGCGCGCCAGTAAAGCTCGAGTCGTTCCATCAATTGGACATCATCAAATCCCCCAAGCGCTCTAAGCAGTCCCTGTAACCCGGGATCGTTCGCCTGGTCTTCGAACTCTTCCAGGTTCGCGCTGGGCTTCCCGCCCGGGAATAGTGCGCAGGCTTTGTTGAGCATTTCGTACGCCTCTAGCGCCCCGATTCGTTCCAGCGCCCGAAGAGTCTCTTCCCAGTGTGCGCTCGCGTAGTTGGTGAAGTAGGCACCGAGCCCGCCTCCGATGTACTCGAAGTGAAAGAAGTTCACATCGTACAGGTCACGTTCCACTTGCGAGAGCGCGTTGTACCTCGCTTCCCACTCTTCCTCGGGCGCGTTGATCACCTTCTCGTGGACGGCATTGAGCACGGCCACAAACTCCTTCGTCACAGTATCACCTCGCTATTTCTTCCCACTTTGCGCGGCGGCCTTCTTTGCAGCATCCAGAGTCTGGCGGAATGCATCGAATTGCTTCATGTACTCTTCACGCACCGAAGCTGGCGTGCCTGCAGCGTCGAAGAGGCGGTTTGCAAGACCGCGCGCCTCCTCAGCGCTGACCTTTTCCCACTTGAACTCACCACCCATCTTCTCTCGCATCTCGCTCATCCAGGTGTTCGTGGCACCCACGGTCTTGGCGTGATCCGCTTTCGACATCAGCACCCCCGGCGCCTTGTCCGCGCTGTAGGCCGATCCGTAGTGGGTCTCCATCCACTTGCTGAGCACGCCATGATGCGACTCGGCGAGCCCCTTCCGGCGGCCAAACTGGGACATTCCTCCGTGTTCGCCCACGACCCACATCACGCGCTTCTGGACGCTCTCGACTACCGTGGATGCATACTTTCCGAGGTCTTTCGGGCTGAGACGGCGTACCAGGGACGCGACGCCCTGCTCTGCAGGCTTCGCCGCACGAAACGCGACGTGCGAGCCCGTGGTGACGCCACCAATCCCGGCGACAACCGCGTCTGATGCCAGCGCTGTTGGCAAGCCCCAGTTCACGGCGGCCACAACCTTCGGCACTCTGAGCGGCGACGGCGACCTCCACGCCGCCGCGACGCGGTCTATCCAATCGGCGATAGGGGGACGGAATCGCTTCTGGCATGGCTCGCACGGGACCCAAGACCGGGGGTCATGTCTTTCAGGCGCCCCGCTCACGTACGCGTACAGGTTCAGGTCCGCCTCGTCGTCCGGCACGTGCACCGCCAACGGATCCGCACTCATCCACCGATTCAAGACCGGCGCGTAGTACCTCTTCCCGAAGTACTGGAGCCCGACCTCGACGTCCTCTTCCTTCCCTGTGAAGCTCGACTCCGTCGCGAGCGCCGACCGCGCAGCTCGGTTTTCCCGGCGCGTTCGCAGCTTAGAAAGTCAGAGACCAGAGGCGAGATCCTCGTGCAGCGACGAAAATCCCAGACGCGAGTTTCAGCCTAGCTTCGCGCTCGCCGAGACGCGAGCGCCGACGCGCACGCGCGCGGGGAGGCGGGTTTTCGGCGGCCAAAAAGGCAAGCCATCAGAGCTTCGGTGCGGTCTCGCGTCGGCCGTCCAAACGTGGAGCACGCGGATCATCTGCTTGCGCTCATCGATTTCGAAATACATGTGGCACCGCGACTTCGGCATCAGCAACCGTTTCAAGCCTGGGCGCTTCTCCGTTGGCAATGGCGTACCAGGAGTGTCGACAGAGCCGAGGAAATCGATCGCCTCGAGCAGCTCCAGCGCGAAGGTGTTGGGGAAGTCAGCGTACTTGCGCCAGCGTGCGTCGATGCGCGTGGCAGCCCGCCCGGCTCGCTTTGAGATGAAAACGTTCACGGCCTGGCCGCAAGGCGCAGCGCAAACTCGCGTGCATCTTCGAAGTCACCGCGCTCGAAATCCTCGGCGCCTTCTTCGACGGCGCGCTCGAGCTCGGCTCGTTCCTCGGCAGTCATCCGATCTGTCACCGGAAAAACGAGCAGCTCCGCTCCCTCGACAAAATCCCTCGGCTCGTCGAGCACGATCTGCCCGTTCTTCACTTGCGCCTTCAGAGCGTCCATACGGCCAAAGATAGCACCACCCCGTGCCCTCGCCGAGGCTCGCCCGGGCGCGGAGCTCGCTACGACGAGTAGCTGGTGTTCTCCAGCAGGATCACGTTCGTCCTGCTGCGGGTCTCGCCGGCGTTGGTCACGTAGACGGCGGGTTTGTCGACGATCGGGCAGACCTTCTCGCACGCGCCGCAGCCGATGCAGAGCGACGGATCGACGTGGGGACGTTGCACCTTGATGGTGGTCATCTTCGCCGCCTCGCCACCCGCCTCGTAGTGGCTCTCGCGCTTCGGTACCTCGACGTCTTCGGCCCAGATGGCCTTGGGCGAGGTCGGACAGAACTCCTCACACACGATGCACGGCGTGGCCATCGACCAGGGCAGACAACGGCCCTGGTCGTACATCGCCGTGCCGATGCTCACCGGCTTCTGGCCGATGCCCATCTTCTGTTTCTCGTCGATCTTCTGGATCGCTCCGGTCGGGCAGACCTGGCCACAGAGCACACAGCTGAACTCACAGTAGCCAATGCGCGCGATCAGGATCGGCGTCCACAACCCCTCGAGCCCCGCCTCGAAGAACGCCGGGTGCAGCGCGTTGTTGGGACAGACCTTCATGCACTCCGCACAGCGGATGCAGCGCTCGAGAAACTCGCGCTCTTCCACCGAGCCCGGCGGGCGGATCACCTTCTCGCTGTACGCTCGGTCCGGCCAGTTTGCGACGCGCATCGCCGGGATCGCCGCAGCGCCCGCCGCGGTCGTGGCCAGCATCGTGCGGCGCTGCAGATCGGGCTTCAGGATCTCGCTCTTGCGGTTGGGCAAGAACTTGAACTTGATCACGTCCTCGGGACAGGCAGTCTCACAGTTGAAACACACGAAACACTCGTCTTGCCGGTGTTTCACCCCGCCCTGCGGGCTGTCCGCACCCTGGCAGTGCACCAGGCACAGGTTGCAGTCGGTGCACTTCGAATGATCCTTCTCCATTCCGAAGATGGAGAAGCGCGACAGCACGCCCAGGAACGAACCGAGCGGACACAGCGCCCGGCACCAGAACCGCGGAATGATGCGGTTCATGAACAAGATGGCGACCAGCGCGAAAATGATGAACCAGGTCTGGTGGAAATAACCCTGGTTCGCGGTCCAGATGGTCTGCGCAAGGAAGTCCTGCGCGCCATCACTCGCGTTCTGCACCGAGCGCAGGTTGGTCGACGCCGCCACGGTCGCGCCGCGAATGCCCAGGTACTGCAGCGCGGGCACGACACCGAGGCCGATGGCGCGCACGGCCACGCAGATCGGATCGAACAGCCCGCCAACCGCGCTACCCGCGGCGGCCGCACCCAGGAAGCCGTACATCAGGTAGTACTTGCCGGATTGCCAGCCCTTGGTCTTGTTCGACTCGACCCGTTTGTTCCCCTTCAGATAACGACTCGGGAAGATCCAACCGAAGAACTGGTGCAGCGTTCCGAACGGACAGATCCAGCCGCAGAACACGCGCCCGAAGAGCAGCGTCAGCGTCAAGATCACGAGGGACCACGCCAGCCCGCGGTAGACCGTGTGGGTCGAGAGCAGCGTCATCGCCGCGACGAAGGGATCGGCCAGCAGAAACGCCTCGACCGGCAGCGGCAAGCGGATCGCTTTGTCGGATGCGGCGGCGAACGTGCCGCGGAACGCGGTCGCAAACAGGAACCACAAGAAGATCCCGAGGAACACCGCCTGCGCCACGACCCGCGCGCCAGCCAGGAACCGAATGATCTTTCGCGCGGGGATCCCCGAGCCGGGCAGCTTGCGCGGGCCAAAGCGTCTCTTGACCCACCTATTGAAGCCCGAGGGCGGTGGAACGCGCGTGGGAGTCGATGCTGAACCAGCGCTCTCGCCCCCACCGCCGGCCTTCGGCGAGGCAGCCCCGCTCGCGGAGGTGCCCGCCGCGCTCGCGTCGACCGCGCCAGCCGAAACCCCACCCGACTTGCAACCGCACCCGCCGGAGCCGCAGCCCTTCTTCGCAGCAGCCGCCGGCGGTTGAACGGCGGGCGGCGCGCGCACCGGCTCCGCGTCGAGCGGAGCGACCCGCCCCGCAGCGCCGAGCCACGGGATGGGGCTGGGTAGATCGTGGGGCGCAGCGTGGGTGTGCTCGGACACTCAGACCTCCACGCGCGGCACTTGCTCCCAGGCGACCTTTCCGAGCCCGCGCTCCTCACCCATGGCGAGGTACTTCACGTTGGCAGGTTTCTCGCCGATCAGCGTCGCGCCGTACGCATCGACCGCCACCGGATCGAGACTGGCGATGACCTGATGCATGTCCTTTGCGTCGTCGATGTTGCCACCCTGCGGCCCGTTCCGGAGCAGCACTCGCGTTGCATCGAGCACCGTGAGTGTCGGGCGCATGAACGTCGCAAGATCTGCGATCGAAACGTCGATGTTCTGGTGCAGTCGGTTACGGCGCCCACCGAGCAGGCCGTACCAGTTCTTCATAGCCCCGGTGTACTTCGACAGGTTGTGGTGCTTGGCCACCGGCACGTTGATGATCTTGTCGGCGTTGACCAGCGGTGTGTACACCGGCCAGAGGTCGAGCACGTCGCCCTTCATGCGTATCTCGCGGAAGCGGTGGGCGGCGGGCAGGATGACGGTCGCACCGACCGCGTGGGTCGCGCGCCAGATCCCCGAGCGGGTGAAGCAGCGGTTCGGCTCGTTGCACGAGGCGTCCGTGACCACCACCCGCGCAGCGCCGGCATCGAACGCCATCTTGACCAGCTCGGCGACGACCACGGGGTTGGTGTTCGCGGCGTGGACCGGCATTCGGTCCCAGCCGATGTTGGGTTTGATGGCAACGACGTCACCCCGGGAGATGAAGCGCTTCATGCCGCCGAGACCCTCGACCGCCTTGCGCGTCAGCTCGGCCGCGTCCCGGGAGCTCTTGGCGATGGCCATCACGGCCGCGTCCCCCACGGCCTTCACGCCGAAGTCACGGACCTGCCGCTCACTCTCGGACCGGGAGAGGTCCAATCCGCCGCGGTCGTAGGCGAGTTTGGCCACGAGGGCCGAGCCGCCGATCAGCCCGCTGGCCACGCCGAGACGCGAAAGCGCTTCTCGACGGGATATTTCGGCCATGGCCCGTTGGATATGGGACAGATCTCACGTAACGTCAAATTTGCAGGCAGAGAACCTAACCTGACGTAACTGTAGGATTTTGTTTCGACTCGGGCGAGCGGAGCCCGCCGGAGGGCGGCTGGGACCCCAGAAAGCCGGTTCCAGTTCTGATTGCTTGAACACCGGGACCCGGGGCGCTAGGGTCCGCGCCCCCGCCATGAAAGACGGCATCCACCCCCAGTACAACGTCATCACCGTGGCCTGCGCCTGCGGGAACACTTTCCAGACCCGCTCGACGGCGAAGGAAATGCCCGTCGATGTCTGCGCGGCCTGTCACCCGTTCTACACGGGCAAACAGCGCCTCATGGACACCCAGGGCCGCGTCGATCGTTTCCGGAAGCGTTACGCCCAGAAGACGGCGTGAGCGGTTCTCACCGGAAAAAAGATTTGAGCTCGGGGGCAGCAGTTCCCAGAGCTGACGCTATATTCAGCGGGCTACCATGAACCAGCCCCCGGTCGTCTCCACCGACGGAGTCGCGCGCCCCTACATTGGAGGGCAAGCCTTGATCGAAGGCGTGATGATGCGCTCGCCGCACTCGTACGCGGCGGTCGTACGTCGACGTGGTGGCGCGCTGATGGTGCGCGAAGAGGAGATGGTCGATCCGCGCGTGGGAGCCAAGGCCTGGCCGCTGGTGCGAGGGATCACGACGCTGGTCGAGGCCCTGAAGCTCGGCAGTCGCTGCCTCAGGTTCAGTGCGGAGGTCTACGAGCAAGATCTGGAGGCCGAAGAAAAGGCCGGCGGCGCCAGACCCAAGAGTGGTGGGCCGAGCACGCTCGCGGCGCTCTCCCTCTCGATCATCGCGCTGGTCACCGCGGATCCAGAGTCGCCCCCGCCCACTTCGGGCAAGGACGGTGGCGCCGGCAAATCGCTGTTCACGCTGCTCACCGTCCTGTTTGCGATCGGCTTGTTCGTGGCGTTGCCGCAGGCCTTCGCCGAGGGAACCAGCCGTGTGTTCAAGCTCGGCCTCGACGTGCGCGATCCGCGCTTCCAGGTCATCACCGGCGCGGCCAAGCTCTTGATCGTCGTCGGCTACATGCTGGCAATCCGGCGCATGCCCGAGATCTACCGGGTGTTTCAGTATCACGGCGCTGAACACAAGGCGATCCACGCCTACGAGGCGGGTCAGGAGCTCGTCGTCGCCAACGCACGCAGCAAGACCACGCTGCACCCGCGCTGCGGAACGACATTCCTGGTCATGGTCGCGATGGTCTCGATCCTGGTGTTCACCGCCATCGGGCCGCTCTTGCCGCAGCTCGGCCTCGGCAAGCTTGGCGACAACCTGCTCTTCTTCTTGATGAAGCTGCCGTTCTTGCCCTTCATCGCCGCCATCACCTTCGAGATCCAGCGAGCCCTCGCGCGCTGGGGCAAAGGGCCGTTGGCGCTCTTGCTCTACCCCGGCTTCCTGGTGCAGAAGATCACCACCATCGAACCGGATGACTCACAGCTCGAGGTGGCGTTGGCCGCGCTCCGCAGCGCACTCGTGCGGGAGCAGGGCAGAGCGACCGCGCAGGGTGACTCGACCTTCGATGGTTTCGAAGCGCTGAACGAAGCGCGCCCGGCAGCCTGACGTGCTCCCGGTCGAGAAGCTCGAGGCGGTCCGGCGGCGGAGCGAGGAGCTCGAACAGCTGCTGTGTGAACCGGCGACCATCGCCGATCCGTCCCGACTGCTGTCCCTTGGCCGTGAGCGCTCTCAGATCCAGGCCGTGGTCGTGGCGTTCGACGAGTGGCGCGACCTGACTCGTCGGGTAGAGGAAGACCGCGAGATGCTCGATGACCCGGAGCTCGGCGCGCTCGCGCAGGACGAGCTGCCGAGGCTCGAAGCGCGCTTGGTCGAGCTGGAGAAGCAGCTCCAGCTCCTGCTCTTGCCCCAGGATCCAAACGACGACAAGAACACGATCCTCGAGATCCGCGGCGGAACGGGCGGCGAAGAAGCGGCCCTCTTCGCCGGCGATCTGCTGCGCATGTACACACGCTTTGCCGAGCAGAAGGGCTGGAAGGTCGAGCTGATGTCGACCAGCGAGGCCGCTGCAGGCGGCATCAAGGAAGCCATCGCGCTGGTCACGGGCAACCGCGTGTACTCGAGCCTCAAATTCGAGGGCGGAGTACACAGGGTTCAACGTGTCCCGGTGACCGAGGCGCAGGGTCGCATCCACACCTCGACGGCCACCGTCGCGGTCTTGCCCGAAGCGGAGGACGTCGACGTGAACATCGACGACAAGGATCTGCGCTTCGACATCGCGGCCTCCGGAGGCCCCGGCGGGCAAGGGGTGAACACCACGAACAGCGCGGTGCAGATCACCCATTTGCCCACCGGCATGATCGTCAAATGCCAGGACGAGCGCAGCCAGCTGAAGAACAAGAGCAAAGCGCTCAAGATCCTGCGCAGTCGTCTGCTCGACATCGAACAGCAGAAGCAGTCCGAGGCCCAGCGCGACGAGCGGCGCGGCATGGTCAAGAGCGGCGACCGGTCGGAGAAGATCCGCACCTACAACTTTCCGCAGAATCGCCTCACCGATCACCGCATTGGGCTCACGTTGTACCAGCTCGATCGGGTGATGGAAGGGGACCTGTCGGAGCTGATCGACGCGCTGGTTTCATTTCACCAGGCAGCAGAGCTCGAGCGGCAAGGGCTTCGCTGAGTCGCCGTCGGCGAAGTCAAGTGTTAGCGCCGATGAGCGTGAACCACGCTGCGGCGACGCGCACCAACCTTGATGCTCGACCTGCGGCGCGTTCGCGGCGAACATGGGGCAGTGAGCCAGGCGCAGCAGGAGCCCGATCGCCCAAGTCGGCGTCCGATCGACGACGACGGGCTGTTCTGCGCCTTGGTCCTCGTGCCGCCGAGCTTCAGCCGCAACCGTTTCTTCCGGCTGTTCGAGGAGCCGGGCGCGCGCAAGGTGCGGCGGAAGGCGGCGCGCGTGCGGGGCCTCGTCCGTCAGCTCTTGGGCCGCGGTCGCCAGAAGAGTGAGCTCATCGGCGAGGCAGTGCTCGATGACGGGCAGGTGTTGCTCCGCTTCCGCGTCGATGGCCTGTCGTACGATCGAACCGCGGCGCTGACCGCGCTCGAGGCGGCGACCCTGCGGTATGCGCTTCACCGCGCCGACTCGTCGCCGCTCGAGGACGGCGATCGGGTCCTGGTCGAGCAGGCGTTGAGCCGACTTGGTGGTTTCGAGCTGCTGTCCGCTCAGGGCTGATTCACGCGGGTGATGACCCGCTGCCACGCGGCTCGTTCGGCCGGATCTGCGCTCGGGTTTCGGTCGCCGATGAACGTGAGCTCACGCGCAGGCGCAGAGCCCTGTCGGTGCACGCTCAGCGTTGCATGTTCGATGCGGCCAACGGCCTCACCCGCGCCGGTGAACAGGGCGGCAAGGTCGGGGCCAACCGCACGACGCGGCGCCGGACGCACCACCAACCGGCGGCCGTTGCCGAGCTCGGCCGAGAAACCCGCGAGGGGCTGGGCAACCGGATCGCTCCAGCGATCACGCAGACCCGGCATGCCGGCGGCGACGAACGCTGCAATCTTCAGCTGTCCGGGCTCGCTCTCGAGGCCGAGTGTGAGCCCGCGCTGGGTCAGCTGTCGTTCGGCTTCGGCGAGCGACGTCTGCCCGTCGAAGGTTGCGAGCAGCGACGCCTGATCGATGTGCCCGGGCAGGAAGGGCTCGGCCGCAGCGACCTCGTGGATCGGCACGTCGGCTCGCGGCGTGAGGTTGCCGGGGTTCAAGATGCCGTGGGGATCCAGCGCTTGCATCATGCGACGCACCACCTCGACCCCGTATCCCAGCTCTTCACCCAGACGCGGCGCCTTGCTGCGCCCCACGCCGTGATGGTGGCTGAGAGTGCCTCCCGCCGCGATGGCGGCGCCAAGCGCCGAGCGCCAGGCGGCGTCGTACTTTTCGATCGCCGCCTCGTCGCTGTCGGCGGAGCCGGAGAACGTGAAGTAGATGCTGCAGCCGTCAGGATAGGCGTGGGAGAGATGCGCCATGACGAGCACGTGTTCACCCAGTGCTTCGCGCACGCCGTCGTACAACGCAGCGAGCTTGGACCACGGCGCGGCGACCTCCATCGTGTCGCTGAACGCACCCAGGCGAAACACCGGCGCCTGGCGGTAGCTGACGCTGTAACGATGCGCGAACCACTTGCGCGCCGGGCCCTCCCCCAGCGCCCGTGCACCGAGCTCCCGCGCGATGCGAGCTGCGCGTTCACAATCGGCGTGAGCGGGATCCGAGAGCCCCTCGAACACCAGGACCATGGTCGCGCCGCCGAGCAAGTTGCCTTCGGCAGCCTGGATCACCGCGTTGAGGGCGCGCGGTACCTTCAGGATCGTACGCGCAAGCTTCGCAACCCGAGTGCTGGTGGTCCCCGGCCCTCGGCGGCGGCGACCCGAGCGCACCGAGCCGGACTTCATGATGGCCGAGTCGATGGGGTCGTAGAGGCGCGAGACCGCCGGGCGCAGCCCCGCCTGGTACATGACCCGGAGTGCCTCCCACCCGGACTCGGTGTCGGCGAAGGAAAACGCGGCGTACGCCCGGGCAATCGGCGCAGGATGCAGTCGGAGTTTCGCCCGCGTGATGATGGCCATGGTGCCTTCGCTGCCGATGATGGCCGGGACGAGGCTCGGGCCGTCGAAGCGCCGGCGCAGCGTGACGGCCTCACCGGTGCCGAGCACACAGTCGAGCGACACGACCATGTCCTCGATCTTGCCGTAGAGCCCCGAGCACTGACCGGCGCCGCGCGCCGCGACCCAACCGCCGACGGTCGAGCACAGAATGCTCGACGGGAAATGCCCGATGGTGAAGCCGGCGCGCTGGATGTCCTCTTCCAGCGTGATGCCCATGGCGCCCGCTCCGACATCGAGCAGCGGTGCGGTCGAATCGATGGAGTAGTCCCGGATCTTCTTCAGATCGACGACGATGGTGCGCTCATTCGGATCCACGCCGCCGCACACACCGCTGCCGGCGCCGAAGGGCACGAGACAGTGGCCTTCTTCGCGCGCGATGCGCGTGAGGGTGATCACCTCGTCGGTGTTCCGCGGCCAGACCACCGCCCGAGGCTGGTGCAGATCCGGGCGCCCTGCGCGAACGTCGAGCAACCGGCGGGGCCAGAGGTCGCGGGCATAGGCCAGACGATCGGGGCTCGTCTCGCTGACGGTGACGCCCGGCAGCGCGCTCTCGAGGGCACGGATGACGCTCACACCGAGCTTGTAACCCGCGTGCGCCAGGGCGTATACCTTTCGCTCCGTGTCGCTGCGCGCCAAACACGCCTTCTTCATCAGCGTCCTCGCCGGCTTGTCGGCCTCCATCTGCGGGTCGGGCTGCGGTGGTGGCACAGCGAGCCCGGCGAAGAGCGCCGGCCAGAAGAACGGCCAGAAATCCAGCGGCGAAACCGGCGAGGGCGGCGAGCAGTCCGGCAGCGAGACCGAGGCAGCCAGCTCTCCGTGTCAGGACGGCAGCTGCTTCGAGTGCGGAAAAGGGCTGTGCCCCAAGGGTTTTTACTGCGACGAAAAAGCGGGCGGCGGCCCGGCTTGTGCGTGGCTGCCGGAGTGCGCTGCCAGCGCGACGTGTGCGTGCGTGAAACAGGTGCTGGGCAGCGCCTGCAGCTGCGCCGAAAAGAGCGTCGGCGTCAGCGTCACGTGTGAGTGAGACCGGGTCTCACTCCCGCAAAAAGCTCACGGGCGCTGTGCGAGGATCAGGATCCTCGGGGAGCTTGCGCCGAAGAACACCCCCGGCGTGGATGGATGCCCACTGGCTTCGGTCACCCGGAAGCCGGCGTCGTGCAGGATCTTGCCGAGCTCGTGCAGCGAGTATAGCCGAATGCTGTAACCACACTCTGCGGTGCGACCGTCGTCCAAGATCAGGGAGCGTTTCACCTTCAGACGACTGGTGATGAAGTCCACCGCCATATCGTCCATGCAAACGCACGCTTCGCCTTCGAACCAGGTCTGCGCCGGTTGGTTGGCGACGACGAAGTCGCGATTGGCGACGTCGAGCAGGAACATTCCCCCCGGCCTGAGGGCACGGAAGATGCGGGACGCCACCGCGGCGTTCTTCTCTTCCTCGAAATATCCGAAGCTCGTGTTCCAGCAGTAGATGCCGTCGAACATCTCTTCGAACGCCATCTCGCGCATGTCGCCCTGAAGCAGGTTCAGCTTCTGGCCGACCTCCTGCGCACAGTCCGCTGCGACGGCGAGCTGGTAGAGCGACAGATCGTAACCGACCACGCCATATCCTCGCTGCGCGAGCTCGACCGCGTGCTGACCCCCGCCGCACGCAAGGTCGAGCAGTACGCCACCCTTGGCGACACCCAGCGACTCTTCGATGAAGTCTGCCTCGCGGACGATCTGCGGAGTCTTGAGCTTGGCGTTGGCTCGCGCGAAGTCCTCGCCGAACAGCTCCTCCCACCAGGCCTTGCGCTGCTTGCTGCGCTGCGCTTCCTTGGCTTCGGCAACGGAGGGCGGCTTCGGCGGATCACGGCGCGGCGGCGGTGGCGGCGGTTTCTCCTCCTCGATGACCACCGCGATCTCGGGCTCGCTCTCGCGCTCTACCGGGATCTCGACGTCCGCCAGCTGCTCGGCCGCGGCGGCGTCGGAGCGCTCGTCGGCGGGGAACGAAATGTCACCGTCCTCTTCTCCGTCGGAATCCGGGGCAATGTCGTCGTCGGAGAGCTCGTCGGCAGTCGAGACGTCCACACGCTGGACCGGAACGGAGTCCCGACGGGGCCGCGTCGTGGGCGGTTCGACCGTTGGCACCACCTCGACGGGAGTCACCGGTGACGCTTCCGTGCTCGCACTCGGCGGCGGCGGCGGCACGGCGGCCGCACTTGGTGGAGTCGGCGGCGCGGCGGCAGCGCTTGGTGGAGTCTGGGGCGCGACTGCAGCGCTCGGCGCTGCGGCCGGAGCGGGCGCCGGCGCCGGCGCCGGAGCGTCCGCGGGCGCGACCGACGCGGGATCCGCGGGCAGAGCGGGCACTCTAGCGCGTTCAGCGTGTTTGACGCTGATCATGCGCATTGGTTTCAGCGAGGTCGGCGGGGACTCGATCGGTTCATCCGGAGCGTCGACCACGAGCGGTGGGGGCGGATAAGAGGTCGCTGCACTCTCGCCGTCACCCGACAGATCCGGGGGTGCATTCCAAGGTTGTGTGGGCGGCTCGGACTCGTTGCGGCGCGCAGTCGCGGTTGCAGTCGGCGGTTCGGCGCGCGGAGGTTGTGAGACCGGACGCGGAGGTTGTGAGATGGGTCGCGGCGGCTGGCTCACCGGTCGCGGCGGCTGGGATACGGGGCGCGGCGGCGCGGACGGTGTACGCAGCGGCGCGGTCTCGGGCATGCGCGTCGTGGCTTCTTCGAGATCCTCTTCCGCAAACTCGCCAGGCGCGGGCAACCGACGCAGGGTGTCTTCGTGCTCACTCGGCGACTCGGAGCGCTCGATACGCGTCGTCTTTTCGTCGAGCCCCAGATCCGGAATGGACGGCGCCCGCGGTGCGCGCAGGGCCTCCGCTGACGGTTCGCCGTCTCCGCTCTCTTCGGCGGGCGCGGGCATGCTGGCGCGGGCGACCGGCGTCGCCGGGTTCGTTGCCATGCGCTTGCGCGGTGGAGGTGCCGGTCTCTCCGGCTCGGGTTCAATCAGCTCGACGCTCGGCGCCGGCTCACTCTCGGGAGCTCCGCCCGGCAGCTCGACGTCGATGTCCACATCGAGCTCGGAGTCCGCCTGGGCGCGCGGAACTTCCCGCGCGGAGAGCGGCGGCGGAGGCAACTCCGACGGCAGAGCAGGGATCGGCGCCACCTCGGGATCCGAGGAGATGTCCGGAATGTCCGGCGGCGCTTCGTCGTCCAGCTCGTCGCTCATGCCGGTTTCAGCAAGGATTCTCCGTACCGGATGGGTCCGACGGAACGGGCCAAGGTGATGCCAGGCTCTACCAGCAGCACTGCGGTGGAGCCCAAGTGGAATGTGCCGAGCTCGTCCCCGCGTTTCACCGAGCTTGGCGGGTCGAGCAAGTGATCACCGGCGGGGACGGCTGGTGCATCGAGGGCCTGGACGCTGATCCTACCGACGATCACCGCACCAACCATGATGACGTAGACGCGGCCCAGTCCGGCGGTGTCGATGGCGATCGCAACGCGATTGTTGCGCACGAACAATCGCGGAAAGTGGCGCTCTCCGATCTTGTTCACGGGATAAAGATCGCCGGGGATCCCGCGCACCAGCCGCAGCTCACCCTCGACCGGTGAGTGAACCCGGTGGTAGTCCCGAGGTGACAGGTAGACGACCGCAAAACCGCCGCCAGCGAAGCGCGTGGCGTCCTTCGAATCACCGACCAGCTCGGCCACGTCGTAAGGCCTACCCTTGACGAAGACTCGACATCCGCTGTCGATGGGGCCGGTAGCCTCGATGACACCATCCGCAGGGCTCACGACGACGTCGTCGCTGATGCGGCGCGCCCCGGGCTTGAGGTTGCGGGTGAAGAACTCGTCGAAGTTCCGGTAGGCCCCCGCCTTCGGCGCAGCCTCACCCATGTTCACTCGATACACGCTCGAATAGACCCGCTCGATGGCGCGGGACATCGGGGGCGCGAGTGGCTTTTCGCACAATCTGCCTACAGCCCGGCTGATCCGCACTCGCGGAAGCACTTTCAGGAGCTGCGCTGCGGCGTAGGTAGCTGCACTCACCGGTGGTCCTCAATCGAGCACGCGGTAGACCGGGTTGGCGGAAGAGCCATCTGATTTCGCACAGATGGACGGCCGATGCTAGGCGGCCCGCGCCCTAGGGTCAATCTCGTGGCAATGCCCGAGCTGCCTCACACAGCGCCCGACGCCGCGCATCGCCAGGAAGAGGGGCTTTTGGCGCATCACGACGGTGCGGGGCCCCGTGCCCCTCACACGCCACATCCTCGCTGAGAGGGTCCACGGCGACGCCCAGGCGAAAGGCGAGCTCGGCGGCCGAGCCCTGGCCGGATTCGGCCAGGAACCGCCCGGTGAGCGCCTGCCAGCCTCCGTGAATGGCCCGAACGTCCTCGAGCTTGCCCAGGGATGCGCGAGCGTCGGCGTCACGGCCGGCGCTCGCCAGCGCTCGGGCCCAGCGAAACCGGAGCGCGGGCTCGCGAGGCGCGGCCTTCACGGCAGGCTCGTATTGTGTCGCCGCTTGCGCCGCGTGGCCGCGCGCAAACAGCAGATCCCCGAGGCGGGTTCGCCTCACCGGATCGTCCGCCCGCGCCGCCGTCTTTGCGGGATGCGGCTCTGCCTCCGGTGCGACCTCGGGTTGGCTGAGCAACCACAGCTGCCACTTCGTGATCCAAGCTTGCAGGTCGTAACCGCTGACGCTGCGCAGCGCTTCGCTCGGGTCCTGACTGCCCGTGCCCTTCAGATCTGCCATCAACATCTGAAGGCCCGACACCTGGTTCTCTCGAACCCAGTAAGCAACGAAGCTGGTCACTTCCGAGAAGGCGGTGGCCGCCGCGTCCGGGCTCGGGAGCATCGCGATCGAAGGCCCCAGCTTGTCCACGCCGACCGAGCGGCCGCTCTTCAGCGCCGCGCGCGCAACGGAGTCCGCCGAGGGAGTCTGATCGAACGGGCGCGGCGAACGCCAGCGGGTCTCTTCGCGCTTGGCGATGCCCTCCTGCAACCACAGCGGCGCACGGTCGCGGGTCGCTCGTGTGAGCGCCAGGTGCGCAATCTCGTGCGCCATGGTGTCTTCCCACGGGTAACCCAGGAAGGTAGCGCGAGGAGAGATGATGGTGACGCGACCCCAGCGCGCCACCGCGACGGTACCGGTCGTCTCGGCAGCGGTGAGAGGAAGCCCCGTGAGCGCCGAGAGTGTGAAGAGATCTCGCACCAGATCGATCCGCAGCGGACGCGGCATGACCGTGCCCAGATCCGCCTCGATCTGTTTGCGCGCGCGGGCCGCGACCTCGACGATCAGCGGCACCAGCGGGCGATCGGCCTCGTCTTGCAGGCGGATCCAGATGCCAGCGTCGTGATCTTCTTCCACCAGTGCGCCGGCGGTGCCCCCCGCGCATTTCCTGGCCAGATCCGCCAACGTTGCACCTTCTGGCGTGGAAGACAGCTCCGCGGAGGCCAGGATCGCCGCGGCCGTATCACAATCTCCAACGTAGATGGCGAGGCGGGCGCGCTCGAAGGCGATGGTCGGGGAGGCCGACTCGAGCTTCTCGAGCAGGGTGCGGGCCTTGTCCACGTCCAGCTCGGTGATCGCGTCGGCAATGGCTTGAGCGCGGCTCGGCGCTTGAGCGTGGAGCTCCGGCGAGAGCAAGAGAGTCAGCGCGAGCAGCAGCAGGCCAATCCACGCTCTCATCGCAGCAGACCCTCCGCGTAACGTTTCACCGCGGGCGCCAGGCGCTCGTCCTTGCTCTTGCCGAGCCCCTCCACCACGCGCCGCCTGAACTCCTCGGCACGGCGCTTGTCTTGATCGCGCGGCACCTCTCCACCCGTACGAATTTCCTTGCCGCGATCGCCGTGCGAGTCGCGAGGTTTGGACTCTCGCGGTGCGGGCTCTTCTTCGTCGCCGGTCTGACCGGTGTTTGCCTGTTCGAGCAGTCGTTGCGCCTGGCGCTGCAGCTCGAGGCCTCGATCTCCCTTGCCGTCGATCAGCGAGCGGGCCGCCTCGCGCATCAGGCCCTCCGCCTTCTCGAGGTTCTCCAGCGCGTCCTCGGGCAGCGCGGTGTCACCTTGCTTCCCGCGCGATGCGAGGTTCCCCGCTCGACGGGACATCTCCTGTTCGCGTTCCCCCGACGAGCTCATGCCCGCTCGTGCCCTGCCCTGCGCGTTCTGTTTGAGCTCACTCAGACGCTGCTCGGCCCAGGACAGATGCTGGCGCAGCTCACGTTTTGCCGCGCTCAGCTCCTCACGATCCAAGAAATCGTTGGCCGAAGCTCCGGCCTTCTTCTCGGCGGTGTCCAGGGCGTTGAGGGCGTCCTTTCCGCTCTGAACCGCGTCACCCAGGCTGAGGCGCTCCAGCGATTCCGCCATCGCCCCGCCGTGTTCGCGGCCAAGGGACGCCGACGATCGCGCCGAACCGGGGGTGTGACTGAACTGCGGCAGCTCGGCCAACGCCCGGCGCAGCGCCTCCGCGCGCTGTTTGGCCTCACCTCGCAGGTTCTCCAGATCGACACTCTGCTCCGCCTCGGCGAGGCCGCGCTCCACGTTGCCGATCTCGTTGCCGTGGTCGACGGCCAGGCGCTCGAGCTCTGCGGCCAGCTCGTCGAAGCGGTCGTTGGCGTCCGACGGCTCACCGCTCGATGCCCCGCGCTGTCCCGGCGAGCCCGACTCGACCCCGCCGCGTTGGGCGCTGCCGAACGAGGGGTTCGGGCGCCGCAGGCGGGCGGCCAGGTGACGCGCCGCGAGCTCGACGTGGGTCAGGTCTTCGGTCTGCCGCGCGCGCTTCACGCGTCCCAGATCTGCGCGAGCCACACCCCCCAGGTCGCGCCCCAGGAGCCCGAGCTCCGAGAGCCGTCCCGCTCCGGCGTTGGCCGCCTCGAGTGCCGTGTCGAGGCGCGCGAGCCCGATGGTCTTCTTCTCGGTCTCACGCGCTTGTTTCGCCCCGTCGGCGATCTCCTCGACCACGTCCGCGAGCCGCTTGGAGACGCCTTGTGCGTCCCGCGTGGACAGCGCGCGGAGCACCGAGTCGAGCGCAAGCGTCACGTCTTCGGTACGTCGGATCCGAGACTCACCGGGGCGTGGCGCACGCTCCAGCTGGCGGATCTGCCCCGCAACGAAGGCGCGCAAGCCCGCCGGAACGAGCAACCCGCCATAGGTCTTGTCGAGCGCCGTTCGGGTCGCGTCGGCCGCGCGCCGCGCGCGGTCCTTCTCGTCACGCGACACCGGCTCACCCTCCTTCGCGCTCACCTTCTCCAGCTGCCACGCGAGAAAATCGATCAGCTCACCCCGCGCCTTGTCGAGCCCGGCATGACGCAGTGCCTCGGGCTCACCGACAATTGGCGGGATCAAGGTGATGGTCGCGCTCTTGCCCCATTTCGGGCCGCGAATCGGGTCGTTGTCCCGGACCTCGATGCCGACCTGAATCGGCAGGTACATACGCTTCAGAAACCCATCACGCGGAGAGAGCACGTGAGCTCCTCGTTCGAAGATGCTCTCGCCGTCGAGCCGGGCGAGCACCCGCCGGTCCTCGCGATCCCCCGCCCGAAGCACCAGATCGATCTGCCGAAGCCCGTGGTCATCGCTGGCCTCGTAGTGCAGCGGGAGACTCTCGAGGGTCTTGAGCTCGAGAGACTTCGGCGCACCCTCGAGAGTCACCTCGGGCACCGCATCCGTCACTGCTGCGAGCGGGATCGGATCGAGCTCGGTGATCAGCACCGAGCCAAAGCGCGCGGCGACCGCCAGCTCGCTGGTCTGCAGCACCGTCCAGCGGGCCACGACGCCGCCGGTGCCATCACTCACGAACGGCACCTCGGACTCGCCATCGGTGAGCACCAGACGCCGACCATCGCGCCGCGGCACGCCGCGCACGGTGAGCAGCGTGCCTTCGGGATGGCGAGAGCCGAGACTGGGGAGCACCGACCGCTCCGGTAGCTTCAGATACGCCGGTGGTTCGGCGGTCACCCGCATGTAGTCGAGCCAGGCCAAGGGCAGCGGCGCCCGCCCCTTCTGCGCGAAGAGCACGTCGAGGCCCTCGACCACACGCATGGGCCCGAACGCAAAGGAGCCGGTCGCGGCCAACAACCCGACCAGCAGACCCAGCTGCCAGATGCGTGCGCGTCGGGTGGCCGTCGCCTCGACCTTTTCGACGGAGGCACGCGCCACGAGTCGCTGAAAGTGCAGGTGCGCAAGCTCCGCTGAACCGGCGCTGTCGTCTTTGGCCGTGCGCTCGAGCAGCGAGACGGCGCGCAGCGTGCGCAGCCCGAGGTCACGGTCGGCCGGCAGCACGACCTCGGTGATGGTCCGCCGCAGATCGCGGTACGTCCGCCGCTCGCGCACCGCGCGCACGATCATCGCGACGAAGACCACGAGGATCATCCCGGCGGTGCCGGCCCGCGCGGCCGGCGTCCCTTGCCGCGCCAGATGGGCACCCCCCGTGACCGCGAGCACCATGGCTCCCAGGAGCGCCTGGCGCGAGGCCGTACCGACCCGGGTGCGCCAAGCACCGGCCAGGGTGTTCAACAGCTCGGTGACAGCCACGGGCTCGGAGCTTAGCGCCGTCACCGCGGGGTGGTACCATTTGACGCCGTGAGCGACGTTCAGAGGCTGAAGCGGCTGTTGCTCGGCCTCGCCGACACCGGACTCCGCGTGGGTTGGCTCTCCGAGCAGCTCGAACAGATGCCCGTTCGCGACAGCGCTCGCCTGCTCGACGAACTTTGTGATCAGAGCGAACGCTCGGATCCCGACGCGCGTGAGGCGCTCCTGGCCGTGGCCATCTTCTTCGTTCGCACGGGCCCGTGTGAGCTGGTGGACGAGCTGCGCGAGGAAGCCCGCGCGCGTCACCTGCTGGGACTGGCGCGTTTGCTGAGGCGCGCACCGCCACCGGTCATGGTCGATCGGCCGGCGCGTGACCTACCGGTCCCCGATTACGGAGCCGGGCGGGAGCTGACCCTCGGCGAGCGTCGTTCGCTCGCGCGTCGGCCCAATCGACGTTCGTTCGACAAGCTGCTGTCGGATCCGCACCCCTTCGTCATTCGGCTGCTGCTCCAGAACCCCAAGCTCACCGAGGACGACGTGGTGCGCCTTGCGGCGCGACGCCCGGCCCGCCTCGAGGTGCTGCGGGAGATCTCCCAGTCGCTGCGCTGGCTCAGTCGGAGTCGGGTGAGGCTGACCGTCGTGCTAAATCCGGGGACACCTCCGGAGATCGCGATTCCGCTGCTGCCCGTCTGCAAGCGCACGGAGCTGCGAGAGGTCGTGAAGGCAACCGAGTCGTCGCTGGTGCTGCGCGCCACCGCCCTCGAGCTGCTGGAACGGCGGCCACCGGTCAAGGGAGTGGACCGCGCCGACGCGATCTTGCAGTGAGCGCGGCTCTCAGCCCTCTTCTTCTTCGTCGAAATCGAAGCGAAGCAGCGCGCCGACCGTGATCTCGGAGGCACAAGCTTCACACAGCGGAGGCTCCTCGTAACGAACCTCGTCGCCGCGAGTCCAGAGGAACAACCCCGCCCCGCCCGGCAGGCCGTCGAAGCGCTCGCCGCACGCGTCACACACGAACTGTTTCGGCAGCGGCGCCTCTTCGGGCAGACCTTGCCCGGAGAGATCTTCGAAGCCAGGGCCGAAACGGGATGCGGACATCGCGGGGAGTATAACTGCTCGAGCGTCGGAGGACCACGTGGCCGCGCGCCGGACTATCCAGCCTCGCTGGCGACTTCTTCTGCCGCGGGGGCAGTCTCCGCCGCGGCAGTCTTTGCCGGTTTGTCAGCGCTCTCGTCAGCGCAAGCAATGGCCAACAGCTCGACGATGTCCAGGTTCTGGATCTCGCCTTCCTTCTCCTGATCCTTGAGGCCATCGGTGAGCATCGTCATGCAGAACGGACACGCCGTTGCGATGGTCGTCGCGCCGGTCTCCAGGAGCTGGAGTGTGCGCTTCACGTTCACGCGATCTTTGTTCTGCTCTTCCATCCACATCTGCGCGCCGCCGGCGCCGCAGCAGAGCCCCTTGTTGCGCGTGAAGTGCTCCGCCTCGACCAGCTCGACGCCCGGGATGCGCTTCAGGATTTCCCGCGGCGACTCGTAGATCTCGTTGTAGCGGCCGAGATAACAGGAGTCGTGGTAGACGACGCGACCCTTGACGCCGTGCTTCGGCTTCAACTTGCCCTGCGCCACCAGCTCGAGCAGGTAGTCGGCGTGGTGAACGACCTGCCACTTGCCGCCAAAATCCGGGTATTCGTTGCCCAGCGTGTTGAAGCAGTGTGGGCAGGTGGTGATGATCTTCTTCACCCCGCCCTGCTCCTGGTAGCCGTTGATGGTGGCGATGTTGGCTTCGGCCAGCATCATGAAGAGCAGCTCGTTCCCCGCCCGACGCGCCGAGTCCCCGGTGCAAGTCTCTTCTTCGGCCAAGATCGCGAAGTCGACGCCGGCCTGTTTGAGCAAGCTCGCCGTGGCGCGCGCGATCTTCTTGGCGCGGTCGTCGTAGCTGGCGGCGCAGCCGACCCAGTACAGCACCTCCGCCTTGGGGTTGTCCGCCATCTTCGGCACGTCGAGCCCCTCGGTCCAGCTGGCCCGGTCCACGCGCGACAGGTTCCAGGGGTTGCCGTTGGTCTCCATGCCCTGAAATGGCTTGTTGAGCTCCTGCGGGAAATGCTCGCCCCGGATCATCACCAGGTTGCGCCGCATCTGCACGATCTTGTCGACGTAGGTGATCATCACCGGGCACTGCTCTTCGCAGGCTCGACAGGTCGTGCAGGCCCAGAGCACATCCTCGTGCACGACGTTCGGCACGAGATCAACCGGTTTGTACTCCGGCTTCTTGTCTGCACCGTCTGCGTCCGAGCTCGCCCCATCGGCGGCGGCGTCCTTCGTCTTGTCCGCGTCCGCCTCGGCGGTCGGCTTGTCCTCCGCCTCAGCCTCGGGCTTGGACTCCTCCGCCGGTTTCAGGCTGAGGTCGACGCGCGGGATCTCTCCCAGCTCCAGGAACTCTTCCTGCCGCGCGTACATGTGGTCGCGAAGATCGGTGGTGAAGACCTTCGGGCTCAGCATCTTGCCGGTGGTTGCGGCCGGGCAGTTGTCGGAACAACGCCCGCACTCGGTGCAGGTGTAGAAGTCGAGCACGTCCTTCCAGGTGAAGTGGTCGATGCGCGCGTAGCCCAGGGGCGCCGCCAGCATGTCTTCCTGCTCCATGGCCTTCTCGACCTTGGCCATCAGCTCTTCGGTGTCCTTGGCCAGCGGGCGCAGCCGCCCGGGCGGGCTCAGATCACTGAGCGCAACGTTGGGGACCGCCGTGATGATGTGGAAGTGCTTCGAGTACGGCAGAATGTTCAGGAAGATCAGCACCAGCGACGAGTGGATCCAGAACCCTGTGTGAGCCAGCACCACCAGCGCCGGCACACTCACACCGGAGAGCGCAACCGCCCACAGAGAACCGGCGGGGTCGGGGAACGGCGCCCAGCCGAGCGCGCCGTGCGCCGGCCCCAAGGGCTTGATCACGGTGGCGGCAGCCCCACACCAGTCGCTGGCTCGTGTCCCGCACTCGGCGCCGAGTTTGTGATTCAGGACGAGCGCCGCGCCGTCGTACATCTGATCCGCGAGCATCATCGTGATGATGATGCCGAGAATGACGAGCCCCTCGACGGACAGCGTCATGCGCTTCTGTTTGTTGAGCGTGCGGTAATAAATGAAGACGCAGGCCCCCAGAATGACGAGGGTAGAGAGCACGTCCTTCAGGAACGCGTACACCTGACCCGGGAGACCCTCGGGCCCAAACACCCAGAAATTGAAGCTCGGGTCGAAGCCACGCCCCCACAAGATCAGCGTGCGCAGGAGCAGCACCGCGAACCCGACGAAGATCAGGTTGTGGGCGAGTCCAGCCGCGAAGTAGTAGCGCATCTTCTTCTGGAAGAGCGCGAAGGTCCAAACACGACCGAGGCGTTCGCCCACGGATCCGAAGCGGCTCTCGTGGGTCGGCCCCCCGACTTTGAGCAGTCCAAAACGCTGGCTCGCACTCCAAAGGAACGCGCCGGTCAGGCTCAGGATCACAACGGCCATCGCTACGGGATTCATGGGCAGTTCTCCGCGTGCGCTCGAGTTGTTGTGGTCTTAGGGCGCCATGGCGCTCTGCGTCAACCGGAGCGAATCCGCAATCGCTGCGTGGGTTCAGCCGCGACCGCTGAGTCGCAGCCAAATCAGGAGCAGAACCCAGAGGATCACCAGCACGACCGCGACGACGACCGCCCGACTTGGGCGCCCGGGCTGGCCTTCGGGCGCACCGAGCGCGCCGGCATCGGCGTCGGCAGTCGCGAGCGCCTCGGCCTCGGTGAGGACCGGCGGTGGCACGGTGACAACGACGCGCGCGACCCCCGGATCGGGTTCGTCAGCGGGCAGCACACTGAGCAGCAGCAACCCCCGGGGTAGCTCCGGACTGTCGGAGAACCCGCCTCGTTCAGGGATTCGAAGCACGATACTTCGACCCGACGCGGTGGATTCCAGGTTGCCCTCGCCCTGTTTGGGCAGCGTGACTCGAACGATCTCCACGAGCTCCTTGCGCCCGCGCACGGAGATCGCGCCCGAGCGCTCACACGCGTCGCAGCCGCCGCCCTCACACGCCGCGCACTTCATGTTGCGGGGCAGCTCGAACTCGATCAGCGCGCCCTCTTCCAGCCATTCGGCCGCAACACGGATGCGATGAATCACGTCCGGTCCGCGCGGTACGTCGACCGCACCCGTCACTTTTCCCAGGCGATGGCGCGCCAATCAGCGGAGCGTACCCTCTCGGGCCACCAGGCATAAGATTTTTCACCCGGCTCGCACGAGCCGCGGCGAGCCGCGAGGCCACGGAGGACCCGCGACCAGGCCACAAAACTACGGCCGGTTCGGCCGCTTCTGCAGGCTTTCGCGCGTTCTACGCGGTCCGCGTTAGGTGAAAGCACGGACGCACCGCGCCAAAACTCACTTCTTCTTCTGCCGAGGTCCACGCTGGCAGCGGCCCTCGTCGCAGATCGGCTCGCAGGTCCAGGGCTCACACTGCGCCATGGTGCCGCAGCCGTTCTTCTTTGCGTCCTTGACCAACACATCGAGCTTCTTCGACGTGGCCTTCTCGACGACGCCGCCGCAATCATTGCCCGGGGCCTTGGAGAGCTGACCCGGAAAACAACCGCAATCTGCGTCCTTCTTGCAGGCGAACGTCGCGGCGGTGAGCAGCTCGTCGAAGTCGTGCAGGGTCTTGTCGCAGCCCTTGAGCTCTTTCGGCGGCGCCTCCGCGACCGGCGCGGAAGATGCGGCAGGACTCTCGTCCGGTTTCTCGACCGCGTCGGACTTTGCGCTCGGTGCGGGAGTCTCCGGGACATCCGCGGGTGGTTTGCTGGCGCAGGCGGCCAGCACCACGGCACCGGCTACGACGAGGGCAAAGCGAGACTGAGTCATCATTTCTCCAGGAGATTGAGGCCATCGGAAGCACGACGGCGGTGAGCTTCGGCTTCTACTACAGCCAGCGGAAATTCTCACCTCGTCCACCGAGTGCGCGCTTCGCCGTCACAGCTCGATGACCACCACCCGCTCGTCCTCGGGCTTCGTCAGCTCGAGCTCGAGCGAGTAGGTTTTGGGGCCGACGCGCGCCCCGAGCATGACGGTGATCGGAGGATTCTCACCGCCGAGCTTCTCGAGCCGCACACGCACGCGGTACTTGCCGCGAGGTGGGTCCCCCTCTTCGAGATACACGTTCTCCATGTTCTGGCCACGGCAGGCGTTGCTCTTGCCTGGACAGTCGCGATCCTTCACCAGGCCGCTCTTGGCGGTGCGCCCGACCTCGGCCAGCTCCCCGTTGGGGTCGGTCACCTCGAGATCGACGTCGGCGTTCGGCTGATTCCAGGCGATGGCGAACTGCACGAGCCCCGTCGCCACACCACAGCCCTCGTCGATGATCCCGTTGCAGTTGTCGTCGCGGGCGTTGAAACACTGCTCGGTACCGCTGGGTGTGCAGGCCTGCCGCACCACCACGCCGGGCGTCGCCGTGAGCTGGATCAACCGCGGCCCCGCGTTCGCCTTCGGGACCGCCGCGTGTTTCGTTCCACAGCTCGTCGCGAACACGAGCAGACACGCGATGAGCGAGGCTGCCCGAGCCGGAGGCATTGGCCTCACTGGTTCTTGCCTTTGCCCCCGCCCTTGCCGTCCTCGGGAACCTTCACGTCGGTGATGACCTTCGGGTTCATCAGCTCGAAGTAGGCCGCCGATGCCAGCTCGCCGGTCGGGCCCTTCTCGTCGCGCAGCGCCAGGAGCACACCCTGTTCCTTCATGAACTTCAGCGTGCGGATCGCGCCTTCCATCATCTCTTTCTTGCTCGCGTCCTTCGCCATCTGCATCAGGCGAACCCGCAGCACCACGCGGGTGAACGAGTGCGGACCGTTGTCGTACTGGAGATTGTCGAACTGCTTCATGAGCAAGAACGGCGCCCAGTCCTGTGGAACGCCCTTCAGCTCCGTCTGCTGAATCGCGATGGCGTTGTCGACCCAGCGGAAGATGCGGCCACTCGTCAGGTCTTCGTGAGACCAGTACCCGAAGGCGTCGTACCAGAGGTTCTGCAGCTCCTCGACCGTGGCCTTGGGTTTGTCGGCCAGCATCGCGACAGCCCGCTTCGCGACGTCGGGCGTTCCACCCAAGATCAACGCATTGGCGGCGTCCGTCACCAGTGACTCGGACTTCAGCATCTCGAACAGCTTGGCCTCGACTTCCTTGTCGAAGCCGGTCTTGCCGATGGCCGCACCAACCTGATGCCGCGTCTCGAGCGCCGCGTCGGGCGTGAGCATCGGGAGCAGCGCTCCGGCGATGCCCGGGACGGGACGGCGGATGAACGCCTCGAGCAGGCACTCACGCCGCAGCGAGTCGTCTTTGTCAGTCTTTTTGTACTCCTGAACCTTCTTCGCGACCTCGAGCATGTCCTCTTTGCTCGCGACCCACGGCAGCGCCGCACAAGCGGACTTGCGGCTCTGCTCGTTCTCTTTCGGTTCCTCGATGTACTTCATCAGCGGCTTGAACGCCTTCGGGTCCTGCCACTGCGCCATGCCATCCGCGGCCCCGACGCCGATCGCGCGCAGGGTCATGCCCAGGATGGCGAGGCCGCCGGCCATCAGACCGTCCATGGTCACGTCGAGCTCCGGGTCACGCCGCGTCAGCGACTTCTCCAGCACACTCCAGCTCTGTTCGTCCTTGAGCCAGCCGACGTAACGCATGGCGCTCTGGGCCACGACCCACTCTTCCGGGAACGGCGGCTGCTGGCCCTCCTTCGGCAGGGGTTTGTTCGGGTCCGCCCACTTGCGCAGGGCGTTGATGTCCTTCGTGGACTCCATGGCAGCGAGCGCGCGCAGGCCGTTGGCGTGCGGCGACGGCATCTCGTGGATCCAGAAGATGACCGCGTCTTCGCTCTCTTTGCGGATGAACTCCCGCTGGTCGGGGTAGAGCACTGCGAGGTCCGCGATCATGCGCGCCGCGACCACACGCTCTTGATCGTCGCGCTTCAAGAGCTGCTCGTGATCGTACTGATCGCCGTAGATCTTGAGCGGGTCCATACGCAGGCGCCGGGCCAGGGTCGGCACGCCCCGCACGTCGCCCACCTCAGCCATGGCCGTGGCGGCCTCGGTCTGCCAGTGGATGTTGGGTTTGGTCTCGAGGTACTTGAGGATGGGATCGCCGCAGCGCGGGTCAGCGAGCTCGCGCACGAGGTCGATGACCACCTTGGTCTGGTACCAGCTCTTTTCGATGTCGCTGTCGTTGCTGTCGAGCGCCAGAATCAGACCCTCGGCGCCGATGCCGTCCTTGAGGGCGTTCAGGTACTTCTTGCGGCTCTCTTTGTCGGTCTTCTTGAGGGCCGAGATCAGGGGCTCGCGGGCGCGCTTGTCGCCGATCTTCCCGAGTCCGGGCGCCGCCTGCCGCGCGATCTCCGCGTCGCTGTCCTGCACCAGCTTGATCAACACGTCCGTGTATTTGGGCGCGGCGTTGCGTGAGAGCACGGTTGCTACGAGCTGGCGCACGGCGGGGCTCTCGTCGCCGGCGTAGGTCGCGAGTTTGTCGGTGTCGATCAGCTTGACGATCTGCTCGGGATCGAAGGCCACACCTCCACCGAGTCGCTGCACCTTCGATAGGTACCCGGCACGGTAGAGCTCCATGATCTTGTCGAACGACGCGGCCTCGCCGAGCACCACGAGCGCCCAGGCGATCTGCGGCTTGGCGCCCGGACCGGCCTTCGTCAGGGCTTGCATCAGCGGACCCTTCGCGGACTCGGCGGCAGGCAAGCCGTACTCCGTGAGGCAGGTCGCGGCCATTGCCTGGATCGGCTCACTGGGCCGCGCGAGGGCCTTGATCGCAAGATCGACACCGGCGGGATCCTTGGCGAACGCCAGCTGTTTGAGCGACTCCTGAACCAGCTCGTCGCTCGCTTCGGAGGCGGCCCACTCGCGCCACTTCGGCATCTGCTCGTCCTTGGGCAGAATGAAGGTCGCTTTCTTCCGGTCTTCAACCTGCTCTACAGTGAGCTTCTCGGCGTCCTTCTTGAGGCCGATGAACAGGAACAACCCGAGCCCGATGACGGCCACGAGCCCGATGAGGATGACGAAGGGGTTGAAGCGCCCTTTCTTGAAGTCGCCATCCCCGGTGTCGAATGATCCCGGAGAGCCGGCGCCGGGCAGCTGTCCGCCACCGCCGGCGGGCGCGTTCCCGTCATCGTCCGGCGGCCACTTGGCGAGATCGACCCGCTCGTTCGGAAGCTCACCGAGGAGCGGTGGGACGGGCCGCGGAGCGGCGGGCGGGGACGACGGGATCGGTTCGAGCATGGTTCCTCCGACGTTGTGCGGCCCCGTCGACGAGGACGTCGGCGCCCGAGCCCGCACATCGAGCGGCCGCGACCTTATCTCAGGACCGAGGCGACCTGAAGCACAGAAGCCCGGAATATCGAGCCACTCCGGCCGCGCGAAAGGCCCCGGTGCAAAGCCCGCCTGAACCCCCTCCGCCCCGGCGATCGCTGCCCGGATGGGCAAAACCGCTGGCGGTAGCGCTAGCCACGACCGCGGCGGTCACCGGCCTTTCCTACGGAATGCCCGACGCCTATGCGGCGACCGCGGTGGGTCTCGGCTTTCTGGTGGCCACCTACGCCGTCGCGCTCCGCCGCGACCACGCGCTGACCCCGGATCACTACGGGCTCTCGCTTGGGGGACTGCTCGACCCCGAACCGCTGTCCGCCCGACGGATGTTGCTGGCCGGCCTACGCGCGACGGCCTGGGCCCTCGGGCTCGCGTTGCTCATCTTTCCAGCGTTCTGGTTCGGCTACCTCTGGTGGTGGAAACCCCGTCACGCCTTCGTGCCCGGAGCGCTGCCATCGTTCGGCGACGACGTGCTCGGTCAGCTGCTGGTGATCGCACTGCCCGAAGAGGCCTTCTATCGAGGTTACCTGCAGACCGCCCTCGACGACGTCTGGAAGCCGCGCTTCCGCGTGCTCGGCGCGGACATCGGCCTCGGGCTCTTGGTCTCGAGCGCGCTCTTCGCTCTCGGGCACTTCGCGACGGAGGTGCACCCGAATCGGCTGGCGGTGTTCTTCCCGGCGTTGGTGTTTGGTTGGTTGCGCGCGCGCACCAAGGGGGTTGGCGCGGGGATTGTGTTTCACGCGTTGTGTAACTTGTTCGCGGCGTTCTTGGCGCGGAGTTATGGGTTGGGGCATTGAGGGCGTGGGCTGCGGCGCTGCGCGCCGGCGCTCGTCACTTGCGCTGGCGGAAGCACGACGGGGGGCGAGGCCCGCTCGATGAGGGGTCCGTCCGCAGTTCACGCTCACCCATCGCCGCACTCGGAAGGGCTCAATCTGGTGGGACGCCCGGACCCAGCGCGTCGAGCCGAACTCGCGCGACCGTGTAGACGAGCTTCGCCGTCGGCGAGCTGATCACAGCAACGGTGGCGAAGACCTCGTCACAGGTGATGCCGATGCCCTTCTGCCAATGCCAGCCCGTCTTGTCTGCTGCGGTCAGATTGTTCGGTAGGATCCACGAAACGCCATCCGACAACCGCACGACCAGCATCCCGTCCGGCGGCTGGAGCTTGTGCGCCGCGTAGCCGCACCCGACGACGAAGTTGACGTCGAAGGCGGTCTCCGGATCCGAACGCAAGCGCTTGGGGGACGAGCTTCGCCGGATCTGTGGTGAACGGGGAGGTCCAGACACTGCGCTTCTCGTAGCTGCCTCCGTCGGCGGATGAACCTCGCCGTAGGTCCACACCAGGTCCTTGCCGTCGGTGCCGACGTTGTAGGCGCCTTTCGAGGTGTCCCCATACCAACGGACCAGGGCGTGCGTTTTCAGCACCGGGTCGTGGACCATGATGCCTTGGGACAAGAGGGTGCCCACATCGAACAGCACATTGTCCCCGAGCACCGCGGGCAGATGCGGGGGAAGCCCGTCCGGGTCGGTGGAAGGCGACGCCAGCTCGAACGCCGGCGCGCCATCGAGCGGGAACGCCGTCAAGCTCAGTGCGGGCGCTTCGCCCCGAACGGCGAGCTTGCCGCTCACGCGCCACGAGTAGACCGACGGCGTGACCTCGAAATGAAACAGCGTGGGTCGGAGCTCGCCGAGTTTGCCGATGAGTGCTGCCTTGCGCGGCGAGTCGAAGGCATTGGCCGTTGTCCCGTCTGCACCCCGTGCCTGCAAGATGAACTGCCCTTCGTTCAAGTCTTCCGCGAGCACGGCGTACCCCTCGGTGGCGAGGCGCGGAGCAACAATCGCGAATCGACTTGGGCCTTCGGCATCAGCGACAATCGTCATGGTGGAGCCATCGCCAGGTGTCTCGAAAATCCGGCTGAACAGAAGCAGCGCGTGACCATCAGCGGTGGGGCTGAGCTTGTTCCATAGAAGAGATGTGGTCCCTGCCCACGTCACCTTCATCCACTGGCAGCCTTTGCTCAGCAGCGACGGCGAAGGGCACGGTTCCCAGAGGATGGGCTCGGGCAAGTACTTCTCACTCGACGGCACGTAGAACGGCTGCGCGCAAGAGAAGTCCGTATAAGCATCCCAGCCTTCGGGGACGAAATCGGGCTTGGGCGGAGGGGTGCACGGCGCGTCCGCATCGCCGGAGTCGGCGAGCGTTCCGCCCACGCCCGCGTCCGACCCAGCTCCACTGCTCCCGCCGACACCCGTGTCGTTGCCTGCATCGCCCGGCTTTGGTTTCGCGCCGTCCCCGTCCGAAGTGCACGCACCCGAGCACCCCGCGCCGAGCGCGATCGCCAGCACTCCAAGCCAGATCTTGCGGCTCATTGGAGGACTTGGCTGATGCTTGGGTTGGCCTGCGGGCCCGCGGCATTCGCGAGAGTGAACCGCTCTGTCGTCAGGCGTTGGTTTTTCTTGTCACGCGTTACCAGCAGGTAACCGACTGGGTCCACCACGGGGCGTGCAGCCAACTGGCCCGAGCCAAGCCTCGCACCGGTGACCTGCAAGGGCGATACTGCGAAACGCACGATAGCGTACTTGTGGGCCAGAGTGCTGGTTGCAGCGATCAGCAGTTGACGATCACTGTCCGCGACGAGGAAGAAGCGATCAAAAGCGCCGACCGAAGGCCAGGTCGTGAGCACCGTCACACTTGCATCGAAGGGGTCCACGCGGAGCAGGCGCAAGAAATGTGGAGGCGGCTTTCCACCCTGCTTGGACTTAGACTGCGGTGGTGCGACCTCGTCGAGCACGTACAGCACTCTTTCAACGAACTCGTAGGTGCCGGCCAGCACATCGCCGAGACTTTGAGTCAACGGGAGCCGGACGAAGTGGCCCATCGGACGACCCGTCCAGATGTCGTGGAGCCGATCTCCAGCGATGCTGCGCCCGCCGAGCACGAACAACCTGTCGAGAGAGCGGGAGTAGACGCCGACGAATTCGGTGCGTGGCTCCGGGAGCGCGGGTACCCCCGGATTCTGCGCCACGGCGAGCGTAGCCCCCGCAGCTCTGTCGCCGCACAGATCAGGCTGTTCGTCCCCGAAGCGACCATCCGGAACACAACCTACGATCCCGTCGCAGGGCACGAAGCAGCCCGAGCTGCACGCCATGCTGCCCGCCGCGCAGAGCGCCCCGGACTCCGCCTGGCAGGTGACCACCGATTCGTCGGTGACACCGTCGCTGCCGGGCGCCGCGGCCAGGGTGCACGAAGGGTCGCCGGGACCTGGGTTGCCGCCGTCGTCCCCGACGACCTCATTGCATGGGATCGAACACTTGAGTCCGCTCGCACAGCGCATGAGCACTTGCCCGGCCGTGCACCCGACCTGACGGTCGTCGGCGCCTCCGACGAGCTGCCCATCATCTCCGACCGCCACGCTGTCAACCACGCTCGTAGCGTCGCGAGCGAACAGCACGGCAACCCGCTCGTTTGCGGACCACCACGCGCCATAGGGCTCGACCGCATTCAATACCCGCGAGCCTGCACCAACCGACGCCGCGAGCGCAGGGCTCACCCGGTCTGAAGCGTCGACAGCGTCCCCTCCCGTGGTGAGCACGAAGGGTCCGTGTGCGACCGAGCTCCAGAAGGCAACTCGCGCTTGCCCGGCTGGCTCGTCGGGAAACGGCTGCCAGTTCCGCTTGATCGGATCCGCCGCCAGGGGCCAGAGGATCGGGTTGTCGCCCTCGAAGGTCGGCCAGATGAGCGGACCCGCCGTGCCCACGAGCTGGAACTTTTCCGGCGCGAGATCGAAGTGTGCGTTCGCGAGCTGCTCGCCGTGGAAGCCCGTTCCAACATTGAAGGTGTCCCCGACTGGCGTCGCGGCGTTGAGCCACATCTTGCCGTCGAGACCACTCGCCACGCTGCCGTCGGGAAAGCCAGGGCTCGGCAAGGCGATGATTTCGGCGAGCGTCCCTGCCTTGGTTTGCCAGAAGGCGAAGTCCTCCAGATAGGCCCACTTCACGTCGTACTGCTGCTTCGTATCGAACGAGTGGGCGTTGAGGTAGTTAAAGGGGCTGCTGGCCCCTCGCGGAAGCTGCGTGAGACCCCGGTCGATGCGGATGCGGTGGTAGGGCTGGGCGCGCTGCTCCTGAGCGGCCGTCGCGGCGTCGGTGAGGCGGGCGTCCAAGACCGCGGGCTGGTCATCGCAATTCGGGTCCTGACCGGGAACGAGCGGCCTCTGGCAGAACCTGAAGTTCGTCGCGACCCCAAAGAAATTCCAGTGCGACGGAGAGCCCACCAGAACCGGCGCGCGGTTCGAACGCACGGGGGTCACTCGCAGCGACGAACTGTCCGTGCCTTTCTTCACGTAGCAAACTGGGTCGGCACACGGTGGGCTGCCGACGGAGGGGAGCGGAATGTCCTTGGGGACGGGTTTCGCAGCAGGAACGGGCACTGGATCACAGAGGTCGGGCCAGCGCTCGGTCGGCGTGTGAAAGCTCTCGGAGAGCGCGTTCGCGTTGACCGCAAGAGTCGACGGCGTGTTCGGGCAAGCGTCTTCCTTGTCGCAGATGCCGTCGTGGTCCGTGTCGGGCTCGCACCCGCACGGGGGCGCGCAGGCCCTTGGCACGCCCGGTGCGGCCGAGTTGGGACCGCAGCGGTCGTAGTCGCTGCCGAGCGCGCACTCGTCGCACTCGTCGGGAACTCCGTCGCCGTCTGAGTCTAACCCTGGTGGGGCGAGTACGCTGTCGAGCCAGGCCTTCTGCGCAACGACGCTCGCCCATTGGTTGGTGACTGGATTGCAGCTCAGAGCGAATGGGTCCGCGAGGAAGTCAGAGAAGACCCCTACAATACGGGGAGCACCGACCGGCCCCACCAGCAGCGGACCCCCGGAGTCGCCAGCGTCGGCGGACGATTCCTCGCCGCCGAGTGTCCAGTCGATGGTGAAGCCGTTGAACAGGGTGTTTGCGCTCAGCTGGTTGCCAAAGCGGCGCTCGTCGGCGTTGTTGGGCGTGCAAGCGCCAGTGAGCCCATAACCAACGATGGTCGTCTTGTCCTCGAAGAACTTCGTGCTGTGCCCTGGGTGCCGAGGGATCGGACTGAACCCTTTCGGTACCGGTCCGGGGAGCCTCACCAGCAGCATGTCGTTCTGCCCCTTCGCCAGGTCGCCGTACACGCCGGGTTGCCTGACGATGACCGTAGTGCCGAGCTGAAACGGCACCGAAATGGATTTCCATTGCTTCGCCGGCGAGTAACGCAGCAGACGAACGGCGACTTCCTGAGTTGCTGGCTCGAGACAGTGCTGGGCGGTCAGCACTTCTCGGCACGACACCAGCGTGCCGGTGCACGGCTTGTTCCCCCAGCTCCCGACGTAGTCCACGCGAACTACTCCGGTGAACGCGTCCTCCGAATCGATCGGAGCTATCCCCTCGCTGGGCCCCTCGATGGGGCTCGACCTCCTCTCAAGGTCGGCCCCCCCCCTGCGAACTGCATGCCAGCGCGAGGATCGCAACGCTGGAGCAAGCCAATCCCAGAACTCGAACGGCGCTGGACGTTCCAACCATGTCTCAGTCTCCCCTGCGTACACGACCTGAAGAAAGTGTGCCGGATTTCGCGAGCGCACGAAAGGTACGAAACGGCGCACAGCTGCCGACACTCACATGGAGGCTGGCTGACACACGGCTTGAAAGCTCACGACGCCGTCATCGAAGCGAGCGGCCACAAACGCGGCGCGAGCCATGCCCTGAGCGAGCGCACCAAGCGTGGAGCGACGCGTCCCCTCCACCCGCGTGCGCGCGAGCATCGGCAAGACGTGCGGGGTCTTGGCAAGACATCACCGCTCGCGCGCACCGGGTAAGGAGGGGACCGGCGCCGCGGAGCGGCGACGAGGGGAGGCAACACTGACTTCGCGACGGAGGTCCATCCGAACCGGCTCGCGGTGTTCTTCCCGGCGTTGGTGTTCGGTTGGCTGCGCGCGCGCACGAAGGGAGTGGGCGCGGGGATTGTGTTTCACGCGTTGTGTAACTTGTTCGCGGCGTATTTGGCGAGGAGTTATGGGATGGGGCGGTGAGGGTGGGGAGAGCTGGGAATCCGCGGCGCTGCCGTCGCCTCACACCCTGGCGCTGAGCGGTCAACTCCCTGGAGGTGCGGCTCTCCAATTTCGGATCTCGAGTGGGTACCCAGCCTCCCTGATGGCGGTGAAGTGGGAGGTGTTGCCGGTGACGACCGGTAGGCCATGATGCAACCCGACAGCACCGATCATCACATCGGCGAGGCCAATCGGAGTGCCGCGGCGTTCCAGGTCGGCGTAAATGCGCCCGGCGAGCGTGGCCGCCGCGATCTCGAACGGCAGCACCTGATGAACCGAAATCAGGGTCAGGAACTGATCGATGCGGTCCTCCCTGGCGAGCCGGTGAAAGCCGTAGACGATTTCCATCACCGACAACACCGAGATCGTGAAGCGACGCTCCTCGGCGAGGTACTCTGTGGCCTGCGCCACCACGGCCGGATCCCTCTGCTTGATGATCTCGGAGAGGATGTCCGTGTCGAGCAACACCTTAGCCATCGGCCAGCCGCATCCGGCTGTTTTGCCGGATCGCCAGGACTAGCCGAGCAACCTCGTCCATCACCCCCGGCTCGTCCGCCATCATCCCGATAATCGACGCGGGCTCACACCGTGCGGCGCTGGCCTCCGCCACGTCGTGCACCACCCGCTCCACCAGTCGCAACCGGTCGGTGGGCGTCAGTTGTCGGATGGCTTCGTAGAGCTGCTCGATGTCGGTCACCGTCAAAAGATAGCACGAGAAACACCCAGCGCTCACTTTGCCGCGCGACAGTCCCCATCGAAGAACACCCCGACCTCGAAGTCGATGGCAGCAGTCACGATGAAGTGAGCGGAGGCTGCGCCTCACCCCGGTCGCCAAGGCGCAGCGGTCGCGCAACGACGCGTCCCCTCCACCCGCGCGCGCGCGAGCACCGGCAAGACGCTGGTGGTCTTGGCCAGGCGCCACCGCTCGCGCGTGCCGGGTAAGGAGGGGACCGCGGAGCGAAGCGACGCGAGGGGAGGCAGCACCATGGTGGTGGAAACCCCGTCACGCCTTCGTGCCCGGAGCGCTGCCATCGTTCGGCGACGACGTGCTCGGTCAGCTGCTGGTGATCGCGCTGCCCGAAGAGTCCTTCTATCGAGGTTACCTGCAGACCGCCCTCGACGACGTGTGGAAGCCACGCGTGAAGATCCTGGGCGCGGAGCTCGGCTGGGGCATCCTGGTCTCGAGCGCGCTGTTCGCGCTGGGTCACTTCGCGACGGAGGTCCATCCGAACCGGCTCGCGGTGTTCTTCCCGGCGTTGGTGTTCGGGTGGCTGAGGGCGCGCACGAAGGGTGTGGGCGCGGGGATCGTGTTCCATGCGCTGTGTAATTTGTTCGCGGCGTATTTGGCGCGGAGTTACGGGATGGGGCATTGATGCGGCACTCGACCGGCGTCTCAGTCACCCGGCCCGAGAAAGCGCACTTTCCGTCACTGACCCCAACCAGGCGTCATGACGCAGCTCCACTGCAGGGACGGGTGATCGAGATCGACGTCGACGAGCCATGTCTTGACGGACTTGCTGTCGAACCACCCTCCGTAGACGTGACGACCGTGGACGGACTTGAACGACAACAGTCCCGGAGTGTCACCTTGAAGCTGACATCGCTTGCCTGTCGCGAGGTCCAAGGTCGCGAGGGCCGTGCTGATGCCGTAGTAGTCGCCGTAGTCCGACGGATTCGGGTCCGCCGCGGACATGGGCGGCTCGCTCCAAACGGCGAGGCCGTCGCCGATGGCGGGAAACACCTTGGCGCGTGGCTTTCCGGGTGAATCGAAGGTCCCGCGCTTCGTGGCCTTGGACGTGAAGTCGTGCCAGTAGAGCTCGCCACCACTACGCGTGATGAACGCACTCGACCCCGGTCCGGGCGGGTCCCGGTAGTCGATCCACGTGTACTGCTTGCGGTCCGCCGAGCAGCTCCCGTCGAACTGCAGCTCGGTTCCGTCGTCAATCTTCTGTTGGCTCCCCGTCTCCGGATCGACGAGGTAGATCTTGCCGGACTCGCAGATGAATGCCGTTTCTGTCGCGCATAGGGAGTAACACGCACCGGGGCCGAGATACTTCAGCTCCCCCGTCTGCAGGTTGCGCGCGCGAAATCCATTGTAGATGAAGAAGGCGTACTTGCTGTTGAGCGCGGTGAGCTCACTCGCGCTGGCGCCGGAGTCCGGGGGCTCGTAGCGGAAGACGACCTTGGTCTCGCCGGTTACGAGGCTGGTCAGCTGAACTTCACCGTTCCCAATTCCGAACGATCGCGCACTCAGCACATGGTCTGACCAGATCGAGGGTTCAATCCGCGGCGCATCGGCTGGATGAGGGAGGACGGTCGTCGGAGTCGCCCCCACCGCCACGTGCGCGAGCCCAGAAGCGGCAATCGCGAGCACGCGTCCGGTGGTGAACGCATGCCCGTAGGCTGCGGGGTTCGTCATTGGCAGGTTCAGCGCCACCCGGCACCCAGGCCCACAATCTGGGTTCTGCTCCGGCCCAACCACCGGCCAGTCCTTCGGCTTGTTCTCGTGCCACACCGGGTCCCAGGGCTCGCCGCCGCTACCGTCTTGATTTGCACCCCCGGTTCCCGTACCCGCGGCAGAACCGCCGCCACCAGCCGTGGCATCACCACCCCCGGGACAGCCCCACACCAAGACGAACGGAGACACGACCACCAGCACACCGCCGAGCCATCGTGTGTGCGCAACTGTTCGCATCCACCCAGCCGTCAAGGGACGACCCTTGCCAGGTCCGCTTTTTCGCCGACCACCCGAGCGGAGAGGACCCGAGAATCCCGGCGTTTTACCCAGCTCTCTAGGTTATGAGAGCCAACGACACTCGGATGCTGGTCGCGAAGGTCGATGATCGGTTGCTGTTGGCCACTGAGGCTGACGCCGTACGCTCGCATGCCGACCGCATCGGCCCGGAGCGCAGTGAGCGGATGCACGAGCGTCTTACCGCTGCCCAACTTCGGCAAGCTCGGATCCGTCACGGTCAGATCGTAGAGAACGGGCCCCGTCGCCACCAGCAGGCGCTCATTCACGTGGGCGACCGCGGTCACGCGTGCCAGCCCGTCGACGAGCGGAGGCGGTAGCAAAGCGTCGGCCTTCTTGCATAGCGCAACGGCAGTCGGATTGGTGTCGAGGGCGAGCAGCTTCGGACCAAACGGCACCAGCAAGGACATCGATTGCAGCGTGACCGGTTCATCGGCACCGCCCGCCACGATCGCGAGGCCGAGCGTCGTCGCGATCGCCCAGGTGTGCGCAGCCGCCGCCGCTCCCCCGCACGAAAACGTGATCAGGACCGACGTTACTCGATGTTGCCCTTTTCGTCATAGCAGCGAACTCCACCCGGCAAGTACTGCTTCGCGAACTGGCAGTAATCGAAGCCGAGGCAGATGCCGTAGTTCTGCGCCGCGTGCGCGTCCTGCTTCGGCACGTCGTACACCAGGCAACTCTCCGTCCAGCTGCACGGGAGATCCATTCCCTTGCCCGGAACCACGCGGCAGCTCTTTCCATAACTTCCCGGCTGAGGCACGCAAAGCCCGAACGGGTGCAATGGGGACCGCCCAGAGCACCGGTAGGTGGCTCCACAGGGTGCGCAACTTCCGCCGCAGATGAACTGGTACCCGCCACTTGGCATTCCGCCACCGGGACAGGTTTGATTCGCGATCGGGAGCGGCGATCCGTCATAGCTCTCCTTGTCGGCATAGCGGCAGACGCCCCGCGCGCCCAGGTCCCAGAGAGCCGAACACACCGCTGCTTCCACGCAGACCAACTGATTGGACGTTCGCTGCACACAAGCCTCCCCATCCTGGCACTCAAAGCACTGCGTGGCACCCTTGGCAGCGGCGTCGCTAAAACACACACCAGAACCACTCGGGGCCACGTCATCGCGGTCGAGCACTTCAATGCAGTTGCCTGGACATTCGGGCGCAGTCAGCCATTTGCAATTTAGTTTACCGCCACAGAGGCGAATGCCGTCCATGCTCTCGCAAGCCGGATGCGTCGATGCGGCGCCGCCAGCGGCGGGGCTCCCGCCCGAGCCCGCGTCCACGTGCACATCGCCACCGCAGCCAAGTGCGGCAGCCGCGCAACCGACCGAGACGACCCGCAAAAGCTCCATCGCTCCTCAACCTGGCGGAAGGCATTCCCCACCGCCCGGCAAGCTCGCCGCCGCCGCGACGCACTCCAGAATCGGCAGGCAGAACGAATACCGATCTGCCAGGGGCTGTGCTTTTGCCTCGACTTGGAACGTGAAGCACCCCGACCCCTTGGGACAAGACTCAGGCTTGCTGATGACGCTCGAGCCCGTGCACGAAAAACCCGTGGGGGAATCCGGCACGCACAGGCCGAACGGATGAAGCGGAGAGCGTCCGGTGCATTTTCGGCCCGTCGGACAGCCACCGCACGCTCCGCCACATGCGGGGACGTTGACCGCCGACGGGCAAGTGCTGGGCGCGGGCAGGGGCTCGCCTGTGAACAACCCGAAGTCCGCATAGCGGACCGAGTCCGCACCGGCCCCGTTGCGAGCGTACAGTTCAGCGACCGAAAACGGCACAGCCCAGAGATCGTCGGGCGCCCCAAAGATCGAGGCGCAGGCGTCTCCGTCCGCGGGCAGCCAGCATGGTTTTGGCACGAAAGGCCACGATTCAAGGCAGGCGCCGGCCGCGGCGGCGGCCTGTTGCGTGCACGTCTTGCACTCCGCCCCTCCTTCCGGGCAGTTCGCTGGTCCGCGACAAACACGAATGCCCTCAGGGCTTGAACATTGGGTCGCGGCATCGGGCGCCGCGTCGATTGGAGGCGGGGCATCCCCATCGTGGTCCACCGAGGCGTCCCCTTGAGGCCCGTCCGGCTGGGTCGTCGATGTCTCTCCGGAGCAGCCTTGAGCCAGGATCGCCGAGAGCAGCAGGGCAAGCGTGTTCTCCCACCTCACAGGTTGCAGACTCCGTAGTAGCGCTTTGTGAAGGCCACGCGCGGCCGCGTCTGGACCGAGCACAAGCTGGCAGGAACCGACGTGTCTTCGACCTGCACAGCGGCCAGGTACACCCCGTAGGTCGGGCTCGCGGTTGGGCGATCGCCCGCATCGAACCAAACGAGCTCGACCGCGTCAGGATAGAAATTCAAGCGCTTGGTTTTGAGCGCCACCTGACAGATCTTCTGGTCTGCCGCAATCCCAGAAATCGAGGTGGGGCATGCGTCGTTGGGTGGCTTTGCGCAGACCCAGTTCGCGTCGGAGTTTAGTGTGTTTGCCACGTCCACGCGCTCTGCGGAGCTGAGCCCCAACACTTGCCCGCCCTGCGAAGCGAGCGCGGTAACTGCGAACTTGGCGACTGCGCAATCGGACACGCTCTCGCAATCGAAGTAATCCACACCGCTCGACTGAGGGATTGGCACGCGTTGGCAGCTTCTCAGAATGGCGTTTAGCTCGTCCGGAACGTCTGTCCCGAATGACTCGTCGATGTGGTCCTCGACGTCGGGGGTAGGCACGCTGCAGATACCCTGACAGTCGGCCAAGGTGTTCTCCTTCACTCCTTTCGCGATCTTCAACTGGCTGTTCGAATCGAGTGTGAAGGCGTATCGGTAGCGGGTCTTGATTGCGATATCGGCTCCAAAGGAAGGATCGAGGTCAAACGAGAGGTCGACGAAGAATCCTCCGCGTTGATCGAAAACTCCCAAGGGTCCGCCAGCGACATACGCGGGCACGTGCATGTAGCCGTGCACGTAGGTCGCGGAGTTCCACCCGGAGCTTATGAAATCCCAAAGCGCGGAACCCAACGAGAGCTCGTCGAAGAGGCGGTTGCCGATCTCCCACAGCAGCCCGCCATCTGCAGCGCCATCGCGACGAGAGTTGCCCCCGTAAGCGATGTCAGCCGAGCAGAACCCGTGGTCCATGACCCGTGCCCCACGCAATGCCTCGCCAGCTCCGTCGAACCAGTACGGATCCAGATTGAAGCTGGCCAGATCTGAAGCAGCGGGCGGGGTCTGGCTGAACGGTGACGGATGCGGCACGCCGAGGCCAGGAGCACGGTGGCGGGCCTGGTCATACGCGGTCGTATTGCCCAGATCCGACTTCCCGAGTGGCAAGTGCAAGTCGTGCGGGTCGTCCACAAAGTAGACGACCTCGGTGTTTCTGGTGTCTGCACCGTAGCGCGCAGTGAGCGCCTCCAATTGGGTATCGGCTACGGCCGTCAGAGCATCCTTGTCGTAGACGAAAGTTCGCCCCGTTGTGCTCAGGCGACCCCAACGCAGCTGGTCGTCCGACCAGAGCTGGAGATTGGACAACCCCTGGTCGCTGTTGCCACCGCACGCGGTGACGACGGACAGGAGCACCAGCGCCGCTGCGTGCTGCGTGCTGCGTGCTGCGTGCTGCGTGCTGCGTACTGCGTGCTGCGTGCTGCGTGCTGCGTGCTGCGTGCTGCGTGCTGCGTGCTGCGTGCTGCGTGCTGCGTGCTGCGTGCGTGCTGCGTGCGTGCTGCGCCGTGCATGAACCGACCTCCCCGAATGTGGATCGAATCTACGGTGTCCCGCACGGCAGCGTCAAGGTGTTCGACCGGTCACGCTCACCGCCGATGACGGTGCGCGTTCCACCGACATCACGCATCGTCACTCTGGGAGCAGATGGCAGGCCTCACGCCACCGGCGGCGGTCTCAAGCTCGCTCGCGGCTGGATCAGCGCATGGACGCCGTCATCGAAGCGAGCGCCCACGAGCGCGGAGCGATGCATCCCCTCCGCAGGTGGCGAGCATGCACCAAGCGCGGATCGACCCGTCCCCTCCACCCGCGCGCGCGCGAGCATCGGCAAGACGCTGGTGGTCTCGGCAAGACATCACCGCTCGCGCGCGCCGGGTAAGGAGGGGACCGGCGAGCGAAGCGAGACGAGGGGAGGCAGCACGAGCGGCGTATTTGGCGCGGAGTTACGGGATGGGGCGATGAGGGTGGAAACGAACATGGAGAGCTCGACGACGTCGAACTGCCCGGCGCGCTGGTGAACGCCCTGTCGAATCGCGGGCGGCCAGCGCCCACGACAGCGACGGACGCGCTGGCACATCTTGCGCGGCTGTTCGGTCAAGTTCGGAAGATCGCCGCGAGCGCCTTGCGGTCATGCCGATGCGGCGAGCCACGCTCACCGTCGTGCTTTGGCCTGTCCTGGCTACTTCGTTCATCCGCTACCATGCGGCGGTTCACCCCACGCGCCGTGCGAGTTGTTCATCGAGCGCCAGTGTATACCCTGGCCTCGATGGCTCAGAAGCTGCGTGAAGCAAAGCTGGGGTTGGGTCGACGCCGAATCCCGTTGTTCGTCATGTGCGGCGTCGCTGCAATCGCGTGCAGCTGCGTTGAGCGCGACGGAGCACGGATCTCGAGCGAGCCCGACCTGGCCGGCGCGCTCGGCGCGTATCGCAACGAGTACACCGCGCGCGAAGGCCAGACGCGCCGCGCGCTCGAAGCGCTGCGCGGCATGGTCGACAAGAAGACGCCGCTGGCCGCGCTGCCCACGCTGCGCACGAGTGATCCGCGGGTGATATTGGTGGCGTTGGCGGGAGAGCTGGCGGGGGCGGGGTGGGTGCAGGGGTGAGACCGCACGACCCCCGCGATGCGAGTGTCAGGCCGCGCGGTCAGCAGGCGTTCGCGCAGATCGGCGCCGCCGCGGGGTCGCGGAGCTTCTGCCGGAACGCTTGGGCACCCCGGAACGCCCGGGGAGCGATCTCGCGCATGAACCCAATGGCGCTACCCCGCAATGAACCCAACCGAGGCATCGATGCGCGGAATACCCACATTGACCAACGCCAAACTTTGTGGAGAATCGACAACGATGGGGGCGCGTTTGCGCTTCCTTTGGAGGGAGCCATGCATGGAGCCGCAGAGCCGCAGAGCCGCAGAGCCGCGGAAGGGCCGATGCGTCCTCATCGCCGTCCTCTTCGTGATGGTGGTCGTTTCGCCGTCTCGTGCAGTCGGACAGATCAACGTCGCCCTGAGCTACTGCGCGCCTGACCTCGGGCACGGCTGCGACAACCAGATCCCGAGCGCGTGCCCCCAGTTGCTCCAGGGTTACAAGGGCACTGGCACAGCGAACAGCCCCAGCGTCCGCAGGCTCAGGGTCTTCCTCGGATACTACGTCGGCGTCGGTGCGAACAAGACCGCGGCGATCGCCGCTACCGATCGAATCGAGCTCTGCCGCGTCAAGTCGACCAACGAAGTCGACTGTCCGGGCGTTGTGCCTTGGCTCGTTTACGACAAGAACGTGCCGGCGACCAGCATCGATCCGAACTCCGTCGCGCAAGGCTTCACACTCACGGACCGCCAGCCCGCTCGCTTGATCCCCATCGACTGGGCCAGCCCAGGCGAAGCGGAGACTCACTTGATGGTGAGAGTGAACGGCGGCAGCACCATTCTTGGCGACATCGGCGCGCACGGGATCTGCGCAAGCTGGAGAGAGCTTGCCGCCGACCCGCCGGGTGGTAAGTTCCTCGTGGTCGGTGTGAATCCGACAACCCTGTCCTTGTTCCACGCATGCACGGACGGGTCGAAGCTCGACTGGGCCCAAGGGCTACTCGGGCACGTTCCGCAGCGCAATGCATGTGTGTCGCCGCAAATCGCTGACTACGTCCGGCAAGCGTTCGGTACGATCGACGTCGCACAGCGGGATCGCGTCCAGAGCGGGTTGGCGCCGCCGAACCTAGCCAACCCATCTGCGGCAGACGCCAAGGTGGCATGGTTCAACGGCCGCAACGCCACCGGTGCCGCCTTGCCCATGCGGTTGCTGCTCGGGCCGCATCCTTCGGCCGGGCAGTCCGATTGGGGAGCGCTGCACATGAACGTCGATGCGATCCGCAACATCCAGCCCGGGCTGCTACCGCACCAGGCCCTCGCAGGACCGGCGATCGACGCCCTGGACATCATCACCCATGAGTACTTCCACGCGCTGCAGCTGGCGTGGGGGCGAGAGGTTCCAGCCAGCAATGTGCACATCAACGGATTCATCAGCGAGGGGTTGACGGCATCGGTCGAGCACAACCTCTGCCTCGCTGGCTTCCCCGGAGCGAGCGGCTACCCCGTGACGGACGTGCGCCGCACCTGCGTTTCGGCTGGAAAGGTGGAGACGAAGGATCCTGCCTTTCCGAAATATCGCGGGCCTTACACGAGCGATGAGTTGTTCACGTTGCCCGCGCTGGACGTGCTGAAGCGCAAGTATCAGTCGGCGCTGTTCTGGAGGTATCTCCAGGAGCAGTTCTCCTATCCGCTCGGACAGCCTCCCCATCCCGCGGGTCTCCCGTCCGGAATCGAACGCAAAGCGTTGACCCTCGACCAGCGCCCATCGGACGAAGGCATGGATCTGGTCGGCCAGATGCTCCTAGGCTTCGCCGAGCCGACCTCCGCCAAGCTGTCGACGGCGACGGCGATCAACAAGGTCCTCGCCAGCCGTCTGGGCCGGAGCCTGAGCGACGCCACGTTCGACTTCCACACAGCCTTGGCACTCAAAGAGTATACGGACACCGACCCGCGCTGGCGCTTCGAGTGGACGCACGGCTACGGCTACCACAGCGCCATCCCGCTCTCGGACGGCAAGCCCTTCACGATCGGGCCGCAGCTCACCAACAACACGTGCGATGTTTCGCTCAACGACCCGTGCGACGGCCTGCCGAGAGCGTACCGAATTGCCGACACTTGGGCGCCCGGGCCGACGAAGAAGGTGCTAGCAGCGGGCAGCGGCATCTCGAGCGTGCAGCCGGCGGGCGTCGGCGCGCGCGGTGCCGCGTTCCTGTCGGCGCGACCGGCGCCGGGTTGGATCGGCAAGAAGCTGTACTTCAGCGCCGAAGTGCTGCCGAAGTCCAACGGACCTCGCATCCGGGTGTTTCGGGTCGATCGCCAGTCATCGACCCAGCTCGTCCCCAAACCGGTCTGCCAGATTGGGTCGGATGGCGAGTGCCCGGGTGTGCAGTTGACCACCGGCTCCCTCTTCTTTGGCGTGCCCGTGATGATCGGGGCGAGCACGGAGGAAGTCGTAGTGGTAGTCAGCGGCGGTGCGGGTCCGTCGAACTTCACATGGTCGTTCGGGGCGGTCGCGGAGCATCTCGACATCGTCGATCCGATTCAGGCGACGCCGGCGTACGCAGGCAACAAGTTTGCGCGCAAGAAGTTCCTGGTGAAGCTCAGCTACCGCGACTCACTGAACCACCCCATCCCGCTACAGAACGTTGGGCCTGAACAGCTAGAAGTAACCGTGCCCAACTGTGCGGCTGCGGGAACCACGGGCTGCAAGCTGGAGCCGTGGGTGGACTTCTATCCCTACCCCCTGACCGGCGGCAACCTGTTGATGGTCACCGCACTGCCCGCCTCGTTCTACCCTGCAGTCGCGACTGACCTCGACCTCCAGGTCTCAATCAACGGCATCACGGCGTCGGCGCCGGCAGCCATAAAGACCGGGCTCGGCTCGGAGGCCGTCGTGCTGGCGCTCGACCGGAGCGGCAGTATGTTGGGAGATCGACTGGCCGCGGCCAAGGTTGCCGCTGAGGCTCTGGTCGACTCCTTCGCGCCCGCGGCCGGCTTCCCGACCACCTCCGCGGGAGTGGTCACCTACGCTGATGACGCCACCACGCTTCCGATCGGTTCGACCGGCATGCAGTTCGTCGGCGCAGGCGACGTTGCGGCGATCAATTCGGAAATCGGCAAGGTCACCGCTTTCGGCGCGACCAGCATCGGCGACGGCTTGCTCGAAGCGCAGTCGCTGTTGGCGGTCCGCTACGATCCGCCCGCGACGCTGACCGCAGACCGCCATCTCATCGTCGTGCTGTCGGACGGCAAGAACTCGGCTAACGCCACCCCCTCTGACTACTACTTTGAGAGCGATCCTCCCAAGGGTGATCTCGACGGCCCGTGGCCGAACCTGCCCCTTGGAAGAATCCCGCGAGGCGGTGTGCCGACGCTCAGGCTGCCGGTGGTCTCGAGTATCGCCTTCGGACAGGATGCCGACCTCTCCGAGCTCGATCACCTGGCGCGCCTCACCGGCGGTACTTTGGTGTACGCACCGAACCCACCAAAATCGCTCGCCCTGGCGACCCTCGACGTCTCGGATGCGATGCTCTCGGCGTACGGGACGAGCTCTCGTTTCGAGCGTGTCGTCTCGCGACGTGCAATTGGCGGCGCGTCTCCGGTGACCTTTTCCGTCGATGCCGGTGCGCACGAGCTGCGGGTCACCGTGGTGGCCACCGAACCCGAAGTTGCCCTGGGCAAGCTCGTCGCGCCATCCGGCATCGAATACCTTCCGCTGCTGGTGAACGCCGCTGAGTCCACTGCGACCTACCGCGTCCCGGATCCGGAGGCGGGGCCCTGGTCGGTCTTCACTCGCCCGGGGGCAGAGACGTTGCAACCGAACGTCCTGGTCGAAGCCAGTCTCGACTCCGACGCGCAGATGTTTGCGACCGTGGACGTCGGAGACGTTCTGCCTCTCGGCCAGACAGTCGGCACGGGGGAGCTCACCGCTTGGGTAGGCTCCGACGTTGCGCTCCGCGCGGTGGTCGTGGATCAGACGCCGCTCACCCGCTGCGTCGTCGATGCGGAGGTCACGCTGCCCGATGAGGTGACCCGGGTCGCCCTGCACCTCCAGGACGACGGCCAGCACGAGGATGGCCGGGCCGGAGACGGGATCTTCGGAGCCCCGTTCCACCACACGAGCCTCCCAGGAATGTACGCGGTTCGAACCTTCGCGACGTGCGCCCTCGACCCGGGCGACACGCGGGTCATTCGAGAGCGACAGCAAGGGTTCGTGCTGGCGCCGTTACCGGATCTCGACGGCGACGACCTCCCCGATCGCTGGCAGCTTCGGTACGGGCCACCGATGGAGGCGGATTCGGACGCGGATCGGGACGGTTTGACCGCGGACGGGGAGTTCCGGGCCGGCACGAACCCCCACATCAGCGATAGCGATGGAGGCGGTGAAGCGGATGGCTCCGAGGTCGCTGCAGGGCGGGACCCGCGGGATCCAACCGACGACGCGATCGACTCGCCGGTGCTGGACCCCCAGGCCGGGAACGGTGTGGTGTTCCTTCCCGCGGGCATGGGCTCGACGGGGACCGTTCTGACCGTCGAGCGGGCCCCCGACGAAGAGGGGCCGTTCCTGACGGTCGCGGGCGCTCGAAGTGGCGAGTCACCGTTCGTGGTCGTGCCCGCGCCGAACGGACAGCGCGGCTGTTATCGCATGCGTGCCGAGCGCGGACCCGTGCTCAGTGGCTGGTCGGCAGTCGAGTGTGCAACGCCCAACATCGATCCGGTCCCGCCGATCGTGCGCATCAAGACCGGTCAGGTATTGTCGCGCACTCGCGACGTGAGCCTGGAGCTCGAGGTCGAGGACCCCAGCCTGACCACGCACGTGCAACCGACCGTCGAGCTCGGAACCGTGGTGTCCGGCGTGGTCGAGCTTCGCCACTCGTTTGCCGGTATCTCCATCGAGACCGTGGCCTGGCAGCCGGTCGCCACCCGCCTGGACATTCGCCTGCCGGACGTCTCGGCAGGCGAGGTCTACGTGCAAGCGCGAGACCTGGCCGGGAACGTCAGCAAGGTCGCGCGCGTCGGCTTCCGCCGGTTGCTCGATACCCGCGTCGATCAAGCCATCGCTGCTGAAGAACGCGCCGAGGATGCGCTGGACGCTGGGAGCTTGTCCGCGGCAAGAGCGGAGATCGTCGCCTCGCTCCTCACGCTCGACGATGCGGCGCTGGCTTCCGTCAAGCGGGTGTCCCTCTCGAAGGGCCCGAATCTGGACGAGGTGCACGTGCTGACGACGCTGCTGAAGGTGAAGGGGCTGAAGATGACTTGCATCGCCCTGCTCGAGCCGCACACCCTCCACCTGGCGAACCAGCGGCTCCAGGAAGCCCTGTCTCTGGAGCTCGACCTCGCCGTCTTTGGCAAGGAGCGAGGGCTGCCACTGTGAATGGGTGGGCTCGGCTGGGGCTCGCCGCTGCGCTTGCCACTCTGAGCTGCGGTGAATCTGCGGATGGCGATGGTGGCGCCGGAACCGGCGGCTCTCCCCCGAGTTGTTTCGACCTCGTCTTGACGCCGGCGGTGTTGGGTGAGCCCGGTCGCTGGCACTGGGTCTCTGACGCGCTTCCTGGTGCGATCTTCGCAAGCTCGGAAGGCTTGCACGTCGCGTGGGTTGCCTATCGATTTCAGTCAGAAAAGACCGGCCAGTACACCTCGGACGCGGTGGAACACCTGGTACTAACGACGGTCGCTCCAGATCACGCAGTTTCGCACCGTGTGTACTCGCTACTTCCGGAAGGAGCGCTCTTTCCCGAGGGAGAAATCAACTCGGTCGCCGCCGGTCCCGACGGTACAGTCGTCATCGGATACGAGTGGCGAGAGGCCGGAGTCTGGCACCCGGAAGCGGCGTTGCTCCGACCGGGCGAGGCCGAGCCCTTCGCGCGGGTCGCGCTTCCGGTGGCCAACACCGGCGACGACGTGGGCCTCCAGACGCACGCTGCGTGGGACGGCGAAGCGTTCGCGATGCACGCCTACGGTATCCCTCCGCAGTTCAGCTTGTTCGTGGCGAGGGTCAGTGCTCAAGGCGAGCTGCTCCTCCCCTTCACGCGGTACGGCGAGACCATCAACGTGGGCTACGGTCCGCTCGGGCACAAGACGGCGACCAGTTCGGAGAGCGGCCGAAGTTACGTCCTCGATGGTTCGTATTCGGTGTTGCTGAGTGGACACCTCCGCGATGGCGACCGGCTACCGGGAACTGGGGGGGGGGCAAAGGTGGTGGACATCAAGGACGTGATCGTGGCTGGCACAGTTCCCGTCGCGGTTGCGGCGGACGCGACGGGCGCGTGGCTTGCGGCCAAAGCGGGAGGTGCTGAGCTGGCCATCCCGGTTCAGCGCACGGGCGTGGACGGCGCCCCGCAGGGCCCGCCGGTCCTGTTGGAACCTTTCCTCGGCGGAGGGATCCTCGGAATGGCCCTGCTCCCACGACCTGATTCCCTGGTGTTGCTCTCGGCTTCGGGGACGAACGTCCATCGTCAGGATCTAGAAAGCGGCAAACTGCGCAAACCATGGGCACTGCTCGACGGGACAGAATGGGGCAACATCGACATTCGCCAGATGTCCGCGGTCGACTGGAACGGCGAAACCTGGCTCGCCTATCACCAAGCCTCACACGCGGTCCACGTCAGGCTGGTGAAGGCCACACCCGGATGTGTCTACGTGGCCGAACCGCCCGGGCTACCCGACGGGACCTAGCGAAAGCGCGGTAACCAGTCCGCGAACTAAGTGAGCGGCGAAGGGTGTTCATCCCGAAGCCCGACGGGCGGCAGCGGCGGATTGGTGTGCCGGCGCTCGAGGACAAGATCGTGCAGCAGGCCGTGCGCATGGTCTTGGAGCCCGTAGTGTTCGAAAACCCAGCCCACGAAATCGCCGCCGATTTTGGGGCAATGAGGCTCCCTCTGCAGCAGCCGCTCGGCCCATCTAGATTCGCTGGATGAGAGCTCTCGTGATGCATCTTTGGGTCCTCAGCGTTGCCGGCTGGATCCAGCGCGGCCAGCAACAGGTCATCGAGTACTTGGTCGAGGAGAACCGAGTGCTTCGCGAGCAATTGAAAGGACGTCGCCTTCGCCTGACGGACGGCCAGCGTCGGAGGCTGGCCGCTCGAGCGGGGATTCTGGGTCGCAGAGCCCTGCTGGGACTGGCCTGCATCGTCACCCCGGACACGCTTCTTCGCTGGTACCGCAACCTGATCGCGAGGAAGTACGACGGGAGTCATCGCCGTCGCCCGGGTCGACCGATGAAACGACCCGCGCTTGCGAGCCTGGTCGTCCGAATGGCCAACGAAAATCCGACCTGGGGCTACACGCGGATTCGGGGAGCGCTGCAAAACCTGGGACACGAGCTCGGGCGAAGCACCATCAAGCAAATCCTCGCCGACCATGGCATCGAGCCAGCTCCGGAGCGCGGCAAGCGAACGTCCTGGAAAACCCTCCTCGAAGCCCACTGGGGCGCGCTGGCAGCGACGGACTTCTTCACGGTCGAGGTGCTCACCACGCACGGGCTCGTCCGATACGCCGTGCTGTTCGTCATCGATCTCGAGACCCGCCGGGTCCACGTCGCCGGGATCATTCACGAGGCGTACGGCGCCTGGATGGCCCAGGTGGCGCGGAACCTGACCGACCCTGCCGTCGGGTTTCTGAGAGATACGCTCTACCTCATTCACGACCGGGACCCGCTGTTCACGCAGGAGTTCACCGAGATCCTTGCAGCTGCCGGCGTGAAGACCGTGAAGCTGCCGGCCAGGAGCCCGAACTTGAACGCGTACGCGGAGCGGTTCGTTCGATCAATCAGGCACGAGTGCCTGCGGCGCGTCATCCCGCTTGGCGAGCAACACCTGCGACAGATCGTCTCCGAGTACGTAGAGCACTACCATCTAAATGACCGGTCGCGATTGTCGATCGCGGACGGCTGTTAGGAGTTGAAGTTGCCCCCCCACGCCCGTGCTCGGCTGCGCCTGCGCGCGGGCTTCCCCCCCAAATCGGCCGCTGCGCGGCCTCAGGGGGGGAAAACGTCGTGGGATGGATTGAAAAGTTGGGAACCATCGACGATGACGGAGTTGCAAGACAACCAACATCGGAGGTTCCCGTGGGCATCTTACCGCGTTTGCCGCGACACGAACGACGACGATTGCTACACATCGGGCGCAGCAGTGGCGACCCCGCCACAGCCCTGCGATTTCAGGCCGTTTGCAAGCTGCTCTGCGGTCAGCGCACCGTCGCGGTTGCTCGTGCGCTCGACCTTGCCGTTTCGACCGTCGTCAAGGCCGCGAATCGATTCTCCGAGCAGGGCATCTTCGGCCTCTACGACCAGCGCAAAGGAAACGGGGCGCCCAAGGTCGATGCTGACTTCCGCGACGAGCTCTGGCGGGTGCTCGAGCGCGTTCCCCTCGACTTCGGCTGGGAACGTCCCAGCTGGACCCGCGAGCTGCTCTGTCTCGAGTTGGAGCGGCGCGGCTTCGGCCGCATTGCCGTTTGCACCATGGGCCGCGCACTGCGCGCGATCGGGGCGCGACTCGGCGCCCCAAAGCCCATCGTGCTCTGCCCCTGGCGCAAGGCCAAGCGCGAGCACCGCCTTCGCGCGCTTCGGCGCCTGGCGGAGACCGCATCTGCCCGGCAGCCCGTCTTCTACTGCGATGAGGTCGACATCCACCTCAACCCGAAAATCGGCCGCGACTGGATGCTCCCCGGGGTCCAACGCCGGGTGGTCACGCCGGGCAAGAACCATAAGGGCCTACATCGCCGGCGCTCTCGACGCCCGAACCGGCCAGCTCGTCTGGGTCGACGCCGAGAGCAAGGCGAGCTGGCTTTTCTGCAAGCTCCTCTGGCGCTTGGTGGAGCAGAACCCGCAAGCCCGCACCATCCACCTCATCGTCGACAACTACGTCATCCACAGCAGCAAGGTCACACGCGAGGTCCTCGCTCACTTCGCCGACAAGATCCAGCTACACTTCCTGCCTCCCTACTGCCCGGACGCCAACCGCATCGAGCGCGTTTGGCTCGACCTCCACGCCAATGTCACCAGGAACCATCGCTGCGTCACACTTCCCGAGTTGATGCGCCATGTCCGACGCTTCCTCAATGACTTCAACCGTCGCCACACTCGCGGCCTCGCGCTGCGGCGGGCGGCCTGACGCAGCCGATCGCAAATCGCTACGCGAATTGCGATCGGTCATTTAGAGAGAAATCACCAGGGCCTCGGCAACGCGCTGATCGAAGCGCCGCCCGCAAACTCGAACGGCGCGGGAACGATTCGATGTCGGGAGCGGCTCGGCGGAACGCTCCGCTACTACCATCGGAGTGCGGCTTGATTTTGTGGCGGACGAGTTTTCGGACAGTACGGGGACTCTCGCCGCGGGCGGCGCTCTCGAGGCTTGACCGTCCTCGTGCTCCGCAATCAGCCGCGTGATGGCCGCGCGACTCGTGGCGACCTCCGCCCACCTCATCGGGCCGGAGCAACGCGGGCACGTCTCGACATCGGCCGCGAACACGTGCGCCAGCAACCACGCCCACCGCTTCCGCCCGACCGGCGCATCGTCCTTCTCGCCGAGCAGCTCGAGCTGATCGCCTCGAGCCGGAGGTGGCTTGTGACAGGCCGCATCCACGGGCGGCTTGGGCACGACGAGGGCCCGGCGCGATGAGTGGCTCGAGAGCACCCCGAAATACCGGAGCATGTGAAAGCGTGGAGGCGGCACGGCCGCCACCAACCGCGCAATCAGGTCGTGGGGCTCGAGCACCAGCGCGCGGGTGCCGTCCCGCCACACCTTCTTGAAGATGAGCTCGAGCCTGCCGTCCTGCCGGCGCTCGAGGCGGTCCTGCGCGATCGGAGGGCGCGTGATGTATTTAGCGAGCCGCTCCACTCGTCGCCGATCTCGGCCGTCGATGACCTGCGCCGCATGCAAGTTGATGCCGCGCACCTCGGCGATGGGCGCATCCGTCGCGTCCGCGGCACGCGGGCGCTCGGGCAACTCCGCCGGCACGACCAACCGCAAGAGCGGCTTGCCTGCGCGCTCACCGCTCACGCCAATGCCCTGAGCTGCCGCCGCGTAACACGCAGCCAGCCCCGGCTCGTCAAAGCAGAGCTCCGGCAGCTCCTGCTCACCGAGCTCGGGGTCGAGGCTCCGCCCGTGCGCTTTGAGGATGCTCTCGATGCGGGCCGCAGTGCGCGCTGCGACCTGCGCCACGTCCGCGTGCGTGGGCGCGTCGAGCTCCCGGAACTCGAGCGGCGCGCGCGGGTCGCCGTCCGCGTGCACGTACACGCCATCGAGCACGAGTGCGTGGAAGTGCACGTTGAGCCGGGAGCGCGCTGTCCGTCCTCTGCACAGCGACCACGGATCCGGTGTGGCAGCTTGCGACACTCGAAATGCCGAGCTCGCGCTTCGCGCGCCAGCGCAGCGAGCGGTCCACCTCCGCCATGAACGCGCTCACCACCTCGGAGCAGAGCTTGCGGTCGTACCCGAGCAGCGAGCGTAGACCCCAGGGCAAAGAGCAGATCCAATGACGGATGGGCACGCGCGGCAGCACCGCCTGCTCCAAGTGCACCGCGGTGTCGGCCATCCGGCGGCCCAAACAGGATGGACAGAACCCGCGCTTCTTGCAACTGAGCGCGACGAGCTCGGAGTACCCGCAGTCACGACACACAAGGTGCAGGCAGCCGTGCTCCAGCTGCCCGCAGCGCAGGTAGGCCTCGAACTCTTTCACCACGAAGCGCGGCAGGCCGCCGTGCTCGTCCGCGCGCTCGAGGAACGCCGGCCAGTGCTCCGCCACTGTCTGGTAGAGCAGCGTGGATCCTTTTCCTCCCTTTCAGGACGAGGAATTCGACTCGACCGAGGCGGACCTGGTTCGTTTTCTCAGGAGCTCGAAGCCTCGCCGCGGCGCTGCGACGTTCACCAGGAGGCGCCGGCAAGCGCGGGCGCCCGTGCGAGACGATCTTGCGACGCTGTCTCACCCTACGTCACTCGCACTGCGACGGGCTTTGTCGCTGGCCGCCTGCGCGATGCGGCACGTCATGCCCAAGTCAGAGTTGTGCGCGCACCTCGCACCTTTCTTCGGCCGACCTCATCGTTCTCATCCCGGACTCGCGCGATCAGGTGTACTTCTGCATGCAGCGGGGGCGATGGGCGGCTCCGCTAGCAGGTGCGGCTTATCTCGGCAGTGCCAGCCCAGGGAGACTGCAATGCAAACGCAGCACGCAACACGCAACACGATATGCACGTTGGTGGCGCTCGCACTGGTCGGGATACCCTCACGGGCCGCCGCGATCACCAACGGCTCTCCGGCACCGAACGACCCGGCCGTCGTCTACGTGAGCTTCGCCAATTCGCTCGGAGGCACGACGCGGTGTTCGGGCGTCATCGTCTCTCCGGGGCACGTGCTGCTCGCGGCTCACTGCTTCAATGGCACCTCGAAGTTCCCCAAAGCGGGGCAGTTCTCCACCTACCTCCCGGGAAGCGCCATTCGGATCGAGAACACGTCGCCGTCACTGACGGGGGCACTCCCACTTTTGGTGATGTCGCGCGCTACACGCCCATCTCCGGCAAACAGTTGAGTTGGATGACCACCGAAAGCCCGATGGTGTTCCCCGGTGCTTCGCAGAATGACTTGGCGATAATCCCGGTCGACCAACGCATTCCCCAAGGCGCCGTCATTCCCGCCGGGCTGCCCTTCGGGCCGACCTACCAGCCAACCGGATGCTCCACCACGTTTGCGGGGCGCTACCTCGGCTACTCGTCCGGGAGTCGCGAGCAAGCAACACACCAGGTCACGCGTGCGGGCGTCTCGACCGCGGGCGACGTGTACCGCGGGCAGTTCAGTTATGCCGACCTGTTTCTCGACTACTTCCCCGTCATCGAGGACTTGCTCGGGCCGCTGGAACAATCGGCGAAATTCCTCCAAAAGGGCGATTCCGGAGGACCGCTGCTCCAGGGCAACATTGTCTGCGGCATCAACTCCGCGGACGGCGGCCCGTTCTTCTCCGTGGAACCTCACTACGATTGCGTTCCCGGCACGGACATCTGCGTCTTCGACGGTTGGTTCGCCGAAATCACGGAGAACAATCTCCACGCGCGGGTGGACCGCCAGGAAGCTGCGAACTGGCTGCTCGGCGTCTCCCCGCCGCTCTTCGATGCGCACGACAACCTCTTCGCTACCTGCGGCGCGTCCACGGCGCCAGCCGCGGACGCCGACAGCGACCGTGACTTCATCCCTGACGCTTGCGACCCGTGTCCGAACTTTCCTGATCCCAACTACCGTTTCGACGGGACGTTCACCGTCACACCCGGCAACGACAAAGACGGCGACAATGTGCCGGACGCGTGTGACAACTGCCCCGACGCGACGAACGCGCGCGACCCGCTCACCTGGAAGCAGGCAGACTCCGACCTGGACGGCGTAGGCGATGCCTGCGACAGCTGCGCGTACAGCGACGTGCGCGGCATCTCGGATTTTGCTTGTTGCAACAGCAACGCAGACTGCGGCAACCAGTACTCGGAGCTCTGCTTTAAGATCGGTACACCGGTCGTGAACGGCCTGACGACGCCCAACCCATGCGCGGGCTTCTTCGGTCGGTGTGCGCGGGGCGCCGACTACGACGGCGATGGCGTTTCCGACGCTTGCGACAACTGTCGCACGCAGAGCAACCCAAACCAGGCCGACGACGACAACGACGGTTCCGGCAACGTCTGCGACAACTGCCCAGGGGTGAAGTTTGACTGGACGCCGTACCCCAACGAGGACCACAAAGCGGACAAGAACGAGAGCTTTGCAATGCAGTGCACCTCCGACGCGAACTGCGTTGCGAAGTCGGGGCTGGCCGGGGCTCAGTGCAGCCCGGCGAAGCTGATCCCCACCGCGGACGGCGGCCTCCAGCCCGGAAACCGCTACTGCAACAAGTTCAGGGACGACGATCAGGACGGCGTCGGCGACGCCTGCGACAACTGCCCCTCCGTGAAGAACCCGAGCTCAGGCGCTGGCGGCATCAACAACCAGCCCAACTGCAACCTCGACATCGAGATCGCGCTAGGGATGATGCCCTATCCATACGTCGGCGACGCCTGCGACCGGAACCCCTGCACGCGCACCCAAACCGGTCCCATGCTCAACACCGATGAGAATGTCTGGCTCAACGTCTCGCTCCATCCGCAGGTTCTCCCGAAGAGCGTCACCGCGCAGACTGTGCCGGGCCAGGCGTTCTTCGATCACAAGTACACCGGCACGCCGGACGCGACCGTGGGGGCGAGGTTCTGTCCGTGCACGGTGCCGGGGAAGCTCATCGGTACTGTCGAGGACTGTCGCACGATCGGCACGCAGTGCCCGCTCGACGCGCTCCACTACACGCTGCCCGGCTCGCAATGGTCCGTCCCGCGAATGGTTCCCGCCCCCGTCAACCTGAGCTCGCTCCCCAAGTTGCCACCGCCGGGCTACCCATTCACCCCGGGCGCGGAATTCCCGGGCCTCCCAACCGCGGAGCCGCGAGCCGAGCTCGCCCAAAAAGGCAGCGACCAGCTCGCCGCCTACGGCGCCGCGCCCACGCCGGTGGCCTGGGACCTAGGCCAAGACCCCGCCCCAGGCTTCGGACTGAACAAGGGCAAGCTCGGCGTGCTCTGGACCGCCGTGCGAGACGTGCCGCAGATGTCCGCGTCGCCACTGGCCTTCCGCAGCCATTCGAATCACTACGACTCGAACTACTACGGCGAGCAACTCCAGTACTACATCACCAACGGCACCGCGCTCACCGCATGTTTCTTTTGCCAGGTGGATCCCTGTCCGCAGTGCGCCATGTCGATGGACATCCACAACCTGCTGATCGATCCCACCAACAGCGTCGTGGTGGCGCGGTCTGCGACCCAGAGCACCGACATCACTGCATCGTTCTCGAGTGCGGCGATCGGGGCATTGCTCGAGCCGAGCGTGCGCTGGCTGCAGGCCGCCGAGCGCGGGACCTGGATGAAGAGTGGGCAAGTGGGTCTGGTCGCGCTAGCACAGGACGCCACTCGCGTGAGCTCCGCACTGGTACACGCGGGCGGTCGCGTGCAGCTGGCCGCGCGATCGACGGACGACACGTTGGTCAGTGCCGCCGTCGAGCCACCCTCCGCTGGCCCGGCGGCGCGGAGCGACTTCGCCGCGGTCCTGAGCGGAATCGAGAACGCGGTGTTCGTTCTCGGCGGCAAACTGCTGGGAGACGGCTCTGAGCCCGGCGACGTCTGGCGCTATGGCATCGAGAGTCGGCAGTGGATGCGGCTGGGGATCAGCGGGCCGACTCCCCGCTTGGTGCTCGCCGCGACGTACCAGCCGGAAACGCGCAGCCTCTGGCTGATCGACGCGGACATCGGTCCCGGCGTGGCGCGTGTCCTTCGTCTCAGTCTCGACAATCTCCAGGTCGAGGTGGTCGGGCTCTATCCCCGCGCAGGGCAAGTCGCGTGGGTCGAGCTCTCGAACGCCCCGGATGGAGAGCTTCTCCTGAGCGGCACGTCCACCAAGCTCAACCGCGTCGCGTCGGTGGTGCTCCGCCCCGGCAACCACCATTTGTTCACGGTGGGCGGTGTGTTCCACGCCGGGCAGCTCGCGCTCGAATCCACGCTCACCCAGCGCGGGCTGACCCTTCCGTTGGCCCGGTCCGGGGGCAAGGTCCAGAACTCGTTCATCGCGGCGGAGGACGTGTACTACGCACCGGCCGGGGCCGGGCCTGGACAGACGGTGTCCAAGCCCACCAAGCTGGTACTGGAAGCGCCCACCAAGGCGAAACCCACAGTGGCGGACTGCCTCTGAGGGCCAAACCGATGAAGCCCAGACTCTTCGGCCTCGGCGCGAGCGCCGTCTTGCTCGCCGGCGCGACCTGGGTCGCGTGCGGGAGCGAGACGAGCGGCGAGACGAGCTCTGGGGGCGCCGACGCAGGGGGCGGCACTGCCGGCACCGGCGGTCCATCGTGGGGTGGGGGCGGTGCAGCTGCGGGCGGCGGGGGCAGCGGCGCGAGCGGAGGCTCGGCGGGCGATGGCGGCATCGATTGGGGCGCGGATCCAAAATGGGAGCCAACCGGACAGATGGCTGCGGGATGCACGATTGAGCAGCTCAAGAATGCTGATGAGGTGAAGGCATTCGTTTGGAAGCCGTGTGCATGGGCGGCCAACTGCGAAGAAGCGACGTTCAATCCAAAGCTCGTCGGTGCCGACCCGGGTTTCTCTGCCAACGTCCACGACGATGGCATGATCACTCGGATCGCGCTCGCCTTCACATTTTCCAAGATCGTCACGGTGGTCTCCGACTCGAAGGGATCCGTGCTCACCGCACTGAGAGGTGCGGAGGGACCCGAAAAATGCGTCTTTGCAGCCGCCTCGCTGTGGGGCAATCGCTTCGCGGTGGTGGTGACGCAACTTGGACTGAGCTCTTACGGGGGCATCCTGGGCGAGTCGGGTGCTGCATCTGAGTCCGTTTTCACTCTCGTGAGTCCGCCGCCTGGAAGCCCCCAGCGATACCCCCTCGCCGAAAAGCGCTGGCTCTGGTGGTGGGCGCCCGCATCGCGATTCAGCACGGTGTCTGCAGTGGATGGCTCGGACTTCACGATCTTCGCCAAGGAAGGGAGCGGTCAGACGGCGCTGCTCTCAGGCCCCACCTCCGCGGGCTCGATCTTCTTGTTCGACGAGTTCGTGCTTCTCGATGGCGGGGACGCCCAGCGCCGCGTTTCGTGGTCCGACGGGAAACTCCCTCCTGCTGCCTACCTGACACCTCCGGTGCCCGCTGACGACCTCGGCTTCGCAGCCTTCGCAGATACGCACGTCGGCGTGATGCGCGGGATAAACCGAAAGGACATCAACAAGTACGACACGGTCGAGGTATGGGCCAGCCCATTCAGTGCCGACCCCGCGCAGCTGAAGCCCGAGCTGGTCGCGAAGCTGGGGTTCACCTCGACACCCGAGCTCGCGGGAGGCCACGGCGTCCTGGCGGCGCTGACTTCGATCGAGGCCAATGGCGAATACGGCTTCACGGCTTGGAACGTCATGAGCAAGCAAACGCGGGGGCTCAAACTGCCGGCTGAGCGTGTCTACAAGACCCACCTTGGCATTTCTCGCGAGCATGTCTACCTCGACGCCGCCAAGCCAAACGCCGGCCCCTCGGCGTATCTGGTGCGCTATCCTGTGCCATGAGCGCCGCACCCGTCGTGCGGCGCCCCCGCTGCGGGCAGCTGGAGCATGGCTACCTGCACCTTGTGTGTCGTGACTGCGGGTACTCCGAGCTCGTGGCCAGCTGCAAGAAGCGCGGGCCGCTCGCTGCGCTGGCGAGCAAAACGCCATCCCGTAGTGTTCGAAAACCCAGCCCACGAAATCGCCGCCGATTTTGGGGCAATGAGGCTCCCTCTGCAGCAGCCGCTCGGCCCATCTAGATTCGCTGGATGAGAGCTCTCGTGATGCATCTTTGGGTCCTCAGCGTTGCCGGCTGGATCCAGCGCGGCCAGCAACAGGTCATCGAGTACTTGGTCGAGGAGAACCGAGTGCTTCGCGAGCAATTGAAAGGACGTCGCCTTCGCCTGACGGACGGCCAGCGTCGGAGGCTGGCCGCTCGAGCGGGGATTCTGGGTCGCAGAGCCCTGCTGGGACTGGCCTGCATCGTCACCCCGGACACGCTTCTTCGCTGGTACCGCAACCTGATCGCGAGGAAGTACGACGGGAGTCATCGCCGTCGCCCGGGTCGACCGATGAAACGACCCGCGCTTGCGAGCCTGGTCGTCCGAATGGCCAACGAAAATCCGACCTGGGGCTACACGCGGATTCGGGGAGCGCTGCAAAACCTGGGACACGAGCTCGGGCGAAGCACCATCAAGCAAATCCTCGCCGACCATGGCATCGAGCCAGCTCTGGAACGCGGCAAGCGAACGTCCTGGAAAACCCTCCTCGAAGCCCACTGGGGCGCTGGCAGCGACGGACTTCTTCACGGTCGAGGTGCTCACCACGCACGGGCTCGTCCGATACGCCGTGCTGTTCGTCATCGATCTCGAGACCCGCCGGGTCCACGTCGCCGGGATCATTCACGAGGCGTACGGCGCCTGGATGGCCCAGGTGGCGCGGAACCTGACCGACCCTGCCGTCGGGTTTCTGAGAGATACGCTCTACCTCATTCACGACCGGGACCCGCTGTTCACGCAGGAGTTCACCGAGATCCTTGCAGCTGCCGGCGTGAAGACCGTGAAGCTGCCGGCCAGGAGCCCGAACTTGAACGCGTACGCGGAGGCGGTTCGTTCGATCAATCAGGCACGAGTGCCTGCGGCGCGTCATCCCGCTTGGCGAGCAACACCTGCGACAGATCGTCTCCGAGTACGTAGAGCACTACCATCTAGAGAGAAATCACCAGGGCCTCGGCAACGCGCTGATCGAAGCGCCGCCCGCAAACTCGAACGGCGCGGGAACGATTCGATGTCGGGAGCGGCTCGGCGGAACGCTCCGCTACTACCATCGGAGTGCGGCTTGATTTTGTGGCGGACGAGTTTTCGGACAGTACGCGGGGTCGGCGCTGGTGCGGGGATAGCTAGAACACGCAGCGCGGATGCCGTCCTCGAGCAAGGAACTGGCGGCAACGTCGCACCCGACGGTTCCTGACTTCGGGACAACGACAGATGCAGACGCCGTCGCGCGATTGCCAGCGTCGTCCTCGACTTCGAGGTGAATGGTGTAGGTGCGCCCGTCCGCGGGACCATCCCGCTCAGAGCGGAGGCCCCGTTTGCGCCAAACGAGGCGCTGCCCGGGGTGCCTTCGTCACTCGTGACTCCCGTCACGCAGACGGTGGGGGTGGGGTCGCAATCGTCGATCACAGAAACCTGAAGCTCTTGTCCGATCGAGTACGCGACGAGCTTGTGGTTTGGCGGCCAGAGACAGCGCCGGAGGCGTGATAGGCGCTGCGGTCCGCGCTTGTCGCGCATCTGCTCCTAGCCGCCGACACCGCACCGCCGCGCGCGAGCACGGCACCTGGCGCGCCTTCGACTTCCGTCACTTCTGCAAGAAAGAGCACAAGATGGCGACGGCCATTCCCAAGCGATCACCACTGAAGCCGATCTGTAGAATTCCTCGGGCCCATCCGCTCCGCTAAGTCTCAAAGTTGCCGCGCGATCGCTTTGCTCGAGCTAGACTAGCCGCTGAGGCTGACTCGTGGTCTGGGGCGGCGCTTGTCCGCGATGTTGGGGGCGAGTAGACTCCGGTTTCAGCTCGCGGAGGTATCGGTGCAGACGCAGCACGCACCACGCATCGCCACGTTTCTGATTCTGGCTGCGGTGCTCGGGTGCACCGATGCGCGCCCGCCGGAGCGCGCCGCGGTCGTGACGGGTGCCCAGCAGGCGCTCGCGGGGGCTACCACAACCGATATGAGCTCGACGAACACCGAGCGTAGCGCCGTCGGTGCGTTCCGGTCCCAAGGCTTCACCGCCTTCTGCTCCGGCACGCTGGTGGCACGCAACAAGGTCCTGACCGCAGCCCACTGCGTTTGCGGGGTCAACGTAGATCCGTTCACCGAGTTCTACTTTCCGCCAGGGCAAGGTGGCGGCTTCGTCACCGCGCTGGCGGGCGTCGAGCTGCACCCGGGGTGGTCGTGTAGCGATGACTCGCCTAACTCCATCGACCTGGCCATCGTCACGCTGGTGCAGAACGTGCCCGTCTCGGTCGTGGAGCACATCCCGAAAGTCTACCTCGGTCCGCTGAAGGTAGCGGTCGACACGGGCAAGCTCACATCGACTGGCAGGGTCGTCGGCTGGGGCCAGGTGACTGGACCCGGGACCGAAGGCACGCGCCGATACGGCCCAGTCAATGTGCACCTTGCACCGGGCTGGGGCGGGATTCCGCTCTGGGTCTCGCCGCTCGGCGACGACCTCGCCGAGGTCCGACTCGGCGACTCAGGCGGTGCCTTGTACGTACTCGACTCCGCAGGTGACTGGCTCCTGGTGGGTGTGACCGAGGGTCACACCCAACCGCCAGGAGGGCAGAAGTGGGCTGCGGCTGGCGACGTTGGCACGAAGCCCAGTAACCACCAGTTCGTGCTCGACGCGGTTGGTGATGCGGACGAGGACGGGCTTCCGACGCTGTTCGACAACTGCCCATTCGTAGCAAATGCGGACCAGACGGACGAGGACCACGACGGTGTTGGCGACGTTTGCGACAACTGTTCCGCAGCGGTGTGCGCGGCGCTGCCTGCGGGAACGCCGAACGCTCACTGCAACAACCCCGTGCAGAAGGACAGCGACGGCGACGGGCAGGGCGACACTTGCGATCTCTGTCCGAGCCAAGGGCCGTCGGTCGGCGACGCTGACCACGACGGCGTGGGTGACGCTTGCGATTTCTGCCCGATTCCGAGCCAGAACCCGACCTGTACATCGGACGCCCACTGCTCCGTTGTGAACGCCGGCTACTGCATCCTAGGAGACGGCGCGTCGGTCCCGGCTCGCTGCAGCGAGCCAGCCGACGACGACGGTGACGAGATCGCCAACGCCTGCGACAGCTGCGACTTCAAGAACACTTCGAGCGTCAACTCGAACGATTTTTCGGAGAAGCGCGAGAAGGGCGGCGTGCCGTCGCTGGTCTCGCGGGCCGACGATTGCGACGCGACGCCTGTCGTACGCCTTCCGCCCCAGAAGCCCGAGCTGATGAGCGTCGCGCTCGATACCACCGACGGCGTGGGCCCGGACAACGTGGTGACCATCCACGGCGAACGCTGGCTCGGAAGGAACGAGAACGGATCGAGCCCGTCTCCCGTCAACGAGCGGGTGCTCTACCGGCAGTGCACGTGCATCACCGGGGCGGGCGTTGAACTGGACCTCGACGAATGCGTGGCTGAGAACGGCATCTGCCCCTGGGCGACCCCAGAGGTGCCGAGCGCAGCATGGCGCACGCCGACCATCACCAGCACGACGGGGTTCCCGCTGCCTGCGGCCGAGACGCCGCTAGCTCTGCCGTTTACGGTCGGCGCTGCGCCACTGCTCGACGTGGTCTGGCAGTGGCGGTCCGACCTGAGTACTGGCAAGGTGCTCGGGGACGCATCGCCCTGCACGCTCGATCCCCTCTCGTGCCGCACGCACGGCGCGTTCTTGACGACGACGCTCGGGGCCGTGGCCAGCGCGCGAGACGCGAGCGCCGACCTGCGCGACGTGTTCCAGCTCGTCAAGACTCCTGCCGTCACCATCAAGCCGCACATCCCGATACTCATTCCCAACTGCGGGAAGGCCGACTGCCTGCACTGGCTCAATCCGAAGCTGTATCTTGACGACCCGGCGCTGTTCGAGTTCACCGATGGCATCATCGCACCTGGCGTCCTCGGTGCGAGCCCCGCGTCGCCGGCCGGATTGGTCGTCAGCCCGACGACCGCGTTTGATTTGTCGTCGGACGTGTCCGCCGGCGTTGCAGCGCTGATTGGAGACGCCGGTCAGTGGTGGCTGTCGCCAGTCGAGCCACCGGGGCGCATCCGTGCGGCAACGGCGCGCCGTGGGGTGCAGGCCGTGGGCTTCCCCATCGACTACTCACCAACGGCCGAGATTTCTCCCGTCCTCACCACCACGAGCGGGCTCACCGGCGGGTCGAGGGTCGGGCCAGCGCCGCTGGCGGTCGCGGCGTCGGAGGCTTTCGCGCCGCGCGCGCGTTCCGGGCACCTCGCGCTCTACTCGGGGCTGGAAGATGCCGTGTACATGATTGGGGGGCGCGCCGCGGACGGTGATCCGACCGGTACTATCTGGCGTTACGTCGTCGGCGCGCGGTCGTGGCAAATCGTCGCGCCTCACGCCGCCCACCAGCCGGCGCAGCAGATGCTCGCGGCGGCCTACGACCAGGCGGCGAGCCTGCTCTACGTTCTTGATGTGGACACCGAAGCGGCCAAAACGCCGCGCGCTCGGATGGTCCGCTACGACGTGCGGGACGGGTCGTCGGCGGAGCTGGCGAGCTGGCCGTACTCGGGGATGCATGACCGACTCTGGCTCGTCGCGCAAGCAGACGGGTCGCTCGTGCTCGTCGCGCGTCTTCCCAAGGCGTACACTGCGTGGCGGTTGCAGCCGAAGGCGAACGGTCTCGCGTTCCAAGGAGTGCACGCAGCCCCGGGACGGGTTCTAGGCCAGCCCGTTTTGGGTGACGATGGTCCGATCTTGGCCGTCGAGTGGAAGGGCAAGATCGTCTACCAAGCGCTGGCCTCGGCCCAATTCAACGGTCACTCGCCGTGCTCCCTGTGACGACGGCTCGCGGTCTCGCGCTGCTCTCCGCCGCGGGGCTGATGCTCGCTGGCGCGTTCGGCGCTTGCGGGGACGGCGGTCCTGCTCCGAGCAGCGGCGGGACGGGCAGCGGCGGCGGCGACGCGGCGGACGTCCTGATCTGGGGAGGCTCGGGAGGCTACAAGGGAGGGAGTGGCGGCGCCGGTGGTGCTCTCGACGGCGGCGGGGCAGCGGGCGCGGGCGGCGATCCCGCGCTGCCGCCGGAGCACGCATGGCTCGCGGATCCGGAGATCTGGAAGGCCGTGCCTGGGACGGAATTCACGCATCCTTACTGCAGGGTTTTCGAAGCCGCGGGTGACAAGCTCGCGTTTCCGCCGCTGGTTTGGGAAGGCTGCGGCGACGGCTGCGCGGTGGCGGACTTGATCCAAGGTTACGGCACCGGGGCCTGGTACGGGGTCGCCAGCACGCATCGCGCAAGCGGCCTGACACTGGCGCTGCTGACCATCGAGCACGTCGTCAACGGCACCGGTGTGTACGCGGTCCGACGCATGCTTGGGCTGGGCGATGGGCTTTCGAGGGCCGCCGTCCAGCAGCGTTTGAGCGACGTCAAGAAGGCCTCGTGTGTGTTCGGGAACGGCAGAGAGAGCGCGCGAGCGAACGTCTTCGTCGGGGGAAGTCCCGCCCGATCGGTGCCGGTCACCGCACCGGTCTCCGGTGGGGCCTGGGTCTGGGCGCTGCCTGCGCGACTGAAGAGCGAACTGCCGGCTGGGTTGGTCGAGTGGGACATCGACGCTTTGGGTGGCGCGGTCTTCGATACGGGCAAAGGCGGCGTCTGGGCGCTGCTGGACGTGTCGAAGAATGACTCGACGACGCTCGAAGCACCCTCGGCGTCACGCTTCGGTTCCGGCCAAGGCGACCTTGGAGCCTGGACCGACTTCCCGACCAGCACCACGGAGCGCCTGCGCGGCTGGGCGCCCGACGGCAAGGGCGTGCGCACGCTGATCGATCCTTTGCCCTTCGAGACGTGCAACATCGCGATGACCGACACCACCATCGTCGGGCACGCCATGGCCGGCAACGGCGGATGCGACAGCATCACCGGCGCTCCGAAGAGCTGGTTCTGGACCGCGCCGCGCGTCTATGCTGAAGCCGGGGTGAAGCCGGCCGAAGGCCCGTTGTTCCCAGGCTATCCCTTCGGGCGTACTGGTAGCTTCATCCGCGCGTGGGGCGACCACGCCGCAGTGCAGCTTGGAGAACACCCGAGCGCTGGCGTCACCTCGAACGTTTCCGTATTCGTAATGCAACTTTCGACCCAGAAGCTCTGGCGTGTGGATGCCCGCCCTGGCTACGCTCTCCACCCAGACGGCTGGACGCTCAGCGAAAACCACCTGTATGTCACCGAGAACGAGGCCACCAACGCCGATCCTTCGATTGCGAAGCGCGTCGTGCGCCTCGACCTCGCGAAGCTCGACGTGCTCGCAAAGCCGCTGAATTGATGCGGGTCACGCCGACTCAGGAGGTCGCCGAACTGCCTCGCAATTCGCGGTCAACCCGCAGCTCAAGCTGAGCGCGTAGCTCGAACAATTGGGGTCGGCGATGCCTTCTGCAGGATTCGAGCGCCCCGGCGCGGGTCCGTGGCGGTCGTCTTGCGCCGGAGTTGGGGCTTGCGAGAAGCGGAGCGCGCCGTGAGTCGAGCGGTGGGGTGGGCAGAGTGGCCATTGGACCCTGCCACGCAGGGTAGCAGACACACGTTCGCGCCGCGGGGCACCTCGCCCACCTCGCCGTCTACGTGTCGAACATCTCCACTTGTCCGCGCACCGCGCCCCGAAGCTCACCGGGCCCGCGACGGAGCACTCGGCTCTTGAAGAACGGAGGCCCTCTGGCCGGCGACAACGGCGGCGGCTCAGTGGGCTCGCCGATGTGCCGCAAGATCCGCTCGATGCCGACCGCCGAGATGACGAGCGCGCGGAGCTTCATGGGCGCGCCGCACCTGGAGCATTCTTCGACATCGATCTGGAACGTCCTCCTCAGGAGCCGAGCCCACGGCCAATAGCGAGAGCGATGCGTGGCCGGACGCTTCGGCTGCGGCTTGTCATGGGCGTGCGCGCCCGCCGTGGCGTCGTCGTCGGGCGCGGGCGGAACGACGAGCGGCCGCAACTTGTGAGCAGCCGCAAGAACCCCCGCGTACCGCAAGTGTGGAACTTCGGCGGCGGCACCGCTGCGGCCAGGCGACACAGCAGCGACAGTGGATCGAGATCGATGGCGACGGTGCCGTCCCCGTAGTGTTCGAAAACCCAGCCCACGAAATCGCCGCCGATTTTGGGGCAATGAGGCTCCCTCTGCAGCAGCCGCTCGGCCCATCTAGATTCGCTGGATGAGAGCTCTCGTGATGCATCTTTGGGTCCTCAGCGTTGCCGGCTGGATCCAGCGCGGCCAGCAACAGGTCATCGAGTACTTGGTCGAGGAGAACCGAGTGCTTCGCGAGCAATTGAAAGGACGTCGCCTTCGCCTGACGGACGGCCAGCGTCGGAGGCTGGCCGCTCGAGCAGGGATTCTGGGTCGCAGAGCCCTGCTGGGACTGGCCTGCATCGTCACCCCGGACACGCTTCTTCGCTGGTACCGCAACCTGATCGCGAGGAAGTACGACGGGAGTCATCGCCGTCGCCCGGATCGACCGATGAAACGACCCGCGCTTGCGAGCCTGGTCGTCCGAATGGCCAACGAAAATCCGACCCGGGGCTGGGGACAAAGGGACAGAGCGAAACACAAAACCGCCGACCAGGCACGGGGGCGCGCCGGGGGCGGGGCGGGGGGGCCCCGGGAAAACCCCCGAGCCCCCGGGGGGGCGGGGGGGGCGGGGGGCAATTAGGGGTGAGGTGCTAAACGGCTAACGCCGTGCTGTTCGTCACGCTGGGGGGGCATTGAAGGATTATGAACCGCCGGGTTTCAAGCGGACAGGTTATCGGCAGTCCACCTTCGCGACGGTCAGGTTCTCCGAGTTGTTGGACGGCTCGCAGTCCATCGCAACCGGTACGTCGATGACGATCAAAGCCTTGCCGGCTTTCGACTCCAGCATCAAAGGGAGCGACGCACCACCGGAGGGCAGTGGCGGATTGATGGCCACCGGGATCATCTTAGTTCCCCCGACGGACAGGGCAACTGTTGCACCCACGGGACTGCTCTCGGTACCGCGATTGCCGATGACGACGTAGATCAGCTCAGGGACGCCGCAGCGTTGGCAACGAATGGTCTTGGCGATGAAGAGATCCGACTTCCCTTGGCAACTTGGGTCTACGGCGATGCTTGGAGGCGCACCGAGCGCTTCCTTGCAGCCGCACGGTTCGGGTTGCTGCGTGCAGTCCTCAGGGTCGTCCTTCCCATCGCAGTCTGAATCGAGGGTGTCGAACCACTGCTCCGGCGCTCCAGGAAACACGACCGGGTCGGCATCATCACAGTCGCCGGGGAACGTCACGAACTTCACCGGAAGGGATTTCCCGACACAAACCATACCCTTGGCCGAGCCGTAGCCATCCTGGTCCTCATCCGGGTAGCCCAATTGAAACGCCTGGGGATCGCTGTCGTCGCAGTCCCCGTTGATGCTGGCGAAACCCGGCGGTCCCCCATCGACGCATACCTGGACCTCAATGGCAGCTCCCGTCCCGACTCCATCGTGGTCGTCATCGGCGTACAACTGGGCCGGCTTGCAAGCTGGAGCATCAACCTCTATTGCCGAGGCATCACCAAGGCCGTTCGGGTCGCTCTTCGGCTCCTCAGACTTGCAGGCATGAGCGGCCCACAACGTCGCGGTGGCGACTCCCAGGCCCGCACCCATGCGCAGTTGGCGACGGGCACGCGATGCTATGGGTTTGGCAGATTGCATGCGGGGTCGTCGTCCGACACGAAGGTGGTTGCCGACAGCGCCGAGCAGCCCGTTCCGGTCAGTGATGCTGGAACGACAGCGGTGACGCTGGCCGATGTCTTGTTTCCTGTTGCATCGGTTGCCTCGAACTCAACGGTGTAGTTGCGAGCCCCTTGCCCGGCTCGCTCGGCCCTGAGGCAGAAGGCATCCGGCCCGAACGTGTAGTCCGCGTTCGTTGCGCCGCCGCCGGTGCTGCCCGAAGTCTCACTGCTTTGCACAGACGCCACGACGACGCTGGGTGTGGGGTCGCAGGTATCTACGAGAACAACCGATACATTGCTTCCGAGCCTGAACGGGACGTACTTGTGGTTTGGGGGCCAGAGGCATTGGGGGCTGAGCGTGATGTCTGCGATGCTGGGACCAGTCGTATCCTGCACGAGCACGGACACGGGGATTGTTGCCCCTGAGTTCGTTCCATCGACGACCGTGAGAAAGACTGTGTGTTGGCCAATCGGAAAGATCCCCGATGCATTCGCGGTATCCGCCCCGCTCAGCACTACGTCAGCGGACTCCCATCGGAAGTACAAGGTGTCGCCATCCGGATCGTAGGAAGCAGAGCCGTCGAGCGTGACCACAGCTCCTTGTGGTGACGAGCATTCTGCTACGACGCTTGCGGCCTGGGGTACAGCCGGCTGACCGCCGCCGGTCACCTGCGAGACCTGAACACCACCTACAAAGGACGTGAATCTCACCGGGGCGGTTGTGGCCGCATCGACAGGCACCCGAAGCCAGAAGGGAATGCCGAGTGACGGCGGGATCTCGACAGGCTCAGCGTGAGCATGTTTGGGCGCAAACGTGGCAATCAGAGTTCCAACTGCGTCACGCACCTCAACTGTTGTTGCCCCGCCCTGCGATGGCTCGCCCGCCCCGATCCGTCCATCGGCGACATCGAAGTAGGACAAGGCGACCTTGCCCGAGCCATCGACGTGACCATTGGCCTCAAGTCGGCGTTTAGCACCCTGGAAGACGTCCACGCACTTCGGGCCTTGCAGCGTGTAGTTCCTGAGGCAGAGGGCGCACCAGGCCCGGTGGCTCCCTTCTCCGGTCTGAGGGTCTTTCGCAAGATCCCAGCCGGGAGCGCTGGCGTTCGACATGATGCAACGGCTCCCATCGCCGAAGAAACCTGGATACGGGCCGTCGAGACCGCTTGGCTGTCCCTGTGGGTTCGCGAGAACCGCTTGGTTCTCGGCGTTCAACTTCCACGACCAGCCCGAGGCGTTGCTTGACTGGTTCCCCAGGCAGCGATGCCCGTCTAGCCAAGTGCAGGCATGCGGATAGACGCAGCAGGTTGCCGGATCACAACCCAACTGAGTCGTGACCGGATTCGGAGTCCCCGCCTGCGACTCGTATTCCTCGCCCAGACCGATAATGTGACCGAACTCGTGACTGAAGACGACGTACTCACCGGGATAGCCGGGAGCGGTTCCGCCCGACGTCAGACTCACCAACCCATCACCGGACGTCAACCCCGCAATGCAACCGTCGGGTGGTGGTGTATTCGTGACAAAATTGACGACATCGTAGTTGCGGAGGTCAACTCCAGCGTCGCGGGTTGCCTGCACCAGATCGTCCAACGTCGTGGCGGTTGGGCAGCCGATCAGGGGGAGTGGCGCGTTGTCCGCCCAGAACTTCCTGCCGCGAGTGATCTCGCGCCCACACCCGGTGATCAGGCTCTTCTGTTCGAAGAAGTCCAACCAGCGAGTCGTCGCGGCGTTCAGCGCCGCTGGGTCGGTGCCTTGCCAGCAATACGGGACGAACAGGAATCGTTGGACGCATGACCCGAGGTCTTCATCGACGAGGCCATCGCCGTCATCATCGATCCCGTTGCAGAACTCATCTCCGACGCCCAGTCCGTCGCAGTTGTCATCGACGCCGTTGGCCTCTTCTGGTTCGCTCCCGCTGATCAGAGGCACGCACGTGTCGAACGGCCCAAAGCCGAAGAAGTCGGAGCAGTCGTGACCGGGGCAGTTGTTCTCTAGGTTCGTGGTGATGTAGCCCTGCTCGCAGCATGCGTCTGGGTTTCCCGGCCTCGCGCTGCACGGCAAGATCAACATTTCGCAGCAGCCGTCCCCAGAGATCGGATGCTTTGCCACGCCTTCAGAGCAGGGCTGACCGAAGGTGGCCCATGCCGCCGGACTCCAGGTGATCGCAACCAGCACCAACCAAACGCGAGGCCCCAGCGACGAGAGCATTTCGTGACCCTCCCAGCAGCGCGAGTATCGCACAGCCCACGACACGATCGACACCGGCAGGTTACGTCGGACCGTGCTGAGCCACACAATCGGCCACCTCCGGCTACATCACCCAACCGCGTAGTGTTCGAAAACCCAGCCCACGAAATCGCCGCCGATTTTGGGGCAATGAGGCTCCCTCTGCAGCAGCCGCTCGGCCCATCTAGATTCGCTGGATGAGAGCTCTCGTGATGCATCTTTGGGTCCTCAGCGTTGCCGGCTGGATCCAGCGCGGCCAGCAACAGGTCATCGAGTACTTGGTCGAGGAGAACCGAGTGCTTCGCGAGCAATTGAAAGGACGTCGCCTTCGCCTGACGGACGGCCAGCGTCGGAGGCTGGCCGCTCGAGCGGGATTCTGGGTCGCAGAGCCCTGCTGGGACTGGCCTGCATCGTCACCCCGGACACGCTTCTTCGCTGGTACCGCAACCTGATCGCGAGGAAGTACGACGGGAGTCATCGCCGTCGCCCGGGTCGACCGATGAAACGACCCGCGCTTGCGAGCCTGGTCGTCCGAATGGCCAACGAAAATCCGACCTGGGGCTACACGCGGATTCGGGGAGCGCTGCAAAACCTGGGACACGAGCTCGGGCGAAGCACCATCAAGCAAATCCTCGCCGACCATGGCATCGAGCCAGCTCCGGAGCGCGGCAAGCGAACGTCCTGGAAAACCCTCCTCGAAGCCCACTGGGGCGCGCTGGCAGCGACGGACTTCTTCACGGTCGAGGTGCTCACCACGCACGGGCTCGTCCGATACGCCGTGCTGTTCGTCATCGATCTCGAGACCCGCCGGGTCCACGTCGCCGGGATCATTCACGAGGCGTACGGCGCCTGGATGGCCCAGGTGGCGCGGAACCTGACCGACCCTGCCGTCGGGTTTCTGAGAGATACGCTCTACCTCATTCACGACCGGGACCCGCTGTTCACGCAGGAGTTCACCGAGATCCTTGCAGCTGCCGGCGTGAAGACCGTGAAGCTGCCGGCCAGGAGCCCGAACTTGAACGCGTACGCGGAGCGGTTCGTTCGATCAATCAGGCACGAGTGCCTGCGGCGCGTCATCCCGCTTGGCGAGCAACACCTGCGACAGATCGTCTCCGAGTACGTAGAGCACTACCATCTAGAGAGAAATCACCAGGGCCTCGGCAACGCGCTGATCGAAGCGCCGCCCGCAAACTCGAACGGCGCGGGAACGATTCGATGTCGGGAGCGGCTCGGCGGAACGCTCCGCTACTACCATCGGAGTGCGGCTTGATTTTGTGGCGGACGAGTTTTCGGACAGTACAGGGTCAAGCGAACCCCGCCGTCCGCCCGCCTCACCTCTCGAGCAATTCTTCGAGCGCGTAGAGCGTCTTCTGCGGGAACTGCGCGAGGGGGTAGAAGCTCTCGAGGATCGCCACCGCGGCGGCGTGGGTCTCGACATTCAAGTACCGGAGCAAGTAGCGGATGTCGGCCTCGTCGTGGAACTCGGCGCCCAGCCGCATGGCCAGGCACTTCATCGCGAGCAGATACTCCGGTGTGGCAGTGGACACGCTGAGGTTCGGCAGCGTGAGAAACGGGGCGAAGCTCGCATTCGAGCTGAGGAAGCCTTTGGCCGCGTCGTTGAGCCAGTCCGCAGGCAACCCGCGCTCGAGCCCGACCCGCGCTGCCGCCTCCCGGACCTCCCGGGTGGGAGCAAAGAGCGCGTCGACGTCGCGTGTGGCTTCTCGCGCGCCGAACACCAGGCACATCACTGCGCCGCCGATCACGTAAATCTCGCCTCGCACCCCGCGTGCCCCGAGCTGCTCGTCGAGGGCCACGAACAACGCCTTGATCTGCGCGGCCGATAGCGCGCAATCGCTCAACGGCGGCCTCCTATGGAGGTGTCGACGAACAGGTTGCGTCGCCGGAATGCAGGAGGCGAGCTCGCGAGCAGATGAAGGCGCAGACTCTGGAGCTCCGTCGCGAACCAGGGCGTCGAGACGGGCGGCGTTCGAAGCACCCATTCGGGTACACGGGCACGTTTCAACGACGCGGCGTGTTCGATCATTGCCGCCACGAGCGCGTCGTAGGGGTTCGAAAGCCCCACTCGCGGCGGGTCTGCCAGCACGCGGGTCAGCTCGTCGGCGTCGAGCTTCGCCAGGAAGTCGTGCAGAGCGGCCAGGTCGTGCGAGCGCCGCGTCCCGGCGGCCAGCCCACGCATGAGCCGTTCGAAGACTTCCCGTTCGGGGGGGAACGCCAAGGCGAGCACCCACTCCGACACGCTCAGGCCACACGCCCGCGCCTTTTGGCGCAAAGCGGCCTTTTGCCGTGAAGAGACGCGGATCTGGAGCTGGCTAGACTTGGTCTCCACGGCCTTCAGCTTGCGGCGGAGTCGCCACACTGTCAATACACCCGTACTTACAGGCGCGCCTAGCCCGCGAAAATCTCTTCGACCCGCATCTCGGGAGGCCCCTGTTTCTGCGCGAAAAGCCCCGCGGCGGTGGGGCTGCCCCCCGTCGGCCCTCGTCGGCGCTTGCGCGTCCCGGTGGCGTGGTCGCGCGAGCTACGACGAAAAGCACGTGTCTATCGAGCAATAATAGCCCGGCTTGCAGTCCGCACTGTCCTTGCAGCCAACGCACTTGTGGTTGTTACAGGTCATCGCGGAGGTTCCACCCGACACGAAACAATCGGACGAGGTCTTACACCCGAGCTTGCAGCTCCAGATGTGGCAATACCGATCAGCCGGGCAAGTGTCCGCGTTGCCCGACAGGCATTCGACACAGCCGGCTGCGCCGGCGCAGAACGGCTTTCCTGGCACGTGGCTACAGCCGGTCACTTCGCAGCCACCTCCATCCGCGTCCGTTCCTCCGTCGGCCCCGCCCGTCAGGGCGCTTCCGTCCAAGCCTCCTCCACCGTCTGCGACGGTGCTACCGCCGGAGCCTCCCGTGCCGCCTGCGACGGTGCTACCGCCGGAGCCTCCCGAGCTCGCCCCGCTGTCATTTCCCGTTCGGTCGCCAGTAACTGACGAACCGCCGCAGCCCGTTGCCCAAGCGAGCAGCAAGTTCGCGGCAATCAGCGCGAATCGGGATACCGCAGTCATGGGGACTTCACTCCGGCCAAAGCTGATTTGATGCCGGCGAGCTCCTTCTTGAGCTGCCGGTTCTGCTCAGCGAGCTCCTTCACCGCGTTCACGAGCATGAATGTGAGCGGGGCCGTATCCACGGTCTTCACATTGGAGTTCGAGTCCTGCGGATCGATGAGGGCGGATGCCTTTCCAACCATGTACGGAGCCCCTGTTTCCACTTCTTGGGCAATCAAACCGACGTGCTTCTTCCCGTCCTTAGGCGAGTCGCCGACGCCGTTGTACTCGAACCACACGGGGTGTATCTGCTCCAACTTGGCGAGCCCGTCGGTGAAGTCCGTGACATTCTGCTTCATTCGCACATCGGAAATGACGTTCCATGAAGACGATCCATACTTGTACGCGTGATTGTCGCCGTCGAAGTAGTACATCCACGACCCTGAGCTGCCCCCGAGCCACATACCCCACTCTTGTAGTGTCTTGTACGCGCTATGAACCTTGACGCCAACGAATTGGCGCTGGGTGCCATCCGAGTCCGCGTACCAGATGCCCGATGAATACGACGACAGACTACGTATTGTGGGTCGCTCGTCGATGAACACGTCGCTGTCCAAAGTAATCGAATCGTCGATGTTGATACTTGCGCCAGTCGTGTGCCCGACAGTGAAGACGTCGGTAGTATGATCATAGCTGACACCTCCGCTGGTCCCGACGCGGAGGTTTCCGGTCCCAGAGCCCAAGTCGATGACAACGTTGTCCGCGTGAGTGATGGTGGCCCATGCGACAGAGGCGATCAGCGCGATCGCGGCCAGCACGCTAGTCGCGACCCAATATCTTCTTCCTTTCGCGTTCACTTCACGCAGAGTTGCTCTGTCTCGCGCTTTACGCACGGCCGGCCTCCGTTCGGTAACGAGGGTCTTGTAAATGTGACGCGCCAAAGTTCGACGAGCGCCATGGAGCCCCGCAGTCACTCAGCCCCCCTCCCGTTGCCGACCTGTGGATGGACTGGTTGCGTGAGTGCCTGCTCGATGGCGTGGCGCGATGGTCAGTTTGCGGCGTCGCGACGGTCGGCGAGCTGGCGCAAGAAATGAGCGGCGAGATCGCTGACCTCGCGACGCAGTTCGATGCGGTTTCCCTCGCCAGTTCGGTCTGCACTGCCAGAACTCCCCAGCTGGTCGTCAAGCGAGTGTACGCCCTCGGTAGAACTCGTTCAACTCGGGTCATCACCGCGAACTCGGGGTCGAGCAACTCGGGAGCGACGCCGTCTGTCGCATGGGAGCGCTTTCGCAGAGAGTCCGGTCGAGCCGACTGGAGACGATCACCCGGCGGCGCTTGGGTGCGCTACCGCTCGGGAAACCCGGACCGCGTGAGGCGGCAGGCTACGGCAGTTGCCTGACACCTGTCGTCGCGCGGCGAGCGCGAGCTCGTAGTGTTCGAAAACCCAGCCCACGAAATCGCCGCCGATTTTGGGGCAATGAGGCTCCCTCTGCAGCAGCCGCTCGGCCCATCTAGATTCGCTGGATGAGAGCTCTCGTGATGCATCTTTGGGTCCTCAGCGTTGCCGGCTGGATCCAGCGCGGCCAGCAACAGGTCATCGAGTACTTGGTCGAGGAGAACCGAGTGCTTCGCGAGCAATTGAAAGGACGTCGCCTTCGCCTGACGGACGGCCAGCGTCGGAGGCTGGCCGCTCGAGCGGGGATTCTGGGTCGCAGAGCCCTGCTGGGACTGGCCTGCATCGTCACCCCGGACACGCTTCTTCGCTGGTACCGCAACCTGATCGCGAGGAAGTACGACGGGAGTCATCGCCGTCGCCCGGGTCGACCGATGAAACGACCCGCGCTTGCGAGCCTGGTCGTCCGAATGGCCGACGAAAAATCCGACCTGGGGCTACACGCGGATTCGGGGAGCGCTGCAAAACCTGGGACACGAGCTCGGGCGAAGCACCATCAAGCAAATCCTCGCCGACCATGGCATCGAGCCAGCTCCGGAACGCGGCAAGCGAACGTCCTGGAAAACCCTCCTCGAAGCCCACTGGGGCGCGCTGGCAGCGACGGACTTCTTCACGGTCGAGGTGCTCACCACGCACGGGCTCGTCCGATACGCCGTGCTGTTCGTCATCGATCTCGAGACCCGCCGGGTCCACGTCGCCGGGATCATTCACGAGGCGTACGGCGCCTGGATGGCCCAGGTGGCGCGGAACCTGACCGACCCTGCCGTCGGGTTTCTGAGAGATACGCTCTACCTCATTCACGACCGGGACCCGCTGTTCACGCAGGAGTTCACCGAGATCCTTGCAGCTGCCGGCGTGAAGACCGTGAAGCTGCCGGCCAGGAGCCCGAACTTGAAAGCGTACGCGGAGCGGTTCGTTCGATCAATCAGGCACGAGTGCCTGCGGCGCGTCATCCCGCTTTGCGAGCAACACCTGCGACAGATCGTCTCCGAGTACGTAGAGCACTACCATCTAGAGAGAAATCACCAGGGCCTCGGCAACGCGCTGCCCGGAAGCGCCGCCCGCAAACTCGAACGGCGCGGGAACGATTCGATGTCGGGAGCGGCTCGGCGGAACGCTCCGCTACTACCATCGGAGTGCGGCTTGATTTTGTGGCGGACGAGTTTTCGGACAGTACGGGCACCGTGATGAAAACGACACTCGGGAGCGGCGCCCCGGTGACGCTCGCCTCCGGCCAGACCACTCCTTGGTACATCGTCGTCGACGCCACCAGCGTCTACTGGACCACTTACACGTGGCCCGGGAGCGTGATGAAGGTCGACCTGGGTGGCGGGACGCCGGTGACGCTCGCCTCGGGACAGAATTTTCCCATTGGTGTCGCCGTGGACGCCACGAGCCTTTATTGGGTGGGCGGGGACAGCACCCCAGGCGTCGTGATGAAGCTAACACCGAAGTAATGTGTAGTTCCGTCGTGGTGCCGCCGTTCCGCGCCTGCACTGACAACGCCGCCATGATCGCCTACGCCTGGCTCACGCGCCTCGCGCGCGGCGAGGACGACACGGACACGCTGACCACGAGCGCGGGACGACCAGGCGCGTCAAGCGCGGGCTCTCGCACCGAGGAGTGAGACCGGGTACGCTGTGTCTCGCGTGGACCCGACCCGGCTGCCCCCCACTTCGCCTGCGCTCCTCGACCCCGGAGCCAAGCCGTACTTCGTGTGGTGGACGGAGTGCTCGGTGGCCGCCTTCAGTGCCCACCTGCAGGATCCCGAGCCTGAGACCCGCGCGTATTGGCTGGGCGCGCTCCTGCGCGAAGCCAATACCCGGGACGCTTGGCTGTTCGTCACACCGAGCGAGATCCGCGCCCTCTGGCCCCACCTGGTCCGACACCTTGGCCGGAGCCGAGCCATGTGGGCATGGCTGCTCGGGCTGGAAGAGCCCCGCTGGCCGCCGGCGGGAGCGCGCGGTGAATAAGCAGTTCGACCGCAGGGTCCTCGACGACGCGAGCCTCGAGTTCGTTCGAGCCTGTCAGCGCCGCGTGCCGTGCCACCTCGGCGGTGGCGCGGCGCTCGCAGGGGCGTTCCTGAGCCACCGTGTCTCGCGGGACATCGATCTCTTCTGCCACGACGCCCGGGAGCACCGTGAGCTGGCGCGTGAGCTCGGCACGGTCGCCGAGCAATGCGGGGCCAGCTTGAGCGTGCAGCGCGACGGAGGCGCGTTCCTCCGCGCAGAGCTGACGCTCGCGACGCGAGTCTTGGTGGTCGACTTGGTGCACGAGCCGCAGGCTGACCTCGAGCCGCCACCGCCCGCGATCGAGTCCATCGTCGTCGAGTCCCTCGCGGACCTCCGTGCCTCGAAGCTCACATGCATCCTCTCACGGGCAGAGCCCCGCGACCTGGTCGACCTATGCTTCCTCGAGCGCGCGGGGTTCCCCCCCGAGAACGACCTGCACCTTGCGCTGAAGAAGGACGCGGGCATCGACCCTGGCATCCTCGCCTGGCTCCTCAGGCAGTTCCCGGTGAGCCCGCTTCCTACCATGCTCAGCCCGCTGAGCAGCGACGACCTCCGCGCTTACCGAGACGCTCTCGCGGAGCGTATGCGCAAGCTGGCCGTGCCCAGCGAAGGCTGAGGGAGCACACCGCCGCCCTCTGCTTCGCCCCCGCGCTGCCCGCGGCTCGGAAGCTCACGACGCCGTCATCGAAGCGAACGCCCACAAGCCCGGAACGAGCCGTGCGCTCAGATGGCGAGAGCGCACCCAGCGTGGAGCGACGCGTCCCCTCCACCCGCGCGCGCGCGAGCATCGGAACGGACGTGAGTGGTCTTGGCGAGACGCCACCGCTCGCGCGCGCCGGGTAAGGAGGGGACCGGCGCCGCGAAGCGGCGACGAGGGGAGGCAGCACCACTGCAGACGGCCCTCGACGACGTCTGGAAGCCACGCTTCCGCGTGCTCGGTGCGGACATCGGCCTCGGGCTCTTGGTCTCGAGCGCGCTGTTCGCGCTGGGTCACTTCGCGACGGAGGTGCACCCGAACCGGTTGGCGGTGTTCTTCCCGGCGTTGGTGTTTGGTTGGTTGCGCGCGCGCACCAAGGGGGTTGGCGCGGGGATTGTGTTTCACGCGTTGTGTAACTTGTTCGCGGCGTATCTGGCGCGGAGTTATGGGTTGGGGCATTGATGCGGCACTCGACCGGCGTCTCAGTCACCCGGCCCGAGAAAGCGCGCTTTCCGTCACTGACCCCAACCAGGCGTCATGACGCAGCTCCACTGCAGGGACGGGTGATCGAGATCGACGTCGACGAGCCATGTCTTGACGGACTTGCTGTCGAACCACCCTCCGTAGACGTGACGACCGTGGACGGACTTGAACGACAACAGTCCCGGAGTGTCACCTTGAAGCTGACATCGCTTGCCTGTCGCTGTAGTCCGCGTGCTTGACGGCGATGCCGACGCCCCGGAGCCGTGGATCGTCACCGAGTTCATGCCACTCGGGTCACTCCAGCAGCACCTCGTGATGACGATGGGCGATGCTTTGAGATCGCTCAGGCTCGCACGGGATGTCGCTACTGGGCTTCGGGTTCTCCACGGGGAGAACCTCGTCCATCGAGATGTGAAGCCGGCGAACATCTTTCTCCGTGACCTGGGTCACGCGGTGGTAGTGTTCGAAAACCCAGCCCACGAAATCGCCGCCGATTTTGGGGCAATGAGGCTCTCTCTGCAGCAGCCGCTCGGCCCATCTAGATTCGCTGGATGAGAGCTCTCGTGATGCATCTTTGGGTCCTCAGCGTTGCCGGCTGGATCCAGCGCGGCCAGCAACAGGTCATCGAGTACTTGGTCGAGGAGATCCTTGCAGCTGCCGGCGTGAAGACCGTGAAGCTGCCGGCCAGGAGCCCGAACTTGAACGCGTACGCGGAGCGGTTCGTTCGATCAATCAGGCACGAGTGCCTGCGGCGCGTCATCCCGCTTGGCGAGCAACACCTGCGACAGACCGTCTCCGAGTACGTAGAGCACTACCATCTAGAGAGAAATCACCAGGGCCTCGGCAACGCGCTGATCGAAGCGCCGCCCGCAAACTCGAACGGCGCGGGAACGATTCGATGTCGGGAGCGGCTCGGCGGAACGCTCCGCTACTACCATCGGAGTGCGGCTTGAGACAGTACGGGCGCGGAAGTATGGGCGCGCGGGAAGAAGGTGAAAAGCGAATGGTTTCGCGGTGTGCAACTGCACCACGCTGGCTCTAGAATGTTCGGCGCCGCAGCGGCGATGTGGTCTTCAGCTCGGCGCTCGAGGTGCAGACCTTCTTCGCCCTCGGCCGCTACCCGGGCGGTGACGGGCCGCCGTTCAGCGGTTACTGCTTACGTGGTCGGCTCGTTCGCTGCCCGAATCGCCAAATGCGTCCGAGCTACTCGAGCTTGCTGACCCACCGTTCGAAATCACGCTTGATGCGCTGCCAGTCGGCAGGCGGAAGTCCCAGGGGAAGAGGAGCTATGTCCGCGTCACCGAAGTAGACCAGGCTTCGCACCACGTGTCCGATGTCATCCGCAGTGAACTTGCGCTGGTAGAGCCGCAGTGCTCCGTCGAGGGAACCTGCAGCGACGCCGTGCGCCAGCAGCGCGTGTAGATCCCAGAAGTCTCGGGCCATTCCTCGTGAGGCAACGGCCGACAATTTCATGCATGCCAGGTCCTCGAGCGACGCCACGCGCACCGAGAGCTCGGTGTTCGGCTCTGGTGCGGACAACAAAGGGTAGCGATACATGATGACGCTAGCTGGCACGCCGTGGACTTCCACGTACAGCGTCCCCGGCGCCGTGCTCGTCACCGTGAGGCCCTCTACTTGGTTGACCAGCCGCTCGGCCATCTGCTCGGGGTCGAACTCTGCTGGCACGAAGAAGTCGAGATCGCGCGAAATCCGATGGTGCAGCGTCGCGGCAATGGCGACGCCTCCGGCCAGATAGGTGTCGGCGGGAAGGGCCGGGACGAGCGCTGCGAGGGCCGCGATCTGCTCGGGCGTCGCCCAGGCTCTCATCCCGCCCACGTCGGGCGCCCGCCCCCGGGGGCTTGCGCCTGGGTGACGCCCGCCACGAGCGACCAATACGCGCGGTCCCGCGCCGTCAGGTGTTCTGCCTTTCTGCGCAGGAAGTCAGCGATGTCGTCGCGAGCGTAGGTAGAGCGCAGCCACCGCATCGCTTGCCAGCCGCCGCGGCTCATGACTCGTTCGAGCACGTAATCCCTGTGTCGGATGAGGTCGACGTCACCGGGCGCCACCTCCCAGAAAAGGTGCCGAACGTGCTCGGGAAGGACGGTCCCTACCACCCTGCGAAGATACCACAGCCCCCGAGCCCGCGCGGCGCGATCGCGAACGGTCGCGCGGCGCCAGCAGAGGTCGAGTTCGCCCAGGAACACGTGGTGGGCAGCTCGGCAGGGTCCGATCAAGCCTGGCAGGGCGAATGGCCGGCCACCGTCGGCGAGACCTTGCACGTCAATCCGGATGGGCAGGGGCTCGCCGCGAACGCCTGCGCTCACGCCGCGCCAAGTCCCGTGGCGGGCTTGGAGAGCTGCAGGGCAACCTCGTCCAAACGTGTTTCGCAGGGCGCAACTGCACCTCGGTGCCCACAGCAGGCTCGCCGCCGAGCCGCCGGGTTCCTCGGGTGCAGGCGCAGCGCGACCGCCGTTTTATGCGGTCTTCGCCCAAGCGAACCGGGGGCGTGGGTTCGTCGTCGCACTGGCGCAGCGTGACCAGCGTTTTGTGCGGTCTTCTCCCCCCACAGCTGTAGAATGCGGTGCTCATCGCGGTCATGCGACCGCGTGGGGAAGGCTGATCACTCGTATGCGAACAACCCTCATTCTCAGTCTCGGTCTCTTGGTCGGTATCGTTGCGTGCAACAAGGGCACCGAGGGAACGGCTCCTTCGGGCAGCGCAACAGCGACGACCACCCGCGGGGGCGCGAAGACGTCGCTGACCCAAGCGCAGATCGACGAAGCCGCCAACCTGGCTGACCCCGACAAGCTCGACAAGAGCATGACGGCCGTGACCGGCAAACTTGGCGCCCCGCAGAAGACGGAGGGCGACACGAGCATCTGGTACGGCGTCAGCAAGGACGGGAAAGGGTGCTACCAGCTCAAGATCAGCAAGACGAAGGGCGTCGAGTCGGGCACCACGGACAAGGCGAACTGCGGGCTAGAATAACGCGGTGACCGCGGGCGCTTTGACGGTGCCAGGTTGGGCAACAGCCGTGGAGGCGCCCGGAACCGCTTCCGTCACGACGCACCACGTGGGATATCACTTGCGCCGGCGAAAGTGCGACGGGGGACAGCCTGTGCGGAGCCTTCCGTAAACCAAGCTACGATGCCGAAGTGCGTTGGGTCTCCGGCTCAGGCGAATTCGCCTTTCTGTCTTTCGGCGGAACGGCGCAGGGCATCATCGCCATCGGCGGCACGGCGCACGGCGTGATCGCGGTCGGCGCAGCGCCCGACTGAAGCGACGCGCGCGGTCATACGTTGCGAGGGGGTCGCTCTGGCCCCGGCGACCGAGGAGGGCGGCGACATCGACGGCGCCAGCCCGCTGCCCGATGCGGGGACGTCCACTCAGTACTGCAACACGACGCCAACGCGGAATCCGTACCGGAGCTCCGCGAAACGAATTGACTCGCGCTCGCGCTCGCGAGGCTACAGCGGCTCGACACCGACGGCGCCCTCGAGGGCTTCGCCGAGGCGATCCGCGCGTCCGGCGGGATCCGAACGCGTCGCGCGTCAACGTCTGGGAGTGGGGTACCCTTGCTCGGGGAGTCCTTGTCATGACAAGTACTTCCCGGCGCGAGCAGGCGGTCTGGTAGCGAGCTGGGCGCTCGGCCCGTCTGGGCGCGGCAGCCCGCCTCAACGCGGCCCGCGCCGGACGGCTCCAGTGTTCTCGCCGGTCGAGTAGCCCCCGGCCGTAGTGTACGAAAACTGGTCCGCGCTCGGTGGGCAGGCGCGCTAGCCTGGGCCACGATGACGCGGGCAGAACAGCCGCTGTGGGGCGTCCTGGACGAGGCGCACTTCCCGTTTCGGAGCGCGCGCCACGAGTTGGTCGCGCGCTTCGGGCAGCGGCACTTCCGGTTGGAGTGCGGGGCTCTCGTATTCTCGCCGCGAAGCTCGCCGAGCGGCTGGGGGTGCCGCTCTCCGTAGAGGAGTCGCACGACTGCTGACGTGACGCGGCCGCAGCGCCCCCGACCTCAGCGAGCGCGAACTTGCGGCGGCGCTGAGCAAGTTCGCGCTCACCTTGCCCTGCGCGCGGGCCGGATCTGGAGCATTAGCCGCTTGGATGTCACGAAAACGACGTTCTGATCGGAGCTTGAGGCCGCGCTCAGGTGCTCACTCACCGATCATCCATTCCCTTGCCCGCGAGGATCCTCTTCACATGCTTTTCGATCCGCGCCGTGCGCGTCTTCGCTTGTTTCGCCCCCGAGAAATACAGGACGTATGCCCGCTGCCGCCCCGGCGTCAGAGCGCGGAACGCCGTGGCCAGCGGGCGGTTCTGCTTCAGCAGCGCCGCGAGCTCCTCGGGGAGCTCCAGCGCGCGCTTCTGCTTGAAATCGACCTGGAGCCCCGCCTTCTCGATCGCGATCGCCTGTTTGACGTAGGCCTCGATGATCTTCTTGCTCTTCTGGATCTGCTCCACGCCGGTGAAGTCGATGCGCATCGCGGCTTGTGAATTCGGCCCGGGCGGGACGAGCACGCCGTGTTTGTCTTCGAGCAGGGAGCCCTTGAAGAACATGAGCGAGCAGTGGTCCTTGAACCCCTGGATGATGGCCAGATTGCTCTCTTCGAACGTGTAACAAGGTTTGCCCCACTTCAGCTCCTCGCCCAACCCGCAGTCGAGCAGGATCGAGCGAAGCTTCTGGGTTTCGCTCGACCACTTCTTGGCACGCTGGACGAACGCATCGACTTTCGGATTCCGGTTCTTCATGGGACTCGCCCGAGCAGCCTACCCGCAGTAGCCGTGGAAACACTTCAAGTATGCGCTGCACTCCGCTTCTTGCGCAGCGCAGCCGAAGAGTGCGTTCACGTAGGGGTTCGAGTGGATGATCGTGTCGCAGGCGAGCGGGCACTGCGGATCGCCCGCGTACGGGGTTGCACAGGCTCCCCCTGCGCCCCAGTCCGTGAAGTGTTGACACGTCTTCGCGCAGTCGACGGTCGGGAACGGATCCGTCTTCGCCAAACACACGAACGCAGCGCCCGCGGAGCCGCCGCTGCCGGCAACCGCCACCGACCCGCCGCCGGAGCTCGCGCCGCCCGAGCTCGCGCCGCCCGAGCTCGCGCCACCCGAGCTCGCGCCGCCGGTCCCCGCCGCGCCACCGGTTCCAGAGTTACCGTCGTCGCTGCTGCCGCAGGCCAGGGCCAGCGCACCGACCAAAAGGCCAAGATGGATTCGCATCGAGCCTTCGTACGCACGGGCAGCCGCAATTGCCCCCCGCGACGACCCAGCCACTCGCCCCCATGGTACGCTTGCAAGCGGAATTTCCCACGCCATGCTGTTCACGCCTCGCCTCGCGTCGTTCGTTACCCTGCTCGCGCTCACCGCGACATTCCCACTGGCCTGCGGCAACGACGGCTCGTCTGCGCACGAGAATACCGGTGGGGCCGGTGGCGCGGGGGCGGGCGGCAGCGGGGGTTCAACCTCCTTGCCGCAGGCGCCGGCGCGCGTCGTGGCCAGCCTGATGCTCGCCCAAGGCAAGCTCACGCTGATCGGCTTGCGCGAAGTCTCACCGACCACGCTGCCGGTCAAGCAGGCCCTGCCACCCCAGCTCGATTGGCAGCTCGAGGGCGAGAAGGGCGAAGTGCTCGCGTCCGGCAAGCTCACCCACCCCTCGCTCGTGAAGAGTGAGTTCGGCCCGGACAACCAGGCGAAGCCCAAGTCGTTCCTCGACGGCGCCGGTCTGTTCGACGTCGAGCTGCCCAACACCGGCGGCTGGTTCACGTTGATCGTGCCGATCGGCCCCGGGAACCCGCCGCCGGGGCCACCACCGACGAACCCCTTCAGCATCTTCATTCAACAGTTCTTCAACCCCGCCCAGAACGGTGGCGGCGGCAGCGCCGGCGACGACGCAGGGGTCGGCGCCACTGCGGGTGCAGCCGGGGTTGGGACAGGCGGCACCTCAGCCGGCGGTGCGGCGCAACGAGGCGCCGGCGGCGCGCCTGTCGGGGGAAGCGGTGGCGCCGACGCCGGTCCGAACGTCCAGGTGGTCGTGCCGGGCGAGGCGTGCACCGCGTACACGTTCCTGGTCGTGGCCGAGGCCTACACCAAGACCGAGGAGACCAAGTTCGAAGGCGACGCCAAATCGATGCTCGGCGTGCTCGAGAACCTCCCCGGTTTCAAAGAGAACTGGAAGTTCATCTCGGTCTACCGCAAGTTCTTCACCTCCAACGAGTCGGGGCTCTCGGATGCGGCGACGCAGACGGTGAAGGACACGGCCTTCCGCGTCGAACACGCCTACGACCCGAATGATCCGGACATGCACCGATCGATCTGGATGCGGCAGGACGTGCCTCCAGAGACGATGGCGAAGCTCGAGGCGGCGCGGACCGAGACCAAGGCCGACGTGGTGTTGATGATCGCCAACACGAGTGAGTGGGCCGGAACTGCGATGGCGCAAATGCGACTCGGGATCTTCGCGGCGAACGAGTCGGTGGGCCGCATTGCCGGGCACGAGATCGGACACGCACTCTGGGATCTCGAAGACGAATACGACTACGGCACTTGCAACCCGGACGCCTACGAGCCCATTGGACCCAACGTGGCGCTCGGCAGCCCGTATCCCTGGGAGGCCCTGATGACCAAGGGGGTCCAGCTGCCGACGACGGGCGAAGATCCCAGCACAGTGGGTGCCTACAAGGGGGCGATGTACTGCCCCGAGAACGTCTACCGGCCTCAGTTCACCTGTTTCATGAAGGAAGCGTCAGTCGACTTCTGCAAGGTCTGCCTCGCTCACGTGAACAAGCAATTCAAGGAGCGCACCGCCGCGTGTCAGCCCAAGGGCAGCTGCAACCACAGTGAGTGTGCGCTGGGCGGCGCGCTGACCCAGGAGTGCAGCACGTGTTCGTCGGCCATCTGCTCACTACGTCCGGACTGTTGTGACCCGGCCACGGGCTGGACGGCAGGGTGTGTGGCCGAAGCCCAGAAGACGGTCGGCATCTGCCGCGGGGTATGCGCGGATGGCAAGGGACAGTGCGCCCACGACGAATGTGCGGACGGGGCGGCTCTGACCGCGAGCTGCAGCACTTGCGCCAAGGCCGTCTGTGAGCGCGACCCCTACTGCTGCTCGACCACTGGCAAGTGGGACTGGATCTGCTCGGCCGAAGCCGAGAAGGATCCGTACTGCATGTGCCCGGCGAAGTGACGATCGGAACAGTCGGGCCGCGATCAGCCCGAGCAGTGCGGCCCGGTGCAGAGGCTCGACAGCGGGGTCGCTGACCTCAAGGCGCGACGCCCGCCGTCACCAGCAGGTTCGAGAAGGTCCATCCGATGGGTGACGCCTCGATGTCACCGGGGTTGCCCGTGCCGAGCTCGATGTAGAACCCGGAGGACAGGTGGGCCGCCGGGTCGAGGTACGGGACCGTGCCTTGCAGTTGTTTGACCACCGCGCCACCCAGCGAGAGCTCGCAGCGCTGCACGTCGAGGACACCGTCGAGCAGACAGTCGAGGTGGTAGAGCCCGTCTTTTTTCCAGGCGTAGGTCGTGGACCAGGACGTGTACGTCGTGTAACCCGGGCCAATGGAGTTGCGCCCGAACATGCGAAAGTGGGGCGCCTTGGTCGCGAACGTGACCGCTGCCGAACCCATCAGATAGCGCTGGTCCGATTTCGTCTGATTGGCCCGGAACAATCCGAACAGGATGTGCTCGGTTCGATCCGGCGTGCCTTCGTCCGGCAGCTCGGGTTGCCAGTCGCCGACCTTCACGTCGAACTGCACGCGGACCCAGCCGTAGCTCGTGCCCTTCGCACCGACGTCCAACTTCTTCAGTGTGTCGCCGCTGGCCGGTGTGAAGACGACGCCGGACTGCTCGAGCAGCGTGACCGGTGCCGCCACGACATCGGCCGCCGCGTCCGGCGGAACGCCGCCTGTGCCACCAACCCCTGCATCGACTCCGGCTACGCCCGCACTGCCACCGCTCTGGGTCACGCCGCCCGCACCGCCACTCTGGGTCGAACCGCCGGCGCCACCAACACCGGCGCCGGCGCCCGTGCCGCTGTTGCCCGCTGAACCTCCGCTCCCCGGCTCGGCGGCATCGTCACCACCACAAGCAGTCACGGCGAGAACCGACGACAGAATGAATGACCAGCGCAGCATTTCGCTCAGCATGACACGAATCGGGGCGAAGGCCGCGCCTCGCCCGGGCAGCCCGTGGCGGGCGATTGCTTCGACGCTCCTCGGTCCCATTTCGTGCACCGCGCGCCAGGCCTGGCGCCTGGTGCAGTCCAAGGGTGCTTCGGACGCCGAGACCCTCGGTGCTCCTGAAAGGAGATTCGGACTCCGCCGTCGTCACCTGGACGTTCGTCGCCCTGGGTTCCGATCGCGTCTACATCGTCGATGCGCTGCGCGGCTCGCTGACTTTCAGCGAGTGAGATCCCGAGCACACTTCCGGCGGCGAGGCTCTAGCCTTTCGGGATGAAACTCGGCGGCAAGGATTGCGCGCTCACGCTGTCCGCGGTGCCCTGACACCGGGCGCGCAGGTGGCATGCTCGACGGGTGAACCCAGCTTCATTCGAGCTCAGGCCGTTCCCTCGGGAGCGGCACGACATCGTCGACGCACTCGAGGTCGGCGTGCGCCGCCACATGGTGCACGCACTGCTCGACTTCGACGTGACACACGCGCTCGAACGCCTCCGCGCTCGCGAGGCGAGCGAGGGCGAGAAGCTCTCGTTCACGGCCTTCATCGTCGCGAGTCTCGCGCGCGCCATCGAAGGCGACAAACGTCTGCACGCCTACCTGGACTGGCGTGAGCGGCTCGTGTTGTTCGACGAGGTGGACGTTGTCACGCTGATCGAGTCAGAGGTCGACGGGGTTGCGGTTCCACACGTGATCCGGGCCGCGAACCGCAGAACGCCTCGGGAGATCCACGACGAGATCCGACACATTCAGGCCCAGCCGGCCTCGAGCAAACAGCGCTCCGGTCTGCTGATCAAGCTCTCGCGTTTCACACCGGGCTCGCTGCGACGCCTGTTCTTCCGGGCGCTCCGCAAGGATCCACAGCGACTCAAACGCCTGGCCGGCACGACCCTCGTCACGTCCGTCGGCATGTTCGGCATGGGTGCGGGGTGGGCCCTCGGGATCGTGCCGCTGCACACACTCTGCCTCACCATCGGCGGCATCACGCGAAAACCCGGCGTCGTCGGCGATCGTGTGGAACCACGCGACTGCCTGGCGCTCACCGCGAGCATCGACCACGACATCGTCGACGGGGCTCCCGCGGCGCGCTTTGCCAAGCGATTTCGCGAGCTCGTCGAGACCGCGGAGGTGCTCGACTAGTGTGCCGAGTCCGCAAATCGGGCAAGATGTGACCTCGGCACACTAGCGAATTCGCGGAGCGAATTCCGCGGGGTGAATCGCGCGAAGCGCGAGAGGGGCGCGCGGCGCCCTTTCGAAGAAGATAGTGTCCGCGCTGCGATAGCAGCGCCGCGCGGAGCGCGGTCCGCAATTCGGTTGCGAATTGCGGACTCACGACACTAGGACTCAGGTCTCGTCGGGGATTTCTCCGGCGTAGAGCCTGGGGAGCAGCCACGGTTTCCGCGCAAGCAGCCCCGCAATCGGCGGGCGAACGTCAGCCCCCTTGCGAGCTTGCGCGGGGCTCTCGGGCCAGACGAAGGGCAGCTCGACGTAGGTATCGGGAAGCCGCGCGTCGGGCAGCAGCTCGAGCAACGCCCGCAGCACGTCGCGCTGCCCGCGTACGTCGCCCGGACGCCCCATCGGGCGCGACATCGGGTAGGCAATTCCGGCCAGGCGGGGAACACCGCATGCGCGAGTGAAGTCCGGGATCATCGAGAGGGATACGGACGGAATACCCGCCGCCTCGATGACGCGCTGGACCAGTCCCACGGACCGGCAGCAGAACGGTCAGGCAGGCACCAGCGCTGCCACGTCGACGCCTCGCGCCTGCATCTCTCTGGCAATGGCCGGGGCCGTCTCGCTCTCCAGTACCTCGGGTCGCAACTGATAACCCATGATGGAGTAGTGCGTGTCCGCGGCCGAGCCGATCACACCCTCACGCGCGAGCTCCGCGAGCCGACGCATCGGCAACACCACGTCGAGGTCTTCCGCGCCGAACCGCCGGTCGATGTGCAGGTGGTGCAGCCCCACGTCTTGCTCACTAGTGCCCTGCGGAATGAGGCGGTGGGTGGGGTCGCCCCACCAGGGATTTTTCCGTTCACCGTCCTCGTCGAACGGTTCGTCGTCGCGGAGCGCGACGCCCGCCGTCGTGACCAGAGCGACGGAACACTCGGGCAGCGGCTTCGACATCGGTGTCCACGGAATCGAGCGTGGCGTATGTGACTCGCGCTCGACCCACGCCTTGATGATCTGGCGGGTCGCAAAGTCCAGGAAACGGTACGAGTCGATCGGCATGAGGCTTCCCTCGAGCGCGCGGCAGCTCAGTGATTGATAACACCGCTCGAACGACGTTGAAGCGTCGCGGACACGGCGTCCCACTGCAAAATTTTCCCAGATTGGGCTGCCGCCCGGCGCGACACCCAAGTTCGGGGAGCGCGCTCGCAGAGCTACGGCTAGACTGTTCGCATGCAGCGCGCCGCCCGCCTTCGCTCCTTGATCTTGACCGCCCTCGCCGGGGGCCTGGTGGCAGCACCGACGGCGTGCGGTGGCAAGACGGGTGACGACGGTGGCTCGAGCAGCGGGGGCTCGGGCACCGGCGGCAGCACCGCAACCGGCGGGCAGAGCTCCGGCGGCAGCGCCGGCAAACCCACGCTGACGTGTGATTTTGGGACCAAGGTCGAACAGTGTTTTTCGCCCGAGGCCGCCTGGAACGTCGCCAACAACCCGCCGCAGGGCGGGGACATCGTCGGAAATTGTCCACCCTTCGGGCTGATCTCCAACTCGTGCTGCAACGCCGCGCAAGCCGGTTGGGAAGACGCCGGCCAGTGTTGTTACGCCTTCTGCGAGGGAGCGTGCTGCGGGCGCCCCTTCACCGTCGACGGCGCGCCGCGCATCGCCGGGGTGATGGAGCGCAACGACTGGCTCACTCGTTTCGAGCCTGCACCCGGCCCGAGCCGCTCGATCGCCGACGCCTGGTTGCTCGACGCACGCATGGAGCACGCCAGCATCGCCAGCTTCGCGCGTTTCACCTTGGAGCTGCTTGCGCTGGGTGCGCCGGCCGAATTGCTCGCGGACGCCCAGCGCGCGCTGGGCGACGAGATTGAACACGCACGGTTGTGTTTTGGCTTGAGCACGCGCTTCGGCGGCCGAGAGCTCGGACCCGCGACGCTGGACCTCGGCACACCGCACCCGGAGGTCACGCTCGAGTCGGCGGTGATCGCGGCGTTCCGCGAGGGCGCGGTCGGCGAGACCATCGCTGCGCTGGCCGCCCGCCGCGCGCGAGATCAGGCGGAAGATCCGGCGGTGTGCGCGGCGCTCGACCGCATCGCCGCCGATGAAGAACGGCACGCAGCGCTCGCGTATCGATTCCTCGCCTTCGGGCTCCGGCAGGGCGGCGAAAGCGTGCGCCGTGCGCTCGAGCAAGAGCTATCGACCCTGGGTGTGCCCGCGTCGAACGAAGACGCGCGCGAGCTCGACACCTCGCAGGCCGAATTTCGCGCCGCCGGTCGCTTGACGCGCAACGAGCTCGACGAAACCGCGCGGAGTGCCGTGCGTGAGGTGATCATCCCGTGTGTGCGAGCGCTGCTCGAGAGCGCCTCTTCCTCCGTCCGCCCGAGCGCTGCGGACCGCCGGGGCGAAGCCGTTGGTGACCCCGCGCGCAGCTGATAGGCTGAGCGCCGTGTTCGTTGCGAGCCTGCTGAACCGTATCGTAGACCAGGCGCTCTCGGAAGATCTGGAGGGCGGCGATCTCACCACCGAAGCCACCGTCCCGGCGGAAGCGCGGGCCATCGCCCGGGCGGTTGCCCGGAGTGAGCTCGTCGTGTGTGGCAGTGAGGTCTTCGCGCGGGTGTTTTACCGAGTGGACCCGGGTGTGCGGGTCGAAGAGTTGTTGCCGGAAGGCGCGGACGCCAAACCCGGCGACGTGCTCTGGGTCGCCGAAGGCGCGGCGCGCTCGCTGCTGATGGCGGAACGCACCGCGCTGAACTTCGCACAGCGCATGAGTGGCATCGCGACTCTCGCTCGGCGTTACGTGAAGGCTCTGCCGGCCGGCTCGAAGACCCGCGTCACCGACACCCGCAAGACGACGCCGGGCCTGCGCGCCCTGGAGCGCTACGCGGTGCGAACCGGCGGCGCCCACAACCACCGCGACACGCTGGGGTCGGCGGTCATGATCAAGGACAACCACATCCAAGCCGCGGGCGGCATCCGCGTCGCGATCGAACGCGCCCGCGCGCGCGCGCCCCACACCTCGAAGATCGAGGTCGAGGTGGCGTCCCTCGCCGAACTGGACGAGGCACTCGGAGCCGGCGCCGACATCGTGATGCTCGACAACTTCCGCCCCGAAGACGTGCGCGCAGGCGTCGACAAGGCCAAGGGCAAGGCGCTGGTCGAGGTCTCCGGGGGCATCACCCTCGAGCGCATCGCCGAGCTCGCGGCAGCTGGCGTCGACGTGATCAGCTCCGGCGCCCTCACTCACTCCGCTCCCAGCGCCGACATAGCCCTCGACCTCGAGCGGCTCGACGCGGCGTCGGGGTGACCCCACCCCGGTCGTTTCGTTTCGCAACAAACTCGGCGTCGGCGTCCGGCCCCCGGTACGCTTCTGGGTGGAGAAATCTCGCATGATGATCGAGCGAAGGGTGCGCCGTTCGGAGCGCCGCGACGAAGCTTTGGGTTTTCAGCTGGAGGCGGCCACCGAGCGGGCGGGCCTCGACTACTGCATGCTGGCGAGCCACGAGGGCCTGGTCGTTGCCTGTACGCCGGGCGACCGCGAAGAGAGTGAAGAGATCGCCGCGCAGCTGGCCGTGCTGAACCTGGATCCGGAGTCCTCCGGGGAGATCTGGGGTGCCTCCAAGAACGTCACCGCCCGCGCCTTCGACGTCGACGGCGAGCGGTTCATCGTGGGGGCGGCCGGTTACCGGGCGCGGACCGCCGCGCGCGAGATCGAGCAGATGATCTCCGGCATCGCGCGTATCCTGCGCTAGCAGCGCTCGGACCGCGTCGGCTTCGTCCGCTGTCGGACCGATCCATGACGAGCTTCGATCGCGCGAAATTTTCCCAGCTGAAGAGCGCGCGCGGTGTGCGCTTGGGCGAGCCCCTCTCCGCCGTCGCGGAGACCGGCTCCACGAACGACGACGCGATGGAAGCCGCGCGTAACGGCGCGAATCACGGGGCCCTGTTCGTCGCTGACGCCCAGACGGCGGGACGCGGGCGGCGCGGCGCACGCTGGGCCTCACCGCCCGGAGAAAACCTGTTGTTCTCCCTCGTGCTCCGCCCGGAGCTCTCCCTGCAACGAAGCGGAACCCTGACCCTTGCCGTCGGTTTGGCAGTGCGGGAGGTGGCAGCGGCGCGAGTCACGGCAGCAGTCCAGGTCAAATGGCCCAACGACGTGCTCGCTCGAGGCAAGAAGCTCGCGGGGATCTTGCTCGAGAGTCAGCTCGACGCCGGCCGCGTCTCGGCGATCGTGGTGGGCGTGGGCATGAACGTGGGAATGCGGGAGCCGCCGGAGGACATCGCGACGATCGCAACCTCTCTGTCCCTGTTGGGTGACACGCGCGCAACTCGGGAGGAGGTCCTGGTCGAGCTGCTCGCGGCGCTCGAACGCCGCATCGCCGTACACCAGCAGGACGGCCTTCGCCCGGTCCTCGCCGAGCTGCGCTCCCACGACGCGCTGTTCGGCCGCCGTGTTCGAGTCGATCAGGTCGAGGGCGAGTGCGCCGGCATCGCGGACGACGGTTCGCTGATCGTGCGGACGGACGAGGGGGTCGAGCGCAGGCTCCACTCCGGAGGCGTCGAGCTCGTCGGGTCTGGCGGGGCGTGAGCGCTGGCAGGGTCCACTGTGTGCCAGTGTGCCACCCAAGCCAGGCGTTTTCCCGCTAATTTGAGCAGATCCTCGGCGGCACAGAGGTTGCTGATGGCCCAGGCATGATCAGCAAGCTCCTCACCGCCTCGTGTCTCTCCCTGCTCCTCGTGGCCGCCTGTGGTGGAAAGACCAACGACAACAATGCCTCCGGCGGCAGCGCGGGTAACGGCGCGACGGGCGGCAACGGTGCAACCGGTGGCAGCGGTGCGACCGGCGGTAGCGGCGCAACCAGCGGTTCGGGTGGCAACGGCGCTGGCGGTTCGGGCGGAATTGGCGGCATGCCCGCCGAGTGTTCGGTGCCGGTCACCGAGTCCGGCCCCTACCCGCTGAAGATCCGGTTCGTGAATCCCATCGGGCCATCGCTGTGGATCCGGGAGGACTGCCAGCTGAACTGGGACCTCTTGTCGTGCGCGGACGGTTATCAGACCGAGGTCGCTCACAACGCAGACTGCATGGCTGACTGCCAGGAGCCGACAAACGGCTGCATCGCCTGCGGCGCGTGCATGATGCAGGCGCGCGAGGTCACGTCGGCCAATCCCGTCGAGACCGAGTGGAGCGGCTTCAGCTTCACTTTCGACCAGAACGAGAGCGGGTGTAGTTGTTACGACAAACTCAGCGCGCCGCCGGGCAAATACGCGATCCGCGTGCCGGTGTTCGGCTCCGAAGCAGACGCGATGAGCTTCAACTCCAACTACGACGCCTGGGCCTACTTCGATCTGCCGGCAAAGAATGGCGTCGTCGAGGTGACCCTGGCGGCCCTCGCCGAGTGACTCACAAGGTCGCCGGCAGCTGCCAGCGCGTGACCTCGGGTGTCGTCGGCCAACCCGACGTCAGGTGATACAAATAACCGTCGGGCGCGATGGTGATGCGCCCGAGGGCGGGCGCGGTCTGAAAGGTCTTCAGATCGCTGCCGTCCTCCGCGAACGACACGATGCTCTTGTCCGAGAGCTCGGCGTAGACACGACCGCTCCAGGCGTCGCGGACCAAGCTGGACATGTGTTTGGGCAAGGTGAGCAGCGTCTTCGGTGAGCCTTTGGCACCGAGGGCGGGCACCAGCTGGACCTCCCCGCCCTCGAGCCCGACCAGCATACGGGCTTTGTCGAACGCAGTGCTGGCGAGCACGCGTTTCGCGAACGTCGCCACGACGGTCGACGTCTGGGTTCCGAGATCCAGCGCCTGATAGTCGCCGTTCACCTGCACATTGCCGACGTAGAGCACCCGGTCGAGCCCCCAGCTGAGACCGTAGGGTCCGGTGTCGACGCTCGGATTACCAAACGGGCCGACTCCGGTGCTGAACTTCGTGGTCGGGATCTTCATCGGCAACGTCCCGCTCGACGGCTCGAGGGCCGCGACACCCTGGGGATTACCGCCGGTCCCGGACAGGATGCAGCCGCAGGTCGCGCAACAGATGTAGGTCAGCGCCACATCGGTGAGGCCGCCGCCGAACACACCGTTGTCACCCTGAATCGCCGCCACCTCACCCATGTTGAGGTTAGTCACACCGGCGTACTCCGTGACCTTGCCGCTGGGATCGATGTTGCGCAGGTAGTCCGTGCCCGAGATCATCGTGACCCCCCAGGCTCCGCACTTCTGATCGAAGTCCAGATCGAAGATGCCACCGTCGCAGCTGGTGAGTGAACCGCACTTGATGAACTTCGGATCGTTCAGCGTGCCCGCGTCGCCGAGCTTGCCGAGAGGAGCGGGAGCACAGCTGGGTGCGGGCCTGGTGCACGAGCAGTCGGTGCCCCAGCAGCTCCCACCGGCACAGGTCACACCCTTGCAAGGCAGCGCGGCGTAACACTCGCCAGCACCATCACAGCGGGTACCCGGACCACAGGTCGTGCTTCCACCATCACCACCCGGGCAGACCTCGGGCAACGAGCTGATCACACAACCGGTGCCCGGAGTGCTGCATTGCCCGGGGTGCTCGCTACCGACATCACAGACCGTTCCACTGCCACACGCTACCGACCCCGGTTGGCGACAGTCGCTGACACACACGCCGTTCGAACACAGGCTGCCCGGAGCCGTGCAGGGTGTGGAGCACGCGCCATCCCCGCCCGCGTCGCTCTGACCCGCGGCGCCACCGACGTTGTTGCCGCCGGTGTTGTTGCCCCCGCTACCGCCGCTCGCTCCACCGCTGCCGCCGGCGATCACACCACCGGTGCCGTTGGAAGACGTGCCGCCTTCGCTGTCCGAGCCGCAGGCTGCGGGTAAGAACACAACGACCAGAGACAGGACCAGCGCGGCGCGCAAGCGAACGGGCATACGTCCATGTTAGCCGAACTCGGGCGAGTGCACCGAGCCCAGTTGGGGTTCCCGTCACGCCGCTGCGGCCAGAACTTCAGCCATCGGGGCCTCGCGCAGCTGTTCTGCCAGGAGCCGGCGGCCGCGGAACAGGCGACTCATCACCGTGCCCACGGGGACCCCGAGCTGCGCCGCCGCGTCCTTGTACGAACGTTCGTCGAGATCCACCAGTCGCACCACCTGAGCGAACTGCCACGGCAACGCGGCGACCGCACGCTCCACCCGCGGCGAGAGTTGGTGCATGGCGGGCCCCGCTTCCGGCCGGGTCCAGGCGCAAGGATCACTGGTCAAGCTCTCGAGCGCGCGACGTTCGCGGCGTAGCTTGCGACAGCGCGTGACGAACACACTGAACAGCACTTGCTGGAGCCACGCCCGCAGGTTGGTGCCCCGCTCGTAGCTCGACTCGAAGCGCAGCGCGCGCTCGACGGTGTCCTGAACCAGGTCCCGCGCGTCGTCGGCGTTCAGACAGAGTTTCAGCGCACGCGCCCGAAGCGCCGGCAGAAGCTCCGCGATCTCGTCGTTGAAAGGTCGGGTCTCTACGGCCAAGGAAACGCTGTGGGTCTGATTCGACATCGATGGGTTCGTCCTTCGACGGAGCACCATCGCAAACCACGTGCCAGGGCACGGACCGCCGAAATGGCTGAAATACGCCGCCCCTCGCGCGTCTCGGGGGACGCAGGGGGCGTGTCAATCTGGCATCGCGGAGGCTCCGCCTGCCAAGCGGGCAAGGACCCCCGGAACACCGTCTGCGATTTCGTGAGCCAAAAGGCCGCGGTCGGACCCGGTCCGCTCTGCCCAGGCCTCACCTGCACGCGCGTGAACGTGGGCACCGAGCACCGCTGCGATGCGCAACGAGGCTCCCTTGGCGAAGGCCGCGATGATGCCCGAGAGCACATCGCCCGAACCCGCAGTGGCGAGGACCGGCGAACCGGCGGAGATCACCAGCGGCAGCTCACCGGGCGCGCCGATCAGCGTACGCGCGCCCTTGAGCAACACCACCGCCCGCGTGAGCTCGACGACCCGGGCGAGGGCACGATGTCGGTCTGCCTCGACCTCGGCGACGCTCGTGCCGATCAGGCGTGCCATCTCTCCCGGGTGTGGAGTGAGCACGAGCTGCCCTCTTGCCTTGGCCAGCTCGGCTGCGCGCCCCGCGAACAGACTGAGCGCATCGGCATCGACGATCTTCGGCCCGTCCCAGCCGAGCACCACGTGCTCTGCCACACGGCGAGCCCGCGCGTCGAGCCCGAGCCCCGGACCAACCACCACCACGTCAGCGCGTTCGAGCAGAACGTCGAGCGAAGCCTCGATGTTCGTTTCGTCGATGCGCGCCGTCATCTCTTCGAGCACACGCTGGTCGAGGGCATCCGCTGCGTCGGCGAAACAGGCAGCGGTCGCGAGCCCGGCACCCGCGCGCAGCGCACCGCGCAGCGTGAGCCGCGCCGCTCCGGTCTTGCCGGCGGAGCCGGCCACCGCCACGACGTGCCCCGCTTCACCCTTGTGTGTGGCCACGCCGCGGGGCAAGAGCAGCTCGGAAGCGTCGTCGTCTTCGAACAGGAATGCGGAGCAGCCGACCTCACGGAAGAGATCTCCCGGCACACCGATGTCCACGACGTGCACGTCGCCTGCGTGCTCAGCGCCGCTGGGTGTGAGCAGCCCTAGCTTGAGGTGGCCAAAGCTGATGGTGGCGAGCGCCCGCACCGCCGTGCCGAGCGCGGAGCCAGTGTTTGCGTCCAGTCCCGACGGTAGGTCGAGGGACAGCACGGCCGCATCCGAGTCGTTGATCGCGGAGATGATCTCGGCCAGTCGCCCCTCGACCACTCGATCGAGCCCAGTACCGAGCAGCGCGTCGATGATCACGTCGTTCGGCTCGAGGGACACCAGCGTGGCCTTGAGTCCCAGCACTCCGGCGTCGTCCGCGACGGAGGTGACGCGGCCGCCGAGCCCACGCCACGCATCATGATTGGCGCGGGCGTCGGCGCCGAGGCGCTCGGGTTCGCCCACCAGGTACACCTCGGGGGCGTGACCTGCCGACAACAAACGGCGCGCAACGACGAAGCCGTCCCCACCGTTGTTGCCGGTGCCGGCGACGATCACGATCGACGGCTGGGCGTCACCGATGACCCGCGCGACGATGCCCGCGGCGTTGCGCCCGGCGTTCTCCATCAAGATCAGGCTCGGCACCCGGCACGCCTCGATGGCGTGGCGATCGAGCTCGCGCATCTGCTCACGGGACAGCACCGGGATCATGGTCTTGCTCCTTCGAGGACGACGACCGCAGCCGCCACCCCCGCATCGTGGGTGATCGACACCAGCATGCGCGCGACCCCGAGCCGAGCCAGATGCGGCAGCGCCGGACCCTGCGCGACGATCTCCGGCGCGCCGCTCTCACCTTTGCGGATCTCCACGTCCTGCCACCACACGTCTCTGGGTGCTCCAAGTGCCTTCGAGAAGGCTTCTTTGGCGGCAAAACGCCCGGCGAGCGCGGCGGCTCGGTCGGCGCGCCTGCCCGCGAGATCGGAGCGCTCGCGCGACGTCAGCACGCGCTCCCAGAACCTCTCACCAAAACGCTCGAGGGCACTCTCGATGCGCGGCACGCTACAGACGTCGATGCCCAGTCCCACGATCATGTGCGCCGCTCCGCGACTCCACGCTGGATGGCCTCGCGGAAGTCGCGGATCGCAGCCGGCAGACCCACGAACACGGCATCGGCGATCACCGCGTGGCCGATGTTCAGCTCGACGACCGACTCGATGGCGGCAACGTCCATCACGTTGTGGCGAGTGAGCCCGTGCCCTGCCGCCACCTCCAGCCCGAGCTCCGAGGCGCGGAGTGCAGCTCTACTCAGGCGCTGCAACTCTTCTACCTGCGCGCGACCGGTGAGGTGGCAGTACTCACCGGTGTGGAGCTCGATCTGTTCGGCACCGACGGCACGACTGGCGGCTATCTGATCGAAATCGGGGGCGATGAACAGGCTGAGCTTGATGGCCTTCTCGCGGCACATGGCGGCCACCTTCACGATGGTCTCGCGCGCGCCGATCACGTCCAGCCCACCCTCGGTCGTGCGCTCCTCGCGTCGCTCGGGCACCAGGGTGATAACGTCCGGGCGCAGCTCGGCTGCGATGCCGAGCATCTCCTCGGTCGCGGCCATCTCGAGGTTCATCAGTGTGCTCACCGCGGCCCGCACGCGTCTCGCGTCTTCGTCGCGAATGTGACGCCGGTCCTCACGCAGGTGCAGCGTGATCCCGTCGGCGCCCGACTGCTCGGCCAGCTGCGCGGCAAAGACCGGGTCGGGATACTGCGTGCCGCGAGCGTTGCGTAGCGTCGCGACGTGGTCGATGTTGACGTGAAAGCGGATCACGGCGGGAGCATACGCGCCACCTCGGACCTGGAAAAGAGAGCATCGCTCAGCGTGTCGGCGGCGATGTGAGCCGCCGCGGCACGGCGGTCGAGCTCGGCAGCGGTGGGCGCGGGCGCGCCTTGCGCCAGCCCGGAAACCAAAGACGAAGCTCGTAACCCAGTCGGCTCACGGGCAGCTCGGCGGACACCGGGGCCACCCACCACGCCGTGAGCACGAGCGCTCCGACCCCGAACCAACCGTGCCGCCGGCGAGCGTCGATCAGCCGCCCGAGCTTGCCGGCCACCAGCGCGACGGCAAAACCGTAGGCGGGAAGGTAGTGGTAGATGTACGAGTCGCGCCGCGAGACGACCCAGGGCAAGACCGGCAGCGCCCACAAAAATAGTACCCACAGCTCGTCCCGATCGATCGCACCAATGGCGTGGAGCGGGGTCGCACGTGCGCGGAGCTTGGCCCAGACGAGCGTGGCCGAAGTGCTCACGAACGCGGAGGCGGTCGTCAGCACCGAAAGACTCGCGGCCCACCAGAGCAGCGGGTTGCCCATCGAGGACATCGAGCGCACGACCCCGTCGACCTCCGTGAAGCGCATCGGTATGGGTTTGTGCGGCAGGAGCCAGGTGTACCACCGCGACACGTAGATGTGCGTCATGTCGGTGAGCTTGGCGTGGTGTTCGTACAACACGCGCGTTGCATCGATGACATCCGCGACTGTGTGCGGTTTGTGCTGCAGCGCAAGCCCGTGTCGATAGAGCAAGAAATAGTCGAGCGGGGCGAGCAGCAGGAACACGAGCGACCACAAGGGCGCGCGCCCGAACAGCGCTACTCCGACGATCGGAACCAACATCACGATGGCGCTGAACTTCACGTTGCAACCGAGGCCCAGGAGCAGCGACGCCAGCGCCACCTGCCAGGCGCTGCGCGCACGCACGATCACACACGCCGTGGCGAGCACGAACGTCGTCAGCACGCCGTCGAGCAGAGCGGTGCGCGAGTACGCGATGAAAAAACCGTCGCCAGCGATGAAGGCCGCGCCGAGCAGGCCGGCACTCCGGCTGCGAAACACTCGCGCTGCGAGCACACCCACGAGCCCGATGTTGAGCAGCCCGGCGAGCAGCGCCGACGCGCGCCACGCCAGCGACGTGTCGCCAAACCAATGGATGGCCTGAGCGATCAGCAGTTTCCCGAGCGGCGGGTGGTCGTTCCAGTCCGGCTGACCGTGCAGGTAGTTCTGCGCCGTCTTGACGAAGTGGTGCTCATCCCAGGCCAGGCCTGCCGGTTCCGCGATGTTCTGAACGCGCAGCCAGACACCGAGCGCGACGGCGGACACACACACGAGCGCCAGTAATCGCTCCTGGTTTCTGCGCGTGCCGAGCTCCGCCACTTGGGCGAGTGTCTACATCACGAGCCTCGGGCCCGCGACTGATCGTCCGCAGCGCCGCTGCGGGGCTCGCCAACCCGCACTTTCCGCATGCCAACCCCGGGTTTGCACCCGGCCCGCCCGATCCGCGCAGATCGCGGGGATTTCGCCTGGTGCACGCCTTGCAGCTCCGAGCTAGACCCATGCGCTCCGTACTGCCCCCCGCACTCCTCAGCCTCGGCATCACACTCGTCTCGGCGACCGCGAGCGCCGCACCCAAGCCGCCCACGCCGAGCTTCGCCAAGGCCATCGATGGCTTCGCGAGTTACGACGCGCAGGACACCTGCGACCCGACGGCAAAGCCCGGGACCGTCAGCTTCCGTGACTTCATCTTGAAGACCTACCCGAGCACCGGCGACTACGGCATCACTCGCGCGTGCAACATCGGGAGTACCAGCGAGCACAAAGAGGGGCGCGCATGGGACTGGAAGGTGAACTACTCGAACACCGCCCAGCGCGACATCGCCGACACCGTCATCGAGTGGATGCTCGACACCGACCAGCACGGCAACTCGTGCGCGAACGCCCGCCGCCTGGGCATGATGTACTTCATCTGGAACAGCAAGATCTGGGGCGCCTACCGCTCCCCGAACTCGTCGTGCAAGACGGCAGGCTGGAAGGGCTACACCGGCTCGAATCCCCACACCGATCACGTACACCTCAGTTTTGCCTGGCCGGGCGCGAAGAAACAGACGACCTGGTGGACGGCCGCGTTGCCGCCGGAACCGACGAACGTCAAACCCACGGGTTACCTCGACGGCGCGAGCTGCGAGCGGGTCTGGGGCTGGTCGCAGGATCCCGACGCGCCGAAGAAAAGCATCGCCGTGCATCTGTACTTCGGTGGGCCGGCAGGTGACGCAAAGGCCAAGGCTGTGCCCATCGATGCGGACATCGACCGCGCGGATCTCTGTACACCCCTCGGTTCGTGCACGCATGGCTTCGAGGTTGGCTCGCCGCTCAGCCTGCACGACGGCAAACCGCACGCCGTGCACGCGTACGGCATCGATTCGGCGGGCGGCGCAAACAGCGAGCTCGCCAAGAGCCCGGGCACACTCGACTGCAAGCCCGTCATCCCGAGCGGCGTCCGCCGACGCGTGCTCGACATGACCAGCTTCGACGACTGGGGTTTCTCGGAGTTCTGGGACGTGATGCCGGTGGCAGATCCCGCGCTGAACGCCGTCACCGAGGACAGCGCGTTGCCGGCCAACCCGCTCCTGGTGAAGGCAAGCGACGGCAGCCCCGAGATCTGGCTCATCGACGGCGAGCTTCGGCGCCACGTGCCCGACGCCGAAGCGTTCGCAGCCTGGGGTTTCGACGCAGCGACCGTGGTCGAGTGGGCCGTGAAGGATCTGAACGCTCTGCCGATTGGCCCAAAGCTGCGGGCCCAACCCGTGCTCGTGCGCGGCTCCGGCCCCGAAATTTACCTGATGGACGACGCTTTGCCGAAGACCACCGGCAGCACCGGCAGCGGCGGCGCGGGCGGCGGCGCGGGCGGTCCCTCCGCCGTGACGGGCGGCAGCGGCGGGTCGAAGGCGAATGCAGGCCAGCAGACCAAGGTGATGCAGGCTGATGAGGCGGGTTGTGCCTGCCGGAGCAGCGGCACCCGCTCCAGCTCGAGCGTCGGCTTCAGCTTCGCGCTGTTGTCGCTCGGCCTCGTTGCTGTGCGTCGCCGACGCCGAGGTGTTGCGTGAGCCGCCAGCGCCTCGTCATCGGGATTGCGCTGCTCGCCAGCATCGCGGTCCTCATTGCGTTGCAGCTTCGTCATCGGGAGTCAGCGCCAGAGCCCGCTGACAAACCGGCGAGCGTGACCGAGACTTCTGCACCAGCGCAGGCTCGCCCTCGCCGCCCCCGAAGCTCGCGTCCGCGGACCGCGCCGCCGGAGACCCGCGCCGTCTCCGCGGTGGTCGCCGCCGAGCCCGCGCCACCAGCGCCCCGGGCAACACCCGCGAGCGCACAGCGAAGCTCGAGCCGCGTCGAACAACTCGCCGTGACGGTGCTGGCCGCCGCAGTGCGCGGAGATTGGGTCGTGATGGACGATCACGACAGCCCCTGCCCTCCGCAGCAGATCCGCATCGTGTACGAGGCACCTAACGACCTCGGCAGTTACACCAAGGGTGCCTACTTCGAGCCGCTCGGACCGGGACCGAGCAACACCTCGAACGAGGTCAACGGACTTCTGCTCTGCGAAGGCTCGAGCTTCGTGTACCGCGGCTTCGAGGCGTACTTCCGAGACGACCGCGGACACTGGGACGTGTTCCCGTTTCCGATCATCGAGTGAGCTCCGTCGGCGCGCTCGCGCTCGCCGGCGACTCGCTGCCGTTTCGTCACGTTGACGGTCTCGAACGCGCCGGCTAGGTTCGCCCCGCGCCGAACGGCGGCGAGCGCGAACATGAGGGTTGCCCGAGGCAGAGTTGGTGTCCGATGGGCGATCGTGGCCCTGTGGGCAGCGCTGTCCCCGTTGCTCTTGCGCGCCGAGAGCCGCCCCGATTTCTCACCGGGGGACATCACGACGGTCGACGTCACGCTGGTCGCCGACGACGCACGCGACCTGGCCTGCGGCTTGGATGCAACCGCGTGGGGTCATGGCTGCGCGTTCGACGGCAGCGGCCGTCCCAGGGCTCGCGGCCTGGGGCCGCCGCTCGTGCCTTGCTTGACGCCGGATCGCCGCGCGCTCCTCGTGCCCGGTTTGTTCGAGCAGTCGCGGATCGCAGAGAGGGTCGCCCGAGACGCGTCCGCCTACGGCTCCCGCCACACACAGGCGCGCTTCACGGCTCGCTGTCGCGTGCGGGTCATGGGCGAGGTCCACGGCGTGCGCACGCGCTACGTGGAGCGCGATCCGTTCACGCCGCCGGGCGACGCCTGGGTCGTCGCGCCGCTCGCCTGCGACGTCGTTCGCTGAGCTGACCGAGTCCGTGGCCATGACTAACCTCGCTCAGTCGAACACGAAGCGACAGGCTCTCGCCCGCGCCCTCTCGGCCCCGGCGTTACCCCTCGTGACGGCCTGCGTCGGCATGATCGCCCTGGGTTACTGGCTGCGCGCCCAGCGGCTCGGGGTGCCCGCGGTGCTCACCTGGGACGAGCACCACTTCGTGAACAACGCCCGCAACTACCTGGAAGGGCGCCCCGATCTGAACGACCACCCGCCGCTCGGAAAACTCCTGATGGCGCTGCCGATGCACTACCTCGGTGACACCGCCGTGGCGTGGCGGCTCGCGCCGTTGTTGCTCGGTTGTACGAGCGTGCTCCTGATCGGTGTGCTCGCTGGCTGGGCGGCGCGACGGAGAGAGGCGTTCTGGATCGGTGCTGCGTTCGCCGCCCTGGACGGTTTTTTGCTCACGTACAGCCGCACGGCCCTGCTCGACGGCATGCTCACGTGCCTGGCCCTGGCAACCGTGATCGCGGCGGCGTGTTTTCGCTCGCCCATCGGAGTCGGGGTCGCGGCGCTCTTGCTCGGCTCGGCCTGCTCGGTGAAGTTCAGCGCCGTCGTGCTCGTGCCCATCGTGGTGTGGGCGGCGCTCTCCAAGCGCGCGTGGCTCTGGTCTTCGCTGTCGCTGGTTCTGGCGCCGGCAGCCTACGTCGGCTGGTACATGCTCGGCCTTCGAATGGCGAAACAGCCAGCCGGAATGGCGTCGGTGATCTCGGAGACCAAACGTCTCTACGTCCATCACGCCGGTCTCACCGACTGGAAACATCCGCTCCTGTCCCACTGGTACGAGTGGTTTCTGCCCACGCGTCCCCTGCCCATTCGAAGCGAGACCATGAGCGACGGCCGACTGCAGCTCATGCACTCACTGGGCAACCCACTGCTCTGGTGGATGGTCGACGCGGCGCTGGTGGTGAGCGTCGTGTTCATCGTCCGCGCCGCGTGGCGCAGCGCGCGCGCGCAGGGCGTGAAGCCCGCGCTGGTGGCGTTCCCGGGCTGGTTCGACAGCCCGAGCGGCCGCTGGCTCGTGCTGCTCTTGGCGTGGTGCGGGCCCGTCCTGCCCTGGATTGTCAGCAAACGCGACTCGTACATCTACCATTACCTGCCGGCCTACGCGTTCGGGATCGCGCTCGCGGCAACGCTGGTCGCCCGCGTCTATCACCGGCGCCACACCCTCGGGCTCTGCGCCGTGCTCGTCGTCGGTCAGGTGAGCTTCTACTACGCGCCCATCTGGTCGCAGCGCCCGCTCTCCGCGCAGGGTGTTCGGGGCCGGCTGTTCCTTCACACCTGGCGTTGACGACGGCGCGGCGCGCTCGTCCGGCTTGACTCGACGTGGCCCCGCGTTACGAGACACGACCCGTGCCCGCATCCACACCCCCTTCGGCCCTGGCCCCGCTCGCCGGTGTACCGCCACGGGCTCGCCACGCGCTGTTTGGGCTGGTTGCCGTGCTCGTGCTCGCGAACACCCTCGGCACGGCGCTGTCACCGTACCTGGTGGTGGAGCATCCTCTGTTCCTGGTCGCCATCTCGCCGGAAGGGCGTCACGTGGTGCTGGCCGCGAGCAAGGTGCCAGCGCTCCCGCTGGTGGTCGTGGGCACGTTGCGCCGCGCGCTCGGCCTGATCGGTGGCTTCGGGCTCGGTCTGCTGTACGGCGAGGCCGCGGTGCGTTGGGCCGAAGAGCGAGTGCCAATCATGGGGCGATTCATCCGCTTCGTGGAGCGTTTGTTCGCGCGCTTTGGTTTGTTGCTGCTGGCAATCGTTCCGCTCCCCGGCATCGCGCTCCTGGCCGGCGCCTCACGCACACCTTTCGTCGGGGTCATGATCGCCGGACTGCTCGGGCAGACCGCGTGGATGACGCTGACCGTCAAGTTCGGCGCAGCCATCTCCAACTGGACGCGGCCGGTGCTCGACTTTCTATCGGCGCACCTCGTCGAGAGCACCCTCGTGTGCGCGGCGCTCGTCGGCCTGCAGCAGGCCTTCGCGTACCAGCGTCGCAAGCGCGCTCGCTTGCGCGGCGGGGCGGACGTTCACTTCCCCACGTAATCCCGGCTGAGCGGGATCTGCGTGGCCGCCGGACTGGGTTTGTACAACGTCGACGATCCGTAGCCAGCCTTGGCCTTCTTGTAACTGTTCACGTTGCCGGCCCGCGTGGCCTTTTGTTCCGGCTTGGCTCCGTCGATGTCGCGCATGAACCGCCCGACGTCTCCGGCGACCATCGCTGGCGCCGGCTTCGGCGCTGCCCCACCCCGCTCGGTGAGTGCGTCGACCGCGGCGGTACCAACCAGCGTCGCGCGGAACAGCTCGAAGAGTTGATGGCTGGCGAACCAGCGCACACCCTTCACTCGTCCCCCAACCGCGTAGGCCATGCCGATCAGCTCGTCGGACGGGCGCGCCGAGGCGAGCGCACCCTCGATGCGTTTGCCGAGCTCCGCGCGCTCGCGGGACAGCTGCGCGTCGTCGAGGGTGGCCATCAGTGTGCCCGAAGCGGCGTGTTTGCCGTGGGCGGCGTTAACCTTTGCGACCTCGGACCACACCTCGCTCTGGTTCGACTCGTACTGCCCAGCGGCCCGCACCTTGGCGTTGGCGAGCGCACCCTCGGACTCGAACTTGCCGCGTGTTCCCACGCCGTCGCGCTCTCCGGTCCAGCGTCCGTGCTCGACACAGAAGGCCTCGACCGGCACCGTGGCCCTGGCCCCGACCACGAAGTCCTGAGCGATCTGTCGGTCTTGGTTGCCACCCTTCACCACCGTACCGGCGAGCACGTAGATCGGCGTGTCGCCGTTGTTTGCGATGACGAGTGTGTTGACGGTCGGTCCCGGCCCGAGCGGAAGCTCCGCTTGGCCTTCGCCTTCGCGATTGGAGTTTGGGGCTTGGTCCGCGGCCTGACCTCCCACCTCACGGACCTCGGCGACTCCCGCGGCCAGGGCCAGGGGCAACGTCGTCATGGAGCCCGGGTCCTGTTGGTCCGCCGAGAAGATCGGGAAGATGCTGAGGTCGTCGAGCGCAATGGGCTCACCAATGCGCATGCCCGCGGCGCGGGCCGAGGTCATTCCGAGTGAACCGTCCCCCGTCGCCCCCGAGCGGCGGGTCTTCACGGCGTGTGCTGCAAATGCGATCAGCCCGGCGGCAAACACCGCCGCGATCGCGTAGACCAGGCTACGGCCTCGAGCGTTCATCGGACCCTCCGTGCCCGCGTGGGATGCGCGGGGCTGCCCGGTGAAACGTTCGAGGGCGGCGAAAGATTTGGTGGCCCGGGTTTTTGTGGCGGGCGGCTCGACGTCACCGGCAAGTGCAGGCCGCCGAGCGCGACGACCTGTCGCTGAGACCGCACCGACCGTCAGTCGTCGCCGACGAATTCCCAGTCGGCCCCGAAGTCATCGGACTTCGGTGTGGTGAGCGCTGCGCCGTTCGGGCCATCGCGGCGCACCACGATGGTGTAGCGCGAGGCCGTGTCCTCGTTCTCGCGCGCCACCACCGTCACCACGTTGATCCCGGGATTCAGGCTGGCTTCGAACGAAAACCCCAGCTTCAGTTTGTCCGTGCCCTTGCGGTTCGACTGGTAGAAGACCTTGTGCGAGCCGATGAAGGCGTACACGTCCAGCACTCGGTCACCGTCGGTCGCCGTACCTTCTATCTTGACCTTGTCGCCGCGCGTGGAAAGTGACGACGGCTTGAGCTCGATCAGCGGCGGCGAGTGCGTGAGCAGCGGTTTGAAGCTGATCTTTCCGCCAGCGCCGCCATCTTTGACCGCCGCGGACTCGACGAAACCGAAACGATCGCCGTCGATGCGGATCTTGGTGAAGCCGCTGAACGTGCCGAGGCGATCGACCAGCGAGCCCTTCTGCACCTCGCCGACCACCGCCGCGCCGGTCTGCGGCTGACCGCGCACCTGAGCCGACTGCTCGAACGACACCTTGCCCGAGGCCTGATTCACGAACACCCCGCTGCGGGTCACCGGGATGATGATCTTCTCGCTGGTCACCACGCGAAGATCACGATCGGCGATGCTCATCTCGACCTTGGCGAAGTTGTCGGTGAGCCCGTCGAGCACGTCGAAGGTGAAGGCAACGTCGCGCACGTCCCCGGGGTTCATGCTGGGCAGCTCGAAGCGCCCCGCACGCAGGTAGAGCCCGTCCCCGGTCAGGTTACGCAGATTGGCTTGGGTCTCGAAGGACTTGCCCATGCCGACGTTCTTGACCGTCAGGTGGAGCGTCAGCCCCTCACCCCGCTGCACCTGGCCGTCGCCGTTGCCCGGACGGTGATCGACGATCTGGTAAGAGAAGGCGAAGGCCGGACGCGGCAGGCTCTGCACGGTGGGGCGCAGCTCCTGGTCCTTGGGGGCGGTGCCGCCCTCGGCGAAGAACTTCAGCTTCACCACGTCCTGCCGGGTGATGGCGTCGAGCGGGATCTTGCACACCCGCTTGGTGTCGGTCGGCAGCGGCTTGGTGCTGCCCGGTTTCTTGCCGTCCAGATCACACCAGCCAAAAGGCACCGTCGCAATGCGGGTCTTGCCGGGTTCGACCTTGCCGAAGACCAGCTCCCGCTCGTCGTAATAACCGCCGTCGCTCTTGGTCTGAGCGCGCAGCTGATAGATCGGGTCCTTGCCGTTGTTCTTGACCGTGACCTTCAGGTTCATCGGCTCCCCGGCGCTGACCAGATCACCCTTGCGATCGGTCTCGAGCTTGACCTCGTAGTCGTCGGCGCCCGGACCCTTCGTGTCCTTGGGCGGTGCGCTCCAGTCGATGCCGAGCTTCGAGAGATCCGCAGTGATGGCCTGGATCTGCCCTTCCTGAGATTTCTCGACCACGGTCTTGGCCGCGCGGATCTGATCCGGTCGTTTGCCCTGGGTCAGCTTGCTCACCAGGTCGCGGCCGAAGGCGATGGGGAAATCCAGCTGGAACTCGTCCTCGAGATCCCCGCCGAGGTCTCGCATCTTGGCGCGCTGTTCCTCGGGCAGGTTGTAGCGAAGCTTGTAGCTCGGCCGGTCGCTGGAGCGTTTGCTGGCGCCGCCGAGGCTGCGCGAGAGATCACGCTCCTTCACCGGGCTCTCTTCGCTGTAGAGATCCATCTCCAGCGTGTCCGCCGTCATCGGGTCGAGCTGGATGTCCGGCGCCACACCAACGCCCTGAATCGAGACGTCACCCGGCGTCAGGTACTGCGCAATGGTGAGCTTGAGCGCCGCGCCGTCCGGCGTGATGCGCGGGAACACCAGCTGCACGGTGCCCTTGCCGAAGCTCGTCTGTCCGACGATGACCGCGCGGTCGGTGTTCTTGAGCGCACCCGCCACGATCTCACTCGCGCTGGCGCTCGAGCCGCTCTGCAAGACGACGACCGGATAGTTCGGCTCGGTGCCCCGCGGTGACGCTTTCTTCTCTTCGCGCCCCTCGGAGGCGCCGACGGTGGCCACCAGGGTTCCGTTCTCGATGAACTTGTCTGCGACCTTTGCCGCCTGATCGAGCAAACCGCCAGGATTGCCGCGCAAATCCAGGACCAGACCCTTGATTGGTTCGTTCTTGCCAATGTCGGCCAGCGCCGCCTCGAGCTCGTCCGCCGAGCTCGACTGGAACTGCTTCAAACGCACGTAACCCACGCCAGGCGCGAGGGTCCGGTAGTCGACGCTCTTGATGCGGATCTCTTCGCGCGTCAGTTCGAACGGCCGCGAGCCCTGCCAGCCGTCGGTGCCGTCGCGATGGACCCAGATTGTGACCTTGGAGCCGGGTTTGCCGCGCAGCCGCTTGACCGCGTCGTCGAGCGGCATGTTCAGCGTCGACTCGTTGTTGATCTTCGTGATGCGATCCATGCGCTTCGTGCCCGCGCGACCGGCGGGTGTGTCCGGCATCGGCCGCATGATCGTCAGCTGCTGATCGCGGATCGAGATCACGATGCCCAGACCCCCGAAGTGGCCAGAGGTCGAGAGGTTCATCTCCCGGTAGGCCTCCGGGCTCAAAAAGACGCTGTGCGGATCGAGCGTGCGCAGCATGCCGTTGCACGCGGCGTACTCGATGTCCCGGAGGTCGACCTCGGTGTCCTTGAGGTTCGTCTGCAAGAACGCGAACACCTCACGCAGACGGGCGGCCACGTCCCAGGGCCCCTGGATGTTGTCGACGCGGAACTCTTTCTCTTCGGTGTCCGCGCGCACCTTGACGGTCGGTGATTTCTCCTCGTGCAAGATGATGACCTGAGCGACCTCTTTCTGAACCTGGTTCAGCGCGCTCAGGAACATCTGCTGAGGTTTCACCCGCGCCGGATCGACGTACTTGTCGCGGATGGTCTTCAGCGTCTCGTTGACCGCGGTGAGCTGGGTGAGATCGTACGGCGCCTTGCTCCCGCCCGGGGCGCTGACCGCGTGCGCCGCTTCGAGCCCCTTCCACAGACCCCCGGTCCCGAAGCGAAGCGCGAAGTAGGAGGAGAGGGCAAAGACCCCCAGGACGACGATCGCGCGGCCGAGCCGCTCCAGGATTCGCATCGGACGGGCAGTATAGAACGGAGATCGAAAGTCAGCCGCTTCGTTGCCGAGCGTCGCCCATTCCGCGGGGATAGGCCGGGCGAAGGGCCGGAAGACGGCCGCCCGATGCGGCGGCGCTTCCTGCTACGCTCCCGCTCGATGGCCCTCTCGTGTCCCCGTGACAAAAGTGCGCTCGAAACCAAGACCTACGAAGCGAAGATCGAGGTCGATCAGTGTCCGGCCTGCTCCGGAATGTGGCTCGACAAAGGCGAGCTCGAGGCCATTCAGGAGTCGAAGGAGAACGACTACTCCAAGGTGCTGGAGAACTTGCCCGACTCCGTCTCCCGCAGCATCAACAAGGCGGCACAGATCGAGTCCGGTCCCATCGCGTGTCCAAAGTGCGCGGCCGAGATGGACGTGAAAGAGTACGCTTATTGTTCACAGGTCGTCATCGATGCCTGCCCAGAGGGTTGTGGCATCTGGCTCGACGGCGGAGAGCTGCAGGCGCTCGAGAAGTTCTTCGAGCGCAGCCAGGCCGAGGCCGGCGACGTGATCCCGCTGCGCTGGCGTTTGTGGGCGACGCTGTCGGGCGTGTTCAAGAAGAGCAAAGGCAGCTGAGCGAGGCGTGGCCCTCGTCCCCACCGCGTTCGCGCTCGTCGTCGCGGGCTTCGACTTCGCGGTGGCCGCGCTGTGCTGGGGTTGGCCTCGCGGTGAGCTGTGGCCACTCGGCACGCGGCTGACCAGCATCGCGATGGCGCTGGCGGGGCTGACGTCGATTGCGGCGGCCATGGTGATGGCCGGCTTGGCGCCAGATCTGGCCATGCGTGCGTTCGCAGCGCTGGCCACGGTCTCGTTCGTGGCCGGGACTGCGGCGGTGATCCCGTCGGATGCGCCGCGGGCCGCGCGCTACCGCACCTGGCTCGCGCTCTTGTCCGTGCCAGTGCCGCTTGGGCTGGCGCTGGCGCTGGAGACCTCGCCGGTGGTGAGTGCGGGCCCTGGGGTTCCGTCCGTCGTGCTCACACTGCGCTCCGCCGCGCTCTTTGCGGTGACCTGTGGCGCATTTCAAGTGGTCGAGGCGGTCGCGATCGCCGCGTTCTGGCCGAAGAGCCAGACGCGCGCGTCGTTGCCGGCGGTCGGTCTGGTCTTTCTGGCGGGGTTCATCGACGTGGCGGCGATGCTCGGCAAACCGCTCCCGCTGGTGGGCGCCGTGACTGCAGCCGTGATCGCCAGCGGATTCATCGCGTCGCGCATGCTGGCCCAGTTCCGCGTCGCGCTCGAGGGTGCGGAAGGGCGTGTGCCCGGTTTTGCGCTCCAGCGATTTCTGGGCGCCGGTGGCATGGCGGAGGTGTTCATCGCCGAAGCGGTGGGCCTGTTCGGAAAAAAACGCGTCGCGGCGGTGAAACGCGTGCGGCGCGATCTGGTGGACAACGTCGAGCTGTGCGCGATGTTCCTGGAAGAGGCGCGCCTCGCCGCGGAGCTGCATCACCCGAACATCGTCGAGGTCTTGAGCTTCGGCACCGGCGGCGCCGGCTCCCACGTTCGCCCGTACATCGCCATGGAGCTGGTCGATGGCGTCTCGCTCGCCATGCTCGTGCGTCACGCCGCGGCGGCGCGCCAGCCGCTCCCGCTCTCGGCGGTGGTCGAGATCGGCGTGTCCCTGGCCTCGGCCCTCCACTATGCCCACACGCTGCGCGATCACGACGGCAAGCTGCTCTCCATCGTTCACCGCGACGTGTCACCGCACAACGTGCTGATCTCGCGTGAAGGGGTGGTGAAGCTCATCGACTTCGGCATCGCGCGAGCCGCGACCCGCGCGACCCATACGAAGACCGGGCACATGCGCGGCAAGCTGGCGTATGCCTCTCCCGAACAAGTCGCCGCCACCGGCGTCGACGCGCGCAGTGACGTGTTCTCGCTCGGGGTCCTGCTCTACGAGGCTGCGTGTCTCACTCGCCCTTTCACCGGTGATAGTGAACCCGCGGTGGTGTCGGCGATCCTCGACGGCCGGCGCCAGAAGTTGATCGAGCTCCGGCCCGACGCCGGCAGCCTGGCCGACGCCATCGAACGCGCGCTCGACGTCGACCCAACAGCGCGCTGGCAGAGCGCTGCAGAGCTGGGCGAGGCGCTCGACGCGGCGATGAAGCGCCAGCGCCCGGGCTCGGAGGTCCTGCGCGACCTGGTGGCCTCCACGAAACACGCGGACGAATCCTCGCCGCCAGCATCGACCGGTCCGGTGCTGGAGATGGCCGCGACCACGATGACCGGCTCCTCCATGCCGAGCGGCGCCACGGAGACCGTCGCGGATCCACACTCGGTGGCGCGCGGTCAGCGGGGTGAGCGTGAGCGCTCACGGCGTCTTGAACTGATAGACGAGCTCGACGAGCTTGCCGCCACCTTGATCTTCGTACGCCGTGAACGCGGTCGAAGTCGCGGAGAAACCCATGTCGTGCAGGGTGGTGTCGGGGCAGTTGTCGGTGCGGGAGAGCTTGGTGCCAGATATGATGTAGGTGCCGGTTCGGGTCGTGTCCGACGTCGCCACGCCGTCGCGTTCGACGGTCTTCATTTCATTGCCGACGAAGCGCAGCGAACGCCAGAAGGTAGTGCCCACGGCGCCGCCGTAGAGATTCACCTCGGTGAGCGCATAGAACCCATCGGTCAACGTGCCCCCCGTCGGCGTCGGTAGCGTCGCCCCCTTTGCTACCGAGGTCACCTGCAGCCCGATCTGAGACAGGTAGTTGCAACCGACGCTGGCACCCCCAGCTCCATCCCCACCTTCGACTGCCGCATCCGAACCGCCGTCACTCGTTGCGCCCGCGGCGCCGCCGCCCGCGTCCGCTCCGGCGGAGCCACCGCTGCCCGCCATTGCTCCGCTACCCGCCGCACCGCCACTCGCGCTCGTTCCGCCGCTCGCACTCGTCCCGCCGCTCGCGCTCGACCCGCCGCTCGCGCTCGACCCACCGCTCGAGCTCGCCCCGCCGGTGGCGTCCTCGATCTCGTTGTCCTTGCAGTCGCTGAGCCCGACCAGCAATAGAACCAACCAAGCCCCCTGCAGAACACTACCCGCTCGCGACCTCATCGAGCGAAGTATGGGGGACGCCAGGCGATCGGTAAAGCCGCGGCCCTGCCGCTGACGCCGCCAACCGCTCGACCAGCGGTCTTTTGTTCGAGGCCTCGCCGCGAGTCGGCGCTCAGCTGCAGTTCGCTGCGCCGCAATAAGTCCAGCACGCTTCGGTGTCACCCGCGGAGCAAGCCTTGGCCGCGCGCTCGTCGTTGTCCTTCAGCTGTTGCATGTAGGCGTCGTCGTCGGAGTCGTCGGCTCCGGCCTTCGCTTTCATTGAATCGCCGCCCTTCTTGCCGTAGCCCACGCCCCAGTCCGAGCCATCGCACTCCGGCCCCGCTCCCAGGGCAACGTGCATGGGCTTGTCCTTGGTCGGTGGCCAGTTGACGAACAAGGACGCGCGGTCCTTCTCGCGGCAGATCCGGATCTTGGGGTAGTGCCCCTTCTTGAGTCGAATCACGAAGGAAGCGTATTTCCCGGCCACGATCTTCTCGTAGTAGTCGACGTTGATTTGACCGAAGTCTTCCTTCTTCTCGTACCCGATCACCTTGCCCGTGCAGTAGATGTTCAGCCACTCGCGCAGCACGAACATGCTGCAGCGCTTGCCGCGCGAGTTCGCGCCCTGGGTGTTCACGGCCACCCCCTGATTCCACTCGGCGCCCTGCGGGGGATTCGACTTCTCGCTCGGGATCTCCGGCACGTCGCCGACCTTGAAGCTGGGCGGTTTGCCGACGGCCGGCGTGGCGGTGGCGCCGGGTGGCGCTGCGGTCGCGCCCGTGGCCTCAGGGGTGGCGGTGGTCGTCGGTTTTGTGTCGCCCTCGTTGCCCTTCTTGCAGGCAAGCAGTGCCAGGGTGAGCACGAGGGTCATCATCAGTGCGCCGCGTTGCATCGATCGTCCGTCCTTCCCCCGCTGAGGCGAGCGTAGGGCGCCACAATACCAAAGCTCGAGCGCCCGCGGTCCGATTCCTCAGTCGCCACCACCCGGAGCGAGCAGTCCTTTCAGGAGATCACCCGAGTCCGAGTCACCCGAGCCCGGCCCGAGCAGCTTCAAGAGCAACTTCATGGCCACATCGACCTCGGGGCCCATCTGTTTCGCAGCCTCTTCACCGATCCAACCGGCGAGCAACGTCCGGATGTTGGCGGTCCCCAGGTCCTCGTCGCCATGCGCCTCGTCGAGCCAACGCTTGCACAGCTCCCGCACCCGGGCCTCGTGTTCACCCTTGGCCAGCTCGTCGAAGAGCCCCCGCGGAGGTGCGTTCTTGAAGCGATTGCGTGCGACGTAGGCCCGCATCGCTTCGCGAAATCCCTCGTCGCCGACCTGCTTGGCGAGCTCGCGGAACAAGAATGGACCCTTGCCGTACACCAGGCCCGCGTAAGCAACCTCACCCTTGAACGCCTCGACCGGACGATCGACGGCGCCGTCGTCGATCCCGAGCAGACGCATGGTGTGATAGTTGGCGAGGATCTCGCGCTCGGCCTCTTGCTTCGCGCGCTCGGCCCCGTAGCGGTCCTTCACGTACAGCACCGCACTCCACTGCGCCAGCGACTCGTCCAGGAACGGGTGGTCTCGACTGTCGCTGCCGACGAGCCCGGGCCACCACTGGTGCGCGACCTCGTGCGCGGTCACGAACTCGAGCATCGAGTCCGTCATCTGTTTCATGCCTGCGCTGTTTCCGCCCCCCAGCAGCCCCGCCAGCATTCCCATCGGACCCTCGGAGAAGGCAGGGCGATACAGCATGCTCGCCACGGTCACCATGCCGCTGAACTCGACGCCGCCGGCCCCGCCGACGAGCGGCGCCTCGACGACATCCAGATCGACGTAGGGGTATCGACCAAACAGCTTTTCGTAGCTGCCGAGTGACGCCGCCGCCGCGTCCAGCACCTTCTCGCCTGCCTCTTTGTCAGCCACCAGGTAGTGGGATCGCACCTCGACGCCGCCGACTTTTCGAGACGCGGACTCGAAGCGCGCGCTGAGCATCAGGGCAAAGTCTCGCACCAAGGCCGCCACGACCCGCGTCTGCCGCTGCGGCGCGCCCGCCGCGCCGGTCGACACGTCACTCCCGACTGTCACCCCCGAGCTGACGACCTTCACGTCACTGGGCGCCGTCACCTTCGCGCGCACGTGGCTCAGCCCGTCCGCGCCCAGATCACCCAGCGTGGATTGATCCTTCTTCTGCCAGTGCCCGTCGCGGAAGCGACCCAGCACCGCGTAGAAACTCGCGAGCGAGGCGATCTCGTCACCCCGGGCGAGCAGCCCATAGTCTCCTGCTCCCTTCCCGCTCTTCAGGCGCTCCAGCGACTCCAGCCCCTGAGCGAGCATCGAAGTGCGACCGGGCTCGATCAACCGAAGCTCGGCCGAGAGCTTCAGCGCGACCTTCACGCGCTCGCCGGGCGCGAGGGGTTTTTCGAGCTTGGCGACGATGACACTCGGGGTCTCCGCGCTCAGCGTGCACTTCGGGCCGTCCGCGCACGAGCCGCTGAGGAAACTCACCGGCGGTTTGTCACCGACCGCGTTGGCGTACACGCGCAGCACAATTTCGTCCAGCGCACGGCCGAGTCCGTTCGTGTAATGCAGCGTCTCGGTCACCTCGACCTTGGCCAGATCGCCCGGGAGCGCGATCTCGAGCTCGTACAACGGCAGGTCGTTGAGCGCCTTGACTCCGGCGCTGGCCGCAGCCCCCGCTCGCTCTTCACTGCGGAGCGCCACCGCCAGGGGCTCGGCGTCGTACCAGGTCTTCGCCGGCGGCGTCGTCGTGCGCCGACAGCCAACCACCAGGGCGAGCGTGAGCACGACCCCCGCGAGGCGCAAAAATGAGCGTATCGCCAGCATGGCCGTCGAGCGTAGCTCACTCCCCGGATCGGCGCCCTCGTCGCCTGCCCGGCCCCCCCCACGCCCGGTTGCGCCGCTCAGTTCTCGGCAGCCATCACCGGCGACCGGCGACAGAACGCCTGCCACGAGCGCTCGATGCGCTCGAAATCGATGCCCTTGCGCTGAAAGCGATTGCGCGTGAGATCGAGCAGCGTCGTCGCCATCCGCTCCTCGTTGGCATAACGCGCGGCACCGTAGTCCAAGACCAGGTCCACCGAGCTCTTGATGCTCTCCGGAACCTCGTCGAGGTTGTAGTTGTTGCCGGTGCCCGAAGTGTTCGCGCTGGACCCGACGACCAGCTTGCCGTCCTGGTGCGCGAGCAGCGCCACCGCGCGGATCAGGTCTCCGGCGCCGTGAAAGGTCGCGATGGTGTCGCCCTGCGTGGACTGTGAGAGCACGTAGGGCTCGAAGCTGCGCAAGAGCCGCGACTTGGGGTTGAGTCGAGTGATGATCGCGAGCGGGGACTGGAGCAGTGTCTCGGCGACCCAAGCGCGAAGCTCGGGAGCGAGCGGCAACGACACGTCGTCGAAGATGGGCCAGGTCGCGACCGTGACGCAGGGTTTCGACGCCGGGCGCCCCTTGAGCTCGTAGATCCGCGCCACCGCGCGCTCTTTCATCGCAACCAGCCCGTAGCCGATGTTGGTCGGCAAGAGCGCGGTGCCGCCTTCGAGCAGGAGGGAATAAACACGTCGAGAATCAGCAGCGATGTCGAATGAGGTCATGGTTGGTCATCCCTTCGGTCCCCCGGGTTTGGCGAGTCCGGGGACAGCACGCGGCACGAACCGACGCCCCCTCCCCAAACTCGTGCCCCGCACTAGTTCGGTTTGAAATTGGGTACTCGAAAAAAAGTACGTATCTCGTTCCACTGAACGTACATACAGCTACACTGACACGCGCCCCGGGAATGGGTAACCTTGGTGGCTCGGCCTGCGTCGAGGCAGCATGAGCGAGGACCAGCGCAACCCAAGCAGCCCGGCGGACCCCTTGGGTCTTGGCCCCGCGTGGAGCGCCCTCGCCGAACACAGTAACGACTTCGTCGGATTGATGGATGAACGCGGCGTTGCGCTGTTCATGAACCGCAGCGTGCGTGACGCTCCCGGCGAAGCGGTCGAAGGCAAACTGCTCGAGGAGTTCTTGTCGCCCGAGCGCGCCAAGCAGATCCGCGAAATGATTGCGCAGACCCGGCGCACCGGCCGCATCAGCGTCAATGATCGGCTGCGGGTCATCACCCTCGATGGCCGGGAGCGCTGGTTCGTCGAGAAGTGTGTGCCGCTCCAGACGGGCGACGGCCACGAGCTCTTCATGTTGGTGCGAACCGAGACCACCGACGTGCTGCGAGCCGAAGCCGCGCTCAGGGCCTCCGAAAACCGGTACCTGGTGCTGTTCGAGTCACACCCGGATGCCGTGCTCGTCTACGACCCGACGAGCTTGAGGTTCTTGGCCGTCAACTCCGCGGCCGCCAACCTCTACGGTTGGTCGCGCGAAGAGCTCTTGACCCTGTCCTACGCCGACCTTCACCCGGAAGAGGACTCCCCGGAGCTGCTGGATCTGATCGCAGCAATCAGCCGCGAACCCGAGCGCCAGCGCCAGCGCCTGTGCCGTCAGAAGAAGCGCGGCGGCGAGGTCTTTCGCTCGGAGGTCATCGACAATCCGATCGAGCTCGACGGCCGGCGGGTGCGCATCGCCGCACACCGCGACGTGACCGAGCGCGAGCGCCTCGAAAACCAGCTGCGCCACGCACAGAAGATGGAAGCCATCGGCATGTTCGCCGGCGGGGTGGCCCACGATTTCAACAACCTCTTGGGCATCATCGCGGGTTTCACCGAGGCCGCCCGGGAGTCGCTTCGCCCGGGCTCCGAGGCCGCCGAGGATCTGGCCAACGTGCTCGAGGCCTCGGCGCGCGGCGGAGAACTGACCAAGAAGCTGCTGGTCTTCTCCCGAAAGGAGCTGTTCCGCTTCGAGCAGCTCGATCTGTCGGTGGTCACCCGAGAGTTCAGCGCCATGCTGACCCGAATCGTCGGCGAGGACGTGACCCTCGCAGTCGAGGCGCCGGCAGAAGCGCTGCCAGTGCTGGCCGACCGCACTCAGCTCGAACAGATCATCTTGAACCTGGCAACGAACGCGCGGCAGGCCATGCCGAACGGGGGCAAGCTTCGCATCTCCACGTGCGAGCTGGTCGTCGATGCCGCGTACATTGCGCAACACCCTTGGGCCAGCCCCGGGCACGTGGCCGAGCTGTGTGTGATGGACAGCGGCGTCGGCATGGATGCCTCGACCCTCGCCCGCTCTTTCGAGCCATTTTTCACCACCAAGCGCGACGGCACGGGCCTTGGGCTCGCCGTCGTGCACGGCATCGTCAAACAACACTCGGGTGCGATCGGCGTCGAGAGTGTCTCCGGACAGGGCACCACGGTGCGGGTCCAGTTCCCGTTGGCAACCACGCGGGCGCCCCAGGTCACGCTCCCGCCGCGCCGCGCCGCCAGTCGCGGCACGGAGCGTCTGCTCGTCGCGGAGGACGAGCCGCTCTTGCGTCTGTCGGCCGAGCGCAGTCTGAGCCGGCTCGGTTACAGGGTCATCAGCACCGGCGATGGCGAAGAGGCGGTGGACGCCTTCGAGCGCACACCGGACGACTTCGATCTGGTGGTGCTCGACGTCGTGATGCCGCGGCTCGGCGGGCGCGAGGCCCTGGACCGCATGCGTTCCCGGCGGCCGAACCTGAAGGTGCTGTTCGTCACCGGCTACGCCCCGGAGTCGACGGGCATATCGGAGGCGCTGACGGATCCCGAGCTGGATCTGCTCCGGAAACCCTTCACCTCGAGCGAGCTGGCCGAGCGGGTTCGCGCTGTGCTCGAGCGACGCTGACGCGGCCGCTGGGTCACTCTTTCTGGGCCGCGGTCGCGTCGTTCGGGGCGGCGGGTTTCGCTGCCGCCGCGCCGGGATCCTTGACCTCGACCTTCGGCTTCGTCTCGTCCTGTTTGATGCTGTAACGGACCAGCGCGCGCACCGCCTTGTTCCGGTCCACGTTGCCGAGCACCATCTTGATGTCTTCGTAGACACTGGGATCGACGAGCAGCGCACCAACGGTGCCCTTGCCAGCCCGGACTCCCGCGACGATCTGGCGCAGATCGCGGCTCATGGCGTTGATGTTGCCCATCAGCTCCTGGGACTTGTCGTCGCCGTAGATCAGGCTCTTGGCGGGGCCATTGCCCTCGCGAATGCCCTTGAGGGTGAGCGCAAGCTCGTCCGCCGCGTTCCCGAAGGATGCGACCGTCTTGGTCGGCGCGTCGCCGTAGAGCACGTCGTGCGCAAAACCAGGACCGGTCTGCACGCGCCCCACGATGGCGTTCACGCCGCGCAAGGTCTGGTTCAGCTCCACGGTCGCCTTCTCCATGTTGGAGAGCGTACGCGAGAGGCGCTCTGCCTCGGCCGGGTCTTTCAGCAGCTTGGCGGCGTACCCGTTGCCCTCGTCCAGCGACTTCAAGATGTTGTTGAGCGAGCGAACGGAGCCCTGCACGTCGCTGGTGAACTTCTCTTCGCTCATCGCGCCGGTGGTCTTCTCCAGGTTACCCATCACGGTCTCGGCCTTGGCGCTGATGTTGCCGATCTGGCCCATCATCTCTCCGATATCCTTGGCCGGTTTGGTGGGCACGACGCCCCCCGGCGGGATGCGCTCGGTGCCTGGCGAGCCGGCCTTGAGGGTGATCATCTTGTCGCCGAGCAGACCCTTGTTGTCGATCGTGACGAAGCTGTCGCCACGAATGCGGCGCGCCTCGCGCTTGACCACGGTGAAGCCGACGTAGAGCTTGAGATCGTCCGGGTCATCGGAGTAACGCACGTCGGTGACGGCGCCGACGTCGAAGCCACCCATGCGCACGGTCGAGCCGCGCTTCAGCCCCTGGACGTCCTCGAAGATCGCGCTGTAGCTCTCCTTGCGCTCGAAGGCCTGGCGCTCGTCGCCAATCAGGAAAATGACGAGGCCGAAGACGAACATGCCCACCAGCACGAAGACGCCGACCTTGATTTCGCGCTTGAGGGCCATGACACGTGCGCGCGCGGCGCCTGGGGCCGAGCACGCGGTCAGCCAAGTCTAGTACCGGGTTCGGGACTCGGAAAGGGTCGGCGAACAAACCACCGAACCCCGGGCCGGCCAGCTCATCAACCCGAGCTGAGGAGGGCCTCGACCGACTCCCTCACCGGGGCGCGTCCCTCGATGAAGTCGTGGACTCGCGGATCGGTCGACTCGCGGAACTCGTCCACCGGGCCCTGACAGATGATGGCGCCCGAGTGCACCATGGCCATGCGATCACTGACGGTGAACGCGCTCTTCATGTCGTGGGTCACGACGATGCTGGTGAAATGGAGCTTCTCCTGCAGACCCATGATCATGTGGTTGACGCGCGCGGTGTTGATCGGGTCGAGCCCGGTCGTCGGCTCGTCGTAGAGCACGACCTCCGGCTGAACGGCGATGGCACGCGCGAGGCCGACACGTTTCCGCATGCCGCCGGAGAGATCGGCGGGGCGCATCTCTTCTACCCCGGGCAGCCCCACCAGGCCGAGCGCCCATTGCACGCGATCCTTGATCTCGGACTTGCTCAGCTTGTGGCGAAAATGCTCCTCGAGTCCGTAGGCGACGTTCTCGCCCACGTTGATCGAGTCGAAGAGTGCGCCGCTCTGGAAGAGCATGGCGATGCGCTGCCGCACCTGCGATAGCTCGTCCTCACTCAGCTTGGTGATTTCGAGCCCGTCGAAGCTGATGCTGCCGCGGTCCGGGACCAGGAGCCCGATCAGCATCTTGAGCATGACACTCTTGCCGACGCCCGACCCGCCGACGATGGTGATCACCTCTCCACGGTACACATCCAGGTCCAGACCCCGGTAGACGACCTTGGAGCCAAAGGCCTTGCGCACACCGCGAAATGAGATGAGCGGCTGGATCTCGTTGATGACGGGCTGCACGGCGACGACAGCGTAGCGCCGAGCCAGCGGCCCGTCAGCCGTGGCATGCTCTGGGCCGCAATGATCGGGCGAGCTGCTCAGTTCTGGTTCGTACGGCGACCTTTGGGTGACGTTCGGCTTCTGTCCTTGGCCCTCGCCTGCTGCGCGCTCGGCTGCGCCGATGACGCCTACGTGCCGATCGTGGCGGCGGAGACCTGGCCCGAAGCCGACGCGCTGTTCAGGAGTGATCCCCGCTGGCTCGGCGGCGACGGCGCGCTCTCGATCGCGCTGGGGGGTGACCGGGTGCTGTGGTTGTTCGGCGACAGCTTCGTGGCAAAGGGAGCGATCAGCGATCGCTCCGACTCCGAGCTGGTGCGTAACAGCATCGCGATCCAGACCGGGTTGGACCCCTTGAGCGCGAGCTTGAAGTACTACGTTCCCACCGACAGCGACGGCTCGCCGGGGGCGTTCTTCGCCAACCAGGGTGACGAGTGGCACTGGCCCGGGCACGGCGTACGTCTCGGGAGCGGGCCGCTGATCGTGTTCCTGGCGGCGCTACGAGCGACGAGCGAGGGGCTCGGTTTTGCCGAAGCTGGTTATCGCGTCGTGAAGATCGACGACCCGGAGGTCGATCCGTTGGCCTGGAAACTGACCTGGTTCGACGGGCCGAAACTGGCGGCGGATCCGGGCGCAACACTCGGCACTGCGGTCCTCCGCGATGGCGGCTACGTCTACGCAGCGGCGAGCGGGCGTGGCTCGCTGCACACGGGTTACATCGCGCGCCTCGCTGAGGCGGAGCTGGCCGCCGGGCAGCTGGACCCGGAGTGGTGGGGCGGTGGCGCGCGGGGCTGGCGAACCGCCAAACAGCTCAGTGGCGAACCACCCACCGAGGTCATGAACGACATTGGCTCCGAGTGTTCGCTGCACTTCGAGCCCCGCGTCGCCTCCTACCTGCACGTGGCCAGCCGCGGCTTCGGCTCGACGACCATCGCCGTGCGCGCCTCACACGGAGTGACGGGTACGTGGTCACCACCGGAAGACGTGTTCACGCCGCCCGAATCCCGAGGTGCGGCGCCATTCGTGTACGCCGCCAAGGCCCACCCCGAGCTCACCACCGGCAACAACGACGAGCTCGTCGTGACCTACGCGACGAACTCGTTCGAGTTCAGCGATCTGTTCACACAAGAGGGGCAGAACGAGCTGTATTGGCCGCGTTTCGTCCGGCTCACGCTGGCGCGCTGAAGCTCAACCAGAGAGCACTTCTTCAACTCGCATCTCGACCGCGTCACCCCCGCGCCACGCATCACGACGCAGCCGGCCAAGCACGACGACTCGCCCGCTGAGCGCAGCCGCCCGCGAGCCCATGCTCACGCCGAACCCGCCCATGCGCTGTGAGCCCTCGAGCTCGAGCTCGAGCTTCAGGTGCCCGCCCTTGACCTCGCGAGCCGCGAGCACGTCCGCCTCCACCGCGACGCGCGGCGCTGGATTGGCCTGGCCGCACGGCTCGAGGCGCGCAACGTCGGCGAGCACCTGCGCGGGTCGGTCACCCGAGTGAAGCCAGACGGTGTCGGCGGCCTGGTCCTCCGCGGGCAGCGCGGGCGCGCTAGCGCAGGCCGTTTCGAAACCATCACGCAAGGCCTCGAGGCGATCGATACGAACCTCGACACCCGCCGCGGCCTGATGACCGCCGAAGCGCTCGAGCACGTCGCCGACCTGGCTGAGCGCATCGTGAAGCCGTGAGCCTTTGGGTCCGCGCACCGAGCCACGCCCATGCCCACCCGCCTCGAACCCGATGGCGATCACCGGCTTGCCATACCGCGATGCGATGCGACCCGCGACGATGCCGACGATGCCGTGGCTCCAACCCTCTCGACCGATGACGATGGCGGCACGCTCGTGATACCCGGCCTCTTCGATCTCGCGCACCGCCTCGGTGATCATCTTGTCCTGGATGCTGCGCCGCTCGGTGCTCAGGCGTTCGATCTCGGCTCCGATCGCGCGCGCGTCTTCGTGACTCGTGGCCAGCAAGAGGTCGAGGGCAAGGTCCGGCTTGCCGAGACGACCGGGTGCGTTGATCCGCGGCGCGATGCGGAAAGCCACGTCTTCCGCCGACAACGCATGAGTCGCATCGAAGCGGGCTAGCTCGAGGAGTACCCGCACGCCCGGTCGTTTGCCCTCGGCAAGTGTGCGCAGACCTGCGCGCACGAGCGCGCGGTTGTCTCCGTCGAGGGGTGCAACGTCGGCGATGGTGCCAATGGCAACCAGATCGAGCCAAGCGCGGAGATCCAAGGTTTGTCCCAGGCGCGCTCGCACGGCGGCGCCGATGCTGAGCACGAGCCCGCACGACGCCAGGCCCTTGTACGGGAAGCCACACTCCGGCCGGTGAGGATTGAGGAACGCGAGCGCCGGCAAGGGTTCGTCCGGCACCAGGTGGTGATCGATGACGATGATGTCGAGCCCGCGGCTTCGCACGTCGGCGAGCGTCACATGATCGGAGGAACCACAGTCGCAGGTGACCAGGAGCCTTGCGCCGCTGTCGGTAATGCGCTGGACCGCAGCGGCCGAGACGCCGTAGCCGCCGTCGAAGCGGCTGGCGAGCAGGGTCACGACGGTGCCGCCGAGCGCCCGGATGATGCCGGTCAAGATGGCGGCCGAGGTGATGCCGTCGCAGTCGTAGTCACCGAAGACCGCAATGGGTTCGCGCTCTCGAATCGCGAACGCAATCCGCTCGGCTGCCGCGTCGCGATCCGCCATCGCGTCCGGGGGTGTCAGGTGTGAGAGCTTCGGCTCCATGAAGCGCGCTAGCTCGACCGGATCGGTCAAGCCTCGGCGCTGCATCAGGTCGGCGATGGTGACCGAGAGCCCGGCCGCACGCGCGAGGGCCAATGCTTCAGCGGACGCAGGTGCTGGCAGCAGGGGGCCGACGATGGACTTGTTCTCAGCGACGGCGGGGCTCTGCATGGGCGACGTGGCTTATGGAACACACCGATCCGCTTGCGTCAACGCGAGCTTTCGGGAGCCTCGCCCTCGGTTTGAAAGCCAGCTAGGGTTTGGGGCGTGAGACTCGTGATCCTGATGGCTCACCTCGAGTGAGCCGCCGAGCGGAGTCCGGTGGCGTTGAAGAAGGAAGAGGACGATCTCGCGGCGACGATCGCCATGGCCATGCCCGGCCAAGCGGAGCGCGCGTTGCCGTCCGACCCGGGGGCGACGCCGCCTCCACCACCGCTCGTCGCCGGTCGTTATCGAATCGTCGGATTGCTCGGGCGCGGGGGCATGGGTTCGGTGTATCGCGCGCACGACACCGAGCTCGACGAAAACGTCGTGCTGAAGATGTTGTCCGACGAGCTGGTCGGCAGCCCCACCTTGATCGAGCGCTTCCGTCGCGAAGTGAAGCTGGCGCGAAGGGTGACCCACGAGAACGTCGCGCGCGTGTTCGACATCGGGGAGCACGAGGGTGTGCCCTTCCTCACGATGGAGTTCATCGAGGGCGAGTCTCTGGCCGACTTGCTGGTCCGCACCGGGCGTCTGCCCGTGGCCAAGACGCTCGAGCTCGCGCGCGCGGTGTGCACCGGTCTCGCCGCCGCCCACCGGGCCGGGGTCATCCATCGCGACCTGAAGCCCGACAACATCATGCTCTCGCGCGAGGGCCGCGTGCTCATCACCGATTTCGGAATCGCGAGGGATCCCGTGGCGTCTCGCGGCGGCGCCACGCTCGGCATCGTCGTCGGAACGCCCGCGTACATGGCACCGGAGCAGGTCGAGGCCCGAGCGGAGATCGACGCACGCGCGGATATCTACGCACTCGGCGCCATGCTGTTCGAGCTCGTCACGGGTGAGGTGCCGTGGCAGGGAAGCTCCCCAATGGCCGTCGCGGCGGCGCGTCTGTATGCGCCGCCGCCCAGCGCGTCGGCTCTTCACCGGGAAGTCCCTGCCCAGCTCTCCGCCGTGATCGAACGCTGCATGGCACGCGAGCCCGCCGCGCGTTACGCCAGCGCGGACGAGGTCAGAGACGCACTCGCGGGGGCCAGCCCGACCTTGATGGAGGGTGCGAGCCCGAGTTTGCCCCCCATCGCGCGGGCGCCGGCGGCGCAGTCGAAGACGGTGGCCGTCCTTCCGTTCCGCAATCTCGGACCGAAGGACGAAGACTACGTCGCCGAGGGCTTGACGGAGGATCTGATCGACACCCTCAGCATGACGGCAGGACTGCGCGTCAGACCGCGCGGCGCCGTGATCGGTTACGCGGCGGAGTCACGGGACCCCCGCGAGATCGGGCGCGAGCTCGGGGTCGAGGTCGTCGTCGAGGGCTCGCTGCGCCGCACGCCGAACCTGGTGCGCTTGAGCGCGCGATTGATCAGCGTGGAGGACGGCTTTCAGATCTGGGCTCAGCGCTTCGATCGACCCGCGGCGGATCTGTTGGTGGTGAGCGACGAAACGGCGCGCGCAGTGGTGGAGGCGCTGACCCTGCACAACGTTGGTCGCCAGCGCGTCGCGCCGGCCGATCCCGTTGCCGTCGACCTCTACCTCAAGGCCCGTGCCCTGCTCAGGAAGCTCTGGCCAGGCTACGTGCTCGAAGCGGCGAAGCTCTTCCGGAAGGCGCACGAGCTCGCACCTGGCGATGCGCGCATCTTGGCGGGCTATGCCCGTGCGTGTTCGCGCTTGTGGTTTTTTGGTGCGGGAGGCATCGAACAAGTGGCGAGCGAGGCCCGTTCCGTCTCGGAGCGCGCACTCGCAGCGGCCCCGGACGATGCCGAGGTGCTGCTCTCGAGAGCGGCGGTCTTGCTCATGGACTCTGAACCACGCGCCGCCGCCGAGCTCGCCGAACGCGCGCTCCGCTTGGCACCCGAGAGCCCGGATGCCTTGGAGCTGTACGGTCGCCTGTTGTTGGAAGCAGGACAACCCGAGCGGGCCATTGGCGTGCTCGAACGAGCGCGAGCGCTGGAGCCGAGTCTGCCGAGTGCCAACGACGACTTCGTCCGCGCGCTTGCGCTCATTGGTCAGTACCAGCGTGTGCTCGAAGAGCTCGATGCGCCAATTGCCACGGAGCTGGCACACTCCCGCGCGGTGCTGCGGCTTCGGCTCGCGCTCTGGAGCCCATTGATTGCCGCGTCGGCGGCGAGTGTCCGTATCCCGGACGAATATGATCCGCAGTCAGCTTGGCAGGTGGTGCGCAGCATCCAAACCTTGTTGGCCGGTGGCGCCGACTCGCCGGCGCTGACGGCGTTCCGGCGCTTCGTGGAGAGCCCTGGCAAGAACGCCCGCTTCGAGACGATGATGAACCAACTCGCCGCGGAGATGCTGGCGCACTTCGGCGACATCGACGGCGCGCGTGGGCACCTCGACCGAGCCGTGGCCGCCGGTCTGATCGACCTCGCGTGGCTCGACCTGTGCCCGGTGCTTGCGCCGTTGCGCGATGACCCTCGCTTCCTCGACGCGCGAGCCATCGTGGCCGAGCGTGCGAAGCAGGTGCTCGACGCCCTCGGGGTTTGAGGGTCGCGCAGGCAGTAGAACTCTCGGGCTATCCAGACTAACCTGGTCGAAGCGTCGATCAGGTGCGCGGCTACTCTCGCTGCGAGTGAGCATCAGGCAGCAGAACGTCCGGGGCATCGGCGGGCTGCGCTGACTCGCGATGCTCGAGCTGATAGGGTCGAGTCGTGCTGAACCCACCTGTCTCATCCCGATACGCGGTGCTGCTCTGCGTGGTGTGCATCGCTTGTGGCCAGCCTCCGTCAGCCTCACCGCCCGAGAGCCCAACGCCGGCGACACCAGCGACGGCTGCGCCTGACACGAACAGCGAGCCGAAAGGCGACCCTGCCGACGCGGCAACCTCACCACTAGCAGAGCTGGTGATCGAGCAAGCCGACGCCGGTGTCGGCCGAACACTCCTCAGCGCGCAGGTCGACAATTGCAGGTTGAGCTTGAGCATCGAAAAAGCGCGCATGGACTGGCGCGCGGAGGCGAGCTCGGCAGAACACAAACCCACGTGTGTCGTGCTCGCGCCGGCGCTGAAGTCCGCGTGGGTCGCGCTTTCCGAGCGAGCCCGCCGCGACGCGCCGTTTCCGGAAAAGCTGGGGCTGGGCATCGATTTTCGAGCGGACGAGGCGAGCGTCGAGGCTTGGTTCCGTCATCAGGCGGAGACCCCCGAGCTGCAGAAGGCGACCGCTGGGCAGGGCGAGGCGGCGTACTACAAGAAGCTGGCCCGCCACATGAAAGAGTCCGACGCGCTGACGCGGTTTGCGGAGCTGCTCGGCGCCATGGGACTGGTCATCCACGACGTCTCCGTCGAAAAGGTCGAGGTGCTCTCACTCGAGCAGTGGAAGGCTGAGCTGCCTGCGAGCGCAGGCTGGAACGTCCCCGCCGCAAAGCGACTCGCGTTGCCGAATGGGACCTTCCTCCAGCTTCGCCCGAAGTGAGCTCGCTCCCCGGCGTCAGTAACACTTGCCCGGATCGTAGTCCGGCGAACACTCGCACACACACACGGTCTTTTCGCCATCGGTGCCGTCGGCGCAATCCGGGGTGACGATCACGGAAGCGTGCCCAGACTTCTGGTCCGGTCCCACGCTGGTGACCTCGAGCTCGATTCGCAGCACGCGTTGGTAGAAACCCGGTGGCTGCTCGATGGGGCACACCGGAAGGTGGACGATGGCCCCACGCGAATCGATGGCAGGCTCGACGAACGCGGGATCGGCGGCGCTCGGAACGACGCTGCCCGCCCGTCGTTCCGCGAACAACAGAGCGCCGGAGTCGGCTTCGAAGAACTGCGCCCCGATCTGCATCTCGGGCCCGCTGATGCCGCGCACGCGAGCGCTGACGAACGCCCACTGGCCGCCCTGCGGGGCCTGCCGGATGGGCAGAGGTCCGCCATCGATCAGCAAACGAATGGGCTCGTCGAGCGAGTGGTACCAGCCGGGCTGCACCTCGACGGGTGAGCTTCCGCTGCCGGACGAAGCTCGAGACTCCTGGGAGCCACAGGCTGCAAGCAGGAGCGGGAGCAAGGCCAGCGCCAGACCCGGTGGCGCGCCACGTTGAACCACGAGGCTCAGCCTAGTCGACCGAGGGCGCTGCGCCAGCGTTAGAGCGCGGCGTTCAGCCGCTCGCCGGATAGAGTTTTGCGATCCCCGCGATGTCTTTCGCGTTGAGCACGCTGCGATTGGCGGTGATGATCCCGCCATCTTTCTTGACGATGGTGGCTTTGCCGTTCTTGCTGAACGAGTAGGAGTCGTAGTGCATGATCGAGCCGTAGTTGTACGGCCCGAGATCGACGCCGCCGAAGCCTTGCTGGACGTAGGTCTGGAAGTTGTACGCCATGCCGTCGCGCACGTTCTTCCAGCGAATGTCCACGTACTGGTTGCGGTCGGCGCGAGACTGCTCGTGCCACAGACCAACGCTGTGACCAATCTCGTGCACCACTGCGCCAGTCCCGCACATCGAAGCGAGCTTCACCCACTGCCGACCGCCGGTTCGCCCGAGCTGGGCCGCACAACCGGGGCCCTTGGTGAAGAACACGTAGTCAGCCTGGTCGGTGCGTTTCACGAAGCGGACGTTGGTCTTCGCCTCCCAGTGTTCGATGGCGGCGCGCACACGGTTCTTGGCGGGTAGGTTCGGGTCGATGGTGTACGGCACCCGTCCATTCGGCCAGCGGTACTCCTTCTTCACCGCGGCTATCGGTTGCTGAATCGAGTCGAGCGGAGCGTTCGGGTCGTCCAGCGGGATGAGCTGCTCCGGCCCGAGCAGGATGTCGCCGTCCAGAATCCGATCGTCACCCACCTGTTCGAACTCGACCACCGCGGGGTGTTCGGGGTCCGACACCAGTAACCCGCTGCGGAGCACTCCGGTCTCGTCAGGGTGTGCGAGCAGGAGCTCGTCCATGGGCTCGGGCCGCGCCGTCGCCGCACAACCGAGAACGAGGAACGTGAGCAGGAGCGAGCGCATGTGCGAAGACTCAGCAATATCGATGCCCGCGAATCGACTCGGTCCAGACCCAGCAATCTCGCGGAATTTGCCCTGCGACGACCACGGACGCCAAGCACGGGTTGGCCGCGCTGAGAAGCGGGGCGCGCAATTGGGAACACCCACCGGCCTGGCCTCGAGCAGGTCGCCGTAGTCCCCCCGGCGCGCAGGCGATTCGCGCGGGCGCGATGCGAACCAGGACGCTCGATCGCCGCGCGACAAGTTTGTCATGCCGCAGAAACCAAGGCCCCCACGGGCGACGCAGATCCAACGTGAATAATTCATCGTCGAGTGTGTGGCTCGTGGATTGCATTTGGCTTCCACGCCGTGAGCGGGACAACACATCAGGCACAAGATCGACGTTTGAGCCCGAAAATCCTGCGGCTGTCGCTGCTGGCGATCCCCGCCCTCGTCGCCGCAGTGGCACACTGCGCCGCCAGTGATGCGAACGAGAGCAGCAGCGACGGAAAAGGCGGGGCTGACAGCGGGGTGTGCATCGGCGCAGCCTGCGGTGGTTCGGGAGGCTCCGGCGGCGGGTCCCTGGGCGGCGCGGCAGGCAGCGGCCCACCTCCGGAACAAGAGCTCGAGAGCTCGTTCCGCTCCCCGGTGGCCACGGGAAACTACGTGTGGGCTGCGAATCCCGAGAGCGGGAGGGTTGCGCTGATCAACGCCACGACCCTCGAGGTCGTGACCGTCGAAGCCGGCAACGGCCCAACCCACCTGGCCGCGCTCACCGATCCCAACCAACCGGATGCAGCACGCGCCATCGTGCTCAACGTGAAGAGCCACGACGCCACCGTGCTCGTCGCCGACGCGCAGGGGAAGGTCACGACGAGCACGGCCGAGGTACACGAAGACGCCAACGCCTGGGCCGTCAGCTCGAAGGGCCGCTACGCCATCGCATGGACCGATGCGGTACAGATCCCGAACGCCGATCCAACCCAGGGTTTCCAGGACGTGACGGTGCTCGATCTGGCTGGAAAAGAGCCCAAGTCCACCCGCCTGAGCGTCGGGTATCGCCCGACTCGGGTGTTCATTGCGGCCAACGAAAAGCGTGCGTTCGTGATCACGGAACCGGGGATCTCCGTGATCGAGCTCGACGAAGGTCTCGGGCCCTACGTGAGCAAGGATCTGCCGGTCACCGACAACCCGCTCGACAACCCCGCGTCACGCGATGTCTCGGTCACCCCCGACGGTGCCTACGCACTGGTGCGGCGCGACGGCAGCTCGGAGGTGTCAATCGTCGCTCTCGCCGACGGCAAGCGCGTCAGCGTGCTGCTCTCCGGACCAGTCACGGATCTCGATCTCACCGACGATGGCAAGCGCGCCATCGCGATAGTGCGGGAGCCGGGCGGCGCTGCGGTGGGCGACGCGGGGACCGGCGACGCTGGCGCGGACGCGACCGATGACGACGCCGCCAGCGATGCCGCAGCCGACGACGGAAGCGACACCGGCCTCGCGGAGGCGGGTGTCGACGACGCCGCCAGCGACGCGGGCACCATCCCCGACGCGCCACCACCGCCACCGAAGAACTCCGACGTTGCGCTCTTGCCGATCCCCGGCATCTTCACCAAACCCGCCGAGTTCGATCAGGTGACGATCACGGGCGAGTCGGTGGGCAGCGTGGTAGTCAGCGCGAGCGGCGGCGTGGCGCTGCTCTACACCAACGCAACGCCGAACGATCACCTGACGCTGCTGACGACCGCGGCGGGCTCTGGTTACCTGAAACACCGCACCGTTGCGCTGAAAGCCCCGGTGAAAGCCGTGTTTTCTGCGACCGACGGCTCCCACGCCATTGCGCTGCTCTCGCCGACCGCGGGTAGCAGCAAGGCCGGTGCGTTCAGCGTCATTCCGGTGTCCGCCGAGCTGCCACCGAAGATCCAGGGCACCGACGCACCACCCGTCGGCGTGGCGATGCTCAGCGCTACGACCTCGCGCGCGCTGGTCACCGTGCGCGACGACACCAAGAAGATTTTCTTCACCTATCTCGTGCGCATGCCCGAGCTCCAGGTCGATCCCTTCAAGCTCGCGAGCCCGCCCCTCGCAACCGGCATCGTGAAGTCAGCCAACGCGGGCTACATCGCCCAGGAGCACCCGGAAGGTCGCATTACGTTCGTGACCCTCGCCGATGGCAAGGCACGCACCCTCACCGGCTTCGAACTCGGTGCCAAGGTCGTGGACGGGAGCAAATGATGAGAAGCGCGCGCTCACTCGCTGCGTTCGTCGTGATTGGCGGAGCCTTCGCGGCGTTCCTGCTCAACTGCGGCGGCAGCGATGACAGCGGCAGCGCCGGCGCACCTGCAGGGGGCGCAGGCGGAACCTCGTCGGCGGGAGCCGGCGGCGCCGGTAATGCGAACAGCGGAACGGGCGGCGGGACCTCCGTCGATGGCGGCACTCCTCCTCCGCCGGAGCAGGAGCTCGAGAGCTCGTTCCGCTCACCGGTCGCCACGGGCAAGTTCGTGTGGGCGGCGAACCCCGACAGCGGGCGCGTCGCGCTGGTCGACGCCAAGACCTACGACGTGAGGATCGCCGAGGCCGGCAACGGCCCCACCTTCCTTGCGGCGGTCCCCAACCCGAAGAATCCGGCAGAAAACGCCGCCATCGTGCTCAACGTGAAGAGCCACGACGCCACGCTGTTCCGCGTCGCCGAGGACGGCACGTTCTCGCAGAAGAACCTGAAGACTCACACCGGGGCCAACGCCTGGGCCCTCAGCCCCGGCGGTCACTGGGCCATCGCCTGGACCGACGCGAGTCAGCTCGAAAACCCCGATCCGACCGACGGCTTCCAGGACGTGACGGTCATCGACCTGACGCTCGGCAAGGAGAGCGCCACCATCCTGAACGTGGGGTACCGCCCCACGCGCATTGGTTTTGCAAAGAGTGAAGCGCGGGCCTTCGCGGTGACGGAGCCGGGGGTGTCGGTGCTCGAGCTGAGCGAGTCCGCGCCAAAAATCAGCGCGCTCATTCAGGTCACCGACAACCCGCTCGAGAACCCCGCCTCGCGCGACGTGACCATCACACCGGACGGCAGTCTGGCCCTCGTGCGACGCGATGGCAGCAGCGCCGTCTCTTTTGTGTCCCTCGACAGCGGCACACGAAACGACGTCACTCTCTCGGGCAACGTCACGGATCTCGATCTCAGCGAGGACGGCCTGCGTGCCGTCGCGGTGGTGCGCGACAACTCCGAGGTCTTCGTACTGCCCGTTCCGGGTGCAGCCACCGACCCGAAGCTCATCGACTCGAAGGTGGTCAGCGGGGAGTTCTTCGGCAGCGTCGCCCTCTCGAGTGATGCCAGCGTGGCGCTGCTCTACACCAACGCCATCGACAGCGATCACCTGTCGATCATGCAACTCGGCCCCGGCCCGGACTACCTGACCCACCGGACCGTCGCGCTCAAAGCCCCGGTCAGCGCGGTCTTTCCAGCGGCGGACGCGCTGCACGCCATCGTGTTGCAGAAGACCCTGGCCGGAAGCACCAAGGCCGGCGCGTTCAGCGTGGTCTCCACCGCGGCGCAGCTGTCGCCGAAGATCTTGGGCACCGACGCGCCACCGAACGCGGTCGCCATTCAGCCGGGCCCGAAGAGTGAACACGCGCTGGTCAGCATCCGCGACGACCAGAAGAAGGTGTTCGGCGCCTATCGCATCAAGCTCGCGACGCTCCAGGTCGACTACGTGAAGCTGGCGAGCCCGCCGCTCTCCACGGGTGTGGTCGGCGCCGCCAACAAAGGTTTCATCGCCCAGCTGCACCCCGAGGGCCGCATCACCTTCGTCGACTTCGGCACCGGAGAGGTCCGCACCCTCACCGGTTTCGAGCTCGGAGCGAAGGTCGTCGAGTGAGAGGAACAGAGATGAAACGACTCACCTTCAGCGTAGTGCTCCTGGTCGGGCTCGCAGGTTGTGGCGATCGCCCCGCCGAGTGGGACGACCGCGCCAAGCTCCCGCTCCAGAGCGCAGGGCTCACCGGCTCGGTCGCCGTCGTCGATGCATCGCTCGACCGGGTGCTGATGTTCACGGCATCGTCGGATCGATCCCTTTCTTCTACGCCGCTCCGCGTCGGCAAGAACATCGTCGCCACGGAGGTCTCCAGGGACCAAGCCTCGTTCTTCGTGCTCTCGGCGGGAGTGCAGCCGCGGCTGAACCCCGACGACGAACGCCCCACCCTCACCGTCATCGACGCCGGAACCGAGCCCAAGGTCAACGCGCGCTACACCCTGACGGATCCACTGCGAGGCATTGCCATCGACCCACAAGGGGAGTGGGCCGTCGTCTACGACGCCGGCGGCATCGTCGTGAACCCGAACGAGCTGATCTTCGTCAAGCTCGGTGACGCGGGGGCCGAGCCCGTCTCCAAGACCCTGCGCAGCTTCGGCGGACGGCCCGAACGTCTGACCTTCACCAGTGAGCTGACGCTCCCCAACGGCGCGCCGCGGCGGTTCTTGATCGTGGAGACGGGCCAGGACGTCTCGCTGGTCGATCTGGCCGATCTGGCGCGGGACGAGGTCACGCTGATCTTGCCGAAGACCGCCACCGGCGCGACCGGCAAACCCCTCGAGGTCGCGTTCCACGATGGGGCTGTCGACGACCCGACGGACGCGCGCATCGCCGTGCGCCTGGCCAATGATCCCAACGTCATGCTGGTCGATCTCGCAGCGCCGGCGGCGGGCAGCGACAAACCCTTCAAGGCGACCATCAACGTCGCGCACGTGGGTGGCGTGCCGAGCAGCATCGCGTTCGTGCAGACGGACGGAGGTCTGCGACTCGCGGCCCTGGTTCCCTCGATCAAGGGTGCGACGCTGATCGATCCCGCGACCACGTCTCCCGAGACCGTCGACTTTCCCAAGCCGTTCTCGCGCATCACCCGGGTGACCGACGACGTGTCCGACAAACCCGCCAAGAGCGACGTCGCGCTACTCTGGAGTGACTCGGCGACGGGCATCGCTTTCTGGTCGCTGGGCAAGACCAGCGGCACTCCGTTCCGCAGCGTCGACGACTACGACATCGGCATCAGCGTCTCGAACGTCCGCAGCGTGCCCGGCGACAAGTACTCCCACCTCAAGGTGCTGCAGAGCACGAGCGCCGCAGAGTTTTATGTGCTCGATCTCGACAAACGCCAGAGCTTCCCGATGTTGACCAACGCTTCGGGATTCCAGCTCAGTGTCTCTCCGGACGGAGAACGAGCTTGGGCGCTGCGTCCCGGCACACCGGATTTTGCCAGCATCGATTTCGCGAACCTGCATCCGACCTCGATCCAAATCGAGCGGGACGTGAGCGCTGTCTACGACATCGCGCGCAGGGACGGCGGGCGCGCGGCCATCGCGCTCAACGTGAACGAAAAGGCCGGCGTCGTTGCCCTCGGCGCCACGGTGCTCGATGGCCTCGACCCGGACACGGCCAAGTCGAAATTCTTTCCGGGGCTTCTCATGGGAGGGCTGCCGAAATGATGCGCTCGTCGATCACCACTCTGACCTGTTCCTTCGTGGTTGCGCTGGCGACTTCGGCCCACGCGCAGGTCCCAGCTCCCCCTGCCGCCGCAGCGGAAGAAGCTCCGCCCGCCGCCGCTCCCGCCCCCGAGACTGCACCTGCTACCGCAGCGGCGCCCGCGCCCGCGGCCGCTCCGGCTCCCGCTCCCGCCCCCGCTCCCTACAACCCGTGGATGGCGGCTCCACCGGGAGCCACCGCGGCACCCGCGACGCCTGCCGTCGACAGCGAACCCAAGGAGCCGATGCCGCCTGCAGGTCCCCCGGCGTGGCAAGCCTGGGTCGGCGTGCGCAACTCGTTCATCACCAGCAAGGGCTTCGACCCGTTCGCGACGAACGACGTGTTCACGCTGGGCAGCGTTGGTGTGTCCCGCAGCCTGTACCTGTCGAAACCGCTCTCGTTCGCGGCAGCCATGACCTTCGACTTTGGAGCCAAGCGCGCCGACGTGCGTGGAGAGGCGACGGCGCTCGAGTCGTATCGCCTGACGGCGGGTCCAGAGGCGCGGTATCACTTCTTGCCCGAGCTCTACGCGTTCGTGCGGCCGACCGCCGGGGTGCAGCGCAACGTCGCGACGCTGGAGGAAGGCTCGACCGGAACCACGCTGACCGCGCGCGCGTGGGTGCTTGCCATCGACGGCAGCGCCGGCGCGGCCTGGTCGTTCTGGGACATGCGCAGCAAGAAGACCGACCTGATGTTCTGGCTGGTCGCCGATGGCGGCTACGGTTTCACGCAGTCCAGCGACCTCGTGCTCGAGCCCGACGCCGGCTCGGGCGCCCCGGCCAGGACGGCAGCGCTCGATCTGGGTGAGGTGTCGCTGAGCGGACCGTTCGTGCGGCTGGCGTTGGCTGGGACATTCTGAAGGCGAGCGTCAGTCACAGTTCCAGCGGCGCGCTACAGCGCAAGCGGGTGTGGGTACACGTACGCGACGTAGCCTGGTTTCGGCTGACCGTTGTAGAAGTCCCGCCCTTCGACGAGGTGCAGTGTGGTCCGGTCTTCACCGCCCGCGGGCAGCGTCCCGTAACCACCAACGAAGAGATGCCCTCCGACCGTTCCAAGAAAATTGTTGTCCCAGGAGTAGGTCGGCGACAGCTCTTGATTCGTCGTTCGACCTGTTTGGTCCTTGCAGGGGTAGCCCTGCATGCCGGCAAAGTTGCCGTCAATCGGACCATCCTTGTGCGGCCGACCGTTGCAGAACGAGCTGTTGCCGGTGTCGGCGTCGGCGCCGAAGAACCCGTCGCTGCTGCGGTAGTTCCTGAGCTCCAGGAAACCGTCGTAGGTGCCGAACTGCGGTGTCGCGCCCGGGCCGTTGGTCACGGTGTTGTTGTACACGACGCCCGTCCCCGATCGGGACTCGCACAACAGGCCGTGTGGGTAGTTGGGGTCGGTCTCTCCGGTCGGTGACGCGTTCGTCATCGAGTTGTCGTAGATCTCGAACTGCATCGTGCCGCGAATGCTGCTGTCGAAGCCATGCCAGCCCAGGTTCTCGCCGTAGACCTGGTTCTTGCGAAACACGAAGCGAGCGCCTTCGTAGGCGTCTTCCGGACCGTTGGCGACGTTGGGCAGGTCGAAGCTGTCGTCTTCGAGGAAGATCGCTCGGGCCGTGCCCATGCTCGGCGGTCGTGCCCACGAATCGTCGGGGCTCCCGGTTCTTTCGCTGGTGTCCCCGACGAGCGCGACCAGCGTGACCGGGCCGGCGGTGGGCGACTTCGAGAAGTAGTCGTGGTCGATGAGCCCGTAGACCGCGTAGACGTTCATCCCGTACGCGTTGAGGTTGATGAACTTCGAGTGGTCGACGCGGGCGAAGGCGCCGACATCACCTCCGATGCTCACCGCACCGGTCGCCGGAGTCGTGTTGTCGGCACCGTCAAAGGTGAAGCCAGTCACGCGAACCGCTTTCCCGGCGGGTACCGCGACCCCGAGGGCATACCCTGCGGTCAGCTGATACTTGATGATCGTGGCGTCGCTGCCCGCCCCCGCGAGGGTGAGCGCCTTGCCGGTGGCCGGCTTGGTGGTCGAGTCCTTGTTTCCGATCGTCACCGACGTCGTCCAGGAACAAGTGCCGGCCGGGACCTGGACCGTGTCGCCGTCTTCGGCTTGATCGATGGCCGTCTGCACGTCGGCGCTGGAGCAGCTCGCCGCCTGAATGGTGTTGCCAGCTGTGAGGCCGGAGAGATCGTAGCCGGAGCGATCCGCCTTGCACGCGAGTTTGCCCGACTTGTAGCCAGGTACCATCAACGCCGTCATGCCGCCGAGGTCCGAGCCATCGCAGGCTTCACCCGGCTCGAGCACCCCGTTTGCAGTGGGCCCCGCCATGGCGGCCTTCGTCTGAAAGAGGGCGTTCACGACCATGTCCGCACTCACGGTGACGGTGCAGGTGGGCGACGAGCCCGAGCACGCTCCACCCCAGTTCAGAAAAACGGAGTCGTCGCTCGGTGAGGCCGTCAGGGTGAGCTCGGTTCCCACTGCGACGGATTGGCTCGCGCGTTTGCACGTCGTGTCACACGCGATCGCGCCGCCCGTGACGGTGCCGGCACCTTCATGAGACTTCTCGAGCGAGAGCGTGGGCCCCTTCGCCGAAGCGCCGGGAGAGCTCTCGGAGTCACTGCAACCGCAAGTGATCAGCAGTGCAGCGACCAGCAGTGATTTTCGGAGCATTCGGCTCCAGCTTCGCACGACTCGCCTCGACCTCGACGTCGGCGACTTCGACCTTCCGCCTCGCGGCAACGCCGGCTCGTCTCCGAGCGAGGGCAGCGGCCAGCCCCAACGGCACGTCTCATGACGCGGCGCGCTGCAAGATGGGCGCTGTACGGGATGTTACGTCAGGGAATGTTCGGTAGCGTGGCCGACTTGTGATTAGATGTACCGAATCAGTACATCTCTCGGGGGGAGAAGCAGTGTGACCGACGCCGATCTCGCTCAGCCGCGCCGTCAAGCAGTACTCCTGATCGAAGACAACGCCGCTGACCGCGATCGGGTGCGGGGCTGGCTCCAGAGTGAGGTCACGCTCGTCGAGGCCGCCTGCGCCGAGGAGGGCCTGCGGGCTGCCGACGGCGCTGCCTTCGACTGTGTGCTGCTCGATCAGTGCCTGCCAGACCGCGACGGGCTGTCGCTGTTGCCCGCGCTGCGCGCGCGGGGGCTGCCGGTCGTGTTCTTGACCGGGCAAGAGCACGACGCCTTCGAGCCCCTCGCGATGCAGAGCGGCGCTCAGGACTGGCTCGCCAAGGAGGGGCTGAGCGCGCACCTGCTCAAGCGTGCGATCCGACACGCCGTCGAGCGCGATGGAGCCGAGCGTTTGTTCCGCTCCGCACTGGATGCGGCCCCGAATGGCATGCTGCTGGTGAACGACACCGGTCGCATCGTCCAGGCCAACCTCGCGGTGGCGGAGCTGTTCGGTTACGGGCCAAGCGAGCTCGTCGGACAATCGGTCGACGTGCTCGTGCCCGAGGAGCTGCGCGGCGGCCACGCGGCCACCCGCGCGGGCTTCATGAGCCAGCCGGCGAAGCGCAAGATGCACGACCGAAGCGAGCTGTTCGGACGCCACCGGAACGGGGCCCCGATCTCCGTGTCCATCGGGCTGAGCCCGATGAAACATACCGACCACAAGTACGTCATCGTCAGCATCGTCGATCTGCGCGAGCTCAAACAGGCGCGACAAGAGCTTCGGGCCCACGAGAGCCAACTGTTCGAGTTCCTCGAGTCGCTGCCGGTCGGAGTTCACGTGCTGGACGCGGCCGGACGGAGTTACTACGCAAATCGCAGGGCCAAGGCGATGCTCGGCGCGGAGGTCTGCGAGCAGGCGCGCGCCGAGAACCTCTCGTCCGCCTACAACGCGTTCGTGCGCGACAAGGGTGAGCGATATCCGCTGGCGCGGCTGCCAATCATGCGCGCGCTCGCCGGCGAGCGCTCCAGCGTTGCGGACATCGAGCTGCGCCGCGGCGACAAACGCACCGCGGTCGAGATGACGGCGGCGCCGATTCACGGCAGCGACGGCCGCGTCGAATTCGCGATCGCAGCCTTTCGAGATCTGACGCAGCAGGTCGAGCTCGAGCAGCAGCTGCGCCACTCGCAGAAGCTGCACGCCATTGGTCGCCTCGCCGGCGGCGTGGCGCATGACTTCAACAACCTGCTGACGGCGATCTTCAGCTTCGGTGGGTTCGTGCTCGAAGAGCTGGAGGACGGGTCGACTGCGCAGGCGGACATGCAGGAGGTGTTGGGCGCCGCCGAGCGTGCCCGACACCTGACTGCCCAGCTCCTGGCGTTCTCGCGACGGCGCCCGATGCAACCCACCGTGGTGGACATCAAGGCGCTGGTGTCGGGGGTCGATCGCATGCTGCGGCGTATGCTGGGGGAGACCGTCTCGCTGCATCTGGCGCTCGCCCCCGCACTCTGGAACGTGCGCATGGACGCGGGCGCCCTCGAGCAGGTGCTGGTGAACCTGGCGGTCAACGGCCGGGACGCCATGCCCGGGGGCGGCGTGCTGACGCTCGAGGCGACCAACACGACCCTCGACAGCGCTTACGTCGAGGGCAAGGGCAACGAGATCCCGGTGGGTGAGTACGTGGTGATCTCCGTCACCGACAGCGGTGAGGGCATGGACGAGGAGACCCGAGCGCAGATCTTCGAGCCTTTCTTCACCACCAAGGAGTCGGGGACCGGACTCGGGCTTGCGACCTGCCATGGCATCATCGGTCAGGCGGGCGGCTACCTGTGGGTCTACTCCGAGGTCGGCTGTGGCACGACCTTCAAGATTTACCTGCCACGTTGTCTGGCGGCGGTCGCGCGCGCGCCCGACACGCAGACAGCCTCACGTGGGGGCGGCGAGACGATCCTCGTCGCAGAGGACGACAGCCAGGTGCGCGACGTCTTGACCCGGACGTTGTCGCAGGCCGGATATGTGGTGCTGATTGCAACCGACGCGGACTCGGCGCTGACCATCGCGCGCGAGTGCCCCGATCGGATCGACCTCTTGCTGACCGACATGGTGATGCCCAGGATGAGCGGGAAGGAGCTGGCGGACGAACTCCGGGTCTCCCGTCCGGAGACGGCCGTGCTGTTCATGTCGGGCTACACCGCGAATGCGTTCGCGAACCGGGGTGTCCTGGATGCCGACGCCGATCTGTTACAGAAGCCCTTCACTCCACAGGAGGTCTGCGACCGTGTGCGGGCGCGCCTCGACCGGAGCCGAACGCGCGCGTGAGCGGCCTCTGGCAACTACATACACGTGCCCGTCGTGCCGCCCTGCCCCGCGTCCACGCACTTGGCTGGCAGGGTCGGGGGAAAGCCGCCCAACGGACAGGTCGCTGGAGGACAGCTCGTCTTGAAGTCGTCCCGAAGCTTCTTCAGCTCGCCAAGAGCTACCGCGTTGCTGGCGTCGCCCCATTTGAAGTATCCGCAGCCGTCAACGTGCGTGTCGACCCAGACGTTGCAGGTCTCGCCGGTCGAGCCGAGTGGACAGCTCAGCGCTTGGGGTACCAGCTCGGTGTACTTTGCAGTGAGCTCGGCGCAGCTCGCGCCGCCAGCGCCTGCACTTCCCGCGACTCCGCCCATGCCCGCAGCTCCCGCTTGTGCGCCAGTGCCTGCAGCCCCCGCCACCCCGCCAGTGCCTGCAGCTCCTGCTGTTGCGCCAGTGCCCGTCGCCCCTCCGCCCGCGGCACCCGCGGCGCCACCCGTGGCCGACTCACCGGCTATGCTGGACCCACCACAACCGGCCACCAACAACGCAATCAACCAGAATGCGCGCCTCATGCTCGACAGCTCAGCAAGGAATGTACCCTTCTCGTGGCACAGATTGGCCCGCACGATGGAGCGTCCGCAACAACGCGACCGAGTCAGTCGCGGTACGCATCGCCGGCGAGCTCCAAGGTCGTGCGGCGGCCCGCGTCCAGGGACTCGAGGCGTTCCCGAGGCGAGAGGGCCCCGCGGACGCGCGCCGCGATCGCGACCCCACCCGCTCGACAGCTGAGCGATCCCTCGAGGCCTGCCAGGTTTCACGCGGCGGTGCGGTCGTGCAGCTGGCAGGTCAGGGCTTGGCGCAGCCCGCGTTGACCTCGACGTCGGAGCCTTCGACCTTCAGCTTCGCGATGTCGCCGTCATTCGGGTGAATCACGAGCGCGCGCTGGCGGCTGCCGCCCGGAGGGATCTCGAACGGTTTCTCCTCGATGGTCTTCCTGCCGCTCGACCACACCAGCGTGTAGCTCGTGAAGGTGCACGAGCTCTTGGTCGGGTTGTTGAACATGATCTTCACCCGCCGATCGTCCGGGCTGTCCTTGCCGGGCAAGACCTCGACGATCTTTGCGCGAGGGATGGCGGGCTCGGCCTCGGAGGGTTCATTTGGCTTTGCGTCGGCTGCTGGCGCCGACGACGGCGAGGTCGGTGCGTCGCTTGCGGGCGCGGCCGCGGGCGGGGTCGCGCCGCCGCAGGCTGAGAGAAACACGAGCCCCATCCCTCCGAGAACGTTCGCCTGACGTCGCATGTTCGTTCGTACCTTCCCGGGCC